>JBBQRR010000096.1:0-2539 GCA_038214655.1 Bacteroidia bacterium | reverse complement strand
AACACGCAGTAGTGATGCCCTGATACGCTTTTTAAAGAATGATTATACACCAAAGTTTGCTTACTTAAGAGCGATGAGTGAGGGCTATTTATACGGAGTAGATTCTTTAGAGAAAGCATTAACGCAGGTAACCGTTGCCTATAGCAAGAGTGATGTTTTTGTTCCTGCCAAAGCCATGCTGGATGCCATAAAAAAGCAAAAAAACAAATTTAACGCCAATGATACTTTAAGCGATCCTAAAAATCTTCCTTCTACAACCTACGGCGTTAACGAAAACGCCCCGCATTATGTGCTGGTGGTATTAAGCAACACCAAAGAATTAAATGCGCTAAAAGAAGCTTTGTCGGATTTTAATACAAAATACTTCAGCACCAGTAAATACGAATTAATAGATGTGCCAAAAGGCGATAAAAGTTTTATAAATATACGCACCTTTAAAAATAAAGACGAGGCGATGGATTATTATAATTTTTTAAGTGCCACGCCCGAAGTATTTAAAAGCGTGGATAAAAAAGAGTATCAGATTTTTGCTATCACAGTAGATAATATTGCCGCATTGCTAAAAACATTGGATGTAGAAGAATACAAAGCTTTTTTTAACGCAAAATATATAGGTATTAAACAATAAATGAGCACTCCACAAGGAACATACGAAAGCATTGGCGCCGAATTTTTAATTCCGCAGTACAAAGTTTCAGAAAAACTGCAAACCATAAAAGCTTTTGTTTTTGATTGGGACGGAGTTTTTAATAACGGCCAAAAACAGGCCAATGGCAGTAGCTCGTTTAACGAAATTGATTCGATGGGAACAAATTTATTGCGGTTCTCCCATTATTTAAAAAACAAAAAACTCCCTTTAACAGCTATTATTTCGGGCGAGAAAAACGAAACGGCTTTTTATTTTTCGGGACGCGAGCATTTTAACGCCTCGTATTTTAAATTTTCCGACAAAAGAATTGCCTTGCAACATTTTTGTGACGCCCACCATATTAAACCAAGCGAGGTTTGCTATTTTTTTGATGACGTATTAGATTTACCCATTGCTACGGTTGCCGGGCTTCGTATATTTATTCAGCGTAAAGCGGGCTTGCAGTTTAATACTTATGTAAAGCAAAATCACTTGGCCGATTATATAACCGGCAGCAATTCGGGCGACTTTGCTGTTAGAGAAGCCTGCGAAATGCTCATTTCCTGTAATGGCAATTTTGACCAGGTAATTACCCTGCGGATGAATTTTGACGACAGCTATAAGCAGTATATCGCTGCCCGCAACGATACGCCTACCCATTTGTTTACTTTATCTAATGGTGAGGTAAGTAAAGCCGAATTATAGTACCTTTGTAAAAAATAAAAACACCATGTATCCAGAACCCTTAGTAACCCCAATGAAACAAGAATTAGTTTCGGCAGGATTTGAAGAATGTTTAACACCGGAAGCAGTAGATAAAGCCATTGCACAGCAAGGAACCGTATTAGTTGTAGTAAACTCGGTTTGCGGCTGCGCAGCAGGAGCCGCCCGCCCGGGAGTAAAAGCAAGTTTACAAAACGCCAAAAAACCCGGTCATTTAAATACCGTTTTTGCGGGTTTTGATATCGAATCAGTGGCCCAGGCCCGCAAACATTTTGCGCCCTACCCTCCTTCCTCACCGGCCATAGCGCTGTTTAAAGACGGACAATTGGTGCATTTTGTAGAAAGGCATAATATTGAAGGCCGTACGGCGCAAATGATAGCCGAGCATTTAAAAGTGGTTTACGACGAATTTTGCTAAGAAAATTTCTTAAACAATGTTAAACCCCATTGGTAAAACCGATGGGGTTTTTTCTTTTATTTTGCTTAACAAAATTTAACTGATTATACGAAATCCGTTTAGTAAATTTGCACTACAAACAACAAAAACTCTCTATGACTGATATTCGTGAACTAAATGAACGCATTCAGCGCGAAAGCGCCTTTGTAGACCTGCTTACTACCGAGATGGACAAAGTAATTGTGGGCCAAAAACATATGGTTGAACGCCTGCTTATTGGTTTACTTAGCAACGGCCATATTTTATTGGAAGGCGTGCCGGGATTAGCAAAAACTTTAGCAATTAACACGCTGGCAAAATGTATCGACGGGCAATTTAGCCGCATACAATTTACACCGGATTTGTTACCTGCCGATTTGGTGGGTACTATGATTTACAATCAGAAAAAAGAAGAATTTACGGTTCGTAAAGGCCCGCTTTTTGCCAATTTTATTTTGGCGGATGAAATTAACCGTGCTCCGGCAAAAGTGCAAAGCGCTTTGCTTGAGGCCATGCAAGAAAAACAAGTTACCATTGGCGATACTACGTTTAAATTGCCCAATCCGTTTTTGGTGCTGGCTACGCAAAATCCGGTTGAGCAGGAAGGAACATATCCTTTGCCGGAAGCGCAGGTTGACCGCTTTATGTTGAAAGTGGTTATCACTTATCCAACAAAGGAGGACGAGAAAAAAATTATTGCCTCAAATATTTCTGTAGCAGGCATGCCAACGCCCAATGTAATTTTAAAACCG
>JBBQRR010000095.1:0-3011 GCA_038214655.1 Bacteroidia bacterium | reverse complement strand
CTTTCATAATCAAGAACAATTTTCGCTCTTTTAGAGGGGGCTTACTTTTCAAAAACAAAAAAACACAAACAATATCACCTAATAATCAGGCAATTACGTTTGTATCAAAAATATTTTGTACTTTTATCGGACAACAATGATATGTAATACTTTGTTTCTATTAAATGGTATTAAATGATAATGAATAGTATCAAAATATGGGTTAGAATATTAATTAAACCAAATAAACCAAAGCCAAATTAATCCCGGTGGCGGCAAATATAAACGGACTATCCCAGGTATGCGGGCTCTTTGCCTCGGCTAAAGTTGAAATAACCGGCACAGTCAGCATCGCCACAATAAACTGATTAGCCGTAAAGCTGTCGCGGTAAACAATCAAAGCCAAAACCGCAATTACAAAAACACAGGCACTTCCTTCGTAGCTTCGGGTAAACTTATCCTTCGTAAACAAAGCCCCGGTTTTGTATTTATGCTTGCCCCAGGTAACACCAATGGGCTCTGCAAGTCCGTCGCCAATGGCGTTTATTAAAATGATTATGGGTATTGCTTCGGTATGATTCTGAGTCTTAAAAAGTAACCATAAAGGCAGTGCTACTAAGTAAGTTGCGAGGTATTGCGTAAACAACCACTTCAAGGTATACGGCCTGTCTTCCGGTCGGTCAAACGCAGTAAACATGAGCTGCACAATTTTTACATTGTTGCGTATGGGCTTGATGTAAATAAAAAGCGTAGATATCCCCACTATCGCCAGCCATATTTGCGTATACTTGGTTTCTGTAAAAGGAAAAACACTTTTAATAAGGTATGGCGAAAAGAAAATAAAGAAATGATTGATTTTGCGGGTGTAGTTCACCTTCCAGCCAAACCTCGAAACTAATAGTCCGCCCGTTAAAGCGATGAGGTGAATCAGTATAAACTCGCTGAGCTGGTTGTAAAAGAGGTTCGACACAGCGATAAATGTACAAAAAAGAAATATGTGGCTTTTCGATTAAATTTTTGCTTAATTTGTTATCTAAATCTTTTGCCATGAGAGAGTACAACCAAAAAATTGAAGAAGCACTAAGCATGCTCAACGAAAATAAGGTGAAAGAAGCGGCCGACCATTTAACTACGCTGGTTGAAGGTGAAGACAAAAAAGAACTATCAGAGTATATAGAAACTATTCTGATAGAGAATTTAAAAGAAAAACCCGAAACTCGCGAGACTTTGAAAACTTTTATGGGCAGTATCACCTGGCGCATTAGTCAGGGCTTTGGCTATAAGTAAATCTCATTTCCACCAACCGCTTAAAACAAATCTTTTATAATTTTTTTAGGAAGGCAAGTACTTGCCTCAAATTAAACCGAAACCAAAATAATTTTTATGTACGGAACCTTTCAGCAACACCTACAAAAAGAACTTGCCGCCATTGAAGAAGCGGGCTTGTTTAAACGCGAACGTATTATTGCCAGCGAGCAAGGCGCGGTTATAAAACTAAAAGACGGCAAGGAAGTAATTATTTTTTGCGCCAATAATTATTTGGGGCTCTCCTCCCACCCTAAAGTTATTGAGGCGGCGCATAAAACTTTAGATTATAGAGGTTACGGAATGTCGTCGGTAAGATTTATTTGCGGCACGCAGGATATACATAAAGAGTTGGAAGTAAAAATTTCTAAGTTCTTGGGGCAGGAAGATACCATTTTGTACGCCGCGTGCTTTGATGCTAACGGCGGCGTGTTTGAGCCTTTGATGGGTGAAGAAGACGCTATTATTTCGGATGAGCTAAATCACGCCAGTATTATTGATGGAGTTCGTTTATGTAAAGCGCATCGTTACCGCTATAAAAATTGCGACATGGCCGATTTGGAAGAACAGCTAAAGGCTGCGCAAAAGCAACGTTTTCGTTTAATTGTTACCGACGGAGTTTTTAGTATGGATGGTTTTGTTGCTCCGCTTGATAAAATTTGCGATTTGGCTGATAAATATAAGGCGATGGTAATGGTAGATGAAAGTCATGCCAGCGGCTTTATTGGTAAAACCGGCCGCGGCACTATTGAATTAAAAAATGTAATGAACCGTGTTGATATTGTTACCGGAACTTTAGGTAAAGCATTAGGTGGCGCCATGGGTGGATTTACCAGCGGAAAAAAAGAAGTTATTGAAATGCTTCGTCAGCGCTCTCGCCCCTATTTATTTTCAAATTCATTGGCACCAAGTATTGTGGGCGCATCTATGGCGATATTTGATATTTTAAGTGATTCAACCACGCTTCGCGATAAATTGGAGTGGAATATCAATTACTTTAAAAAAGGTATTAAGGAATCAGGATTAGAATTTAAAAACGGCGACTCGGCTATTGTGCCAATAATGTTGTACGATGCGAAACTGGCGCAAACTTTTGCCGAAAAACTTTTGGCCGAAGGAATTTATGTAATAGGCTTCTTCTACCCTGTTGTGGCAAAAGGGCAGGCACGCATACGCGTACAATTGTCTGCCGCACACGAGAAGGACCATTTAGATAAAGCTATTGCGGCTTTTGCCAAAGTGGGAAAAGAGTTAGGAGTTATTAAGGCTTTAGCGTAAATTTGCAAACTTTTCGGAGAGGTGTCAGAGTGGCCGAACGAGCACGCTTGGAAAGCGTGTATACCCAAAAGGTATCGCGGGTTCGAATCCCGCCCTCTCCGCAAGAAGGGACTTAGGATTTTTAGTAATCCTAAGTCCCTTTGTCATTTTGCACAAATCGCCCGAAAGACGGGCGATTTGGAGTATTGCTTCATTAATTTTTCCGGTTCGAAATGACTGTTTTTTCTTATCATAGGCTAAACCTTCAGGAAACACCAATTTTTGCAGATTTTCTTTCTTAGGCAAACTCGCAGAAGCCCATATTTCAGGGAGTTTCAGACAAAATTCGGCTGCTTCAATTATTTTTTCGTTAAGGTTCGAAATGATATAGGAACATTTCTCCAATTCTTCAAGAATTTCCTTCTCCTCTTTCTCCAGTTCACTCACCATTCGATCATACTTTTCTTTGG
>JBBQRR010000094.1:0-3319 GCA_038214655.1 Bacteroidia bacterium | reverse complement strand
CCAAATGGCGCTACCTGTATTTATGGTATCAAAACGTTGTGGCTGCAATGCATTTCCAAGAGAAGCGGTGTTGCCTCCGTTTACATTTGTTTCCTGCATGATGTAAGTAAAATCAAGGGTTACGGCAGGGCGCTGGGCCGCCGTGTTATAATACACAGGTTCTATTATCCAAAATCTGTCAACCACATTGGCCGAGTTATCATTTACGTTGCTGTTATTTACGCAGGTTCCCATTGGGTTTCCGCATACGTTTAGCACCTGACTTGGTTTATAATTATAATCATCCCACCCGGTTGCCAATGTTCCGGATTTTGTTGAGGCAAAACGAATGGCCGCAGTTTTACCTGCAGATCGTACACCCGCTGTAATGCCATACACATTTAAAGGAAACGGAACCCAACTGCCTGTTGTATTTGAAATGTAGGGAACCAAGATTGAAGTTGTGCCTTGATCGAGATTATACTGAAGCCGGTTGTATTCGCTCTCGAGCATAATGCCTTGCGAGGTAGTTACGCCCAGCCTTGCAACGGGAGTTGCAGGGGGAGAACTTAAAACAACTGTTATTGGTTTTGCTAAAGTGCCGCCGTTAATATTAACTATAATGCCGCCGTTTAAAACGAGTTGGGCCTTTATTAAAAAAGAGCTTAAGCAAAAAAATACAACTAGTATTTTTAAACCAACCTTCATATAGCTTTAGCCAATTTAAGGTTAATTTGTACAAAACAAAATTAGGGCAGTTCTTTTTTTTAAGATATTCTAATCTAAATCGATTTTGTAATCCAATTTCTTCTACTTGCCTACGCTATAAACTAAAACCATTTTACTTTCTTGTTCGGGATTTGAATGTAAAAACTGCATAGACTTAAAAAATTTGTAATACATCTGCCTGAAAAAATCTTTTTTACTTACCCCGCCGGCAACAAAAGCTTTGCGATGGCCCAACCAAATTGCGTGTATGGTGCCAAAAAATAAAATAGAATAAAGGCCAAGAGATATGGCTTTATTATAAAAGCTTTTTCTTTGAAAAATTGTGTACATGCGCTCGTTCTGAAATTTAATATGATGTGCCTCATCAATTAAGATGTCGTGACAAACTGATTTTAAAAGCGTACAATTTGTTGCATCGCTCAAGGCCCGGTAAAAAATCTGCGCCGCACTTTCAACAATAATTACGGCAATGGTCCACAATTGCATGCTGGTATTCAGGTATCTTATTTTTCTGAAAAGTGTATCGCCCCAATCTTTTTTTAAACGCTGCTCACCCAATAAATCAATATACTTACCCAAATTACTACCGTGCTTTTGTTCTTCCTTAATAAATAATCTTACTGCATCAACATACTCGGCATCTTCAGTTGTTTTGGCAAATTTAGCGGCTGCAGCCAGTAAATGTTTTCCTTCGCTGGTTTCGCCCAATTGCCAGGCTTTTAAAGAATACAAAATGTTTTGCTTTTCGGATGCCGTAAGTTCCGGCTCAAGGCTCCAATCGATACGTTTTTTTGTAAGATTGTGTTGAAAATGGTTTTTCCAATAAAGTGAGGTGTGTAGCATGTGGTTAATTTTTGGTTTAACGACATACCTCTGTCCTTATTATCCGAAAAAATAATTTTAACTTTAATTAGTAAAAAGAAATTAATTTAACCCAGGTAGGTCTTCAACAGTTTGTTGCGGGCATTGCTTTTTAAACGGCGTATGGCTTTTTCTTTTATTTGCCTTACGCGTTCTTTACTAATATCGTACTTCTCTCCTATTTCCTCAAGAGTTAAAGGGTGTTTAAACCCGATACCGTAAAATAACGTAACAATATCACTTTCTCTGTTTGTTAAAGTAGAAAGCGCGCGGCCAATTTCTATGCTTAAAGAAGTAGCCATTAAACCATTATCGGGTTGTGGATCGTTTGGATTAAAAAGCACATCCATCAAATTCATATCCTCGGCATCGTTAAACGCTGCATCGGTAGATAAATGCCTGCCCGAAACCTGTAAGGAAACACTTACTTCTTCGTGGCTCATTTCAAGTGCCTCTGCAATTTCATCAATGCTGGCTTCGCGTTCCAGCTTTTGTTCTAAAACAACTAATGTTTTTTTAATTTTATTGATTGCTCCTATCTTATTTAAAGGAAGCCTGATAACTCTTGATTGCTCGGCAACCGCCTGCATAATGCTCTGACGAATCCACCAAACGGCGTAAGAAATAAATTTAAATCCGCGCGTTTCATCAAAACGTTTGGCGGCTTTAATTAAACCTAAATTGCCTTCATTAATTAAATCGGGTAAGCTTAAACCGTGGTTTTGGTATTGCTTGGCAACGGATACTACAAATCGTAAATTGGCAATGGTTAGTTTTTCTAATGCTTCTAAGTCGCCTTCGCGTATTTTGCGGGCAAGGTTAGCTTCTTCCTCGGCGGTAATTAATTCGTGCCTTCCTATATCGGCAAGGTATTTATCCAGCGAAGCACTTTCGCGGTTGGTAATAGATTTACTTATTTTAAGTTGTCTCATGTATTATTTTAAAGCTTGTATAAATTAATAGAAACAAAAAAAAAGAAAGCTACCAATAAAATATTGGTAGCTTTTTTTTAAAAAATTGTATTAAACCGTTTTTACGTTAACAGCGTTTAAACCTCTTTTACCTTCTTCAACGTCAAACTCAACGGTATCGTTTTCGTTTATAACATCTTTAAGTCCTGATACGTGTACGAATACTTCTTCGCCTGTACCTTCTGTTTTAATAAAACCAAAACCTTTGGTCTCATTAAAGAATTTTACTACTCCTCTTTTCATTTTGTTGTTTTTTTATTTGTTTTTTGCGTAAGCCTTTAACCGATAAAGCACCGGTTATTGCACGGAACACAGCCGCATTTTATAGAAAACCTGTAAGACGAACTGAATTGTTAAGGAAACAAAAAACAGACTGAAATGCAATCTTCTATAGAATAAAGCGAAGATACGCTTTTTTATTGAGGTATGCCAGACTTATTTTTGTTTTCGCTGTAATGCCCGAATATTCCTGTCAATATACTTCTCATTAGGCATCAAAGCGGTTTGTATGCGCTTGGCATAATGAATGGAATCGAGGATTTCCTTCTGTTTTTCCTCAACAACCTCTTTCTGATCCTCTACTTCTTTCTTTTGCGCTTCAATTACTTTCTTTTGCCTGTGTGTAACCCTAAAGCGGTTAACTGGAAATTCCGTTGAAAGAGACCCCACTTGACCGCTCCAAAGTGACCCCTGCATTTCGGTGCAAACTGACCCCCCTATTTCGGAGCAAACTGACCCCTGCTTTTTGGATGTAATCATACTGTTTTAGCACGTTAATT
>JBBQRR010000093.1:0-4317 GCA_038214655.1 Bacteroidia bacterium | reverse complement strand
AAATTTTTGTGCGGTGGAAAAAAATTAAAACACGTTGGGCTGTCGTGTCGGGAAAAAGTCTGCGTGATGGTCGATGTTTATTCCGGTATTCTGTCGTTAAGTTTAATGTTTGTTGTGTCGGTCTTTACGCTTGCTGGTAACTCGTTTATATAAGGGGTTTTCGAAGGCCTAACCCAATAAAGCCGGCTGAAAATGTGCAGCTAAACTCGGTTTTGATTTTTATGAAATGGTAATTATTTCCCATAATTCAACTCCCGCCCAATCTAAAACCCAGCTTAGGCCTGTCGTCGTCGGTTTCGTTGCGCAGGTGTTTTACATCTTCTATAGTAAGAGTTTCTAAATCTTTGGCCGAGCGTAAGTTTGCATCCATGCTTGCCATGCGCAAGTTCTGGTGCTTAACGGCATCGCCAACAATTTGGCGCACGGTACGCGCGTTACCAAAAAACTTATCGCGGGCATCATACAAATAATTTAAATGTCCTTTTAAATGCGTCATGGCGGCTTCATCGGGCACAAGCGCTTCGTTTTTAAATAAACGTGTTGCAATTTCCCAAAGCTGCTCGGGGTTATAATCGCTAAACCTATAAACTTTATCAAAACGAGATTTTAATCCCGGGTTCATTTCTATAAACCTGCTCATATTATCACTGTAGCCCGCCGCAATTACCGCAAACTTGCCGCGGTTATCTTCCATGCGCTTCAATAAAACTTCAATGGCTTCTTTTCCAAAATCATTGCCGCCACCCTCGCTCAAAGCATAAGCTTCGTCAATAAATAAAACGCCGCCCATGGCGTCGTCAATAATCTCTTTGGTCTTTACAGCTGTTTGTCCAACATAACCCGCCACCAAACCTTCGCGGTCGGTTTCTACCAAATGCCCGCGCTCAATAATGCCCAAAGATTTATAAATATTAGCCATTATACGCGCCACAGTTGTTTTACCTGTGCCGGGGTTACCCGTAAATACCGAGTGTAAAGAAAATTTATTGATAACGTCTTTGCCCGTTTCGTTATAAAACTTAATAAGCTTTACCAATTCGCTTACTTCCTGTTTTATGTTTTCTAAACCGGTAAGCTGACTCAACTCGGCCAAGGCAGTAGCCAAATGCTTATCGTTAATTTTTAAATGCAGTTTTTTTCCGTCGGCATGTGTAAACACCGTTTTCATATCGGCCAAAGTAATGGTTTGCAAATCGTCGTTGCTAAGTGTGTTCAGGTCGGGATGTTTCATTAAGCGCGAGCCCATATTCATTTTACTTTCATCCACCACCGCATTTACATAACGCGCATTTCCAAAACTTTCATCGCGCTTGCGATACACATTTACCAATTCTTCTTTCAAAAATTTTTCGGCCTCTAAAGAAAATTTAACTTCTTTATTTCCTGCCGAGTACTGTGCAATAGCAAAAAGTTCCTCAGGCAAATAATCATCAAAATGAAAATAATTACTGAAACGTGATTTCAATCCGGGGTTAGAGTCAATAAAAATTTCCATCTGCTTGGGATAGCCTGCGCAAATAATAGCAATATCGCCAACGCCATCGCTCATTTCTTTTAATAAAACTTCTATAGCTTCTTTACCAAAATCTTTGCTGTCGTCATCACCACGAGCCAAAGCATAGGCTTCGTCAATAAATAAAATTCCGCCCCGCGCCTGATCAATTGCTTTTTTTGTTTTAGGCGCCGTTTGCCCAATAAATTCGCCAATTAAACTTGCACGATCAGCTTCCACCACATGGCCCTTACTAATGAGCCCCATCTTTTTGTAAATCTTGCCAAGCATTTTTACAATGGTAGTTTTACCTGTACCCGGGTTACCCGTAAACACGCCGTGCAAATTCATATTACTGCTGTCGTGAAAACCTTTTTCTTTACGAAGCTTCGAGAAATTTAAAAAGGTAATATTTTCCTGAATACTTTTTTTAACGCTGTCGAGCCCAATCAGTAAATTTAATTCTTCAATTAACTGGTCAAGTGTTTTCTCTTCTACAATAGTTTCTTTTCCGGTAAGCCCTGTTTGCGTGCCAAGGTTATTGGCCATAGCAAGCGCCGCATCGTGCGTATTTATAAGTGTAGGAAGGCCCTCAATTTCTTCAGAGCCGCAATCAAAAGTAACGGCACCCACAAGTACATCCATAAACACAACCTCTAAGGTGTATTTATCATCGGCCCAAGAGCCCGCAACATCGTGGCCCCAGCCCACATCAAAGGTGTAACAAAAATCTTTTCGGTCGGCATCAATAAAACCCGCGCGTGATGTTTGCGCTTTATGCTGCCCGGCATCGTCGTAATAATTAAAAATAATCTCATAGCGGTAATCAAGCTGCGTAAGATTTTTAATATCCATCTCCAGCCATAAGTACTGAGAGTCTTTACCGTTTATTTGTGTAAGGTATTTACGTTTGTCTTTTGCGGTTTTCCAACCATCGGTGGCACCTGTAAATAATTTTATATGATTAATGATGAAGTAGGGGTTAGCGCCGCGTTGCACAAGGCCCACATCGTTTACATAAAATATTTGTGTGCCGGCAAGAACTCCGTCAATATAAGCTTCCCATTGGTAGTGGCCCTTTTTCCAAAAAGTTCCGGCTGTTGCATTGCCCCAACCATCGCGCAGGTAAAAAATATTATCGTCCTTACTAATTTTGTGCGAAGAGGAAAGATTAGCTAAATCGGTTCTTTTGGTGCCTTCCATCTGCACGCATTTTAATTCTACTTTGCAATCCCAATCTTCTTCGTCAAAAAGTTTGTTGTAAAAAGCAAGCTCAACGCGTATGTACGTAGTTTCTGCTTTTTCGAAAACGGTGCGATAGCGTTTTGTGGCGTTTGCCATCCACTCGTCCGACGAGTAAATGTTAAGGCTCTTAAACTTATATTTCTTTTCCATTGGCAAGGGTTAAATTGCAAAACAAGGTACGAAAATACTTAAAAACACAAAAAATAAGATGCTAAATTTTACTACGTGAAAAGGCGTATTTTCCTCCTAAAACATCCCCCGTTCCGCTGCGCGGCACGTCCCCCTTCAAAGGGGGAACCGGTTAAGAGTAAAGAAAATGGATTCGGTACTATAAATGTGTACTAATTGCCCTTCGGGGTTCTTGCAAAGGCAGAACGCTTATGGCAAATTGGTTGTTATTGCGGATATCGGGGAATTGAGAAAACGCAGAGTAAAGGAAAAACTAAGAAAGAAGTAAAAACGGTTTCCCCTTTGAAGGGGTGCGTCAGGACAAGGTCCGACGGGGGATGTTTTTGAAAGAGCTAAAACCAGTGGTACTTATCCCTGAACCTGAGAATAGAATGGTGTTTTTTGGAAGAAGCGCTATGGCCAAAATTTGCGATATTTAGTTTTATGCCCAAACCGTAAACCACATCGCTAAGGCCGGTGCCCACATCGGTTTTTGTAAAGCGAAAAATAAATTCGCCATATCCGCTAATAGGACCGAAAATTTTAATTTCCACACCCATACCCATTTTTGCACCAAAATACAAAGCCTTGTAATTGCTGTTTGGTGTGGCATGCAGTTTCCAGGCATTTAAATCGTGAAGGCCGGTGTAATATCCGTTCCAGTATTGCCCCGATGCGCCGATAATGAAGTAGGCAATGTTTCTTTGATCGGCAAAGTGCATCATAAAATGCGCGTCGAGATCAATAAAACTGTTGTTTACATTTATCCAGGTGGGATTGATATTTACAGATTGTGCCTGCGAGAAACAAAGTGCTAAACGAAAAGTTTCGCTGGTTTGAAACATCAGGCGGCCGCTAAAGCCATCTACATAGGTATCTTCCTGGTAATTTTTAAAAAAGTTAAGACTTGTTTTTACATAACCCCCGCCAACAGATAGGATACGGGTTTTACGCGCGGTATCTTTTTTTGCAATGTAATACGAATTGAAAGCGAAAGAAGTTGCGCTTAGGCCACTTAAAATAAAAGCTATTAAAATGGCTCTGCGCATAGTATAAAGATAGGCAATTAACCAAGCTTTTTTACTTAAGGAATGTTAAATAAGCGCCCCTTTAGGGGGATTTTAGAACAGCCAAATACAATGGAACGCTGAAAATACTGATTGTTTTATGATGCCCGCCGATTTTATTTGAATACAGTACGCCCTTGGGTGGTTTAACCCAAACAAAAAAATCCCTCCTAAATCATAATCATCTGTGTCATCCGTGTTCTATTGGCTGCTACAGGAGCTTGTTCCTCCAAGAATGGAACGCTGAAAATACTGATTGTTTTATGATGCCCGCCGATTTTATTTGAATACAGTACGCCCTTGGGTGGTTTAACCCAAAAAAAAAAATCCTTCCTAAATCATAAT
>JBBQRR010000092.1:0-5639 GCA_038214655.1 Bacteroidia bacterium | reverse complement strand
CTACATCTTTTGTTCCTAAGGGTTCTATTCCTTTATTAGCAAACCACGTATCTCTAGCTATTGCACCAACTAAATAAAAGTCAATCTCCATTAGATTTAAGCCTCTCTCTAATGCTTCAAACAAGGGCTTTAATCCCTCTTGACGTAAGGCTTCAAAGTTTATTTTGTAGGACATTGTTATATATTTTATTTGCGGTTTCGATATTTCTTGGGTCTCCAGTATTCATTAAATCGGCATAAGCTAAAAGTGGAGGGGCGGTGTTGCCCGTTTCGTTTTCGTCCCAGAATTTTTTATACACTTTTATATTTCCGGTTGGATCAGGAATTAAACGGTAATTTTTAATTAACTCTGCTCTCGTCTCCCCAGTATATATTGTTAATTCAGCCGGTTTCAAGTAATTAGTTAATATATCTCCGGCAGGCTCTCCTCCCCAAATAGTATTTTCATTTTTAAACTGCATCTGTTTCCAGTTTGCAAAATCTTCCGGCTTCATAAACTTAAATGTACCCATAAATAGTGTCGGTTTTAAACGCTCTTCATAAGCTATCATCCACTTTTCTAAGAGTTCCTTTTTATTTATTAGTTTGTATTTTGTTTTGTTCAGTTTTAATAAATGTCCTGTTTCTTTTAATCCATTTATTACATAATTGATGTTCCCTAAGCCAACGCCTGTTATATTAGCTAAGTCTCTGTACGTGTGATTAATGTTATCCTCATTTAATAAAAAATGAAATATTACTTTTAATCCTGTTTTAGTAAAAGCCCGATTGATTTTTTCCTTTTCTGTAATAAAATATTTATTGGTATCTATCCATAAAAAGGTTTTTCCCTGTCTCAACCAAATGTTTCCATTAGCTTCGAGATAAGGAATTTCATTTTGGCGTAGCTCTTCTTTAATTTTAGGAAATATTTTTTCCGCCACTAAAATGAAATGATTTTTGTGTTTCAGAGCTAATGCTTGAATTTGTTGTAATTGGTGATTTCTGAGTTCTTTTTTTACTTCAACATAAAGCTTGCAATGTTGATTATTAATGAGAAAATCGATCTCTCCATCCAAATCTTTTGGTGCATTGCCTTTCCAATCGCCAGTTATTTGAACGTTCTTGGCGAGATTTTCAAGTGCTTTATTTACAATTTCTAACTCTTTCATGTTCACAAATATTTACAGTTCACGAAACGTGAACAATCAAAAATAGTGAACATTTTTCAAATCACCAAATAATTAAACACTTTTTGTTCATTATTTAAATTCGTTCACGTTTCGTGAACATAATAAAATAGTGAACGGTGGTTGATTATCTTAAGTTTGAAAGCGAAAATGACTTCTAGTCGAATTCATAAGTTCTCTAAGTGCCTGAAAACTATTCATAAGGTTCGATAAATCCAACCCGTAGGGTACAAAAAGAGCGGATTATAAGAAATGATTCGCTCTTTTACTTGCAATATTTTTTCACTGCCTCATAGGCACCGCTATCGCCAAGCTCCCCTACTTTAGTCCAATCTAAACAAGCGCCTTTATCATCTCCCAATCGGTGTTTTGCAATCCCGCGGTTATAATACGCGTTGGCAAATTTTGGGTCAAGTTCTATTGCTTTCGAGTAATCTTCAATAGCCGCTTTATAATTTTTTAATTCGTCGTTAACGATGCCGCGGTTATAATAAGGCTCTGCATCACTCGAGTCTAATTGTATCGCTTTATTATAATCTTCCATTGCGCCGGCATGATCCTTCCTGTCGTCCTTGGCTATTCCGCTATTGTTGTAGGCATCATTAAGCTTAGGATAAAAACTCATGGCTTTTGCAGAATCTTCTACCTCGCCTTTGCGATTATTTAATTTGCCATAAGCAAATCCACGATTATAATGAGCATAAAAATTTCCGGGCTTTATCTCAAGTACTTTGCTAAAATCGGCAACAGCACCCTTGTAATCGGCTAAATTGCATTTAGCAAGTCCGCGACTATAATAAACTTCCGAATAGTTTGTGTTAATTTCTATTGCCTTTGTATAATCTGCAATAGCGCCTTTAATATCTTGTAGTTCCTTTTTGATGTTTCCACGCTTATAGTAGGCTTCTACAAATTGTGGATTAATTTCAATTGCCTTGTTATAATCCTCAACAGCGCCTACGTAGTTTTCTAAATCAGTCTTGGCGTTGCCGTCGGTAAGATAAGCCTCCGCATTTTTACTGCCACAGCTAAACAAAAGACAGCCCAGAAATACTATTACTGCCCTTTTCATATATGCTTACTGCTTGCTTTTCTCCAACACTTTAATATAATCTTCTACCTGTTCAACACCCAGTCGTTTGGCTTTTATAACTTTATTTTTATCCAATAAATAAATTACCGGGGTACTGTAAATATCAAACTTCTTCTTTAAATCATTAAGATGCACACCATCATACACATTTATCCAATCCAGTTTATTATCTCGGATAAATTTTTTCCATTTTTCTACATCGTGGTGCGTGTACACACAATACACTTCAACACTTTTACCTTCGGCTTTCATTTTCTTGTAAGTGTCGTGCAG
Organism: Bacteroidia bacterium; assembly: GCA_038214655.1. Lineage (GTDB taxonomy): Bacteria > Bacteroidota > Bacteroidia > B-17B0 > Aurantibacillaceae > PALSA-968. The sequence goes on along the minus strand of JBBQRR010000092.1, from coordinate 3,104 downwards.
TTTAGGTAAATCTTTTTGGCAATGGCCGCAATCTACATCATAAAAAACTACAATTGTATAATTGGCTTTTACTTTGTGCAGCGGGGTAAGCACCTTTTGTATCATCTGATAATTATCAAAATATACTTTTGTTAAACGCTCACTACTGGTAATAGTATCTATGTATAATTTTTTTATTGTCTTTGCACCGCTTGTATCAACCATATCCATCTCTGGGGCTATTTTACCAATAAGCAAAGGCTTTAAAATATCGGCGCGGTCAATAATTTTAGTGAGCGTTTTTTCATCTACCCAAAATGCCATTGCCGTCCGGTAATATTTATCCACCAAATCAACAAAAATTGCATCGTGGCCCATAATTTTAGAACTCTCTGAAGTAAAGGTGGTATAATACACTATGTGCTTAAACATTTCTTTATTGCTACCTGTCATTTTAACCAACCTGTCGCAAGTGCGAATTAAACTATCGGGTGCCTGCACCACAATTTTTTCGTAATAATTCTTTAAGCGGTTATAAAAAAGTTTGTTGGTGTTTAAGGTCCCGATATCATCCAGTGGAATTCCATCCCAATAATGATTTACGTAGTAGTTATATTCCCAAAGAGAATCTTTACGTCCGTTAGCTGCTTTAGGCGCAGGCGGCACTTCTACTTCTAACTGTAAACGAATAACGGTGCTTAAATAACTATTAGGATTTTTAGCGATGTACTCTTTTTGATATTTTTTAATGTCTTCGTAATGTTTTGTTTTATCGGCAATAATCAATTTGGTAGAATCTTTATCCTTACTGGCCTTTACTTTCTTTTCGTATTCATAAGAATCTTTAAAATTAGAGCTCATAAAAATTACAAAAGCCCTGAAGTCTTCGTTAACCTGCGAGCCGGTAATTTTCATTTTATTATATAGCTCAACGGTATCTGTAGCAATAGAAAATTTTTGAACCTCGGTTATAGGCATATCAAAATAGATATACGATTTGTTTTGGCGAAGCACCGCGTACAGCCCTTTTTCGAGTGGTTCTTTGCCCTTAAAAACAAAATTGCCGTTTTTTACTTTGGCGGTATCCGCAATATACTGGGTATCCCATTTGTATTTTAAAAGATAACAAACCGAATCCTTAATTCCTTTAATGCTAATTTTAATTTCGTAACCATTTTGTGCCTTAAGGCTTAAAAAGGCAGCTAAAACCAGAATACCCGTAATTATACGTTTCATATGTAGTTATTTAGACAATTTTGAGGTTTATTTTCAAAAATCAAACCAAGTTTAAAGATATAAATTATTAACGAGGCTCTATTTATTTACTCAAATAATTCTTCCTTCTGCTCGCCATAATACCTTGATTTTCATTGATAAAAACAAAAAAGGCATTATTTTTTTAAATCTTCTATCATTTGCCGCAAATTGCCCTTATACCGGGTACATAACACCAAATTCAACGAGTCGTAAAGCCCGTCATAGCGCTGAGCGTCAATAAAAAAAGCATTTTTAGCGGCTAAAATAGAACGGTTAGCATACTCGTATCTGAGCGGATTTTTAAAAGGTAAATGCCCCGCCTTTATATAAATTTGCTGCAATTTTTTTAGCTTGGCCCCTTCCCTTTTTAAAGAATCCATACCCTCGGTTTTTTTGTAGAAATCCTTCAAATTTTCGCACTCCTCAAATATAAATTTATTGTAAAGCGAATCATCCTGCACACCCGCGCAAAATCCTGTTAACTCGGCAGTATCTCTAGCCAAAAATTTAAGCGTTGCTTTATACGAAATAAAATTTGCCAGATTTTCATTAATATTAACCGTACCCTGGGCATAATAGGTTGCATGAAATAATTCGTGAAACAATAAATTAGCCAACTTAGCCTTACTGCGCCTCAACATAGACGATAAAATAGGATCCGGCAACCAGCCCAAAGTACTCCAGGCACTAACCGTAGATACATCAGCGTCATATCCCAATCGCAACAACCTTAAATGCTCTGCAATTGCAAGATTTTTATTAAAAAACCCTTTGTAAGAAACCCTTCCTATCATTGGAAAATCCCACTCATACGCCTCAAAACTAAAAGGCTTACAGGCCGTAACCACCCATAAAACGGGCTGCCCATTTTGATTAAAATAAGTAGTAAAATTTTTAGTGGGCTTATACCCCAAACTATCTACCGAGTACTTTTTTATTTCTTCTACCAAGAGCAGTTTTTCTTTTTGCTCAGCAGTAAGACTGTCATTTTTAAGAACCTCCTCTATTTTTTGGGTATGCAAAATTAAATTAAGCTGCCCCTGCCCCATTTTAAGCAAATACAATGATAAACCGGCATTGCATATTAGCCAGCCAAAGCATAGCAGGGCTATGATATTAAAAGTAAAACCAAAAAAAATTCGCAACTTCATTAATTGGCTTATTTTTGTAACATGTTTTTTATCTTCTCTAAGATATTGGTTTTTTTATTAAGTCCGCTAACCTGGGTGTTTACTTTATTAGGTTTTTCATTTTTTTCTAAAAACCCAATTCGTAAAAAACGCTTTTTTATTGCTACTATAGCCACACTCTATTTTTTCTCGAATACGTTTGTGGTGGACGAGTGTATGCGCATGTGGGAAATTACCACGCCCGACCTTAAGCCCACTCAAAAATACGATTACGCGGTTGTTTTGGGCGGAATGATTTGGTACGATGCCCGGCAGGATAAGCCGCAGTTTATGCGCGGTGCCGACCGTCTTTTTCAGGTACTGCCTTTATGGAAAAGCGGGCAGGTTAAAAAAATAATTCTTACCGGCGGCTCGGGAAGTATATTAAAACCGCAAGAGAAGGAGTCTGCCATTTTAAAAAATTATTTAATTAAGTGCGGTATACCTGATAGTTGTATTATTACCGAAAACGAATCGCGCAATACTAGGGAGAATGCTTTATTCACTAAAATACTTTTAGACAATTTAAAAGTGCAGGATAGTGTTTTGTTTGTTACATCCGCTTTTCATTTACGCCGCGCCCGAGGATGCTTTGAAACAGCAGGAATTACTAAATTAGTTCTTTACCCCACCGACCGCTACAGCGGGCCGCGCAAATTTGATTTTGATCATTTATTTATTCCAAGCGCAGATGCTATG
>JBBQRR010000091.1:0-5894 GCA_038214655.1 Bacteroidia bacterium | reverse complement strand
CTAAAACGGATAACCAATACCAAAATTGGTAATAAAAGAAGCTAAAAAACCACGCCCAAACATCCATCGCTGTCCGGTTATGTTAGCCGGATTATATACCTGAAAAGCCCCGTCTATACGAATAATGAAAAACGAAAAATCAGCTCGCACTCCTACGCCGGTGCCGGTAGCAAATTCTTTATAAAAACGCTTCACATCAAATTCGCCATTAGGTTTGGCCGCGTTTTTTTGCCGCAGCCAAACGTTACCTGCATCAACAAACACGGCGCCGTTAAGCCATTTGTAAATATTAAACCTAAATTCAAAATTCATTTCCAATTGTATATCTCCCAATTTGTCGAAATTTATATCTTTTTGCGTAACCCCATTGGCATCTTTGTAATTCCCGTCGTAAGAACCCGGACCCACTGTACGCGCTTTCCATGCCCGTATTGAGTTAGGGCCTCCCGCAAAAAAACTTTTCTCGTAAGGCAGCACCGTTAAATTAGTAAGCGCGTAACCCATGCCGCCATATGCCCTAAACACAAAGCGCCCTAATTTTTTTACTGTGCGATAAGCCCTAAAATCCATATCGGCGCGTAAAAATTGTGCAAAGGGCATGTTAAAAATATGATAACGCCCCAAACTGTCTTTTTCCCGCCCTGTGAGGTTGAAAAAACCGCGCAATATATTTCCCGATGATTCAATATTTATTTTAAAATAGGTAAACGTTTTATATAAATTTTTTTGTTCGGTAGTTTGATTGTTATACATAAAGGAGTAGCGCGACACAGTAGTTACGTGGCTGGCAAAACTATTTTTTAGAAAAAGATTTCCGGTACTGTTAAGCTGTTGCGAAAAAGCTTCGCTCAAATTGGCCTGTATAAAGTTTACCTCAAGCGGAACTATATAATGTTTTGTGTTTACTTTTCCGTTAAACTGCAAACCGTAATTTATGGTTGAAAGCGTACGGGCATATTTGTTATTTTGCTGAAAGTTAAGTGAGGTGCCTATAATGGTTTTAGGTTGCGCGTTTGGATAAAAATCAATCAATGTAAAAGGAAAAAGCGGCTTCGGAAAATTTAAATTAACCTCCGGACCAAACTGCACGGTGTTAAAAGATTTTAAGAGAGGAATGCCGAATGTATTATCTGATTGCTGCGTATCAAAGTTTTTCTGCGCAATTAAACCGCCGCGTAATTTAACCTCCAATAACTCCGAACCCCTGAATGTATTTCGGTTTTGATACACAATACTGGCCGCCATGCCTAAGTTGCCCGATGTGTTAGTGCCCTCTGTTTCTATAGAGAAGTTTTGCTTAAACATAGGCGCCATAAGTATATAACAATTCAGCCGGTCGTGATGCTCATTATCAATTTTAAAAGTTACGTTAATACTTTTAAAAGCCTTAAAAGCCGAAAGACGCATGTATGTTTCTTCAACAACGTCGTAGTTGAATACTTGATCCTTGTGAAATAAAATTTTATGGGCAATATCTTTTTTGCGGAAGGCAAGGTGCTTGTTGTACAAAAAAGCTACATCGTTTAATTTAGCTGTATCGTTATAGCCTTTATCGCGATTAAAAATATCATAATCCGTAATCACAAAAATATTATTTATGATATAGCGTGTATGGTTGGAAAAATAGAGGGTATCGTTATTATCATCGGGATGATATGCGTATTTTTTAATATTTATTTCTACATCCAGTAAACTTCCTGCAATATTGGTATCTATCATCATAAAAATATACTCGGGGCCAAAGCGGTAATACCCGTTGTCGCGCTGAAAACGTACTATGCGGTCGCGCTCTTTGGTAAGCACATCAGCGTCGTAGCGCATGCCTCTTTTTAAAAGACAGTTGATGGTATCTTCAAATACGTAATATTTTAACTGCTCGTCTTCAATATTGTATTTTATATTTCTTATTTGAGTGGGCCTTCCTCCCTCAATTTTATAATATACTTCGGCCGTTTTGTGTTTTTTATGCACTTTAACGCTATCGGTAACTTTTGCCTGAAAATATCCTTTAGTAAATAGAAAACGTTGCATCAACTCGCGACTTGAGTTTATCAGCACAGAATCAAGAATAGCGGGAGGCTCGCCGCTTTGCATCCAGCTTTCGCGCCAGGTGGGCTCACTTTTATCTTTCAGCTTAAGCGGTTTTGGTTGTTTTCCTTTGGCAGCGCGCTTTTCGTTTTCTATGATGTTTTTGGCTTTTCGTCTCTCGTTAATGAAGTCGTATTTTTTATCGCGCGACTCCTTATGCGCCCGCATTTTTTCGGGATTGATAGAGTTATAGAGCCAAAGGTGATAAGGGAAGAGCTCTATTTTAAGCGCTTTAATAGTAATGAGATAGCGGTTGGGCTGCTGGCGTAAAAAGGGCAGTATTTCTTCGGTTGGCACCTGCGTTTTATTGTTGATGATGTAGTTTTCATCTAAAAAGACTTCGCCTTCGGGCAGCTTTTTTTTGGCATTACAGCTAAGTAAAACAAAACAAATTGCGGCAATAGATAATAAAGCCCCGTGTTTTTTTAGTATTTTGTACCCGCTTTTCAATTTAAACTGCGAAATTAATGGCAAAGAGGCAATGTTGAGCAAGAACCAGGTTAAAAACATAAACAATCTTCACCTGAAGAAATTCAGGGTCAAACAGGCTATGTTTATTGCCGAAGGGCCCAAGGTGGTTGAGGAGTTTTTGCATGCCGATATAAAAATAACTGAAATTTACGGCCTTGAGAAATGGATAGAGCGTAATATTACCATACTCATGAAAAAAAACTGCAAATACATTGCAGTAGATGAGGCCGAACTGGCTGCTATCAGCGCTTTGCAGGCCCCAAACGAAGTATTAGCTGTATGTGAGCAAATCGAGTATCACCTCTCTGATATTGATAAAAAAGCACCTCTGTTTTTGTATTTAGACGGCATTAGCGACCCGGGCAATATGGGTACCATTATGCGAATGGCTGAGTGGTTTGGACTAAAGCAGCTTTTTTGCTCGGATAATTGTGCCGAAGTGTATAATCCTAAGGTGGTGCAAAGCAGCATGGGCTCTTTGGCAAGGGTAAAAACTTTTTACACACCTTTAGAAAAACTGAAGTCGCATTTGGGAGCTAAATATGTGTTGGGAGCCACTTTAGAAGGAGAAAATATTTACAAAACCGCTTTGCCCGAAAAAGGTATTTTGGTTATTGGCAGCGAAAGCCATGGTATTAGCGAAGAAAACCTGATGCAGCTGAGTAAGCGAATTACTATTCCTAAGGCAAACGGAGTAAAAACCGAGTCTTTAAACGCGGCAACGGCTACTTCAATCATTCTTTCCGAATTATTTCGCAAAAGCAATTATAGCTTTTAATAAAATTAGTAGTTCGTATCTCCCGAAATTGTACTTTTGCTTTCTATTAAATAAAAACACATGTCGGTACACGCAAAATTAAAAGGAACGGGCGTTGCCATTGTTACTCCCTTCGATAACAAAGGCAATGTTGATTTTAAAGGATTAACAAATCTTATAAATCATCTTGTAAAAGGTAAAGTTGATTATCTGGTGGTATTAGGTACAACCGGCGAAACTTCTACGCTTAACAAAGAAGAAAAGAAACAGATTATTGAGCATGTTATTAAAACAAATAAAAAACGCTTGCCCTTGGTATTGGGTATTGGAGGAAATAGTACCCAGGAAGTTATCGATACTATTAAATATACCAATTTAAAAGAGTTCGAAGCAATTTTATCGGTATCGCCTTATTACAACAAACCTTCGCAGCGCGGAATTTACGAGCATTATAAGGCCATTGCCAAATCAACACCAAAATCAATTATTTTATATAACGTTCCGGGCAGAACCGCATCTAACATTACAGCCGAAACCACCTTAAAGCTTGCCAACAAATGCAAAAACATTATTGCGGTTAAAGAAGCTTCGGGTAATATTGAGCAGTGCATGACTATCATTGAAAACAAACCGAAAGATTTTTTAGTAATCAGCGGCGATGATAATTTAACGCTGCCTTTATTGGCTTGTGGCGCCGACGGAGTAATTTCTGTTTTGGCAAACGCTTACGCAAAAGATTTTAGCGATATGGTGCGTGCCGGACTTAAAGGGGATTTTGCAACTGCCAAAAAACTGCATTACAAAACTTTTGAAATTACCCAGCAACTTTTTGCCGATGGAAATCCGGGTGGAGTAAAACAAGTTTTACAACACATGAAAATTTGCGGCCCCGCAGTGCGTTTGCCATTGGTAGAACCGAATGAAGGCGTTCAAAAGAAATTAAAGGAACTCGTTTCTTCTTACAAATAGACAATGTCACGTCGAGCGTAGTCGAGACGCTTGTTCACGTATCTCGACTACGCTCGATATGACAGACAATAACTAATGCACTTATCAAACCGACAACTTTTTTTACAACACGTATCTCGACTACGATCGATATGACAGACAATAACTAATGCACTTATCAAACCGACAACTTTTTTTACAACACGTAGCGCAAACAAGCCCTGCGCCACTGGTCTTGGAAATTATTTCTGCTAAAGGAGTTTATTTAAAAGATGTAAACGGCAAAGAGTATATTGATTTAATTTCGGGAATTTCGGTTAGTAATATAGGGCATTGTCACCCTGCGGTTGTTGATGCCGTAAAAAAGCAAGTGGAGACACACATGCATTTAATGGTTTATGGCGAGTATGTGCAGAGTGTACAGGTGCAATTAGCAAAAGCGCTTACAGATTTATTGCCAAAAAATTTAGGCTCGGTTTATTTTGTGAATTCGGGAACTGAAGCTACGGAAGGCGCCTTAAAACTGGCGAAGCGTTTTACGGGTAGGACAGAGTTGATTTCTTTTACCAATGCGTATCACGGAAGTACGCAGGGTGCACTGAGTGTGATGGGGAGCGAAGATTTTAAAACAAGTTTTCGTCCGCTCTTGCCCGATACGCGGATTTTGAATTTTAACAGCGAAGAAGATTTAAAACATATAAGTACAAAAACAGCTTGCGTAATTATTGAACCGATACAAGGCGAGGCAGGACTTGTTGCCGCTAATAAAAACTTTTTAAAGAAATTGCGCGAGCGTTGTAGCGAAACAAAAACGCTTTTAATTTTTGATGAAATACAAACAGGCTTTGGAAGAACCGGAACGATGTTTGCTTTTGAGCAATACGAAGTTGTGCCCGATATATTATTGCTTGCAAAAGCAATGGGAGGGGGGATGCCCATCGGCGCTTTTGTTTCCTCCAATGAAATAATGAATTGCTTAACGCATAACCCGGTGCTGGGGCACATTACAACCTTTGGTGGCCACCCTGTATGCTGCGCGGCGGCATTGGCTAATTTAAATGTGATTGCAGAAAACAAACTTTATTTAAGGGCCAAAGAAATCGAAACCATTCTTAAAAAAGAATTAACTCACCCAAAAATAAAATCTTTACGCGTTTGCGGCGCCCTTGCCGCGGTTGACTTTGGAGATGAAGCCACAAACATGCAGGTAATACAAAAATGTATTGCAGCCGGCGTAATTACCGATTGGTTTTTGTTTAACACGCAAAGTATGCGCATCGCTCCGCCACTGATGATTACCAATGAAGAATTGAAAAAGGCTTGCGGGGTAATTTTGGATGTGATTGGGTAAGGGTTTCGGGCTTTGCAAATTATTTTTTTTAAAACACCCATCAGATTTTTGAAACCTGACGGGTATCTTTAAGTTTTTGCAGAAGTTCGAATACTATTTAATTCTTGTAAACGTTTAAGGTTAATTTTTTACAGCTTCTTTTTTGGCGTCTTCTTTCATTTTTTCATTTGGAACAATAGCTACATTTACCCTACGGTTTTTAGCCTTACCTTCAACGGTATTATTGTCAGCAATTGGTTGATCTTCACCAAACCAAGTGGTTGTAAAACGAGATGAACC
>JBBQRR010000090.1:0-6001 GCA_038214655.1 Bacteroidia bacterium | reverse complement strand
AATTTTTAAATTTTTGTGCGGTGGAAAAAAATTAAAACACGTTGGGCTGTCGTGTCGGGAAAAAGTCTGCGTGATGGTCGATGTTTATTCCGGTATTCTGTCGTTAAGTTTAATGTTTGTTGTGTCGGTCTTTACGCTTGCAGGTAACGGTCCCCTGCTTGCCGTTGTTGCGGCTAAAGGAGCGGGAACTGTCCACTAAGATAAACATTTTAAAGATACGAAATATTAATATTTAGTAGTCGCCCGCAATAATGGCAAACAGGTGTTAAGCACTGTAAGCCCTTGTTCTGTTTACGTTTTGCTGATGAATGATATGCTGGGTTGGAAGAAAGTTTTTAGTTTTTTTTTGAGGGATAGCAAAAAGCATTTTGAAAAAATGCAACAGGGGCAGGAAAACAGACAAACTTATTTGCCGCCAAAGAAATTGCTTGCCTTAAATGAAAAGCGGCAAATGTGTTTGACTGTTGTGCGGGGGCTTGGAGTTAGGTATTCACAGAAAAATATTCCGCTGTCTAAAGATAATTTTTTGTTTATAATAGAAAACTTTAAAGCGGTCTGAGGATATTTTAACGCGGTCAAAGGATATTTCTGTATTGTCCGATTGTCTGCCCCGAAGGGACCTATGTGGCTGTACAGGTGTCCGCTATGACGCGGTCTAAGGAAAGGAATTTAAAGTCAAATTAACGGGGACACCTATGAAATTTTTGCGGAGAGCATTGAAGCAGTCGGGCAAGCTATTTAAAGCGGCGGAATTGGCATTTGATTTGTCGGGGACTGGAATTAAAGTAGCGAGGACACCATTTTGGGTAACGAATTACCGATTGTTTAGGCGGAAACCCCAATGAAAACAGCAGGAACTGCCTAAAAAACCGAGCGGACTGGATTTGATGTGTCGGTAACCGATTTTTGGGTAATAAATGCCCATTTTATACGTTAAGATAGAAAAAAGAATACATTTAAGACCTTAAAACTAACGATTATGAACAGACATCAGATTAACGAACTCAATATGTATGATGCAGTTGAGCAATTACTAAATGCGAGTACAGGTATATGGAGTAGTAACACCGCCATGAGCGCAACGGTGGCAACATTTATAAGCCATGTAAATGCGATAAACGCAAACGATACAGTTCAAAAAACGAGCAGTATCGGTACTACTCAAACGAAAGAAACGGCAAAATTAGATATGGCTATTGCCGCGGTTGCTATTGCCAATGCCGGAAAATCGTATGCAACGGCAACTAGCAATCAAGTTTTGTTTGATGCGATGAACCATGCAAAAAATGAAATACTAAAAGCAAGCGATACGGATGCCGACGATATTAGCCAAAATATTCACGATAATATTCAGCCGTATATTTCTAACACAACTGCATACGGAGCAACGTCTGCAAGCCTTACGAACTTACAGAATTTAATTAATGCGTTTAGTGCGCTGATTGGCAAACCTGCTTTGCAAAAAAGTATTGTTGCAAATGCAACGATTACACTTACTCAACATTTTAGTGCGGTAAATGCTTTACTGAAAAATCAGTTGGACGGATTGATGGCGCAATATCAGGCAACGAATGCGGTTTTTTATAATCAGTATCATTCTGTGCGTGAAATAAATGATATTGGGCACAGGCATACGGTAACGCTGATGGGATTTATTTATGATAATCACGGCAATGCGATAACAGGTGCAATAATTAATTTAAGCGGTCATGCTTCGACAAACTTAACACATGTTATAACACACCACAAAACAACAAACGCAACGGGCGAATATAAATTTACGAGATTGCATATAGGAACTTATACGCTAACGGTTCATGTAACAGGTGTTGCGGCGCAAACAAAAAATTTAACGGTAACGAAAAACGAAACGTTGCACAATGATTTTACGTTTGTTATAAGCGGCGGTAGTGGTAGCGGCGGAAATACAAATACGCAATAAAAAAATAAACTCAATAAAAAATCCGCTCTCGTTATGGGAGCGGCTTTTTTGTTTTTATAAAAAGGATTATCGCAGCAGTTGCAAGAACCCGCTCTTGTTGTTTACCTTTTTTGTATTGTCGGTATAAGAAACTTGGTAATAATATACTCCATCATCACAACCTGTTCCGTTATTATTTTTTCCGTTCCAGCCGATGTTAATGTCTGACCATTGATAAACTAATAAACCCCAACGGTTAAGTATGCTGCACGAAAAATTTGTAAGATTAGAACCTTTAATACAAAACTCATCGTTTATGTTATCTCCGTTAGGCGTAAAGATGTTTGGTACTATAATTTCTGTTGGAGCATCTTTTGAAACGGGACAGCCGTTTGAGTTATCTAAATTACAGAGGGGATATGTAAGTATTGTGGGGTTTGTGCAGTAAATATAATTTGGTAAACAGGTAAAGGGATTGTTTGAAATAACTAATGAAGTGGAGGTAGAATTAAGGCTGTTTGGAAAATGCGGGAAACATTGTATATTATTATTATTACAATATAAAGTTGTAATAAAATTAGGCAAAGCAGGGAGACTGATTAATTGATTGTTAGAACAAAATAATGTATGAAGCGAATCAGGTAAAGTTGGTAAGTCTGTTATGAGATTAAAAAAGCAATTTAAATATGTAAGTAAAGTTGGTAAAGCAGGGAGGCTGGTTAATTGATTTGAAGGGCAGAATAAATATGTGAGTGAATTAGGTAAAACCGGAAGGTTTGTTAATTGATTAGTACCACAACGTAATTTTGTTAGTGTATTTGATAAAACGGGTAAGCCTGTTAGCAGGTTATTGTCGCAATATAAAACCTGAAGCTGTGTTGGTATAATCGGCAGGCTTGAAAGCTGATTATCGGAGCAGTTTAAATTGGTAAGCGAATTGGGTAAAGGAGGTAAACTGGTTAATTGATTAGTAGGGCAATTTAAAATTTGAAGTGACACAGCTAAAATAGGTAAACTTGTAATTTGATTATTACTACAATCTAAATATTTCAGCGATTTGAAATATTGAATGCCAAATAAATTTGCAATTGAACTACTTGGAACATATATGCTGTAAGTGGTTGTGGTTACAAGCATATTACTGGTGTCTATTTGATTGCCACTCATAGCGGCGGGGACAATACTTTGCAAAGCGGCGGCAAAGTTAGTGTCAGGTATGGGGACATAATTTTGTGCATAAATTGCAAATCCCCATCCTTTCCCAAAAATGGGAAAGGAGAGGATAATGCATAAAATAATATGAATTTTTTTAAAACCCACCTTTATTCTTTAATAAGTTTAACCGTGTAACTATCTTTATTATTATTCAGTTTTACAAGATATACTCCTTTATCAAAGATACTCATATCTACGTCAATCAGTGTATTATTTACATTTTTTAACGTAAGAATTTCTCTACCTAATAAATCATTAACGCTTATTTCAGTAAAGGTAATTTTACTTTTATTTTGAATGATAAATTTATCGCTGAATGGGTTAGGAAATATTTGAATTTGTTTGTTATTAATAAAACTTTCAATTCCTACCAAGCCGCCACTTATATCTAGAGTAGTTACAATGTTTGGACCAATACCTGCATCAAGATTGTAGTTCCCTTGTGTATTATCTGCATCTATTCCCAAACATATATATTTTACATAGGGACCATATTGCATATTTGTGTTAAGTCCAGAAGCATCAATAGTAAAATTTATTATATTTTTACTATAAAACCCAGAGGAGCCATATGAGGAAGGAAAAAACACATAATTTTGAGAAATGCTCAGGGCATAATCATAAAATCCTGATGCAACATTATCATTCCCACTGTGACAGGACATTGGCCATGCAGGACTATAATATTGATTGACAAGATTATTATTATAATTATTTGTGGTATTGTTATCGTCGTAATAGACCACTATAGAATTAGACCAAGTACCGTTAAGACCCATAACAACATTAGTAACCGGAAATAAAGTATTACTACTTCCATTTATATTTTCCGAATAGGTAGCTTGTACAAAACTTGGCACAGGCAAAGTTGATGCACGGCAAACGGAATTATGCCAACCTAAAAACCCATAAGTATTTACAGGATGCGCGAACCATTCGTGTTGTGCAGAACTCCAAGCCATATTACCTTTCGGTATGTTCATTAACCTTGTTAATGTATGGTTTTTTGTTGAGCCTGTATCTCCTAAACAACTCACAGTCCACCCACCATTTACGGTTGGTGTGCTTGCATCACCTATCTGGTCAATCAATGCAACAGCGAGCGCTGTATTAGGAGAGTACGCTAAAGTAATAACATCTGCACCACTATAATTAAAATTGCTAACCAACTGATTTGCTTTGTGCGTAATTGCAGTATCCGCAGTAGCATTTGCAACTACCCAAGTTTTATTACCCTGTAAAGTGCCGGATAACGGAATGAAAGTAGAATTAATAATTAAATAATAACCGTGCAAATTTTTTGTTGTTGCTGATGAGTTGTACACTTCAATAGCGTTATTTTTTCCTGCTGAGTCTTGTAACATCTCGCTGAGAAAAATTTCTGAACATGCCGGAGCATTTGAAACAGAAAATACAACAGTGCTGCCATGATGCGAGCCTGTAATATTTATTTTATCAATAGCTGCGCCCGAATGGTTTCCGATTTCAGTTCCTCTCCATGAAGCCCAACGAAGTTGAACAACGGGTTTATTTTCGGCAGCGGGTGGCAAAATTAAATTATTAAAGTGATCAATAGTTCCATTTGTTCTGTCAGCATTATTATGTGCGTAAACTCCGCCTACAATATTCGTCCATCCACCTGTTGTTCCAACTCTGTATTGCAATACAACGCCCATTGTTTTTTCGTTGGCGTTAATCATTTCAACCGTATGGCTTAAACGGATGTTGAACCAACTAACGGTATTAATTGCCATTATTAATTGGTTTGTTCCGTCACTTGTACTATTTGAATGTTGTAAATAAAAACGCGCGTCGCCCGAAGTTGCATAGCCATAACTACCGCCGTTTGTTTGCGCAGCAGTAGCAGGATTTATTGTTGAAGGCGAAGAAGCAACCGAAGTTTCGGCGGCAGTTTGCGAAGATGCGGGCGCACCTGCAACCATTCCACTTGCAAAGCCTGCGGGCAATGTATTAAATGTACTTATACCAAATTCCTGATTGGAAGGTATTGGTTGAGGTGTTGGATTTGGTACTTGTGCCGATATATTCAGTAAGAGCAAAGACGCGATTGTAGTAATTGTTTTTTTCATAGTTTTTGTTTTAGGGTGTTTATGAAATTATGAGTTGTGAATAAAAAATAAAAGTGATGAAGTAAAACTAATGTATTAAATGCTAATAGTCAAGAACTATCTACTTTTAAAGAATGATTTAACATTTTGATAAATGTTTGATAATAGTAGGGGGCTGTTGTGCGGATGGGGCATAGGCTCTTTTTTGGCAAAGAAATTATATGCCGCTTTAAAAAGCCAAAAATGTGCCTGTGCCGAAGAATGGAAAAAAGCGAAGCACGAGCGTCGCAGAAAAAACTAAAAACACTTTTGATGTTCATTGGAATTGTCCTAAAGTCAGGGACTAAGATAATTAAATGTTTTAAAGAAGATGTTAAATTGTTGAAAAAGTCGGGCTTATTGTGCTTAACGGTTTGCAGCTAAAAGAAGTTGGCGATTTTCACCACAAATGTTCATACGAAGAACAAATGTTTGTTTAACCACAAAACTGTCATACGAAGCACTGAGCCGCCAATTTTTTTTAGGTGCTGTTATGCCCAGTGCTTCTTGTTCTAGTCAGTTTCATCTTTCAACTCTTCAAATTTTGCCGTCATTGTCTGGTTACCACGTGTCAATTTTTTAATTGTTAAATCTTCTGCTTTATTGTTGGCTAATCGCAGATTGTTTACCGATGAAAGAAGAGCATCTTTTGTTTTTTGAAGATGGTCCATTGTCTTGTCAATTTCATCTATAGCAGTTTTAAATTGTCGACTAGCCAAGTCGTAATTTTTTGCAAAACCTACTTTGAAAGCGTTTA
>JBBQRR010000089.1:0-6423 GCA_038214655.1 Bacteroidia bacterium | reverse complement strand
TAGATAGATAGATAGATAGAAAAATTAGTAGGTTGTAAGAAAAAAATAATGTATTTTTGAAAAACAGATTACCAAAAATCGGTTAACGGGTTCTCCGATTTTTATTAAAATCCATAAAAATGAATTTTTAGAACCCACCTAAACCCTGTTTGGGGCTGACGGGAAACAAAAAAAACAAAAATGAAAACAATTAAAGCGACAGCAGGAAAGACTGCAAAAAACTTCGTAATACTATTTCTTGGATGCGGACTAATTTTCTCCTCCTGTAAAAAAGACCCAGGACCTGCTGGTCCGACTGGACAAACCGGGCCTCAGGGACCTGGCGCCAAAGTCTATTTTTATACCGCACTATTTACATCTACACAAACGTTTAATTCATTTTCCTTTCCCAAAGTCATCGACTCAACTTCCATTGTACTTTGTTATACCGTAAAAAATTATAATCCTTCAGACTGGACTCCTTTACCATATAAAGGCCCTATATTTTTTAGTGGCACCAATTACACTCCAGTAGACTTTAGCTTCTCTCATAGTAATTTTGGGGCTTACATTTTCAATAGTGATGCAACTACTCAACCGAATAATTTTTCTTTTAAAATAGCTGTTATACCTGCTTCCGAATTTAGAACACATCGAAACGTCAATTATAAAAGCTATCAAGAGGTAAAAACTGCATTCAATTTAAAGGACTAAATTATTACTGAGACTTGGGCAACGGTCGGACATTGCTGTTCGACCGTCGTTGTAAATACTCCAGCCATAAGTGGTCTCACGTGAAATACTCATATTTTCATATATTCAGTTCAAAAGCCATGGGCTCATAATTCGTAAATACCGGCTCTCAGGGAGTTCTCGAAATCTTTGAGCATTAGTTCGGAGGCGGGTATCACAGAAGTATTTCTATCCACCATTTTAAAAGATATGCTAAATAATATGGCGAGGACAAATTATTAATACTGTAGCTGGAACTGGCCTAGGGGGACCAATAGGAGACGGCGGACCTGCTACTAGCGCCGGGTTAAGTGATCCTTGGAGAGTCTATTTTGATCCCAATGGTAATATGGTAATTTGCGACAATGACAATTATAGGAT
Organism: Bacteroidia bacterium; assembly: GCA_038214655.1. GTDB lineage: Bacteria > Bacteroidota > Bacteroidia > B-17B0 > Aurantibacillaceae > PALSA-968. The sequence continues at coordinate 5,331 of JBBQRR010000089.1, read as the reverse complement.
GCGAAAAGTAAATTTATCCGGAATTATATCAACCCTTGCGGGTAACGGAGTTCAAGGTTCAACTGGCGACGGTGGTTTAGCAACATCAGCGGAATTAAATACTCCTGAAGGTTATACAATAGACAAAAAAGGAAACGTTTATATTGCAGAAGCAACGGGTTACCGAATTAGAAAAATTAATTCGAGTGGTATAATATCAACATTTGCTGGAAACGGAATAGCAGGTTTTATGGGAGATGGAGGCTTGGCAATAAACGCTTCTCTTTCAAATTCATTTGGACTTGCAATTGATTCCATTGGTAATATTTACATAGCAGATACAGGCAATAATAGAGTACGAAAAGTTGATACGACTGGAATTATTACAACTTTTGCTGGTACTGGCACTAATGGATATAGTGGTGATGGAGGGCTTGCCATAAATGCATCGTTAGGTGGCCCATATTATATCGAGTTCGATCTTGCGGGAAATTTATACACTGTTGAAACAAATCATACTATAAGAAAAATCAACAAAGTGGGAATAATTTCTACTGTTGCAGGCATAGATTCTGCTGGTTATAGCGGAGATGGAGGTCTGGCGACAAATGCTAAACTAAATTTGCCACTCGGTATTGCATTTGATGCTTCTGGTAATCTTTTCATTGCTGATGCTTACAATCATGTGGTGCGTAAAGTAAATTTATCGGGCATTATTTCTACAGTTGTTGGTAATGGCACTGGTAATGGCACCCCTAACGGAAGTTTTTCAGGAGACGGTGGTCCAGCTCTTAGTGCCGGGCTGAATAATCCTGCGGGTCTTTCGTTTGACTATGCGGGTGATTTATATATTGCTGACGGAAATAATAATCGAATTCGTAAAGTAACTTTGGCAACTGGCGTAGAAAAATTTCCGAACAGTAGCAAGCAAATAATTATTTATCCCAATCCAACAACTGGCCAATTTACAATTGAGCCAAATTCAACAAACAAATTAACCATAGACTTGTTTGATGTAAACGGTAGACACATTTTTAATAAAGTTGTTGTTGGTACAGCGGACATTGACGCAAACAGCCTCGACAATGGTGTTTATACATTGGCAATTAAAAATAACACGGACATTACTTACAAAAAATTAGTTATTACTCGCTGACAAATCTAACTTCTAGTGGCAGACAGGTGTTTGCGTTGCTGTGTGTGTTCGTAGGCATAAGGGGCACAACTTATAACAGCGGTTATAAAAAAAACGGGCGACTTTCAAGTGTGTCGGCTTTCTTTATTGCCCACCGCATCACGTGTGACCGTTTTTCTTCGCCTCCGCTTTAAAATTCTTTGTACATTTATCTAACATTCTACACGCCGACAGTTTGCGCTTCCAAAGCCGCGCATTTGCAAGCGTGAGAACGTTATACCTAATGCGCCCGACAGACAAAATAATACGGACATGAAAAAGATAATTACATTCATATTAATTGCATGTTACTTAAATGCAAATTCGCAATGCGCATCAAATTACGCAGGGACATACAGTGTTAAGGGTTGTGGCTCAACGACTCAATGCACAGCAACAGTGACGGTTATAAACCCAAATAAAATTATGATTTCGCATTTTGCCTGCATCCCCTCTTCTGTCATTGGGTGCACTGACACAATATACGCCGACCTTAATTGTACCGCAGACACTCTACATGCGGAATATGTTAATTACAATATTAGCGGGGGCGGCCTCACTTATGAAGGAAGTGGACTGCTGTATATAGATTCTTTAAAAATAACCTACTATCAAACTCATCCTGGACCCGGTTCGCAATATATATGTTACATGTATTATAATTTTTCTCCGCTTGGAATACAAAAACCAAATGGTACTAACGATCAACTGACAATTTACCCCAATCCAACAAGCGACCAGTTCTATATTGAAACATCCGCGACTGACAAACTAAACGTGGTCTTGTATGACGTAAACGGCAGACAGGTGTTTAACGCAAGCGTAATGGGCAAATCAAATATTGATGTTACAACTTTAGACAACGGTGCTTACACAATGACAGTTAAAACGGCAGACCGTGTAATAAATAAAAAGTTAGTTATACTCCGTTGACAAATTATCCTCCGCTCAGCAGACACGTAAATGTTTTATTGCGTACGCAGGCACAAGGGCGCACTTAGGTAACAGCGGTTATAAAAAAAACGGGCGACTTACAAGTGTAAGCTCCCTCGAATTGGACAATTCAAAATCCCAACTATTCCTTCTTCGTACTATCCTCAGCCGGAACATATTTTGAGCCTACCGGGTTTTTTAATTCCCATTCGGTAAAATCTTCGTTGGCGGTGAGGCCGGTGCCGCGCAGTAAATCGTTTTTGGTTTTAATTTTTACAAAGGCGTCGGTATAAATTTTACGCGTGGCTTCGTCCCAATTTAGTTTTTCGGTATTTAAAACTTCGCCGCTAAGATTTACAACCACCACATTCTTTTTTACTTCGGTGCGTTTATTTTTTTCGTAACGTATTCCGTAATCGGCTTTAAGCGTAGTTTTAATTTTACTGCTGTCGTTAAAAAACTCTACGTAAATTCCTTTAGGCATTTCGGTGTATGGCTCGGGCACATTAACGGTGTAATGGTTCATTTCGGGTGCGGTGATGCGAATGCGCACAAGGCCCGAGTCGGTATATAAAATTTCTACAATCTCGCCTTGTTCGGTTGGAAAAACCATTTGCTTTTGCATGATATCATCCACTTCCTTGCTTTGGTTGCAGGAAATTAAAAATACACACAAGAATACAAGAGCAATAGCACATTTCTTAATTATGGGAGACCCTGAAATAAATTCAGGGTGACGAGGGGTAAGAAACATTTAATCGTATTTACTTTTTTGAAACCAGAAAGAGTTAAACGTAAATCCTACTACGAAGCGCAAAAACTTTTCCTGCACCAAAGCGTTTTGCGTAGTGCCCGCCACTCCGTATTCGGCTGCGATGTTAATCATAGTTCCTACTTTGTATCTTCCAACAGGTAAGCCAAGGCCCACGCTAACCGCATACTCGTTTATATGATTTCCCTTTAAGAAAAGATAGCCCGTGTTATAACGAGCGCCCGCGCGATACATAATACGTTTAAAAAATGCACCTGTACCAATTGCCATTCTGCTTGGTTGAAATTGAATTCCTCCCGAAAAACGCCATTGGTCTTTTAGCCCCTGCGAAGTTCCCAAAAACTGAAATTTGCTCCATTGCTGATAACCCGCATCCGCCAAAATAGTTAATTGATCACCTTTTTTAATTCCAATACCAATGCTTTGCATAAACGGAATGTTTACTCTTCCTCTAAAACTGGGGTCGTACGAAAAAGTATCAAACGGAATTTCTCTGCCAAAAGATGCCAGCGTAAAATTATACCCCACATGCGTAGCTGTTGACGAAACCGCTTTTGGCAGCGAAGCCGAGTATGCAAGCGTTACTTTTATTTTTCGTTTAAGGTCTTTCCACTTTTTATCGCCGTATACTTTTTGCAGGGTATACGCTTTTTTGCCTTTAGAAGAATTAAAAATGGTATCCGTTCGTATAACGGATCTTCTCTTTCTTTGATTTATATCAAAAGAAATTTGCGTGCCGCCCTGCACATATATATCGTGCAATTGCGTTTCGGTATAATCGCAGGTATTAAATACCGAGCCAAAACTTGCAGGAAAATATTTACGGGTAGAATAGTTAATGGTGCCGTATAAAAAACTTACGTTAGAGCCAACAGAGAAATTAGTAAGCGCGTTGGCGATAAATTTTTTACGGCGTATCACAGCTAAATATTTTTCGCTGTTTAAAGTATCGTATTTAGACAGGCTATCCAGTTTTTTATATTCTTTCGATCTGATAAAATTGCGGTAGTTTGCTTCGTAGGGTCTTAGGGCAAGACCGGCGTAAACCTGATTAATACCACCCGCGCCTCTGTAATTATTTGTAATAGTTCCAACACTATCCACATGCTCGGATGCAGTAGTTACATCATAGCCCACATTAGAAAAAGGAATGTGCCCGAAAGCTGCGCCCATTTTTTTACGAATTGGAAAAGCGAGAGAAATATAATTAAAACCGCCATTTTGTTTTTTTACATCGCCATTGCTGCCGCTATACGTGTAATATGCGTAACGCGCGCCAAACTCGTAGGTAGTAAATTTATTGAAAGCGTAAGAAGACGGATTGCCCTGATTGATAAAAAAAGTGGACATGTTGGCGGTATCATTTCTAAAGGCGGTGTAACTGCCGCCCAAAGCCGTTATGGCCGCAAAACCTGTATTCTCGGGCCTTCCCAAAGCAAAACGCGAGTACGGAGAAGAAGTGGCTGTTACCTGAGCTTTAACCGAAAAACTAAAGAATAAACACACAAAAACCGCCGCTAAAAAAGCTTTATGGAGAGGTATGATGAAGTAGAATTTCATTGAGTCCGCTTAGTATTAAATCGGGCGCCGCAAAGATGCTATTTTTTAAGCCGTCTTCCAAAAAAGAAAGGTTGCCACCGGTGCCTACAACTATGCCTTCTTTATTCTTGTCTTTAAAGCGTTTTATATAGCCTTCTGCCTCAAACAGCAGTCCTTGTTGTACGCCGCTTAAAATAGAGCCCTTAGTGCTGCTGCCAATAACGTTAATAAACTCTTTTTCGTATGAAAGGTGCGGCAATCTGTCGGTAAATACATTAAGCGCCTTAAAACGCATATCCAGTCCGGGCGATATAGCTCCTCCTATAAATTCGCCCTGGGTATTCACAAAATTATACTTCATGCAGGTGCCGGCATCAATAACCAAAAGCGGTTTGCCGGGGTATAAAGCAATGGCGCCGGCTACGGCTGCAATGCGGTCCTTACCCAATGTTTCGGGCGTTGAATAGCTTATTTTAAAAGGAAGGCGCGTATTTAAATCAAAATCTATGCAAATGGTTTTATTCTGTAAAACATTCACTATTTCCTTGCTGTGACTTATAACCGAACTAATTATACTGAACTTTATATCGGTGGTTTCGGCAATAACCTTTTTTATTTCGTTTGCCTCGTTTTTATCAAATAAAAAACTTTTTTCGAGCGTACGGCCCGTAAAAAGCCCGGCTTTAACACAAGTATTGCCTAAATCCAGTACAAAATTCATGGCGGCAAAAGTACGGTCTTATTATCAACTAAATGACTATGCAAGTTTTGGTTTTATCAGAAAATACCAACATTTATTTGCCCGGCCGGGGCGGATATTAAAAACTTTTTGCTAAGTTTGCATCCCTAAAAAAGGCGGGTGATGTAGCTCAGTCGGTAGAGCAAAGGACTGAAAATCCTTGTGTCGGGGGTTCGATTCCCTCCATCACCACTC
>JBBQRR010000088.1:0-6473 GCA_038214655.1 Bacteroidia bacterium | reverse complement strand
CCCACAGAATCGATATGAAAGGCGAGTCTTTGAGAAAGAAAAGACTACCGAAAACTGAGGATGAAATTGAATTAGATAATTTAAAAAACTAACTTAGCCGACAGATGTTAAAACAGAAGTATGATTACCCCAAAAATAGTGTTTCAAAATGAGGGGTCTGTTTGGTGCGGAAAAGAGGGGTCTCTTTGGGCGGAAATTCCACATATAATCTATTGGAATAAATTGGTAAAAGCTTACTTTAAGTAAACAAAAAAAATTATTTAAAATTATCATGAAAAAAATATACTACCTATCAAGCTGCGATACCTGCGCCAGAATTATTAAAGAATTAAATCTTAAAAACAAAGGCTTTACTTTTCAGGATATAAAAACCGAAAAAATAACTCCAGCCCAATTAACAGAAATGAAAAACCTTGCCGGCTCTTACGAAAACCTGTTTAGTCGCGTTGCACTTAAATACAAAGCAATGGGCCTTAAAAACATGCAGTTGGGCGAGGCAGATTACAAAAAATACATTTTAGGGGAGTACACTTTCCTTAAAAGACCCGTTATATTGGTAAACGGCGCCATTTTCATTGGCAACTCAAAAGCTAACATTGAGGCGGCCAAAAAAAGTGTTTAAAAGTTAATCGTCCCACCCGCGGTTTGTTTCGTAAATTTATCCTCCCAAATGAGCCAGGATTCACCCATAAATAAACAGCAAAAACCGACAGGTAAACGCCGGTGGCGCATCGTAAAAAAAACAATTAAGTACACACTTGTTACTTTGTTGATTTTAATTATTGCCGTGGTTTCCGTTCCAATGATTTTTAAAGATGAAATAAAAACCAAGGTCCTTAAAGAAATAGATAAAAACGTAGATGCCCTGGTAAATTTCAGTGACCTTAGTTTTTCTTCTTTCAAAAATTTTCCGCATTTAGCAATTACCCTGCACAATGTAAATATTGTTGGCCTTGGCGATTTTAAAGGAGATACGCTTGCCTCTGCTAAAGAAGTAAGTGTGTCGATAGATTTATTTACCATGTTAAAAGGAAACGGCTTTGAGATAAATAATATTCAGCTCGAGGACCCATTGGTGTACGCGCTTATTTTGCCCAATGGAAAAGCTAATTACAATATTGTAAAACCCGATACCACAACAGTTAAAACAAAAAGTACTTTTGAAATTGACATTGACAGCTGGGAAATAAATAATGGTAGGCTTGTTTACGACGATAAACTTCAGAAAACGTATATAGAGGTTGGTGGCTTATTTCACAAGGGATCGGGCGATTTTAAATCCGAAATTTCTGATTTGGATATCACTGCAAAAGTTTCTGACCTTACCGTAATGTACAACGGCATTCGCTATTTTGATAAAAAATTATTTGCTGCCGATTTAAATATGGAAATGGATTTAAAAGAAAAGAAATTTACCTTTAAAGATCATAACTTTCAGCTCGGCAAATTTCAATTCGGGTTCGATGGATATTTTAAATTACTTGACAATGGATATCAAACCGATGTAACTTTTGTGGTTAAAGAAACTTCCTTTAAAAATTTACTCTCATTAATTCCCGGCATCTACCATAAAGATATGGATGGTATTGAAACAGAAGGCGAGTTTACCTGCAATGGCTTTATTAAAGGCGTTTACGATGTAAAAGATAATAGGGTGCCGGCTTATCATATAGACCTGAAAGTTTTTGACGCCATGTTTAAATACTCGCATTTACCAAAAGCCGTTGAGAATATTGATTTTGATTTAGTAGCGGATAATCCCGACGGAAACCCTGAGCATACTACGTTTGATTTAAAAACTTTTCATTTTGAAATTGATAAAGAACCTGTGCACGGCAGCATTTCTGTCAAAGGCTCCGAAACACTTAAAATACTTGCCGATATTAAAGTAAAAGCGGATTTTACCGAGCTTGAAAATATATATCCAATTAAAGGCCTAGTTTTAAAAGGAAATATTACATCCGAAATAAAAATTGACGGCATTTACAATCCAAAAACAAAGCAATTACCCGCTTACCATATCGACCTTAAAGTTAGTAATGCCATGTTAAAATATTCGCATTTGCCCAAGGCCATTGATAAAATTAATTTTGATTTGGTTGCCGATAACAAAGATGGCAAGCCGGAAGACGCAACGTTTAATTTAAAAACATTTCATTTTGAATTAGATAAAGAACCTGTTGATGGAACTGTATTTATTAAAGGTATGAAAGATTTAAATATTACTGCCGATATTAAATTAAAAGCCGACCTCGCTCAGATAGAAAAAATGTATCCAATAGATAGTTTGGTTTTAAAAGGAATTATAGCCTCCGAAATAAAAATTAACGGAAGATACAACGACTCGCTAAAACTTTTTCCTAAAGTAGATGCATTTATTACAATGGAAAAGGGCTACGTAAAACCAATGGGCTCTAAATTTGAAATGGACAGCATACATATTAATGCCGAATTAATTAACAACACCGGCAAGGTTTCCGATACACGCATCAGTTTAAACAACATGACTTTTTTACTGGACGACGAGCCATTTGTAATGAGCGGAACGATTTCTGATTTAAAAGATTTTAATTATAATTTAAAAGTCGATGGCTTACTTGATTTAACCAAGCTGACACATGTATATCCTATTGCAAATACAACTGTAAAAGGCACGATGGATTTTGATATGACTACCAGCGGCAGTCTTGCAAAAATAGAAGCCAAACAATTTAATCTTTTAAAAGCAAGCGGTACGTTAGAAGTGAAAGATATGTCGTATAAAAGCAGCGATATTGCTTTTCCTATTCATGTAGATGACGCGCTGTTTACTTTTGATGCAGATAAAATTATTTTAAGTCGCTTCATAGCCGAGTTTGGAAAAAGCAATGTAAAACTTAGCGGACATTTATATAACTACATGCCCTACTTATTAAAACCCGGCTCTTCCATTAAAGGTGATTTAACAATGCTTTGCGATACCATTGATATGAACGAATGGTTTCCAAGTTCGGTATCTTCAAACACGGTGCAAACAACAAAAGTTGATACAAGTAAGGAGGCATTGCTTATTCCTCCTACTATTGATTTCACCATCGACTCGGATATTAAAATGTTGCATTTTGGCGGAATGAATATTGCAAACTTGAATGGTGAGATTAAAATAAAAAACAGCGTCTGCACCTTAAACGAAACAGGTTTTAATACCATGGATTCTAAATTTGTTTTAACCGGCGATTACGATACCCGAAATCCCAAACATCCACTATTTGATATGGAAATTAATATAGATAAACTCGATATTAATAAAGCTTATCACATGTTTGTAGATCCAAAAGGAACTGCGCCCGCCGAAGGAAATTTCTCCACCAAGTACGCAGTAAAAGGTGAACTTGCTCCTAATTTTAGTCCGATTTATTCTACCCTCACCGGTGGTGGAAAAATTGTTATAGACAGTGTTCAGATAAAGGGAATGAAAATCATGCACCACTTAAAAAATGTTTCCAAAAAAGAAGAGTTTAATAACCCAGCTCTTACGGATGTAACCATCAACACGGAAATTAAAGGTGGAAAAATTTACATGAGTCCGTTTACATTTATGGCTAGTAAATTTTTAACCGAGGTTGAAGGTTGGCAGGGTTTTGACGAGAAGATGGAGTATCTGATTAAGCTTTCGGTGCCACCACTTAACCTTGTTAAAATACCTATTCATATTACCGGCACATCCGAAAAACCTATTATAAAAATGGGCAAAGGGCACACGGCCGAAGATTTGGAAAAATTAAATTAGTTCGGCTATCTTACATAACTTTTCTTTTGATTATAAAATGAGCTCTGATAATTCCCCCCTCACCAAAGACCCCAAACACTTTATTATTATTAAAGGTGCGCGGCAACACAATTTGAAAAATGTGGATGTCGCAATACCGCGTAATAAATTTGTTGTTATCACTGGTGTTTCGGGTTCCGGAAAATCTTCTTTGGCTTTTGATACGCTTTATGCCGAAGGGCAAAGACGTTATGTTGAAAGTTTGTCGGCTTATGCACGTCAATTTTTAGGAAGATTAGAAAAACCGCAAGTTGATTATATAAAGGGGATTTCTCCTGCCATTGCCATCGAGCAAAAAGTTATTTCGCGCAACCCGCGCTCAACCGTTGGTACCGTTACCGAAATTTACGATTACATGAAATTGCTCTTTGCAAGAGCAGGAAAAACTTATTCGCCTATCTCGGGAAAAGAAGTAAAACGCGATACCGTTAGTGATGTAGTGGATTTTGTGACAAGCCAAAAAGGTGAAAAACAATTTTTAATTCTGGCCAAACTTTTCGTTCCCGAAGGAAGAGATGTAAACAAACATCTTGAAATATTAAACCAACAGGGTTTCTCGAGAGTACTTCATGAAAATGAAATGAAGAAGATTGAAGATTTGCCAAAGAAAATAAAAAACGCTTCGCAGATTTTTTTAATTATAGATAGAATTGTTATTGATGCTTTAAGCGATAAAGAAGAAACCGCCTCGCGCGTTGCCGATTCAGTGCAGACCGCTTTTTACGAAGGACACGGCGAATGCATTATTTATGATGCTGCAACTAAAAAGCAAAATGCATTCACCAACCGCTTTGAGGCGTATGGAATGGAGTTTGACCAGCCCGATGTAAATTTTTTCTCATTCAATAATCCAATCGGAGCCTGTAAAACTTGTGAAGGGTTTGGAAGCATTATCGGCGTTGACCCAAATTTGGTTATTCCCAATAAAAATAAATCAGTTTACGATAATGCCATTGCCTGTTGGATAGGCGAAAGCATGAGCTGGTACAAAAACCAATTGGTAAAAAGTTCGCACAAATTTAATTTCCCCGTTCATAAACCCATCGTTGATTTAACCAAGGCGCAATACGATTTGCTTTGGAAAGGCAACGAACATTTTGAAGGGCTTACCGCTTTCTTTAAGTTTTTAGAAAAAGAAACTTATAAAATTCAATATCGCGTAATGTTGGCACGCTATCGGGGCAAAACTGTTTGTCCGGATTGCCACGGTACGCGCATACGTAAAGACACAGAGTATGTAAAAGTTGCCGGCAAACATATTTCAGAATTGATGCTATTGCCCGTTGATGAGTTATATCCCTTCTTTAAAAATTTAAAATTAAACGAGCAGGATACAAAAATTGCAAAACGTTTATTGATAGAAATTACCAATCGCTTACAATATATGTGCGACGTAGGTTTGGGTTATTTAACTTTAAATCGCGGCGCGAATACTTTGAGCGGAGGAGAATCTCAGCGAATAAATTTAGCCACCTCGTTAGGCAGTACACTTGTTGGCAGCATGTACATTTTAGATGAACCAAGTATTGGCTTACACCCAAGGGATACAGAAAGATTAATTTCTGTTTTAAAAATGCTACAGAGTCAGGGCAACACCGTTATAGTGGTTGAGCACGATGAAGAAGTGATGATGTGCGCCGATGAAATTATTGATATGGGCCCAATGGCAGGCTCTTTAGGCGGCGAGGTTGTTTTTCAAGGAAATCACAAACAATTACTGGGTGCCAAAAAAAGTTTAACCACGCAATATCTTACCGGAGTGAAACAAATTGAAATTCCTTTTACGCGCCGTAAGTGGAAAGATTTTATACAAATTAAAAATGCCGGCGATCATAATTTAAAAAACATAAGTGTTAAAATTCCCTTGGGCGTTTTTTGCGCAGTTACCGGTGTCTCAGGTTCAGGCAAGTCAACTTTGATTAAAAAAGTATTCGTAAATAATTTGCAAAGAGTTTTAGACGGCGCAACAAGCGAGGGCGACGATAAAATTTCGGGCAGTGTTAAAAAAGTTTCTCAAATTGAATTTATAGACCAAAACCCCATTGGTAAATCATCACGCTCTAATCCGGTTACTTATATAAAAGCCTACGACGAAATCCGTAATTTATTCTCCGATCAACAGCTTGCCAAACAAAAAGGCTTTAAACCTTCTTTCTTTTCTTTTAACGTAGAAGGGGGTCGTTGCGAGCATTGCCAGGGCGAAGGACAAATTACCGTTGAGATGCAATTTATGGCCGACGTAAAATTATTGTGCGAAGATTGCGGTGGAAAACGTTTTAAAGCGGATACGCTTGAAGTAAATTTTAATGGAAAAAACATTTCGGATGTTTTAAATATGACCGTGGATGATGCGGCGGAATTTTTTGCGCAATCCAACGAAAGAACCTGCCAAAAAATAAACGAAAAATTAAAATTATTACAAGATGTTGGCCTTGGATATGTGCAATTGGGACAATCATCCAGCACTTTAAGTGGTGGCGAGGCGCAGCGTATTAAACTGGCTTCGTTTCTTGGCGCCGGATCAGGTTCTAACAACACACTCTTTGTTTTTGATGAACCTACTACAGGTCTTCATTTTAATGATATTGAAAAATTATTGAAATCTTTGCAAATGCTTATTGATAAAGGCAATTCGGTAGTGGTAATTGAACATAATTTAGATGTG
>JBBQRR010000087.1:0-7718 GCA_038214655.1 Bacteroidia bacterium | reverse complement strand
CCTGAACTTTTAACGCTGCCTTGCGCATCTTTACCAACAATTTTATAGCGCCCTGATTTAAGAGACAAATGAAGAGCTTGATTTAATAAGGTGTCATTGTTAGGCGCAAGTCTTGTTTTTAAATTTGGCAGTTCACCCTTGTAAGCGTCGTCAACATAAAGATATAAAGGTCCTGAAGGATTTTCGATGTCAGTGTAAAAATAGCCATCATAAGTCTTGCCTAATTTTTTACAATTCGTCAAAACAAAAAGTGTAGAGGCCAAAATAAACATTTTTGATAAGGTCTTTCGCATAGTCATTCTCTTAAGGTTAAAAGTACGAATTTATTGTTGCTAAGGGTTGCACTGATGCCAAACGCATATTATACAACGCCTAAAGGCTGATTTATAAATCAATCATTTGCAAAAAACGGTGCAGCAAATGGATTATCGACTAGCCAAAGCCAAAATCCATCAGCACTTTTACGCATTACATTGGCAGAAGCGCCTTTCATTTCGATAACGTTCCCACTAGGATCTGTAGTAGTCATTTTCCATTTATCAAGCCAATACATCATATTATCACCAATCGGTGCTATTTTGTGTTCATACACAGTAATATCAGGTTTCATTTTGCAAAGGTTTATCACAACCTTCTCAATATTTGAAAGCCCACTAATGGCATTCCCGTCTTTATCGATATAAATCGCTTCCAAGTCGAAACAGTCCAAAGCGTTTTTTACGTCACCTTTTCGTACGCAGTTTAAAAAATATTCATCTGCTCCATTTGGGTCTTTTCTGTCAAAATTTGTTTTCATATTTTATGTGTTAGAATGTATATTATTGTGATAAGGTGGGAATTGTTATGAAATATTCACGCTATATATTGAATTTAAAATTGTCGAAGTATTTTGTAATGTCATATTTTGTCATTGAAATTTATTTCGTCATTAGTTAGTTTTACTTAAGCGGATTTGTAGCCCAAATAATGCATATGATTTCATTTTAATAAAATCATATGCAGTAACTTTTATTCCACACTCGCCAATAATTGCAATGCGTTTATTATCGTTTATGTAATATGTTGCCCCAAGGGGTATAGACCCACTAAAATTACTTTGGGCTTGGTTATAAATATTGGCTCCTAATCCAATGCCAGAATACATATTAAATTTATCTTCTCTTAGAAAGTTTACAGTTGTGAACACTTCAGTATTGAGAAAGACATTAGACTCACCGTTTGCATAATCAAACTGAAAATCGAGTCGAGGTTCTAATGATACTTTTTTTGCTGATAGAAACTTTAAGCCAATAGCTCCATTTAACGGATACAAATTAAGGGACGTTTGCGCGCTTAATGAAATTACAAAAAGGCAACTGATAAACAATAAAATTATTTTTTTAATTACATTCATACGTCCATTGCGTTAAGTCTCTATGTTTTAAAAAAGCGAAATACTTTAACTGCTTGGCTTTTGTGCAAACTAGCGAATTAAAGTCGGTTGTATTCATAACATCTGTGTATTCTGCTGAAAAAACAGGTTTATTAATAGATATATACGGTGAGTAATTGTTTTGAGTATTTGAATTGAAAACGTCTTCCGTCAGTGCCCAATCAAATTTTTTATATAAAAATGGCACTAATTCTTCAGTATTTTTTTGACCGATGGAGAGTCCTCTTTTGTGAGCTTCTTCAATTATCCAGTCGCAAAATAATTTGGTGTCGGTTAAGGTAAGGTCAAATCCATTTACTTCTCCATAGCCATCCATATTATCTGGTTCAATGCCATCAAATCCCTTTTGTTTTATCATATCAAAACGAGAGGTGATAAAGGGTTTAATTTTTTCAATTTCCCGTATATTTAAAAAACGTTCGTCTGGCCATGCCGGATAAATATTTCCTATTATATCGTGAGATAATAAAGAAGAATCGGGTCGGTAATTTTCAAGAGTACCTACTGATATGTATCCAATAACTTTTATACCACGTGCATGAAAAGCATTAACTAACTCTTTAGTGGCAGTAAATGCATCAATGTCAATTATTTTGCAATTGTATTTATTTACTTCATTTATACCTATACTATCTAATCGCCATTCGAAACTGTCTCCAATTTTTGGTTTGTAATAATCCTCTACAGCTTGGGCAGGTCGATCTTTCCTACAAGAGAAGCCAGCCGCCAAAAGAATGAAGAGTAAACATTTTTTCATAATTATCATTTGTTTAATGATTACTGCTATAATTAGTGTTAAATATTAATTGCGCTAGATGTTTTAAAAATTAATAATGCTAAGTTTTCAAAATCCAATCCAGTGCTTTTTCTCTTGAGTGAAACACCTTTGCTGGTTTGGAAGGTTTATCAAAAGCAATAATAAAATTGCCTAATAAGTCTTGGGCAAGTGACCTTGTTACCATAGCCATGGCAATTATATTTTTAAAAATTTTATCGGATGCAGCAAATTGGCGAGACTCAGCATCGCTATCGGAGTATAATCCAGCAATCAGAATCACGCGAAGCTCACTTTGTTTTCGTAACTGTTCAATCGCAATTTCTATGTCAACACACTCTGTCATGGTATAAAAAAAGTTGTCATTCAGGTAAATTTCCAATATTGTATTACTATAAAGTACAAATGTGCAGTGGTGAAGTTTAATTTCAGTTATAATAGAGGTCATTCAAGATCGTCTTCATTAAGGCAAGATTCAGTTCGTTATTCCTATGAGGATGCAGTAAAGATAACAGAAAATGACAATATTTACCAAAATGAAATTTTAAAGGCTTTTATATTAATTCTTGTAAGATTGCTAATTTAAAAACCAAATAGCGCCATTTAAAACACTTGCAAAACTAACCCATAGCAGGTAGGGTATTTGTAAGTAGGCAGCCGTTTTATTTACTTTTCTAAAAAGATAGATCATCATTATTATACTTAACCAAATTAGTAGGATTTCTAAAAATGCTATCCCTAACAAATGAAACTTAAAGAATAGAAAGCTCCGGCAGAAATTTAAAAATAGCTAAATACTAAAAATTAGGATAGCCCTTTTTCTCGCATATACTTTTGGTGTTTGTATAATTAAATAAAGTGATACCCCCATTAAAATATAAAGAACTGTCCAAACCGGGCCAAATACATAATTTGGCGGATTAAAGATTGGTTTATTCAAATCTACAAACCATGTATTTATACTTGTTGCGGTGGCAATGCCTGAAACTCCTCCTATTGCTAGTGGAATGATTATGCAAATAAACAATTTTATGTATTTTTTCATGCTTTCTTTTTTTGGTTACTTTCTTTTTTATTTTTGGCTATATTGATTGTACCAACTTCATTAATCCAGGTGAATTTCTCCTTCAAGATAGTTATTTTATTTTTCTTCACGTAATCAATATACGCTTGAGCAACAGGTGACATTTTTTTACCCTGAAGCCAAATTAACTGCCATTGTGATTTAATTGGGAAACCAGCCGTAGGGATAATTTTTAAATCTCCCGCACTAAGTGAATTTCGTAAGCCAATTAAAGGCATAATAGAATTACCTAACCCCGCAATTACAGCCTGTTTTACTGCTTCATTGGATGTTAGCTCCATTTTTTTTCTAACATTAATTTTGTGTTTGTGAAAATAATTTTCCATCACAAAACGTGTTCCAGAGCCTTCTTCTCTGAAGATAAGCGGCATTTCCTTTAATTCATCTTTACTGATTACATCCGTGGGTGATTTTTCATCCTTGCTTCCAATAACAAAAAGTTGATTTTCCATCAAGGTTTCCTTATTCACTTTAATACCCTCTGGTAATACTGAAACAAGTGCAAAGTCGACTTCATTATTTTGTAAGCTGTTTATTACTTTAGATTTATTAGTAACATCCATTACTAAATCAATGCCTTTATGCTCTTTTAAAAATTCAGTTAAAAAATAAGGCATTACATATTTACCCGTTGATACAATGGAGATAACCAAGCGCCCGGTCAAAAAGCCCTTATACGCTTGCGTTTTATAATTAATGGCATACACTTCATTAATAATTCTTTCTGCCATCGTATATATTTCCTTACCAAAATCTGTCACGTACAATTGTCTACCCACCACTTCTGTTAATGGTATTTCAAATTGATCTTGAAAATTTTTCAATTGAATAGAAACAGCTGGCTGGCTTAAATACAGTTCTTCAGATGCCCTGGTAATACTTTTGGTTTGTACCACTTTGGCAAACACTTGTAATTGGTGTAATGTATAATTCATAAAATTTGTTTATGTATTGTATAACAAATATAAATAAATATTTATGAATTAACCTCCTTAGTTTTGTACTGTAAAATATAAACACATGGAAAATAAAAAAATCTTAACAACACTTTTAGCGGCTACAGCCTTAAGCGGATTTCTCTATTTGAAATTAACGCACTCTTTCGCAAACAAATTTTTTGAGTACGGGAATGATATCTTAATAGTCATTCTTCTACTTGCTTTTGCCGAACAAATCTTACTACTTATTTTATTAACCCCATTTGCATTATATCAAAAGTTAAGTGGGCTTGGGAATAGCCATACCAATGATAATCAACAAGAAATAATTCAAAGTACTAACCCTCAAAAAATTTAAACATGGAAACAGTAAACAACTTAAAATCACTCTTTGTAGCTATTCTTTTAGTAGTAGCCGGATTAATATCTCCTTCTAATGGCGTAGATGATAGAACGTATAAAACACCGTTAGAAAGTCTAACGATTATGTTTGTCGCTATTATTGCTGGAGCAACAGCTTATTTAATATGGAATTCCATAGAAAAATATAATGAAGCTTCTAAAACGAATCATAATATAGAAAGTGAAAACTCTTTTAACTCTAATATTTAATAAAACAAAAGTATATGACAAAAATTACAGTAGCAAAAGGTGATGGAATTGGCCCTGAAATTATGGATGCCACATTAAAAGTAATTTTAGCAGCCGGTGCTAAAATAGAAATTGATGAAATTGAAGTGGGTGAGAAAGTTTACCTGGCAGGAAATACAGCGGGAATTGCTAAAGAGTCTTGGGACATTATTCGGAAAAACAAAGTGTTTCTAAAAGCGCCCATTACAACCCCACAGGGCGGTGGTTACAAAAGTCTAAACGTTACTACCCGTAAATTTTTAGGGCTTTATTCTAACGTACGACCTTGCACCAGTTTTCACCCTTTTGTTAAAACAAAACATCCTATAATGGATCTTGTTATAGTTAGAGAAAACGAAGAAGATCTCTATGCAGGTATTGAGCACCAGCAAACCGATGAAGTTATTCAATGTTTAAAAGTAATTAGCCGCCCAGGCTGTGAAAAAATTGTTCGCTACGCATTTGAATACGCAAAACAATATGACCGTAAAAAAGTAACCTGCTTTACTAAAGATAATATAATGAAACAAACAGATGGTTTATTCCATCAAGTGTTTGATGAAATTGCGAAAGAATACCCTGAAATTGAAAACGAACATTGGATCATTGATATTGGTGCAGCAAAAATGGCCGATACGCCGGAAATATTTGATGTAATTGTAACCTTAAATTTATATGGCGATGTTTTATCAGATATAGCTGCGCAAATTGCAGGTTCAGTTGGATTAGCAGGCTCATCTAACATTGGTGAAGAGTGTTCGATGTTTGAAGCAATTCATGGATCTGCTCCGCGAAGAGCAGGTCAAAACATGGCAAACCCATCGGGCTTATTGCAGGGTGCTGTGCTCATGTTAAACCACATTGGCCAAACCGAAATTGCAGAAAAAGTACAAAACGCTTGGTTAAAAACGATTGAAGACGGCATTCACACGTATGATATTTTTAAAGAAGGCACTAGTAAACAAAAGGTAGGAACAAAGGAATTTGCAGATGCAGTAATTGCTAATCTCGACAAAAAACCTTCTATTTTAAAACCTGTTAATTATGCAAAAGGTTCTGCATTAGTCTTGCCGAAATACAAAAGAAAGCCAAACGCTAAAAAAGATTTGTTAGGAGTTGATTTGTTTGTTCATTGGTCTGAAAGTAACCCGGACGAATTAGCTGAAAAGATGAAAAAATTAGAACTAAGTGGTGTTAAACTTTCTATGATAACAAACAGAGGTATCAAAGTTTGGCCCGAAGGATTTAGAGAAACCTTTTGCACCGACCATTGGCGCTGCCGTTTCAAATCGTCTGAAGAAAAACTTCTTACAAAATCTGAAATTATTGAATTACTAACTAAGGCGGATAATTTAAATATAGATGTTATTAAATCGGAAAACTTATACGCCTTTGATGGTAAACCGGCTTTTTCTTTGGGTCAAGGACAATAATATAAATTAAAAATAAATAACTATGAAAATTCAATTATTAAGAGGGCAATTTACAAGTAAAGACGCACTGGATATCATTACGAAAATGATACACGTAAAAATAAAATATCACGAGGAAAAAATAAAAAATGAAGATCAGGAAGAAACCATTAAAATGCGCGAGAATAGAATCATAAAACTTCAAAAAGAATTATATGAACTGCGAAAATTTATTGAGTCGAATGGCGATACAGTCTCTCTTGAAAGTGAAATAATTTTAATCAATTAAAATGGAAACAATGCACAATTTTAAATTGATAGATGGGCAATTTACTTCGTCAGAAGCGAGAAGCGTATTATTTGCATTGGTATACAGTAAAATTAATTTTCATTCAATGGAGTCTTTCGGCATCAGAGAAAGAACAAGTGGCGATACTTCTTTTCATGAAAAGCGCATAAAAGAACTCGCACAAACTAATATTGATATGAAAAATATTTTCGATTATGCTGAGGAAAATAAGCTTCATTTGCGCATTGATGGAGTTATTGAAATTAAATTAGTAAATGAATAAAAAGGTGACTAAAGATCTATTTGCTGGTCGCACATTAATTATTGCTACAAAGCATCATAAAGAAAAGATAATCGCCCCTTTATTTGAAAAAGCTTTTGGTTTAGAGTGTTTCACACCAGAAAATTTTGATACCGATCTGTTGGGAACATTCACGGGAGAAATTGAGCGAAAGGATGATCCAATAATAACGTTAAGAAATAAATGTCTGCAAGCAATGGAGCTGAGTAATTGTGATTTAGGCATTGCCAGTGAAGGTTCTTTTGGTTCCCATCCGAACATCCCCTTTGTAAATGCAGACGATGAATTTTTAATCTTTATCGATAAAAAAAATGATCTTGAAATAATTGAGAGAGAATTAAGCATCACAACAAATTTCAATGGCATTGAGGTAAGAACAGAGCAAGAATTGATTGAATTTGCAAATCGCATCAAATTTCCTTCTCATGCGATAATAATACAAAAAGCGTCAGGTGATATTTCTGAAATTATTAAGGGAATTACTAATTGGGATTTACTTAAGGATTCATTTCAAACGTTTAAAATGCAATATGGAACAGCTTACGTAATGACAGATATGAGAGCGCTTTATAATCCTACAAGAATGGAGGTCATAAAAATTGCAGCCGAAAAACTGGTAAAAAAAATAAAATCATTTTGTCCGAATTGTCAAACACCCGGCTTTGGAATTACTGAGGCTAAACGTGGCCTTCCTTGCGAGCAATGCGGACTTCCTACCAGATCAACACTGAGCTATATATATGTATGCAAAAAATGCAGTTTTAGTAAGGAGGATAAATTTCCTAATCAAAGACAATTTGAAGAGCCCACGTTTTGTGACTTTTGCAATCCATAAAACAAATTAAGTATGACTAAAA
>JBBQRR010000086.1:0-7970 GCA_038214655.1 Bacteroidia bacterium | reverse complement strand
AAATTTCCAACGCAAGTTTATAAGCTTTCTGATAAACTATCAAATCTTTATATCCTTGTGCACTCATCTTATTTTGTTCGCTT
Source organism: Bacteroidia bacterium (assembly GCA_038214655.1). Classification (GTDB taxonomy): domain Bacteria; phylum Bacteroidota; class Bacteroidia; order B-17B0; family Aurantibacillaceae; genus PALSA-968. The sequence goes on along the minus strand of JBBQRR010000086.1, from coordinate 7,887 downwards.
ATTTTCCATAATTTGTACTGCCTACTGCCTACTGCCTACTGCCTACTGCCTACTGCCTACTGCCTACTGCCTACTGCCTACTGCCTACTGCCTACTGCCTACTGCCTACTGCCTGCTGCCTATTCGAAAACTTCAATATTGGCTTGTTTTTTAACAAGGTCGGTAAACTTCCCTTCATAACGCGTTGCACGCACCATGTGGTTATCTATCCAATGATAATTGCCGCCACGAGGTTTGCCCATTAGTAAACCATGGTATTTAAAACCGTTATCTTTTAACCACTGCTCGGTAATTACACGATGCATTTCGGTACGCGAAGTAAAAAAAGTTACAATATGCCCTTCGTCAAACCATTTGTTTAAAGTCTCTAAAGCATCCGGATAAGCTTTTGCGTGTGGCATACGCTCCGGTTCTTCATTCAGAATATCATCGCAAACTGTTCCGTCAATATCAATTAAATAATTTTTTATGTGTATGGGTAGTACCGGCGAAATCCTCTTTCCCTCTACTTCAATTTCAATTAAATGTTCGTTGCTCATATATTTTTTTATTCTTTAGTCCAGTTAGCACGGTCGCTTGGCGAAAACTGCCAGGGCGCACCGTTGTTTTCTATATTACTAAACATGCCGTTTAACTCAGTAGGCGCACTGCTTTGCTCCATTACTAAATAGCGGCGCACATCAGTGATAATAGAAAGCGGATCGATATTTATAGGGCACTCTTGCACGCAGGCATTACACGTATTGCATGCCCATATCTCTTCGTTAGTAATGTAATCTCCCAATAAAGATTTGCCGTCATCCACAAAAGTGCCGCCATTCTTATCAATGTTTTTTCCTACCTCAACCAAACGGTCGCGGGTATCCATCATTATTTTGCGGGGCGATAAAGCTTTGCCGGTAATATTTTGGGGACAAGCGCTGGTGCAGCGCCCACACTCGGTGCACGAGTAAGCGTCCATCAATTGTTTCCAGTTCAAATCAAAAACATCTTTAGCGCCAAAACGCTGCGGATTATTTGGGTCGGTTAGCGGCTGATAGCTTGGGTCGAAATTTGGTTTTACCACATCCGTAACACTATCCAAATTTGTAAATTTTCCTTTTGGATTTAAATTAGAAAACCAGGTGGTTGGAAACGCCAATAACACGTGCAAATGTTTTGAGTACGGCAAATAATTAAGAAAACCAAAAATCCCAACAATGTGCAGCCACCAGCAAAAACGTTCTATAAAAATTAAAGAATGCTCGCTCATACCGTTTAATGCCGGCGCAATAAATCCGCTAATTGGAAAACTTCCTGCAACTAAATAATGTTCGCTGTTCATGCCCTGCAAAACCTGATCGGCCGCATTCATTAAAAACAAAGCGCTCATTAAAATTATTTCGCTTATTAAAATAATGTTAGCGTCGCTTCTTGGCCAGCCATCCAATTCCTTATTTAAAAAACGTTTTACTTTAACCAGGTTGCGGCGAATTAAAAAAACCGCACAACCCAATGTTACCAGGAATGCAAGAATTTCAAAAAAGCCAATCATAAAATTATAAGTGATTCCTAAAAAAGCAAACACTCTGTGTGTACGAAACAATCCATCAATAAACATTTCAAGTACCTCAACATTTATTAATACAAATCCAACATAAACAAACAAGTGCATTACAGCAGCTACCGGACGTGTTGTCATTTTACTTTGCCCAAATGCCACGCGCAGCATAGTACTAAAACGTGCGCCTTTGTTATCCGACAAATCCAAATCGTGGCCCAATAAAATATTGCGGCGCACACGTTTGATGTTTAAAATAAATAAGGCTGTTGATGCAGATGCCAGTATGGCGAAAATAAGAACCGTAATCATGCCTCGCTATTTTTTTGGGTTACGGTCTTTACGCCCGAATATAGAAAAGTGAACGTAGCGCTTGGGATGTTCGTTTAAATCCTTAAATAAAGCGTCTAAATTTTTACTTGCGCTGTTAAGATTGTTATACAAGGAATCGTTTTTAATTAATTTACCCGCCGTTCCTTTACCACTATTAATCTGGTTAAGAATATCGTTGGCTTGTTGCAAAGCCAAATTAGTTTGCTCGATGGTTGATTTGATATTTGACTTAGCCAGAGAATCACTGATGTCTGAAAAATTATTAATTACGTTACTTATTTTTTCGTTATTTTTTTCGATATTTCCGGTGATGGAAGCCAATTTATCCAGAATGTGAATGATTTTACTTTGTTGCGTTGTTGTAAGTGTATCAATATTAAAAGCGGTGTGCTGCAAGGACTGAATTGTAGTTTTAATGTTTTCGAAAGAGGTAACTAAACTGGCGCGCACGTTGGCGTTCATTACCTGTTGCACCACCATCATTACCGAGTCGATAGAGGAGATTAAGTTCTCCGCTTTTTTTTGTAAAGGAGCAATACGTTTATCTACGGCGGTTTGTAAATTATCTTCTACGTCGGGCAAAAGTGTGTCTCCGGCACTTACAAAAACCGAAGTATCGGCAAAAGTAATTTCTACCGCCTTTGTACCTAATAAATCGGATGAAACAATTTTTGCGTGTGAGCCAATAGGGATATTTACTTTTTCGGTAATCATAAAAGTGATAAGAACTTTATAAGCGCCTTTATAGGGCACTAATTTTAACTCTTTTATTTGCCCAACGCGATATCCGCTTACGGTAACAGGGCTGGCTTGTATAAGCCCGTCTGATTGATTATACAGCGCGTAAAGAGTAAAATCTTTTTTAAACACATCGCTGCCGCGCAAGTAATTAAAACCGTACACCGCAAGGGCTATGGCCACAACTACAACAATACCGGTTTTTACTTCTCTGCCAATTTTCACTTAAACGATTTTACCAGCCACAAAATTAACATTAATTGCTTAAAAACAATTACTTATTTATGGAGGCTATTTCTTTAACGGCTTCCTTATAATCTACTCGTTTTCCGCTTTTAAAGGCGATTGTAAAGCAACCCTTAAAACCTTCTTTTAGCATCTTATTTTGCAGATTAACAGCGTCATCAGGATCCAGAAAATTACCTGCTGTAATCTTAAACGAATTACCGACTTTGTAAAAATCGGGCTCGGATATGTTTTTGTATTTGCCTGATTTTAAATCGGGCTCCGTTTCAGCAATCGCAAATTGCACCTTAAACACAATTTCGCCTTTTGTTGTTTTTGGAGTTTTATCAACTACCTCCTTTTTTGTTTTAGGCGTATTGCTTTTGTACGTATCTACAATATTTTTTGGCACAACAGCGTTCGTATCTTTAACCACTGTTTTATCGCTTGTATCATTATGAATTATCTCTCCTTTATTGGCTTCTTGTTTTTGTATTAATTCCTTTTTTATTTTTTCCGCGGCCTCTTTTATTTTTTGTTTGGGATACTCTTCCTCCGGCCTAAAATCGTAAGCCTGCTGGTATTGGGCAATGGCCGCGTTCCATTTTCCCTGAGCAAAAAATTTATCGCCGCTATTTACCAATTCACGGTATTTTGAGCTTTGTTCTTTTTTTAATTTCTCTTCTTCACTTTCATTCGCTTTTAATTCGGCCAGTTTCTTTTTACACTCGTCTGCTTTATAAGGAGGATATTTTTCTTCGGGCCTTAACTCATTGGCTTTTTCAAATAATTTTTGTGCTTCGTCGTACTTTTTCGCTTTAAATTTTTCGTCGGCCTCCTTTACAACAGTTTTAAACTGCTCATCAAGGGCCAAATCTGCCGCTTTAGTAGAGTCTAATCCCGCATCACTTTCCTCATTACTGTTTCCCTTGGTTAAATTTTCGTTTTCAATTGCTTCCTGCTTTTCAAATTCATCATCATACTTTTTTACCTGTCCCTCCTGCTCATCTTTATATTTTCTGGCCGCTCTAAATAAAGCGGAGGCCATATACGTTTGCCCTTTTTCGGAACCCAAAAATTTCTCTTCTTCCGGATTAGTTAAAAAACCAACCTCGGTTAAAATACTGGGCATGGCAGTTCTCCATAAAACCCAAATACTTTGCCGCTGCACGCCTTTATCAATGCGCCCTGCTTTGTTGGTATACTCGTTCTGAATTTTTGAGGCAAGACTTGCGCTCTGCTCTACAAAAGCCCCCGTCCATAAACTCATGATGATATATGCCTCATCACTCTCCGGATCAAAGCCGTTATATTTTTTTTCGTAATTATCTTCCATCAACATCGAGGCGTTCTCACGCTTAGCCGTGTTTAGTTTGCCTTTTTCGTTCGAGATTCCCATCACATACGTAGCCGAGCCATATGGTTTATGATTATGAATTTCTACTTTACGAATTCTACCTTTTTTATCCTTGTAAGTTTTAAAATGAACCTTACCCTTTTTATCCTTGTAAGTCGCATACACCGAGGCCGCGTTACAGTGAATAGAAATAAATAAATCCGCTTCATTGGTATTGGCTATCTGCGCGCGCTCCTCCAACTCCACAAAAACATCCGTTTTTCGGGTATAAATAACCTTTACGTCCTTCAGGTTTTTTTCTATTAACTCGCCCAATCTCAGCGCTATACTAAGAGCCACATCTTTTTCGTTATACAAAGCGCCGTTGCAACCCGGATCTTTACCACCGTGGCCGGGGTCTATAACTATGATTTTTACACCTTTTGGCTTGGTTTTTGGTATTACCGCCCCGCATAGCAAAAATGTGGCCGACAAAACGATTGTCAGTCTGGCAAAAAACAGTGCTTGTTTATTGTGCAGATTCATGATACGGCCTTATTTTTTAGCTTTACGCTCTGATTACAAAATTATTAAGCAAACTTGAGCAAAAGGACACTTATAAGTTTAGTTTTTAGTTGTTTCCTGTTAATAAACGAGGGAATAGGGGCAAATATTTTGCCAAATTACCCGGATACGCTAAAAAAATCGGTCGACACCCTTGATATTGATGAAGATAACGGTATCGAATCGGAAATTACGTATGATGCCGACGACTCTATTAGGATTGAGTCTGAGACCAAAAAAGTTTACCTGTACGGTAACGCGAGTGTGCATTATGGCGATTTTAACCTGAAAGCCGCCTATATAGAGATAGACAATAAAACCAATTTGGTTACCGCCATGGGGGTAATGGATAGTACCGGAAAGTTAAGGGGCAATCCCGATTTTAAAGACGGGCAAACAGATATGACCTGCGAAAAAATTATTTACAATACCAAAACCAAAAAAGGAAAAATTACGGGTATTTTAACGAAGCAGGCTGATATGTTTATTCATGGCGAAGCCGTTAAGAAGGATACCAATAATGTGATGTACATAAAAAACATGAAGTGTATACCATGCGAGTATGATGATGCCCTGATTTATTTTCGTGCCAGTAAAGCCAAAGTAATTCCCAATGATAAAATTGTTACCGGGCCTTTGTTTGTAGAAGTATCGGGCATACCTACACCCCTTGGATTACCTTTTGGTTATTTTCCAAACGTAAAAAATAAATCGAAAGCAGGAATACTGATGCCGTTTTATGGTTCTTCAGAAAATCAGGGGTTCTTTTTAAAGAACCTTGGTTTTTTTGTGCCTACAAGAGACAAAGTACAATTTATTATGTACGGCGATATTTATACCAACGGCTCCTTTGCCTTAAGGCCGCAAATGCTGTATCGCACCAATTACAAATACAGCGGAAGTTTAAATGTAAGTTTCTCGCAATTTAATGTGGGCTTGCGCGAAGACAAAACCGTTCGCTACGATTCAACCGGCAAACCTATACCCGACGCTAATCTTTTTTCGCATCAGCGCGATTTTAGAATTACCTGGAGCCATACGCAGGATAATAAGTTTAACCCAAGCATCCGTTTCAGTGCATCCGTTAACGCAGGTAGTTCGGGTTTTAATAAATATAATAATCAGAGTGCGGCCATATATTTAAATAACACGCTTATTTCAAATATTATGTTTACAAAAATATTTAAGGGCTCTACATTAACTATCAACGCAAGGCATAATCAAAACACCAGCACGCACGATATACAGATAGATGCGCCGCAGGTTACCTACGCTGTTAATCGTGTTTTTCCTTTTAAAAACGAAACCCACACAACTCAAAACTGGCTCGATAAGTTGTACATGGATTACACTTTTCAAACACAATCAACCATTAAAACAAAAGACACCCTTTTATTTAAAACGCCGCTCGATCAAACTACAAACAACCCTAACTACCTGTTTCAATACGGAAGCGCAATTCATAAAATTCCTATTGGTACAAACATTAATCTTTTTAAATATTTTACGCTTAGTCCGCAAATAAACCTTACCGGATATAATTATTATCAAACCATCGAAAAGCAGTGGGACCCGGTAAAAGATTCATTAAGGACTTATACAAGACTGGGTCATGTTTTTGCAGGCGATGCAACTTTTTCGACCAGCCTGGCAACTAAAGTGTATGGCGATTATGTTTTTAAATCAAAAGTGCTTAAGCAAATCCGCCACCAGGTTATTCCTTCGCTTGGATTTGTATACCACCCAAATTTGCAGGGAGAAAGTTTGGGTTTTTATAAACAGGTGCAAACGGATACTTTGGGAACAAAAACCTATTACTCGCGTTTTGAAAAAGGAATTTTTGGAGGCCCGGCCGGAGCTGAGAGCGGCGCAATTACTTTTAATTTAAATAATACGCTGGATGCCAAGGTGCGGCAAAAAACCGACACAAGTGTTTCTTATAGAAAAGTGGCCATTTTACAAATGCTTAGTATTGGCGGGTACTACGATGTGGCAGCTAAAAAAAATAATTTAAGCATCATTAATGTTTCGGCACGTACATCTTTGCTTAAAAATATTGTGGGCCTTATGGCTACTTCTACTTTTGATGCTTATTCGGTTGATGCAAAGGGTTTGCGTACCAATAATTTTCAGTACGATGTAAATAAACAATTAGTTCGTTTTACAGGAGTAAATTTTTCGGTTAATTCGGCTATAAACAATAGCATGTTTAAAGCAACAACAAATGCCGCTCAGCCCTGGAACGTAAGTATAAATTACAATTTAAATATTATTAAAAGTTATGTTCCGCTTATAGCGGATAACAAAGTACAAACCCTTAATGCAACATTTAGTTTTTGTCCTACTGCTAAATGGAGATTTGATGTTATGACTAATTACGATTTTAAGACCAATGCTTTTGGGTATACCAATATACGAATACACCGCGATTTGCATTGCTGGGAGGCATCCATTAATTGGGTGCCTTTTGGTTTTGCCAAGCAATACAGCGTATCTTTAAACCTTAAAACCCAGGCTTTGCGCGATGTTAAAATACCCAAGCAAAAACAATGGTTTGATAATATTTAAAAATGCTTAATCCCTTACCATTATACGAAGAAAAGCAACATCTGGGCTACAACCGCTCGTCGATAATTATAAGAACCGTGTTGGCTTTACTTTGCTTTGTTGGGTATTACTGGAGCGAGAATCCAAAGCCGGTAGATGTAAGCGGTATACACATTGGCTCCTATCCTATTGAAATACCCGGCTCGGGCCGTATATTTTTTGTTTTGGGAATTTTTATTTTGTTGCTCTCGGTTTTACTGATGTATGTGTTGCACATTCACACATTGGTTTTCGACAGCTACATGATTCTAAATGGGTTTTGGGGATCGCGTAAGGTAAAAATCGATTTAAGAAACATTCACACCATTAAAAAACTGCGCTATGTACCAAACACCTTGCGCCGGCCCGTTTATAACCTGCATGCAAGAGGAATTGTAAAGTTTTTTACCTCCGGTAATGATTTTATAGAGTTAAAAGATAAGGAAGGCTTTACATACCGCATAGGCACGCAGCGGCCCAACGAGCTGTTTAAAATAATTAACAAACAAATTAATACCCTTTAGTTTGTTTGTTTCAAAATTTTGCCTAATTTTATCTGTACACA
>JBBQRR010000085.1:0-8311 GCA_038214655.1 Bacteroidia bacterium | reverse complement strand
TCCACGTGCAGCCTGTTTTTTATTTGGTATCATAGAATATATTTTTCTACTGCAAAGAAAAAACTTTACCTTCGTATTCTGCGGACATAGATAATGATTTTATCATAATGTTTTTAACATTGTATTTTTAGAACCGCCCTTTATATAATTTAAAACCGTAAATATGAAAAAAACAATTTTTATTGCCCTTTTAGCAATCACTGCCATAAGCCTTGATAGTTGCAAAAAGTACCCCGATGGGCCATCAATAAGCTTCAGATCAAGAGCCGAAAGGGTTGCTAATACATGGAAAGTAGAATCATGTACTCGTAATGGTTCAGACGTTACTTCCTCGTTTAATAATATTAATTACACCGAAACTTATACCAAAGACGGAAATTATTCATACAACACCTCTGTAGGTGGAGGTAGCGGTAAGTGGGCCTTTGAAAATTCTGATAAGCAGATTAAGCGTAATGGCGTAAGCGGTCAAAGCAGCGAAGATTTAACGATTCTTAAATTAAAAGAGTGTCAGTTTTGGTTTTCTTATGTGGATGGCGGCGATACCTATGTCTTTCATATGCTTCCTAAGTAATATTGTAGCTGTATGCTGATTAAAAGAGGAGCTTCGGCTCCTTTTTTATTTTGAGGCAGCCCTTTGAAGACGGTCGTTAATGGCCCTTCCCAAAAAATTATCGGGAAAATTCTCTGCCAAAATAATTTCGGCATCACTCTCGTCAAGTAAACGAATAGCAGCAAACAAATTATGCGCTGCCTCGGTTAAATCAGATTTTGCAGAGAGAATTTGCTGATTTTTTACTTTGTAATCTTTGTCAAAACTTAGTACGCCAATATTTTTTCCCACATGCTCTTTCAGTAAGCTATTAACGTCGCCAACAAACAATGGTTTTGAAGGCGCATAATGATTTTTTAACATGCCAGGCGCTTTGGGGTTAGAAGATTGATGTAAACGAATCTCAACCTTGCCCGCAACCTTCTCAATTTCTTCAATGGCCAGGCCGCCCATTCTAAAAACACAAAGCTTTCCATCCTCAAAACCAACAATAGTTGATTCTATGCCAACCCGGCAAACGCCGCCGTCTAAAATATAATCAACCTTATCTGCAAGCTGCGCCGCAACGTGTTGCGGGCTCGTAGGACTGACGTACCCAAAAGGATTAGCACTTGGCGCCGCCAAAGGAAAATCGAGCGCACAAAGCAGTTGCAGAGCCAAGGGATGATTTGGAATTCGCACAGCCACCTGTTCTAAGCCTGAAGTAACAATATCCGGAATATCTTTTTTGGGAAGCAGCAATGTAAGAGGCCCGGGCCAAAAAGCATCCGCCAATTGCTGCGCCCATTGAGGAAATTCGCCAACCCATTGCTTTGCTTTTGCAACAGAATCTGTATGAATAATCAGCGGATCGAAGTGTGGGCGGTTTTTAGCCTCAAAAATCTTTAAAACAGCATCTTTATTAAGCGCATTGGCCGCCAAACCATACACCGTTTCGGTAGGAATAGCCACCAAGCCGCCATTTTGCAGTATTTGTTTGGCTTTTTCAATATCTATACCGATTTTTAACATGTGATTTGTTTTCCGAATGCAAAGATAAACCTTGGACTGAATATTATAGAAAAACGTTCAGACGGATTTCATAATATTGAAACCCTGTTTTATCCTATAAACTGGTGCGATGCCCTTGAAGCGATCGAAAATAGGTCGTACCGCAAAGGTGCCGAAAAAATTAGCCTTGCCATTTCGGGTATAAAAGTAGGTAGTTCTAAAACTAACCTGGTTAGTAAGGCGTATCGTTTATTGGACGAGAAATATAATTTGCCTCCTGTTAAGGCACATTTGCAAAAATCAATCCCCATGGGTGCCGGCTTAGGAGGAGGCTCTTCTGACGCAACTTTTTTTATCAATTTACTGAATGAAAAATTTGATTTAAAAATTTCTCCTGCAGATAAAATAAAATTTGCGGCACAATTGGGCAGCGACTGTGCTTTTTTTATGGAGAACAAGCCCGTTTTCGCGAGCGAAAAGGGGGATGTGTTTGAAAAAGCCAATTTAGATTTAAGTAAATATCAAATTATAGTGGTGTACCCCGCCATTCATAGTAATACGGCCGAGGCTTATAAAGGAATTACGCCGGCAAAGCCAAAACACAATTTGCAGGAAGTGATAAATGGAGGAAAAAAATTGTGGAAAGAAAAATTGGGTAACGATTTCGAGAAAAATATTTTCTTTCATTACCCCGAACTGGAAAATGTAAAAAGTAAATTTTACGTATGCGGCGCGTTTTACGCATCCATGAGCGGCAGCGGAAGTGCGGTATATGGAATTTTTGAGAAAGAAATTGATACCATTGATTTAGGATTTCCGTCAACCTATTTAATTTGGAACAGTGCAGGTTCCTGAGCAATTAATAAACGAGTTAAAAGAAAAATTTAAGGTAGATATTTCTGCATTCGAAGAAGCGCATCATAAACCTGTTCCTGTTTCGGTACGATTAAATCCTTTAAAGCCGGCTTGCGATTTTGTGTTTGACAAGCAAGTGCCCTGGACGGGTACTGCACATTATTTAAAAGAGCGCCCTGTTTTTACCAATGATCCCTTGTTTCACGCAGGATGTTATTATGTGCAGGAGGCTTCGTCGATGTTTGTGGAGCAGGCAATAATGCAAACGGTTGATACCTCTAAAAAAATTATTGCACTTGATGCATGCGCCGCCCCCGGAGGAAAAAGCACCCTGCTTGCTTCTTTACTTAACGAAGAAAGTTTGTTGGTGAGCAACGAAGTAATAAGCACACGCGTTCCGGTACTGACGCATAATTTAGTAAAGTGGGGCACAACAAATACCTTAGTAAGTAATAACGACCCAAAAGATTTTATGCGCCTGCCAAACTTTTTTGATGTGATGGTTGTTGATGCTCCTTGCAGCGGCTCGGGTTTATTTAGAAAACAGGAAGATGCTGTTGATCATTGGAGCGAAGAAAATGTAAAACACTGTAGTTTGCGCCAGCAAAGAATTTTGTATGATTTAATACCGGCGCTAAAAGAACACGGAATTTTAATTTACAGCACTTGCTCGTATTCATCCCTGGAAAACGAAGATGTTTGTGATTTTATCATGAATGAATTTGGCCTGGAGCCTGTTCAATTAAAAATTAATGCAGCCTGGGGCATAAGCGAAACAAAAAGTAAAAAAGGCGGTTTTGGCTATCATTTTTTCCCACATCTGGTGCAAGGCGAAGGTTTTTTTCTTTCGTGTTATCGAAAACCTCCTCTTAATTCGAGCGCAGTGGCGAATCGTGAAATGCGTGCCAATAAAATACTTTCAAAATTAAATCCCGAAGAGGAAAAAAGTGCCATGCAATTTATGGATTCTAAAAATTTAGAGTTTGCAGGCTTTTTTGAGGAAATTATTGCGTTTAATAAAAATATTTCGCAGGAAGTAAAAACTATTTGCGCCTCTCTAAAAATAAAAAAAATGCCGGTGCATGTGGGGCAATTAAAAGGCAAGGACTTTATTCCGCACCCTTACTCGGCATACCTTAGCTGCCTAAATAAAAATAATGTTCGGGCAGAAGTAAATTCAGAAGACGCTTTAAAATATCTGCGCAAACAAAATTTTAATTTATCGGATGCACAAAAAGGTTTCGTTTTACTTACCTATAAAAATTTTGGCATTGGCTGGGCCAAAAACCTGGGCAATCGTATAAATAATTATTATCCGGCTGACTGGAGAATTTTGAAAGACTTTTTTTAGTTACCGGATTACAATCTTGTTTTTTATAAGCGCGTTCCCTTTCTGAAAAACAATTTCATAAACTCCTTTTGCAATTCCTTCCAGATTTAAAGTATAAGAATTATTTCCGGCAAGCGCAGTGGCGGCTTCTTCTTTAACTATTCTTCCAAATAAATCAATCAATTTTAGTGTGAAACTTCCTCCATTTTGCGAAGTAAACTCAATGCTTGTTTTATCGATTGCAGGATTAGGATAAACACGTACGGATTTTTTTTCAGCAGATGCATTAATCTCAGTCGTACAAGGAGTATAAACAAAAGTAAAAGGATTAGAACTTATTCCATTTGCTGTTACTACCAAGGTGTAAGTTCCTGCTTGCAAACCTGCGGGCACTGTAAAATAGGTAGTGTCTAATAAATTTCCTGTTTGCACACCGGTTCTGTTCCAATCAGATGTGCGCGCATAATAAACATAGGGGCCGTTTGTTAAACGTACAATGGGATAATTAGTGGCCATCTGCCAATCATCGCCGTAAGCGGCTCCTTCAGAAATACCATTAAACAATGTTCCGGTAATTCTATACTTGCAGGCAATTTGCGTAATAGTATTTATACTTGGTTTACCTGCAGCAAGAGGAGTGCCACTTGGCGTATAAACGTAATACTGCAAATCTCCAAGGTTACCAAATAGTACTTCGCCATTGGGTAAATCAAGCATTAGTGTGTAATAACAAGGCTCGCTTAATGTATCGCCGCCAATGGGCGCACTAACTTTTAAGTAAGAATTGGTAAGGTAATTAAATTCATAAAACCAGGTAGGCGATTTATAAAGCCCGTTTCCATCATTTTTTTGAGCGGATGCAATTAATATTTTTCCATCAACCATCATCGCGGCGGCGCCATCCGAGGGACCCAAATTATTAGGAAGATCGGGCCCTGCTGTCCAAGTGCCGGGTGTTAAATTTCCACTTGGTGTGTAATACGCCGTATGCCCTGTTGCACCAATAAAAAATGCCCTGCCATCAGGTAACATAAATCCCGCTCCTGTTTCGTAACCATATGGGTCGTACAAAGAATCAGGCACAGGTGCATCAGCAATCCATTGATTTGTGGCGGGATCATATCGCTCGCTGGTTAAACCTCCTCCAAAAAGAATATTGTCAGGAAAAAGAATTGTGCCATCCGGCAATCCTAAATAAGAAACTTCGTCGTGCGTATTAAAACAAGTAGATAAAGAACCATAGGTATTGGTTAAGGGATCATAAACAACATTGTCTCTGTAATTTCCGGCAACAAGAGCTTGCAACACTTTTCCGTCAGGTAACATTTTTGAATTGGCATCACTTATGGTTTGTCCGGCTAAAGGGCAGTATGTCCACGTGTCCGTTAGTGGGTCGTAGGTTTCAGAAGATGAGCCACCGGTTCCATATTCTCCGCCGGCAATATAAACGCGCCCGTCTTTTAACACTTGCGAAGAACAATACAATCGGGTATCATTCATTGCGGCCATTGCGCTCCATGTTCCGTTAGCATAATTTCCGTTGGTATCGGGTGTAAGCCTGCTCCATCTGTTGCCAATGCCATCACCGCCACCCTGAAAACTTTTTGCCATTACAGTGCCGTCGCTTAATAAAAGCATAAGGCCCCCGCAGGTATCCGGACAAACATTTGTAAGCGCTGTCCAGGTTCCTTGCGCAAAATTTTGCTTGACAAACGAAAAAAAGAAAACGACAATAAAAATTTTATACAAAGATGTGCATTTCATAGGCGTAATTTTAAATCAATAAAGTAAATATAATCAAAATATATTAAGCAGTTTTTTCTATGTTCTTAACCAAAATAGCATGCGATTTCTCAATGGTGCTAAGTAGAATTTTGCAAACCATTTTACCACCTGTAAGTGTAATGTTTTCTACAATGCTTGTGGTGTCATTGGGGTTATTTGCGAAAATAAAATCAATATGCAATTCAAGCCCGCCTTTTACAGCCGATTTATACTGTATGTGTTTGTTTTTTTCTATTTCAAAAACTTGTGCATTGTAGTTGGGCCATTGAGGGATGAAGCCAAAAATCCAGACAAATTTTTTTATGTTGTATTCGGTATATGCATTGGTGGTTTGTACTAATTTTACCTCTTTCATATAGGGGTGATGCTTCCCAAATTGGCGCATATCCAAAACAGCGGGGTAAATTTTTTGCAAATTGCCTTTTAAAGTATAGTTGAGTTGGAGCTGGTACATACGCGAGGGTTAAATAGTATGTTTCAAAGGTAGAATAATCTACGGCAATTATACCTAAAAACTCCTCGCAGAATTAGCCCCTCTGTCCTTTGGACACCTCCCCCCAAAGGGGGAGAATTGTTACTAAAAATCTGTGATTTTAACAAAAAAAAATTGCAAATTTAGGCCCATGACCGAAGTGCAGGCTAAGCAAAAAATAGAAACGCTAAGCAAAGAAATAGAGAAGCATAATTATAATTACTACGCATTGGATAAACCCGCCATAAGTGATTATGATTTTGATATGCTATTGGAAGAACTTATAAAACTTGAAAAGGAATTTCCTCAATTTCTTTCCGATGAATCTCCATCGCAGAGGGTGGGCGGTACAATCACAAAAGTTTTTAAAACCGTAAAACATAAATACGCCATGCTATCGCTTAGTAACAGCTATAGCAAAGATGAGTTAAGTGATTTTGATGAACGTGTAAAAAAAGGACTTGGCATTACGGGTGCAGATTTATTTGGCGGAAATGTAGAATATGTTTGCGAATTAAAATTCGACGGACTTTCGATAAGCCTTACCTATGAACACGGAAAATTAGTTTGCGCCGTTACGCGTGGCGACGGAGTGCAGGGGGATGATGTAACTGTTAATGCAAAAACAATTCGTTCAATTCCATTACAACTAAAAGGCGATTATCCGGAATTGTTTGAAATACGCGGCGAGATTTATTTTTCTCACAAAATGTTTGAAGAGATTAATAAAGAGCGCGAAGAAATTGGCGAAGTTCCATTGGCAAACCCACGCAACGCTGCGTCGGGAACGATGAAAATGCAAGACTCGGCCGTTGTGGCTAAGCGAAAATTGGAATGTTTTGTTTATTACATGATGGGCGATAAACTTCCTGCAAAAAACCATTACGATAATTTAGAAAAAGCAAAAGGCTGGGGCTTTCGCGTATCGCCGCACACCAAAGTGTGTGCCGGTATGGAAGAAGTTTTTGCTTTTATTGCCCATTGGGATAAAGCGCGCCATAAATTGCCTTTTGATATTGATGGGGTTGTTATAAAGGTAAATGATTACACACAACAAGTGCAATTGGGTTTCACCGCTAAGTCTCCGCGTTGGGCCATTGCCTATAAATTTAAAGCCGAACAAGTTTCTACAATTTTGGAAAGTATTTCGTATCAGGTTGGACGTACAGGCTCAATTACACCTGTTGCAAATTTAAAGCCTGTTTTACTTGCAGGCACAACTGTTAAGCGCGCTTCTTTGCACAATGCCGATATTATTGAAAAATTAGACGTGCGCGTTGGCGACCACGTGTATGTAGAAAAAGGCGGAGAAATTATTCCGAAAATTATTGGCGTTGATTTAAGTAAGCGGCAAAAAAATTCAGAGAAGGTAAAATACATTAGCAAATGTCCCGAGTGCGGAGCAGCACTTGAACGCAAGGAAGAAGAAGCAAACCATTATTGTGTAAACGAAAATGGCTGTCCGCCCCAGATAAAAGGAAAGATAGAACACTTTGTAAGTCGCAAGGCTATGGACATTGATAGTTTGGGCGGAGAAACGATTGAGCAATTATATAATGCAGGATTGATTAAGAATATTGCGGATTTATATGAACTTAAGAAAGAGCAATTATTGCCCTTGGAAAGAATGGCAGAAAAATCGGCAAATAATTTATTAGAAGGAATTGAAGCTTCTAAGAAAGTTCCGTTTGAACGAGTATTGTATGCCATTGGTATTCGTCATGTAGGTGAAACAACTGCAAAAAAAATTGCACGTAAAGTAAAAAACATGGATGCTTTGATGAATGCAAGCGAAGAAGAGTTGCTTGCCATTGATGAAGTAGGGGAGATCATAGCTAAAAGCCTGGCCGCTTATTTTGCCGATACAGAAAGTAAGGCAATGGTGGCTCGCTTAAAAAAATATGAGTTACAATTTGAGTTGAGCGAGGAACAACTGCAAAATACTACCAATAAGCTGGAAGGAAAAACTTTTGTAATTTCGGGAGTGTTTCAAAAGCATAGCAGGGATGAGTTGAAAGATTTGATTGAAAAAAATGGCGGAAAAAATACGGGCTCAATCTCGGCAAAAACGTCTTTTGTATTGGCTGGTGATAATATGGGTCCCGAGAAATTGAAGAAGGCAGAGAAGTTGAATGTAAAAATTATCAGTGAGGAAGATTTTGAAAAAATGATTGCATGAATTTAATTACAAAATACATAGCGTCGTATCAAATAAAAAAAATTGCAGCTTTGCCTCGCAACAAGCAATTTATTAAAATACCCGAGGCAAAAAGCATAGGATTGGTATTTGATGCTACGGATAAGGACGAATTTGAACTTATAAAAA
>JBBQRR010000084.1:0-8501 GCA_038214655.1 Bacteroidia bacterium | reverse complement strand
ACGTACAAAAGGTGAGCTTAAATTAAACGAGTTAAATATCCGTCAGGACAGATTTACCTGTCAAAAAATGGTTTTCAGACGGGCAATTTTTAGCATATCTTTGTACAGGAGACTTCGACATTTAACCCCTCCGCCTGACAGAATTTATATTTTAATTTTCCTCAATATCTAAATGAACTTTTTGCAGGAACCTGTGCAAGATAGGCATAAACAGGAAGGCTACACTGCTTAAAAAAGCAACACCGCTGTAAATAGCATAGAAACCGGCAAACAATTTGGCAACATCGGTTTCAGCGCGGTCAACGGGCCCCATGCCGGTTAAAATCATCGAAGCATTTAAAAATGAATCAATCCAGCCAATGTGCATGGTATAATGATAGCCAAGAATGCCCAGCAATAAAGAAAAAACAAGCAAGGACATCGCAAAAATAAAATTCTTAAATAGTTTACTGAAAAAGTGTTTTTGCGACGGCAGTTTTTTGTATCTCGATTTTTGCATAGTACAAAATTAAAAACCCAGACGATTCGGTCTGGGCTTATTATTTATTTTTTTAAAGAGTCCCGTATTTCCATCAGTAGTTTTTCTGAAACTGTAGGCTCGGGTGGTGTGGAAGGAGCCTCCTCTTCTTTTTTCTTGGCAGCATTTATTCCTTTTATTATAACGAATAACACAAGGGCAACCATAACAAAACTGATAACCGAAGAAATAAAATTCCCATACTTAACCGAACCCAACACGGTTAAATCTTTCAAATTTGTAAGATGCGCCGCATCTAAAGCCGGTTTTAAAATTAAAGGGGTAATTACATCATCAATTAAGGAGCCTACAATTTTACTGAAGGCCGCGCCTATAACAACACCAATGGCAAGGTCAATCACATTACCTTTAATGGCAAAATTTTTAAATTCGCTTATAATTCCCATACATATTTTTTAATTAGTTGCTTCCTAAAACTTTTAAGAGCTCATCTAACTTCGGAGTCAAAATAATTTCGGTACGACGATTTTTCTTACGTGCCTCGGGAGTTTTGCCTGAATCTAAAGGAAAAAATTCGCCGCGCCCCGCTGCTGCAATACGTTTTGGATCGACGTTAGGGCTGCTTGTTAAAATAATTTTTGTTACCGAGGTAGCACGCATCACACTTAAATCCCAATTGTCTTTTATTTCTCCGGAGCCTTTCATGGCAACATCATCGGTATGGCCTTCAACCATAATATTAATGTCGGGATTTTGATCTAAAACTTTAGCAAGAGTTTTTAAGGCTTCAACACCTTTTGGCTGCACATCGGTTTTTCCGCTGGCAAATAAAAGAGTTTCGTCCATACTCACATAAATCTTACCATTTTTTTGTGTGATGGTTAAGCCTTTGTTTTCAAAAGCTCCAAGTGCGTCGCTCAGTTTCTTTTTTAAATCGGCAGCGGCTTGGTCTTTTTGTTTTAACACATCTTCCAGTTCTTTCACTCTTGCTTCGCGATCTTTTAATTGCGCGGCTAATGCATCAAGGTCTTTTTGTTTTTGTGCAAGTTGCGCTGCAAGTGCGTTTAATTCATCTTGCTTTTTAAGAAGTTGCGCTTGGGTCATTTGTAAATCGGTGCTTAGTTTTGCGTTATCTTTTTCGCTGCCCGATAATAGTCGGTTGTATTTATCCAAAAGCTCTTCGTTTAAAACGTTCAGCTTATCGTATTTTTTTTCGAGTATGCGAATCTGCGCACCCATTTGCGTGCTGTCTCTTAAAAGTAGTTTAATGTCTTTAGCATTTTGCAATAGCAATTCGGCATTTTCTTTCAACTTTGCTTCGTTGCTTTGGCTGGTAGTTTTAAGTGCGGCAAGCTCGTTATCGCAGGCTTTGCGTTTTTCTTCGCACTCGTCCAGTTTACGGGCAGGTACGCAAGAACTAAATAATAGGGCCGATAAGGCTGACAGGCATAAAAACTTCTTAATCATAGGTTAACAAATTAGTGTTAGCAAAAATAGAGTTTTAAGTGTGGGGGAACCCGTTTTTTTTTGAAACTTTTTAACACCAAAAAAGTATAAACTATATGGGCGCATGGCGAGGCGGAATTAATGACGGGTTTTTACGAAGTTTTAGGGCCGCTATCCATGATTTCATTGGTAAAAATTAATTGAGAATTTGTATGAAATCACTTACTAAAAACTGGCTGACCGAAAACCACATCGATTTTGAGTATAAAAAATACGTGGTTTTGGGCTATTTACAGGTGTACAGGCATCCTACAAACAAAACGAATTATACCCTTGTTTGGCTGAAGTTATTGAGCATTATCGCAACCTAAAGCAACTTAAAGAGAGCTCCGACCGCATTAAAAAAGGGCTTTTAAAAGAGCTTAAGGGCATCGATTTGCAAAAAATGGAGCTGCTTTATGCCAAGGCCGAGACCGGAAACGACGAGTTAATTCAGGAATTAGAGCAGATTATCGACTTTTCGATTCCACTTTTCTTCAATAAAATAATGGATGGCAAGAAGATTTACGATTTTGTAGAGAAGCATCTCTCCTTAAACGCTGTTGGAATAACTCCTTTGCGCACCACCGAGGGCTATATTTTTATTAACGAGGATGAGAAAAAAGAAGTGCATGTGTATCAGTACCGGCTTTCTAATCTTGAGAGCGCAAATGAGCAATTAAAGCAGCTTGCTACCCGATATATTAGCTCGTATTCGCATACCATAACGGGTACTTTCGAGAAAATTAAAACCGACCTTATCAGTACCCGCAAAGAGCTGCCAAATCCGGCTGTATATGCCATAAACAGCCCTATTAGCGTGCCTTTTAGCCCTACCTTGTTGCCAATAGTTAAGCGTTTTTTTGTGAGTAAATTAGCCGCGTAAGAGCCGGTGCTTAGGGATTAGTGCTTAGGGATTGGGTAAAACCCTTAAATACCACTTTGCAGCCTTAGAAACTTTTACTATCTTTGCCTCCCTTAAAAAAAACAAATAAATGGCAGTAAAAATCAGACTACAAAGACACGGGAAAAAAGACAGGGCCTTTTTTCATATCGTGGTAGCAGACTCGCGTTCTCCACGAGATGGAGCGTTCATTGAAAAGTTGGGAGTTTATAACCCCGGCACTAACCCTGCAACAATCGACATGAACTTTGACAGCACACTAAGCTGGTTGATGAAAGGCGCACAGCCATCGGATACCTGCCGTGCGATTTTATCGTACAAAGGTGTGATGATGAAGAAACACCTTTTAGAAGGCGTTGCTAAAAAAGCTTTGACGACTGAACAGGCTGAGAAGAAATTCGCCGCTTGGTTAACCGAAAAAGAAGGCAAGGTAATGGGCAAGAAAGACCGTTTGGCTACAGAAAGTGTTTCTGCAGGTAAAACGCGTTTAGCTGCCGAGGCAAAAGCAAACGAAGCAAAAGCTGCAAAATCAGCTGCTAAGAATGCCGCTATCCTTGAGAAAGCAAGTGCAAAGCCAGAAACAACTGAAGAAGCTGCTCCGGCAACTGAAGAGAAACCGGCAGAATAAGATAATTCTTAACTCTATTAAAAATCCTCCCGCTGTTTAGCGGGGGGATTTTTTTTGTAGATTTAATTGAGGATTGGCGAATAAGCATTTGTTAACATTTGTAAATGCTTATAAACGTTTATGTAGCGTCAAGCAAGTTGTTAGGTATAATGCGGCCGATAAAAACCAACATACCACTTAATTGTTAAAAGCTACCACTTACAAAGTCGAATTTTTATTTCCGGTACAGTTGACTAAATTTGAGTAGACTTATAAGAGCAGCTATGAAAAAAATTCTAATTATCATTCTACTTTTTTATATAATACAGACAAATGCGCAAGTGTGTTTCACCGTCCCTGCAAATTTCGCGGTCAATGGCAGCCCTCGTTCAGTCACTAGTGCGGACTTTAATGGAGACGGTATTATTGATTTAGCTGTGGCAAATGAGGTTTCAACTGATGTATCTATTTTATTAGGTACTGGTACTGGCAATTTTGGTGGTGTTATTAATTTTAATCTTGGTGTAGGCCGTAATCCTCAATCAGTAATAAGCGAAGACTTTAATGGAGACGGAAAGGCCGACTTAGCAACAGCTAATTATTCAAATGATATTTCTGTATTGTTAGGAACTGGCGCTGGGAGTTTTGGTGCTGTAACAAGTTTTATAGCAGGTACTACTACGCAATCCTTAATTAGCGAAGATTTTGATGGAGATGGTAAAAAAGATTTAGCAGTAGTTAATAAAGGGTCAAACAATGTATCTGTATTATTAGGGACGGGTACAGGCAGTTTTGGTTCTCCCACGAACTTTGCTGTAGGGTCATCTCCCTATTCAGTTTGTTGTAACGATTTTAATGGAGATGGTAAAGTCGATTTGGCAGTGGCTAATTATAATTCTAATGTATCTGTTCTATTAGGAACTGGGACGGGCAGTTTTGGTCTTGCTACAAATTTTTTGGCCGGCACGGGCCCCCGTTGGATATTGAGTGCCGATTTTAACGGGGACACAAAAATGGATTTAGCTGTAGCGAATATGACTTCAAATGATGTGTCAATATTACTAGGTACAGGAACAGGAACTTTTGGTGTCCCTGCAAACTTTGCGGTTACTGGATATGACTTTTCATTAGCGATTGCAGATTTTAACGGGGATGGTATAATTGACTTGGCTACAAATGGCGTATCAGTTTTATTAGGGGATGGAGTTGGTAACTTTGGGTCTGTCACAAATTTTACAATCGGTACTTCAACGTATCCTAATTCTGTAACCAGTGCTGACTTCAATGGGGACGGCAAAACTGATCTAGCGACTGCTAATTATGGAACTAACGAAACTTCAGTACTATTAAATTGCACCTCGGTAGGCATTGCTAGTTTTAATAATAACCAAGAAATTTACTTTTACCCAAATCCAACCGCCAACAAAATAAATTTGCAAGCGCAAAGTGAGATTGGGTTGATTTCAATTTATAATTCATTGGGAGAAATGGTTTTTAAGTCGGAAGTTAAAAATCAAAATTCAGAAATAGACATTAGCAATTTATCTAGCGGCATTTATATTTTACAGGCGCAGGGCGGGCATTATCGTTTAGTAAAAGAGTAATTATTCTATTAAGCGATTCCGAAACAATCGCGATAGTTAGCAGGACGGGATCACCATGAGGGCGTGTTAAACAACAAAAGAATCCTTAACGTCTTCCCACTTTTTAAAGTGATGTAGTTTTGCCTTTTTCATGCGTTCTCGCATCAGGTTTTTCTCCGCTTCACTAACTTGTAGTAATTTTTGTTTCTTTTTAGCTGTCATTTCACCTTTTTAACTTTTTCCTTCTGATTTTTAACTTATTTAATCCCCTTCCTGTCCATCTCCTTCTTGTAAGCATCTCTATATTTAAGATGTTGCTTGTAGTCGGCCGAGTAATCGCTGTAGCCGTTTAGCTGGGGCTTGGCGCAGAAGAAAATAAAATTGTGTTTGCCAAAATTCAATACCGCATCAATTGATTTTGTGTAAGGCAAACAAATAGGGCCGGGAGGCAAACCTTTATTTGTATAGGTATTGTAGGGCGAGCTATAATCTAAATCTTTTTCGTAAACGCGTCTCATGGTAAAATCGCCAATGGCAAAAATTACGGTGGGGTCGGCCTGCAGCGGCATTTTTTTATCTATGCGGTTTAAATATACGCCGGCAATTTTTTGCTGCTCGCTTTCTATTGAGGAACACTCGCTTTGCACAATAGAGGCCATAATAATTGCTTCGGCTTGTGTTAGCCCGCAAGCCTTTGCCTTTTGCTTGCGTGTTGCGGTCCAGAAGTTGTTGTACGTTTTTTCAATCTTTGCCATAAACTCGGGCAAAGAAGTGTTCCAGTTTAATTCGTAGGTTTCGGGTATAAAAAGGCAGCGCAGGTTTTCTTCGTTAAGATTATATTTTTTGCTGATTTCGGTTTCGCTTTCAAAAAAACTTTCCAATTCTCCCTCTGTAATTTCCAGTTTTTCAGAAATTTTGGTAATCAAATCCCGGTTGGTGCGGTCGGCAGAGTTGAAAGTAATTTTTACGGATTCTTGTTTTCCGCTCTTAATAAGATTTATAAGCTGGCGGTTGCTCATGCCGGCAATAACGCGGTATTTACCGGCTTTAAAATTATTGGCTAAGCTCATGGCTTTTGCCATCCACTCAAATGTTTTTTTATTTTCTAAAATATTTTCTTCTTCCAGCATTTCTACCAAATCCTCGTAGGTAGCTTGGGTAGGCACATAAATAAATTTATACTTTTTGCCATCGAGGTAAATATTAGATTTAAACAAAGTAAAATAGGCAAACCATCCTCCGCCCAATAGCAGAGCAAGCAGCATAAGGCGAAATATAAGTTTACCAGATTTTTTAGCAGCAGCCATACTTTACAAAGGTAATTTATTTTGCCTTTAGAATATGGGTGCCGATGCCACACTGTAAACATTTTTTAACAGAGCAGTAACTGGCGTGTAATTGTATCAAGGCCTGCGAGTGCGCTGCATGCTCGGGCTTAAAACCAAGCGCCTCATATTTTTTTGAGATGTTATTACTTTCGGGTTTCAGTTGCCTGTACCAGTCAACTGCTTTTTCGCAGAGCGATTCTTCTTTGCGCTCTTTGCCGTAAAAGAATAGCATGGGGCAAACGGTATTAATAAGTATGTTTTCTATTGATAAATCGCCTATTTTTTTTTCCTGCAGGATGCTTGGCTCTTTTAAAGTATAATGGTTTTTCCAGAAGGGAGAAGCCGTTATTTTAAAAAGTGTTTTAACCTCTTTTACTGTTTTTGCCTCTATAATTTTGGAAAATGTGTGCTGGTAGTTTTTTATAAAAGCCGCCATCTGCGCTATGCGCACCGTAGGAAAATTACCGGGCCGCATGCGTAAAAACTTCCATTGCTCTTTTGCCATTGGCAACAATTGGTGTTTGTGCTGTAAAAAGGCAAATTCCTTCTGAAGCTGCTTTGGGTAATCTTCCTTGAATTCTCCTGCTAAAAGTCCGCTTTGCCCCAATAGCAACGCCTCCAAAAGTTCAGGCTTATCGGCATACTTTAATAAGAGATGCAGGGGCGTTTGCCTGCCTAATTGCAAAAAAGGCTCTGCGTTTACTTTAAAGCCAAAGTTTTTGCAGAGCAGTAAATAAAAGCTCTCGTCCCAGTTATGGCCTGTAAACGCAAATAAATCCTTAATAAAGGCTGTTTTTCCCTCTAAGCGCTCAACCAGCATACGTTCAAGCCAAGGTTCTTTAACTATGCTCGGACAAGCCGAAAATTGATTTCCGCAGGGTATTTCCTGTTTCTGCATATATAAGGTATCATACTTATATATAGTATCGGCTTCTATAAAGTCTTTTAACTCTATTGTGGGAATGGGCTGCCCTTTAGCGTTAAACACTTCTTTATCGTGTTCGTACACTACATGCAATATTACGTTGTTGTAGGCATTATCCCATTGGTGATTATGCAAATTCCACTCGGAAGAACGCCTGTGTATTTCAATGTTTCCGGCCCATTGGGTATCGCCAAGTATAATGCGTCCATTGCTAAAATCGGGACCTGCATGTGTGTTGTGCTCGCCGGTATTAACAATTTTCACTGGTATTTTGGTTGTTGTATATAGGGAAACAGGCTTTAAGAGTTTAAATTTCCAGATAAAATGTAAGAGCTCTTCGGTCATTTTCATTGGTAAAAATGCCAAAATAAGCAAAAATAACAAGTGGTGGGATAAATTTTCATTGGGAAATACTTATTAACATTGTTTTCACTATTGGGAAAAACATGATTTTATATAGGGAAAATAGATATCTTTACATCATAAAATTAATTAACTCAAAAAACAAGAACAATGGCAAAAAAAGCAACAAAAGCAAAAGCGAAAGCTAAGCCAGCTAAAAAAGCGGCAAAGAAAAAATCAGCTCGTAAACCAAACGCAGCGTTCATGAAGCCATTAACTCCTAGCTCGCACTTAGCAGCAGTAGTTGGTGACAAACCACTACCTCGTACAGAAGTAGTTAAAAAACTTTGGGGCTACATCAAAAAGCACAACTTGCAAGACAAAAAAAATCGCCGCAACATTAACGCTGACGATAAATTGAAACCAATCTTCGCAGGAAAAGCTCAAGTATCAATGTTTGATATGGCTAAGCTTATTTCTAAACATTTGAAGTAAGATTTTACGCAAGTAAAATTTAGAGACGTCTCTCCCAAAAGGAGGGACGTTTTTATTTTAACCTCACTCTTAAAATGAATGGTTATGCAAAATACAGAAACCGCAGAAAGAAAAGCAATCCCGGACAGACGCAGAGAGAACAGCCGGGAAGACGCAGAGTACCGCAGAGTAAATTTGTTAGTGTAGAGGAGCAGCCTTGAACTTATTTGAATCTTGTATTTGCGTTAGGTACTGTGATAAAAACCAAACATTTTCTTTAGATTTTTTGGACATTAAGCATAGGATCATAGGTTGTATTGTTTTTCCAGAGTGTGTAAATGAGAATGAGGAGTTTACGAGCCACAGCAATAACCC
>JBBQRR010000083.1:0-8511 GCA_038214655.1 Bacteroidia bacterium | reverse complement strand
ATACACTGATAGATAGATAGAAAAATTAGTAGGTTGTAAGAAAAAAATAATGTATTTTTGAAAAACAGATTACCAAAAATCGGTTAACGGGTTCTCCGATTTTTATTAAAATCCATAAAAATGAATTTTTAGAACCCACCTTAAATTTTCTTTTCAAAACCTATAAATAGTTTACTTTTACTATTGATTAAACCTATCGTTAAAACCTGCATCTAAATAAAAAATAGTATTATGAAAAAGACAATTGCCCTTATAGCCGCCATTTGCAGTCTAAGTATTGCTGTGGCGCAAGATCAACCAACAACTGCCACTGCGGCAACTCAGCCTCAAAAGCCAAATAAGCCAAAGCCGGAAATGATGGCTTCACGCCACTCTAAGCATTTAGAGAAAATGCTGGGCTTATCGGCCGAGCAAACGCAAAAAACCTATGATGCCATGCTAACACGATTTACTGAAGGGCATGCCGTTAGAGAAAAAATGGGTCCCGATGCTGATAAAAAAGCTATGCACGAACAACTAAAACCCATTCGCCAAAAATATGTGGCAACCATGAATACTATTTTAACTCCCGAGCAAAAAACCAAGTGGGAAGCACACCGTTCGGAAATGAAAAAGAACAGAGCCTTGCGAAAAGATGCAAAAGGGAATCCTCCTCCAACCGGCGGCAACGGAGACATGAAGAAACTTACCGACGATGACGATGGTTTAGATGATTAATTTTTGATTTTCCATAAAGAAAAGCCTCCTTTTTTTAGGGGGCTTTTTTATTTTAAAACCGCCTTTAACCACTTATTTACCAAAACCCGCCACTTGCCAAGAACTCCCTGCCAGTTCTATAGTGGTTCTTTCTTTTGGGCCGTGTTGCTTGTAACTTTGATTTATAACAAATTAAAACAACAACATCATGAACCCCTTTCGCAGCAACGTTGGTACGCTCAACGAAATCCTTTTCGAAAATAAAAATAAATTATACGGTGCTTATGCCATACGCAAAGCCTACGGCAGCACAGTTTTTAAATCCTTAGGCATAACTACCTGCATTATGTTTTTATTTATGGGCATGCTAATGCTTTTATGCAGTACCAACGTAATTCCGGAAGAAAAAATTCCGGATACAGGAACCGACACTACTATTACTATTGAATTTCATGAGACTCCCTTAAAAAAATTAGTGGAGCCATTGCAACATGACCCCGCAGGAGCAGCGCAACAAAACCGACAAATTGTGCCAACGGTTATTACTAGTAACAATATTGTAGATACTACTAAAGTGGATCCTAATGCTGTTGCAAATACCCATGGCACAAGTACCCTCACAACCGATCCAATCAATATTAATCCCGGCACCAATACTTTAACCGCAACCTCGCCAACAACCACTTTAACAGGTGGCGGCGAATCAAGTGATTTTATTCCCGAAGTGTGGCCTTCTTTTCCAAATCTTAAAAAATTCTGGGCCGATAATATCAGATACCCGCGCGATGCCATAGAAAACGATATACAAGGTAAAGTTGGCGTAAACTTTATAATTGACGAGAACGGTAAAGTAGCCGAGGCAAAAATTATAAATAAACTGGGCTATGGCTGCGATGAAGAAGTGTTGCGTGTTATTGGGTTAATGAAAGACTGGAAACCCGGTAAAATGGGCGGAAAAGCAGTACGCGTAAGCTTTAAACAGGCGATCGATTTCAAATTAAAGTGATTTGAAGCAGAAAAGCCCGTTTGCATTTATCATTTTTTTAGGGGCTCTTCGCTACACTATTATAATCCGTACCTTTGTGCGGTGATATACGAAACAAAAAATCTTAGTACAGAAAACAAGAAACTACTCGATGAAGGAATGGTACTTCCGCTCATGGAGGAATTTTATACTATACAGGGCGAAGGCTTTAATACCGGCAAGGCCGCATACTTTATTCGCTTAGGCGGCTGCGATGTAGGTTGCCACTGGTGCGATGTTAAAGAAAGTTGGGACGCCAATCTGCACCCGCTTACCTCCGTTAACCAAATTATTGAAAACACACTGGCAAACCACGCAAAAGCGGTGGTAGTTACAGGCGGAGAACCTCTGCACTATAACCTTGATGAACTTACCCGCCAGCTGAAAGAAAAAAACATCGAAACTTTTATAGAAACTTCGGGCGCATATACTTTAACAGGTAATTGGGATTGGATTTGCCTCTCACCAAAAAAAACAGCCCCTCCCCTGCCTCTTGTTTATGAAAAAGCGCATGAACTTAAAATGATTATTTTTAATAAACACGATTTTATTTGGGCCGAAGAAGAAGCAAAAAAAGTAAACAGCAAATGCTTTTTGTTTTTACAGCCCGAGTGGAGCAAGCGCGAAGAGATGATGCCCGCTATTATTGATTATGTAAAGACAAATCAAAAATGGATGGTATCTTTACAAACGCATAAATACATGAACATACCGTGATACTGGCCGAAAACATACATAAACATTATAGCGACCTGCATGTGCTTAAAGGCATCTCCCTGCAAATAAACCAGGCCGAAGTTGTTGCCATTGTGGGTGCCTCGGGCGCAGGCAAAACTACTTTGCTGCAATTATTAGGAACGCTTGATAAACCCTCTGAAGGAAAAATATTTATTAATGATGTAGATGTAGCCGCTTTGTCTGATAAAAAACTTTCTGCCTTCCGTAATAAAAATATTGGTTTTGTATTTCAGTTTCACCATTTGTTACCCGAGTTTACCGCTATTGAAAATGTTACACTGCCCGCACTCATTGCCGGCGTTTCTAAAAAAGAAGCTACAGCAAAAGCCGCAAAACTTTTAGACCTCTTAGGCGTATCGCCGCGTGCCGAACATAAACCAACCGAGCTTTCGGGTGGCGAACAACAACGTGTAGCTGTAGCAAGAGCCTTAATAAATTCGCCCGCCGTTATTTTAGCAGACGAGCCTTCGGGCAATCTCGACTCTAACAACGCGCATGAACTTCACAAACTGTTTTTTGATTTACGTAAGGAACTGAACCAAACTTTTGTAATCGTTACCCACAACAACGACCTCGCCAATATGAGCGACCGCAAAATTTTAATGCAGGACGGCAGGATAATCTCTTAGTTCCTCAACCCTCGTACCTCTCACCTCGTACCTCGTATCTCATAACTAGTATCTCGTACCTCAACCCTCGTACCTCTCACCTCGTACCTCGTATCTCATACCTCGTATCTCTCACCTCATACCTCGTATCTCATACCTCGTATCTCTCACCTCGTACCTCAACCCTCGTACCTCGTACCTCAACCCTCGTCCCTCCAACCTCGTACCTTAGTTGTACAAATCCTGCGCTTCAATTAAATCCTGAACATCTTTGGTATTGAGAGTAGCAGCTTCTTTCTGCTTTTTAAGTTTCACTTCGTTAGGTATATTTCCATTGCCCGTATTATTGGTATTATCGCCGGGCGCAATAGTTGTATTGGTATTAAACACTTCGTACATATTGTAATTGTTATATACGCTTCTTGTTTTTCCAAATCGCACGGCAAAGCCAAGGCTTACAAATCCTGCTCCGTTTAGCTTGGTGCCAAAAAACGGTTTAAAAATATCTACATTGTCTTTTACAGGCATTCCGTTAGGCAAATTGTATTGCTTCGAAAAAAGTGCCAGCGCTCTTACGTTCGATTGTCCGAATTCTAAATAAAAAGAAAGATACCTGTTTGGATTATAATCAAACCTAATACCAAAAAGTCCATCGTAGCGCCCAAATATAATTATCGAATCTAAGCGGCCCTTATTGGTTACGCCGTTATACAAACTATCGGTATTACCCATAGTAAGCAAACTGCCTGTGGGTTTTGTAAAAATACTCATACGGCATTTGTTTCCTAAAGGAAAACTAAATGTCATGCCCCGCGGAAACTGCGCGCTAAAATACATACCGTTTAATCTACCTACTCTAAAACCTAAGTACGGTAAATGAAAACGGTTTCCTAAAGCAAAGGTGCGCGTAAAGCCCACGCGAAAACTAAATTTAGGGCTCACTACCCTGTCGTATAAAACGGTAGAGGCCCAGCGCGCTGTTGTTGTGCCGGGGGTAGATAAATCGCTTGATATAAAGGGCGAGGCGTCAATAAACCAAATGCCCTTGCCGCCGGTATTGTAAATACCGCGCAGGCCCAAACTAACTTTTACAAGGTTGTGGGTACTTATATCCGAGCCAAATCTGGGTTTTGCAAGTAAATAATTACCCGTTCCCAAAAAGTGAAAATTACTTACCCTTCCGTCTTCATGCGTTTTTTCTTTGGTAGCTATCGGAAAATAAAAACCGCCAATGGTTTGCGAATACTGATACTTTTTTAATTTCTCGGCAACATATCTCTCCGGGCTATTGGGGTCATATTTTTTCTCGTTTATAGACACTTCGCCAACAGAATATAAATCCATGTAAAGCGTGGTACTAAAATAATGCTTTGGTATTTTTAATTTTTTACCGCTTGTATCAAGTACCGCATCTACCTGCCCAAAAACGTGTAAGCCGCTTATAAATAAAGCAGCGCTTAAGGTAAACTTATATAACCTCTCTCCTAAATACACAACTATTCGTTTGGTTTACCTTTTAGTTGTTCAATCAGCGCTTTTTTAAATTCTTCTTCGGCACGGCGCAATTGCGCAACTTTTTTTACCGGCAGCACTTTTTTAAATTTATCGTAATATTCTTTAAACAAGGATACCTCCCTTTGCTTAAATAATAACTCGGCATCCAAAAAATCCTGCGCATCTTTATCAGTGGCAAAAGTATTGGGCAAAGCCTTAAACTCGCGGCGCGCTGCTTTTAATTTATCCTGATACTCGTTATACACGGGCCAAAATTTTTGCGACTCATCGGTAGTTAAGTTTAATTGCTCGGTAATAAACGCCACGCGCAAGGCTTCTATCTTTTCCTTTTTTGCGCCGCCTTGCGCAAACGAACTAAAAGATAAAACTGCAAATAGTACTATATAAAATAATTTTTTCACCTATAATTCTTCCGTTAAAGTAGTTACATCAATGTTATCAGAAACCTCATCCACACTCACATTTTGGCTCTTGCCGTTTTTCTTTAAAGATAAACTGTCGCTTAAAGCGTTTATGTCAATCATCTCAATAATATTTTCTTCGCTCATGTTTTGAATGATGCCGCTGTTTATAATTTCTTTTTTGCTTAAGCAGGCCACTGTACCGCAATCGGTATTCGGCACAATAGTGGTAGTTTGATTAAGCAACACAATACTCAGCGTTACCAGCAACATCACAGCTGCCGCCGCGGCAAATTTGTAATTTTTTAAAACACGGTCGTATAAAGAAATTACTTTTGCCGGACTAACCAGCTCTTTAATCTCACCCGCAAATTCTTCAAAATATTTTTCGGGAACAACAAATGCATTTTCTTTGCCAATAGCAGTTAACGCCGCATACACTTTTGTTTCCTCTACCAACTCAATCCTGCTTACAACGGCCGAAGGTAAATTTTCAAAATAACCGTGTGGTAAAACAAAATTGTTCTGTCTTAAATCGCGCAACATGGTATATTCAACCAACTCTTCCCTCAATTCAAAATAATCGGCAGGCACAGCAAAGGGGTTCGTTTTTCCGACGGCCGACAATAAAGGATAATCCTTCAGCTCGTCCTCTGCTTTTATTTTACTAAAAAGGCGCGCGCTAAACGATTCAAAATAATTTTCGGGCGTGCCAAAAGCGTCCTTGCTTTTTTCGTCGCCAAAAAATCCTTCTCCATCTTTATTTATATCCTCTTTGCTCATTTACTGAATGTTAGATGCCATTTACCGCCCGGGGTTTAAATCGCTCTTTAAAAAATCTTCTACCTTTTTTGCCGCGTGATGAAACGATGCTTTCAAGGCCCCAACCGAGGTCTCTAGCACCCCACTCATTTCCTCGTAAGGCATCTCATCAAAATACCGCATGTTAAATACTATGCGCTGCTTCTCGGGCAAAGTTAAAATGGCCTGCTGCAGCTTTAATTCTATGGTGCTGCCCTTAAAGTATACATCTCCCTCAAGCGATTTACTTAACTGATATTCAATAGGGTGAATAGACGTAGTATTCATCTTGGCCTTCTGCCGTAAAAAGCCCAAAGCCTCGTTGGTAGCAATGCGGTACAGCCAGGTATACAGCTGCGATTCCTCCTTAAAATTGTCGAGCGCCTTCCAAGCCTTTATAAAAGTATTCTGCAAAACATCATCGGCATCATCGTGGTCAACCACAATTTTGCGCGCGTGCCAGTAAAGTCGTTTTTGGTATTTTTTTACAATAGCCTCAAATACACGGTCGCGCTGTGGCGTGTTTTCCTTAAACAAGGCAACAAGTTCGGTATCGGGGGTTTGCTCGTTAATAACGCCAGTTTGATGCTAATTTACACAAAAGGTTTAATAAGGAGGGCTTAGGAATTAGTGCTTAGGAATTAGCGGTTATTGTGAGTAGTTACCGGAAAGTGTCTTGGGCGTTTCCCGGATTGGCAATTTCTTTCAATAAGTGTTTAGGGGCGGGTCAGGCTGCAGCAAGTCGCTTTTTTTGCAATACAAAGGGCCAAAAAAGAGCTTCAACACCGTTGCTGCATCCTTAACGCAAATACAAACAGCCGGTATAAGGAGACAGTATAAGCGTAAGTAGGCTGAATTCTCCTTATACTTATACTACCTCCTTATACTTATACTATCTCCTTATACTCCTTTTCGCTATCTTTGTAAGGATGAAATCAGCCTCCATACAACACTATATAAATTCTTCAAAACTCGACTCCTCACTCAAAGCAATTGCCAAAAAAGTTTTTGCCGGCAAGCGCATAAGTTTTGATGACGGCGTTTTACTTTTCGAAAAAGGAGAACTCGGTTTTGTAGGTGCCCTTGCCAATTACGTTAAAGAACAAAAAAGCGGCAACAACGTTTTTTTTAACCGCAACTTTCACGTTGAGCCCACCAATATTTGTGTGTACACCTGTTCGTTCTGCTCCTACTCGCGCCTCATAAAACAAAAAGAAGAAGGTTGGGAATTATCTGTAGACCAGATTTTAGATAAAATAAAAAAGTGGGACGATAAGCCCGTTACCGAAGTACACATTACCGGCGGCGTAATTCCTAAACAGGATTTAAAATTTTATATGGATTTGTTCCGTAAGATTAAAGCGCATCGTCCCGATTTACACGTTAAGGCATTAACGCCTGTAGAGTATCATTATATTTTTAAGAAAGCAAAAGTTACTTACGAAGAAGGCATGAAACTTATGCGCGATGCGGGCCTTGACTCAATGCCCGGCGGCGGTGCAGAAATTTTTCATCCCGAGATACGCGATGAAATTGCCGGTGGCAAGTGCAGCGCCGATGAGTGGTTGGGCATACACGAAGTGTGGCACAATTTAGGAATGAAAAGCAACGCAACTATTCTTTACGGCCACGTAGAAAAATATTGGCACCGCGTTGACCACATGGAAAGACTTAGAACCTTACAGGATAAAACCGGTGGCTTCAATACATTTATACCGCTAAAGTTTCGTAACAAAGAAAACCAAATGAGCCACGTGCCCGAGGTTAGTGTTATAGAAGATTTGCGCAATTACGCCATTAGCAGAATTTACTTAGATAATTTTGACCATATAAAAGCCTACTGGGCCATGATAGGGCGCAGCACCGCACAGCTTGCATTAAATTTTGGCGCCGACGATTTAGATGGCACCATTGACGATACCACAAAAATTTACAGCATGGCCGGCGCCGAAGACCAAAACCCTGCGCTATCAACGCAACAACTTGTAGATTTAATAAAACAAGTTGGTCGCACACCTATTGAGCGCGATACACTTTACAAAGTGGTACACAATTTTGATGAGGAGAGTGTTTTGGTTTAGAGCTTTACTGAAATTTTCTTAAATTTTGTAGCCTATAAGGACAAGAAACTTACTCCAATATTGCAAAATCAACCAAATTGGAACAAGAAACATAATCCTATAAGGGAGTTAGCCACAATATGCCCAACGACAGACAATAATACGGATGAAAATCCGTTAACAATTAAATCACATGAAAAAGCATTTTCTCATCTTCTTTGGACTACTATATTCTTCCATAAGTTTTGGGCAATGGCATAAGCTCACTCTCCCACCAAACTACTGGGGCACGTACGGTACTGCGATTTGGGCGCGTTCTTATTCCGTATCATCTAACTACAACATTTTTCTTGGTTGGGGTGAGATGTATTATAATGGGTATGCCTATTTCAGATATGGAGTAACCGGTACTACAAATGATTTTAATACATCCTACGGCGTTTACAGGTCTCCCAAAACAAGTCCCTGTAATTTAACGGTGCACGCTATAAATGATTCTATCTGCGAAATGGCATCCTCAGGGCTTTCTTGGGGAGATAAAAATGGGATACATCCTATTTGCAACATAGGTAGTTCATTGTTCTTTCCAATTAAATCTCACACATATGAAGTGGTGTATAATAATGTAACAGGGAATATCTACTCAGCTAACATATATCTTGCAGATC
>JBBQRR010000082.1:0-8681 GCA_038214655.1 Bacteroidia bacterium | reverse complement strand
CCAATTGAGGTTTAGCCGCACTTAAATTGGGATTAGAGGTAGAAAGTTTGATTTTTACATTAGTCCAATCTACACTGGTATTATTGTAAACCTTGGCGCGGTATTTTAGTTCAATTGGTTTATTTACATCTTCTGCAATTAAATCGTAGCTGGGTGCCCAGCCTGCGCCGCTAACCAAATATTTTAATTCAATCTTAGCAGTAATTTTTGCCGAAGCAGATAAAAGCACCGTAATCTCAGCAGTTGGAGGATTAATTTTTGCATTCATCTCCCGTAATTCATTATTTACTTTTGTAAGACTTTCATTTGCGGCGTCAGTTTTTTTATCGAGTTTAAATAATTCTACATTAATTTCTTTTATTCGCGAACGATAAAAATCGGCAGCCAATTTTAATTCGGCAATGGCAAGTGCTTTTTCTTTACCTCCCATGGCCGAATTTTGTACCAGTAATTCTTTTTCTTTATCAAATGCCTCCTTTTCGTAATTCAATTGGTCAATAATGTCGCTAAGCAGTTTTACAGAGTCTTTAAGTTGCTTAATTTTCGGAGTTTCGGTTGCGCTCGACAAATAATTTATTTTGTCTGAAATAGAAAGGATAGAAACATCCAGTCCTGCGTTAATTTGTATGCTTTTAGAGGCCAGTCGCGCCGAAATACCTGTAAAAATGATGGTATTTCTGCCTTCTTCAAGGCTTATACTCTTGCTTTGTGTAATCTCGGCTCCATCAAGGTAAATCACCACCGATTCTACCGGGGGTTTAATGCGTTGTTCGTTATCGCCGGTACCGGCAAAAATGTGTAAAATACCTATGCTAAGGCAGAAGGTTAAAATGTGTTTCATAGCGCTGTTGTTTGTTAAGCGAAAGTAGGCTTATTCCTTAAATAAAAGGCCTGTTTAACTATTTATAACAATTTTGTTTTCACGCCTTAAAAAGGTAGTTTTGTGCATGCCTAAAATCTCATCAAAAGCCCTGCGCATGCCTGCTTCGCCCATACGCAAGCTGGTGCCCTTTGCCGATGCCGCTAAAAAACGCGGTGTAAAAATTTATCATTTAAACATTGGCCAGCCCGATATTGAAACGCCGCCAAGTTTTATGAACGCCGTTAAAAACACAACTATTAAAGTAGTTGAGTACAGCAACAGCGCGGGTATTGAGAGTTACCGCAAAAAATTAGCCGAATATTATAAATCACACAAAATAAATGTTGAGTACACTGATATTTTAATTACAACCGGCGGCTCAGAAGCATTGCAGTTTGCATTTAATACTTGTTTCAACCCCGGTGATGAAGTAATTATACCTGAACCGTTTTACGCAAACTACAATGGCTTTGCAACGGTTGGAGAAGTTGTTGTTAAACCGGTTGTATCGGGAATTGATACCGCGTTTGCATTACCTCCCATAAGCGATTTTGAAAAGGCAATTACACCAAAAACAAAAGGCATTTTAATTTGTAATCCCGGTAATCCAACAGGGTATTTATATTCGCGTGCCGAATTAGAAGCGTTGAAAGCTTTAGTGATTAAATACGATTTATTTTTGTTGGCCGATGAAGTGTATCGCGAGTTTTGTTATGATGGAAAAGAATATGTTTCTGTTTTTCATTTAGATGGATTAGATAATAACGTAATTCTTCTCGATTCAATTTCTAAACGCTACAGTGCTTGCGGCGCCCGTATAGGCGCTTTCATTACAAAAAACAAAGAAGTAATTACCGCCGCGCTAAAATTTGCGCAGGCAAGACTAAGCCCACCCACATTCGGACAAATAGGAGGCGAGGGTGCATTGGATACGCCCAAAGAATATTTTGAAACAGTTAACAAAGAGTACACCGGCCGTAGAAATTTTTTGGTAAACGAATTAAATAAAATTCCGGGCGTGCATTGCCCTATGCCGGGGGGAGCATTTTATTGCATTGCAAAATTACCTGTTGATGACACAGATGTTTTTTGTCAGTGGTTGCTTGAAAGTTTCTCGCACCAAGGACAAACCGTAATGATGGCGCCGGCTTCCGGGTTTTACTCGGGCGCGGGCAAAGGCAAAGACGAAGTGCGCTTGGCTTATGTGTTAAAGAAAGAAGATTTAGAAAAAGCAATCGAATGCCTTAAAGAAGGATTAAAACAATATCCCGGAACAGTAAAGGGTAAAAACGCATAATGATTAAACTACAGGATATTTTTCCTGAATCAGAAAAACCCGTGAACAAAGTGCTTGTGGCACTGCTTGCTTTAGTAGCTTTTTCTCTTCCTTTTAAATTTTTGGTAAACGCTTTTATTGCACTGGCATTAATTACCTGGCTGGCAAGTAATCCTTTTAAAGCACTGCTCACTAAAAATAAATTTACCAAATACTTATTGGCCATTTTAGTTTTTTATTTACTTCACGGTATAGCTTTTTTATATACCAATAATATTCAGGAAAGTTTTTTTAGCTTAGAAATAAAAATAAGCCTGCTGCTTTTTCCCTTAATATTTTATACCGGCAACCACACCTGGCCGCAAATGAAATTTTTTGTAATGAGTTTTGTATTGGGAAATGTACTTTGCTGTTTACTTTGCCTGGGCCGCGCGAGCTATCTTACACTTACCGAAGACAAAAATTATTTCTTTTATCAGGACTTGTCCTGGTTCCAGCATCCCTCGTATCTCTCTATGTATTTAACTTTTTGTTGCGTGGCTTTATTACAAAAAAAAATATTCGGTAAAGTAATAAAGTTTCTTTGCCTTGCACTTTTTACTTTTTTTATTTTACTTCTCTCCTCAAAAACAGGTATCGCCATCCACTTTCTTTTTCTGTTAATGGCAGGCATAACTTATTTTATTGGGAAAGGAAATTATATTAAAGTCACACTTTTTTCTTTAGCATCGGGCTTGCTTTTATTTTTGATAGTTTTTTTCGTTCCACCGGTAAAAGAACGTTTTCATAATGTACTAAGTGCCTTTAGTTCGGATAAGATTGATAAGTCGGCAACAGAAAGCACCGCTGTAAGAATGCTGATATGGCAAGAGGCAAAGAAAATTATGAAAGAGAAACCTTTGCTGGGAGTTAGTCCGGGTGATGCCAATGATGCTTTGTATGAAAGCTATCGCGTGGATGGCCTTACAGGAGCTTACGAGAAGAAACTAAACGCGCACAGTCAGTATTTTCAAACAGGAGTGGGGCTTGGTTTAGTTGGGCTCGCTAGTTTAATTGCGGTACTGATTTTGCCTTTCTTTCAGAAGCCGCGCAAGCTGCTTGTTTTCTTTTTGCTGATATGCGCTGTTAATTTTTTGACTGAGTCTATGCTGCAAACTATGGCAGGCTGCATTTTTTTCGGTTACTTTTATGCTTTGTTATGTTTTGATAGAGAACTTAATCCAAAAAAGAATTTATGATACCTTTTTCTCCGCCCCGCATCGACCAAAAAATAATCGACGAAGTAGTAGCTGCTTTAAAAAGTGGTTGGATAAGCACGGGCCCGCGCACTAAATTATTTGAAAAGAAAATTACCGAATATACCGGAAGTAAAAGTACATTATGTTTAAACTCGGCCACAGCAGGATTAGAAATTATGTTGCGTTGGTACGGAGTGGGAGAGGGCGACGAAATTATTGTACCCGCTTACACCTATGCTGCCACGGCCAATGTAGTTATGCATTGCGGGGCTACTCCTGTTTTTGCTGATGTAAATAAAAGTGATTTTAATATTTCGCTTAAAGAAATTGAAAAACTAATTACAGCTAAAACAAAAGTAATAATACCGGTTGATTTTGGCGGAATGCCTTGCGATTACACAGAGATAAATGCTTTAGTTCAGTCAAAGAAAAATTTATTTATTGCTAAGGGTGAAAATCAGAAGGCGCTGGGAAGAATTTTAGTCTTGTCGGATTCGGCGCACTCGCTTGGCGGAACTTATAAAGGAAAGAAAACCGGAATTCTTACCGATGTTTCTGTTTTTTCTTTTCACGCAGTTAAGAATTTAAGCACGGCAGAAGGAGGAGCCGTGGCTTTGAATTTGCCCGCGCCATTCGATAATCAAGAAATATACAATTACCTGTGTATAAAAACTTTGCACGGACAAAACAAAGATGCTCTTGCTAAAATGCAAAAAGGTAATTGGAAGTATGATATTATTGAAGACGGGTATAAATGCAATATGACCGACTTATCTGCCGCTATGGGCTTGGTTGAATTGGATCGTTATGATGCAGATACATTAGTAAAACGCAAACATATTTGTACGTACTATGCCGATTTTTTTGCAAAAGACACTCGCTTTGAATTAGCTCTGCAAAAGACAGATGAAAAAGAAGCTTCGTATCATTTATTTGCTTTACGAATTAAAAACATTTCGGAAGAACAGCGCGATGCTATCATTCAGAAGATATTTGATAAAGAGGTTTCGGTTAATGTGCATTTTAAGCCGGTGCCCATGATGAGTTTTTATATGAAACACGGGTACGATATTAAAAATTACCCGCAGACCTACGATAATTTTAGTAGAGAAATAACTTTGCCCGTTTATTACGATTTAACGGATGATAATTTAAAAACTATTTGTGAAGCAGTACTTAATTCTGTAAATGAAATACTCCTACCTAACCACTAATCGCTAAACCCTAACCACTAATCCCTAACCACTAATCACCCATTGTTCAAGCGACTATTCGATATCGTATGTTCTCTGTTAGGAATAATCATTCTATCCCCTTTCCTAATTATTATTTCTCTCTTGGTAGCTATTGGTTCTCGCGGAGGAATATTTTACATACAGCAGCGCGTTGGTAAAAACGGAAATGATTTTTCTTTATTTAAATTTCGCACTATGCATACCGGTGCCGATAAAAAAGGTTTGCTTACCGTTGGCGCACGCGACAACCGCATTACAGGCATTGGTTATTTTTTGCGAAAATATAAACTGGACGAATTACCTCAGTTGTTTAATGTATTATTGGGCACAATGAGTTTGGTTGGCCCGCGCCCCGAAGTAAGAAAGTATGTGGAGATGTACAATGAAGAGCAGAAAAAAGTATTAAACGTGCAGCCCGGCATTACCGATTACGCCTCAATAGAATACTCAAACGAAAATGAAGTACTGGCAAAATCTTCAAACCCCGAAGAAACTTACATAAAAGAAATAATGCCGCACAAACTGCAACTCAACCTAAAATATATTGCCGAGAAAAGTTTTGTTACCGATTTGAAAATTATTTTTAGGACGCTGAAGAAAATTATGTAGTGGCTAAATTTAAATGGTCAAATTTCGAGGGAGTTTACACAGGAGTAAAGAGTACACTCGCCATGAGGCAATAAAGAAAGCCAAAGCACTCGTTGGCCACCCGTTTTTTTTATAAGCGCTGTTCTAGCTAAGTTGCCGATACACAGATTTGAAACGCTTAGGTGTCTACGTTTAAAAGCTGAAGTCTGTTTATTTTCTTAGTTTCAACTGTCGGCCAATGCTGGTCGTCATATGTCTTGGAGTAAAAAAGAGCAAGTGCATTTATAAATGGCTCAATAATTTCTTGAAAACTACCATCGAGGATTTTTTCCACTGTCCTTTCACTCTCAGGTCTGTCGGCGGTCATTATTGTCAACTGATAGTTTTTGGCAAACTTTTTAAATTCAAAAAATACAGACGTTGGCTCAAGATGCCACCAAACTTCACTTTTGTTGTCGGCGTTAAGGTTAAAAAGAGCGTCGCAAAGAAGTTCCAGAGGATTAACTGGAACGTCCGACACGTGGATATTTAATACATAGTCGTCTAAAAGTATGTCAACTGATAGCCAACCGTGTTCTGGTGTTCCGAAAGTTATTGAAAGAGGCTTTTTCATTTTTCAAGGTTATTGTCGCACGGAGAAGTCGTACGAGGCAATTAGCTATAACGTTCCACCGCTTGCAAATGCGCGGCTTTGGAAGCGCAAATTGTCGGCGAGTAGAATGTTAGATAAAGGTACGA
This sequence comes from Bacteroidia bacterium, assembly GCA_038214655.1. GTDB lineage: Bacteria > Bacteroidota > Bacteroidia > B-17B0 > Aurantibacillaceae > PALSA-968. The sequence goes on along the minus strand of JBBQRR010000082.1, from coordinate 2,744 downwards.
AAAATTTTAAGCGGAGGCGAAGAAAAAAATGTCCACCGTGACCCGCCACGGCGGGGGTGGGCAATAATGTAAGTCGAAGCACTTGTTGGTCACCCGTTTTTTTTATAACCGCTGTTATAGGGCATTTTTCACCATCTACTTGATCGCGTCAAGCTTGGTAATTACACCGGTCAAATACTTTTTTATAATGTCCACGGAGTCTAATAAAAATTGGTCGTCAGAAATTACAAATGTACAGTCGTCATTTAACGTGATGTAGGGATTATTTTTTATTTTCTCGTAAAGAGATTGAGGGTCTGCTTGTTTTTTAATAATGGAATTAGCGTGAACGACTCTGTTTCTTAACTGTTGAACACATATAACTAGCTTATATGTGTTGCTTTATCACTGTTAGCGGCCCAAATTGGCACGTAAACAGTGGTTTTTATAATTGTTGTTTTCATTTATAGAAGCCTTTAATTTTCTGTTGAGCCCGGTCTAAGGCCTTTATTTCTTTGGCCACCTATTAACCCAAAACAAATATAATAAAAAAGCCCCTCATTTCTGAGAGGCTTTAGTGTAAAATTAAAAAATTATTGTTTTATCAATCTGCTAACCGCTTTTTTATTGGCGCTGCTAATTTCAACTAAGTAAACTCCTTTGCTAAATTGCGAGATGTCGTAATTCATTTCGTAGTTTTCTTTTCCGCTTATTACATCTTTTAAAACAATATTGCCAAGCACATCGTAAATAATCAAATTATTTTTTTCACTTGCGTTTAGTCCGTAAAGATTAATGCTTACCAACTCGCTGGCCGGGTTTGGTATTAATTGCATAGCAATAGTATTATTAGAAGAAGTTGCAATACCTGAGCTAGCCGCAGTAATGGTAAAGTTTTTATCGCTGATGTCGAAGAAAATATTTCCTACTGCTTCAACTTTAATACGGCAGGTGGCAATTGTTGCTGTAACAGTGGGCGCGGTAATTAACTGCGTTCCGCTATTTGCAATATTTGGCATTAACATCATCCATGTAGAACCACTGTTATAAGAAATTAAAAGATTTACGTTAGCGCAATTAATTGGCGCACCCGCTGTACCATTAACCGCCCAGGTTACAGTTTGTGCACTTGCACTTGCCCATGTAATACCGGTTGTGTTAGGATAAGTAACAGTAAGCGGGCCTGCAACAGAACTCACGGTAACGGTATTTGCTGCATAACAAACTCCACCGCCTCCCATTTTATTATCGCGAACAACTAAACGGAAACTTAAAGTTTGTTGGGTGTTTGGCAAAAATTCTCCAATAGTAGTGGTGTACGTTCCGCTTTGTACCACACTTAATTTAGGAAACATACGCGATGGTATAGAAACAGGATTGTAGTTTCTGAAATAAGGTTTTGCACCTGCGTTCCAGGCTGCACCCGTTCCGGCACCAACAGAAGTTTCTTCCCAAGAGTACGTTAAAGGATCGTTGTTTGGGTCGGTAGCAGAACCTGTAAGAATAAACGGCGTTGATTTTGGAACTACATAATTTGCAGAGCCTGTTACAACCGGTGCGCTATTACCGCTTGCCGTGGTAACCGGGCAACTGTTTCCAAAACTGGAATTTGTATAAGCAACAATTTCATCATAACTAATAGTATGAAAATACGCAATACTGTGCGCCGAATCATCATCGGCGCCGCATATACCCGCATAAGCCATTACCGTGATACCGCTTCCGGGTTCAACAGCTGTTGAACCGTTTCTGTTACCACCACCGCAATTACTTGTTTTGCTGTTAAAGGTATGATTACCTCCAAAGTTGTGTCCCATCTCGTGTGCTACATAATCAATATCATATCCATCGCCGGTTGGCTGTGGACTTCCTGTAATGCTGCTTGCTTTTTGTCCGGTTTGGCAAATGCCGCCTAAAGTAGATAAACCACCACCGCCTGTGCTGAATGTATGGCCATTATCATAGTTAGAATTGCCAATGTTATTATCAATTACGGTTTGACTTTCGTTAATTAAAGTACCGGCGCTATTGTTACCTGCGAATGGATCAGTAGAAGCATTGGTAAAAACTACAAGAGTTTCGGTGGGTACCAAAACCATTTTTACTGCAAGGTCGGTTTCATAAACTCCATCAACACGGTTAAGTGTAGTAACTATACATGCAAGTGTTTGCGCAACTGTTGGCGAAACTAAACCGGTAGCAGCAACCGCATACTCGCCTGTGCAGGCAATAGCTGTGCGATAGGTGCGTAAGTTTGGCCCAACGCAAACCATGGCTTGTGTTGAATTAAGAATAGCTCTTTGCTCGGGCGTGCGGTTATCAATTATACCAATTTCGGGTAATATTTTACTTTGATCTTTTTGATAATCGTTACGGTAATATACGTTGTAGTCTTCATTGTTAAAACGGCAAAAAGGATCGATATAAATATCGCCTGCAAGGCCTCTTAGCATAGCATGAAAGCCCCACATGGTAAAGTCAAGCTTACCGTACGTCCCGGGCAAGTCGATACCCATCACATTAAAGGTTTTAATCATGGGATATGCGGCGCATAATTCGGGTGCCATTACCGGTGATTCTACCACACGGAATTTTTTAAGTGTCCCGTCGGGCATTGGTAATTCTATAGGGCGGTTCTAAAAATACAATGTTAAAAACATTATGATAAAATCATTATCTATGTCCGCAGAATACGAAGGTAAAGTTTTTTCTTTGCAGTAGAAAAATATATTCTATGATACCAAATAAAAAACAGGCTGCACGTG
>JBBQRR010000081.1:0-8966 GCA_038214655.1 Bacteroidia bacterium | reverse complement strand
TCCACGTGCAGCCTGTTTTTTATTTGGTATCATAGAATATATTTTTCTACTGCAAAGAAAAAACTTTACCTTCGTATTCTGCGGACATAGATAATGATTTTATCATAATGTTTTTAACATTGTATTTTTAGAACCGCCCTTAATAGCAAATTTAGCTTTTTTAGCTCTAAAAACAAAAGCTTTTTTACCTGTTAATCAGCATTTTTTTAACAATGCTGAATCCTTTGCCCGAAACCTTTACAAAGTAGGATCCGGCCTGTAGTACATAGATGTCTGTTTTTAACGGTTTTCCCGAATAAACCTCCATGCTTTCATTTATCAATGAGCCTTCTATTGAGTAAATTTTAATGGCAATAGTTTCTCCGGCAGCAAAACTTCCTGAAATGTTAAAACTTTCGTTGGCAGGATTGGGATATAACAAAATGGCAGCAGACTGATTGTTACTTGTTGTAGTATTAACATTGTAATTAATCCCGATAAAATAATCCTCAGTTTCGCCGCTTCCAAAATTGGTACACGCGTTGTTATAGCTATTAGCATTCCCGGCCGCGCGACTACGGATGCGCATCAATGTTAAACCTGTTTTTGCATTGGCAGGCACGGCTAAAACGGTAACATAATCGCTATCAATAACTGTAGAAGTAAGACAAATCCGTTTCCACTCAAGGCTATCAAACATTCCGTTTTGGTTATAATCCAACCAAACAGAGGCAATCACATTTCCCTTAAATCTGGTATGTAGGTTATAACTTTGTCCCGATGCCAACTGCGCACAGGTATTACCCAAAGCAGGATATTGCGTGTAATTATTGGTAGCGCATCCGGTTAATCCATTTGCCAAAGTGGTGGTTTCAATTGCTACCGAATCGATAGCGCTTGTAGTGCAAAGCCCGCCTAAATTGGTATTGCAGTAGCACTGTAAATAGCTACGCATAACAACTTGCTTAACAGTTGAGTAAGAAAACAAACTACTGCAAGAAACTTTGCATCTGTACCAGGTGTCTGCATTTAAACTTGTTACTACTGAAGAAGCTGTTGCATTTGTAATATTTGTCCAAGCCCCGCTTGCTACCGAATCCTGCCATTGATACGTTAAACCTGATGCGGCAGTGTTACCGGTTAGCCATAAGCTAACAGCCGCGCAAGTAGTGTCTGTCGAAGAAAGTGTTGTGCCGGCATTTGGTGTACCGCTACATCCCGAAACAGGAGTTAAATCAAATTGAATATTGGGACGTTTATAAGAAAGTGCTCCGCTGTTAGTTGGAGGCGTGTTATCCTGACTCCAATACTGAAAGGCATAAACACTGGTATTATAATGGTAAAAGCCTTTTCCAAGATTGATTTCATTACCTGTACCTGTGGAGTTGGTTTCAATAATTATCTCAACTGCATTAGAGGTAGCGTGCAAAAACGGAGTACTAAGTGTTATGGTGGTCCAGTTATTTTTAATAAAGGCAGTTGAAGCCAAAGTGCCGGTGTACACTAATTGCGCACCGCTTTCCTCATTGGCAACGGTGGTTCCAACGGCCGAAAAAGAAAAGCTTGGCACTTCTTTCATGTAAATAGTAACAGGCGTGTTGCCGGGAGTTTTAATGGTATCGCTATAAAACGAAACTGAGTTAATGGTACCATATTGACCAATTTCGGTATGCGAAAATATCATTGCAGTTCGCTCATAACCAAAATAAGTACCCATGGGTTTGCGCCACTCGGCATTAGTTAAGCCTGTAGTATGCAAGGTGCCCGATGGTACGGTTATTGTAACCTGAGCCTGTAAAACCTGTATAAATAACAGTAAAGCTATAGCAAATTGGTATTTAGGTATTTTTTTAATCATATATACCTTTAAAAGGCGTGGCAAAGATAAAGTTTATACTGAGGCGACAAATATTTTTGTCTGATAAAAATATTTGGGCCGCGCGGCATTATACCTTGTCTTTGGATTAATTAATTAGAAGGAAGGTATATTTACTACATATTCTATATTTGCAGGGCGAATTATTATGGCTAATACAAATTGGGCAAGAGGATTACAAAAAGTGAAGGGCTTTTCGGCTGTAACGCAGCTATTGCTTATAAACGGAGCCGTATTTTTAACAGTTAATGTTATCGCTAATTTCTTTTACCCGCATCCCGAGCACTATCTTGCCGTTCCTGCCTTGTTGTCTGAATTAGCGGCGCGTTTTTATACACCGCTTACGTACATGTTTGCACATGCCGATTTGGGCCATGTTTTTTTTAATATGATTTACCTCTATTTTATGGGACAAATCTTTGCCAGCATTGTGGGCGAAAAAAGATTGTGGTTTGTTTATATAATGGGCGGACTTGCAGGAAATATTTTCTTTTGGATACTGTTCAGTATTTTTTTTACGGGTGAGTCCGCTTCTTTATTAGGCGCATCTGCCTCAGTTACGGCGGTTGCTATTGCCTGTGCTGTGTACGCGCCCAATATGCCCGTTAATTTATTTTTATTTGGAAGCTTTGCACTTAAATGGGTAGTGCTTGTTTTCTTTTTAATAAGTACGGTTATAGATTTTTCGGTAAACACAGGTGGAAAAGTAGCGCATTTAGGCGGCGCATTTTTTGGCTTAGCTTATGCCTGGCAGTTGCGCAAAGGCAATGACTGGATGAATGTGTTTAGCTTTAATTTTAAAAGAAAAGCTCCTGCACGCGTAATTAAAATGCAAACCGCGCAAAAAAAGGTTGATACCGAAGAAAAAACACTGAACGAAATTTTAGATAAAATAAACCGCAGCGGCTACGACAGCCTTAGCAAGCAGGAAAAAGAAACTTTGCAGAAGATAGCTGCTAAGAAGTAGCTATTCTTCTCATTTTAAATTGTTTTTTAATAAAGTTCTCGGTTTGAGAACTTTTTTGTATCTTTGTAGCGGATAAACTATGTTATGCGCGTTATTTCAAGATCAAAACTTATTGAATTCTGGGAAAAGCACAAAGACTCGGAAATCCCATTAAGGATTTGGTTTAAAAAGGTGGAGCAGGCTAAATGGAAAAACATCAATCACTTAAAGAATGAATTTCCATTTGCCGATTATGTTGGAAATAACAGAGTGGTATTTGATATAAAAGGAAACAAGTACAGGATTGTTGTAATTATTTTTTTTGATGGGCAGAAAACATACATACGATTTGTTGGAACACATGCTGAATACGACAAGATAAACGCAAAAAATATATAAAATGGCGCATATTAAACCCATACGTACAAAAACAGATTACAAAGCGGCCCTTAAAAGAATCGATTCGCTGATTTTGTCTAATCCAAAAAAAGGCAGCTCTGCTTATGATGAATTAGACATACTGGGAACGTTGGTGGCTTCATACGAAGATATTCACTATCCCATTGAGGCTCCCGATCCGGTTGATGCAGTTAAGTATGCAATGGAAGAACAGGGATTAAAATCCAAGGATATGGTACCTTACTTTGGCAGTAAAGGAATAGTATCAGAATTTTTAAATCACAAAAGAAGTCTTTCTATAAGAAGCATTAAAGCCCTGCACGATGCCCTCGGCTTGCCTTATGAGGTTTTACTTGCCTAATTATCTATTTAATTTGCAGAAGATAGCTGCTAAGAAATGATTTAAACTTACCCTATGAAACAAATTAAAACATTTCTTACAAGTATCGCTTTCTTATTTTCGTGCTTTGCTTTTTCCCAAACCGGCCTAATCAAAAAATTGTATGCTGATACTTTTAATACCGATGAAATAATCAAGGCGCAGATAATTGCTGATATTAAAAAGCACGGTGCAGACACCAACACCATCACTTCATTACACTATACAGCAATTGTTGCGTATAAAATGAATGAAACGTATCATGTAAAAACCGGTAATACAAAAGACTGCGAATTGTCTTCCTTGGTAGATGTAAAACACAATAAATTATCAAGCTTTGCTAATCCCGAAGGAAAAACTTTAACGGATGCGCAAGCCAAAACACTTTTAACTTTTTTTTCTACTTCCGATAATTTTTATTGGAATTCTTGCAGCGCAGGTATACCTGTTGCGGGTTTTGTTTTTTATTTCCGTGACCGCATTATAGGTTATATAAATATATCCTGCTATTTTAAGCAGGCAAAAGCCTCGCCCTATATGCTGCAAAATAAATGGGGTGCTCTTGCAAAAGATGCCGAGCAAAAATTAATTGAATTCTGCAAAGAACTTGGGGTTTATTATGTGGCGAAGTATTAATTTTAGCTGTGCATAAGACACCTTATAATCCAAAGGAAAATTATCAAACTTTTGGCGTAAAATTTATACCATTGCCTTGGGTTATGGGAAATGCTGGTGGATTATACTGCAGCTTGGGCTTTGATTACGGTTTTTGCAAAAACCATTCTATAGGAATTGAAACTACATTTTATGGAGATGAAGGTCAGCACGACCATTACTCAGGAGCTAACAGCCCAAATAATCGCCCTTCAGATATTTATACCGGCACTAAAAAGGCAATTTATTTAAATTATCGCTACTATTTAAATCTCAAACGAGTAAGGGAAAATGCTGGTATTGCGTTTTACGTGGGCGCTCTTGCTCGCTATGGACAAGGCTCCTATAGCTGGAGCATTGGATATTCAAGTGATGGTATTCTTTCGTCAAAAATAGAATATTATTCTTGTGGAGCTTTAATTGGACTGTTTTATAAGTTTAAAAAAAAGAATCGATTTGGTGTCGACTTTAATGTTGGTACGCTCTATGACAATAAAACGGTAGACAACACTTATCTTAGACAACCACTCTCTACTTATGGACAATTTGTAACTTGCGACTTGTGTTCTAGCCCCCTATAAATCGTACACGGTTTGACAAAGTTCGGTTAAATTTTCGATATTTTTTTCATTTAATTTAAGTTCATTTTCGTTAAAATCTTTAATGTACTGATCGGGTGTTCGGTAATTTAATGAGCCGTGTAATCTTTCTTCATTGTAGCACTTCATAAAACGACTTATAGCAAATTTAAGTTCATCAAAGGAGGCGTAATCGTTTCTTCTCAAAAACTCTCTCTCTAGTATGCTGTGAAAGGCTTCAATATGGCCATCATCTTCCGGAGTTGCAATGTTTGTGAACTCATGTTTAATTCCATGATAATGAAAAAAGCCACGCACATCGTTTGCTATAAATTGACTGCCGTTATCTGTTCTTAATGTTATCTTTTTAAAATCATTTAAACTGTTTTTTAATGTTGCCCATAAGTTTATTACATCCAATTTACGGATACTTCGTTTGAAGATATGTCCTACAACCTTTCTACTATAAACATCAATTATACTCAGTAAATACGCGTTTCTTCGCTCTTCAGGAACGTAAATGTATTTAATATCCATTTCAAAATAATTCAAAGGACTTTCTGCATTAGGTTTTCTGAACTTTACAAAGTTTCTTTTTCCTGTTGTTTTTATTCTTTGTGGTTTTAAAAGATTGTAGTTTTTCATTATACGATAAACCTTTTTCTTGTTTATCACAAAGCCATCTAATTTCAATTGTTTGCTTATTTTAAAATATCCATAACTTAAAAACTCATGATCAAGAATACCCTTCAGGCTTGTAAGAACGATTTCCTCTGCAACAGGTTCATTATTATACATGGTTAACACGCTTGGCTTTCTGCCTGGCTTGTTATCTTTATTAAGATAATAAACAACGCTGCGCTGTATTTGTAATTCCTTACACACTAGTTTTTTCTGATATCCTTTTTCAATAAACATTTTTGCTACTAAAAGTTTTTCCCGGTGCGGAGAGAAATTTTTTTTAAAAGCTCTTCTTTAATTTCCACGGATAACGAAAGCTTCGCTACTAACTTCTTTAATTGAAGATTCTCTTCCTTTAAGGATTTTTCCAGTTAAAAAAGACTGACCTTGCAATCGCAGACTTCAACAGCGCAATTAAAATTAATCCAGACAGTTATCTTGTGTATTACGACATGGGAGTTGCTTATTATTCGACCGGTAATTATGCGATGGCAATTCTTAATTATGACAAGGCTATTAGTTTAAATCCAAATTATGCAGCGACTTATGGCAACAGAGGAAGTTCATACTTCAATCTTAAAGATTATGAATTTGCCGTGAAAGATTTTACTAAACAAATTGAGTTTAATTACAAACCTAATACAGCTTACGGATCAAGGGGTTGGTCTTATTACAATTTAAAAAAATATAACGAAGCCCTTAAAGACTTTGAAGAAGCGCACAAACTAAATCCAACCGCCCCTCGCTATTATCATTTTATTGGGCTTGTATATAGTGCAATGGCAAAGTATGAAATTGCCATCGAAAATTACGACAAAGCTTTAGAAATGGACGCAAATTACTACGAGGTTTACAAGGACAGGGGTACTGCATATAAAAATCTTAATCAGCCACAAAGAGCGCAAATCGACTTTGACAAATTTGACGAATTACAGAAAAAGGCGAGGTAATATTCTGAAAACCTAAACGGCGGTGCACAACCTATAACAGCGGTTTGGCAAAAGCGTCGGTTCAGTGCTCCGCAGACAGTTTTGTGGTTAATCGGACATTGGTTCTCGGCATCAACATTTGTTGTGAAAATCGCCACCTTCGCCAAGCCCGAAACCGTTAGGCACAAGGCGGTGGACTTGCCCAACGGACAAATCCACCTTCGATTTTATCTTAACACTTCTTAACTACATTATACACGAGTATGCAACAACTTTACTCAATATTTATTAACTTTGGTATATGCGACAAATACTTCTGACTTTCGTGATTTTTATTTTTGTGTTTTTTTCTTGTAAAAAGGAAACGGCCGTAACAACGAAGTCCACTAACTCAGGCAGCGGACAAACTCCTTCCCAACCAAGTAATGCTAATGTTTATTCCGGCATGCTATCTTTTTCCAAATCTATAGCTTATGCAAAAATTCCTTATCAATATTCAACGAGTATTAATATGGTCGCGTATTTTGCCAGCTCTCCTAATTCGACCGCTGACACGACTTTATTTATAAAGGTAGACTCCGTTTCTGCAAACAATTATCAAGTTCCGTTTGCTCCCTTTTATCACGAGTATGCTGTTACTTATAATAGTAATACCAATTCGCCTATTATATGGAATGTGACTAGTCACAATGGTATCACCCCTTCTTTTACTTATATAAACCCTGACATTGAACCGATCTATAATGGTTATACCACTTTACCAGACACGATTTTTTTAAATAAATCGTTAACGGTTAATATTACTGGTATTTACAACATGGACTCTTTACGTGTCTTTGTTTTACTTGGACAGACACTTTCTGTGCAACTAAATGCAATTGTTCCAATTAATAGCCATTCTGTTTCCATCGTTTTTCCTCAATCTCAGATTTCAACACTTACTGCAACTCAAAATGGGCAAATACGTATTTCCGTTGAAAGTAAAACTCAAATACGCAAAATACTTGGCAAAGACTTTGGGTTTGACAATTGGTTCAATTTTTCAAAATCTGCTGTAGTAATTCAGTAGACACTTGTGAGTTAAGGTGTAGCAGTAGTAGCCGCCAAGTGCCTAACACACGTTCCAAAAACGCAGGCGACGTTCAATTGCTTCGGCTTACATTATTGCCCCCGCAAAACTGCGGGGGACATTTTTTTCCCTGCCTACCGACAGGTTGTAAGTTCCCTGTAAGGTTTTAAAAAAATCCCCTCAAGATATTAAGACCATTTTTTTGTTTTATGCAAAAATTATATCTGTGAATAATGTAACATAATCGAATAAATATATAACATGGTATATGTTAAAGAAGTGAACCTTTGCCAATAAATATATACGTTTTATAAAATGAAAAAAATAGCAAATTTAATACTCATTACCCTTGCATTGGCATCCTGCTCAATCTCTAAGGAAGCCCGTGGCTATAGAAAAGCAATTGACGGTAACTGGCAATTGCAAAGCGTAGCTGCAGAAGGTATCATGGGCAAAATAAATTTTCAACTTTTTAATGAAGGAGATTATGATTGTTTTGTTGGAACTACTTGGAACTTTAATAATTCAAATAGCTTGGGGCATTATACTATTACTAAAACAGAAAAAGGATGTTTGCCTGTTAAAAGAAACTTCAGATGGTCGATTTATGACCCTAAAAATGAAGCGAAAGAATTTCAATTTAAAAAATTAGATGATAACTATAAAGCAATGGATCACGGGGATGGATTTAGGTTTACCATGGTTCAACTGGATAAAAATACCATGCAGTTAAAATCAAAAATTACTTTTGAAAATAAACCGGCCTGGATAATTTACAATTTTATAAAATCTTAAATTAAAAATATGAAAAAAATAAACAAAAACATAACTGTATTTTCGGTAGCCATAACATTGCTAATAGCAAACAGTTGTAACACCTTAAGAAAAACAAGTGATCAAAACAAAGGTATTGTAATAGGTACTGCAGGTGGTGGTGTAGTTGGTGGCGTAATAGGAAATGCCATTGGTGGTAAAAATAGTACTGCGTTTGGTGCAATTATTGGTGCGGCTGTAGGCGGCGTAGCTGGGGGAATTATTGGAAATAAAATGGATAGGCAAGCCGAAAAAATAAAAACAGAAGTGCCGGGCGCAAAGGTAGAACGCGTTGGCGAGGGTATTGATGTTACCTTTGACGAAAATAATCCGGACGGCAGTAAAGAGGGTGTTTATTTTATGACCGGCAAATATAATATTACCCCTAATTCTGAATTAGCACTAAGTAAATTACAAAAAATATTTGCAGAATATCCTGAAACAGATATTCTAATAGAAGGTCATACAGATGATGTAGGGTCTGAAAAAGATAATATGAAACTATCTCAGCGCAGAGCCAATGCTGTTGGAAGTTATTTAAAGGCAGCGGGCATTCCATCATCCAGGTTAATTATAAAATATTATGGAGAATCTCAACCAAAAGTTGAAAACACTACAGCAGAAAATAGAGCTTTAAACAGGCGCGTACAGTTTGTTATTACT
>JBBQRR010000080.1:0-9423 GCA_038214655.1 Bacteroidia bacterium | reverse complement strand
TTTTCCCTTGTGTTTTGTAGCGTATTAACTTCATTTTTTTGTATAACTTGTTTATAACGTAAATATAATCATAATTATTTGATTATCAATTAGTTATATCGTTATTTGTTAACAATTTGATTTTTAGAACTCCCCTTAAGTGCTGTTAGTCTTAAACCCTGCCGCAACAAATAACCCCGCGGTTTCAGTCCGCAAACGACTTTCGCCCAAGGATAAAGCTTCAAAATTATTTTCGAGAGCTGATTTTATTTCTTCCTCCGTAAAATCTCCCTCAGGGCCAATCAGGGCTAAAACTTTTTTCTGAGTTAAAATATTTTTCAATTCAATTTTACTTTCCTCTATGCAGTGTGCAATAAATTTTTTTGAGTCAGCGTTTTTTTGAGCCGCAATAAAATCTTTAAAAGAAACAGCCTTGTTTAATTTCGGAATAATTCCCTGTACCGATTGTTTAACCGCGCTCTCCGCAATTTTTGTAAAACGTTCAATTTTAGCGCCTGTTTTTTCAGTCCGCTTGCAAACTATAAAAGAAAATTCGTCAACACCCATCTCGGTACATTTTTCTACCATCCACTCAATTCTATCCGGGTTTTTGGTTGGAGAAACGGCAATGTGTAAATAGTAAGGCTTGTTAATACCAATTTGCTTTTTACTTTTAATTTTGGCCGTACAGTTTTGTGGATTGGCATCGGTAATTTCCGCTTCGTAAAAGTTTCCTTTGCCGTCGATAACGTTAATAGTATCGCCAAGTTTATGGCGCAGCACTTTTATACAATGTTTAGATTCTTCGGCAGAAAGCAGGATGTCTCCGTTTGCATTAAATAAAAGGCCCAGAAAAATTTGCATTTCGGTTTACTTTTTTTCGGGAGCCGCTTTGTGCAAATGTTGCTTCATGTATTTTGGCGTTCCGCAATTGGCAGCCATTTCTTTGGCTTCTTCAACCCCACGTGCTGCCGCCGAAGTGTAGTAATCGCAAGCGCCAAGTAAATCGCCCTGCTTAGTATCTTTTAAAACGGCCATTTTGTAATAATTCAATCCAAAATCGGGGCGCAGTTTAAGTAATAATCCATAATCATAAACGGCCGCGTTCCATTGCTGTAATTCTTCGTTTACTTGGGCGCGTAATAAAATCGCATCGTAATTATCTTTTTTCAATTCAATACACTTATTCAAATCTAAAAAAGCCGAATCGGGTTTGCCTGCTTTTAAAAACACTTGTGCGCGAATATAATATACTTTAAAACTGCTGCTCTTTTTAGAAATGGCGGTATTCATATCCTTAAGAGCTTTATCAGCATCGCCTTTTCCTAAATACGCACGAGCACGGCTTGCATAAGGTGCGCCCGAATCAGGAATAATCTCAATAGCTTCGTTTGCAAATTTTATGGTCTCATCCCATTTTTGCACATTGGCTTTAGAATCGGCCTCTTTGGCAAGATTATGGCCCTCGCTCCAACAAAAACAATCTTCAAAAATTTTCTCGCCAATCTCGCTGCCTGCTGCAATTGCTTTACGAATTGCTTTGCAACCTTTTTTCTTATCGCTTTTTTGCAAATTATAAGCTAGTAAAGCTTTTGCATCTGCATTACCTGTGTCGAGCGACAAAGCCATATCGGCATCGCTCTTCATAGCAAAACCGTTACCGGTAATCCAATAACAAGAACCGCGCTTGGCGTAAGCATCAGCCATATATTTTGTTTCGGCAGTATTTACTTTTTTTAATGCAATAGCAGTGGTGGCATCGTCTTCAATAACCTTTATGGCTTTATCTAAAGAAGGAATAGCCAGTGTAAAGCTTTTTGCTTTAAATTTCATGTTGGCGTCTTCCATGTGTTTTTTAAACTCGGGCGTTTGTGCGTTTGCACTTGCCACAAACACTAAGGCTGCTGCTAAAAAAATGTTTTTCATGCTTTATTGTATAAGAGGTGCAAAGTTATTATTTATTAGTGATAACTTCAAAACCAATAATACTATCTGCCAGGACCTGAAAACCGCTTAAAGTAAGCACATAATTGGTTGAAAGCGAGTACGAATACAAGGAGTTTTTAGAAGAAGCGCTTAATTCGTGCATTTTAGGGTTATAAATTAATTTCTGCGCTTTTATATTGGCAAGAGGCAGATAACTTCCGCCTAAACCTGTGCAGTTGTACCCGTATATTTTGCCATCATCTAAGGCAAGTAAGAGATAATTTGGGTCAACTTGCGCAACAGATAATAATTTGCCGTTTGGTATAACTGCGGGCCCGCTTAAGCTATTAAGGGTAGCATCATAAAGGTAATAAGCTGCCAATCCCGAAACATTACCAAAAATATAGGCTTGCGTATTTGTATATTCAAAAATGCCTATCACTGTAAACGGCACAAAAACATTATTTGTTCCCACGCCCGAGTTTTTATAAAAACTATAAAGTCTGTCGCTGCCGCCAAATTTATCTTTGTACGCGCCTATTGCGTACGAACCTGAAAAACCGAAATAATAAGGATAATAATTGCTGTTTCCATTGGGATATCCGGTAGAAGTGCCGCCGGTATAATTAACCGAGCCCACATAACCCGAGTAATATCCAATAAACGCTTTTTGTCCGTCGGTAGTAACGCACTCAAAAGTTGGTTGCCCGCCACCATTATAAATAACGCTCCAGGTTGTGCCGTTCATTGTGGCATCGTATCCGGTAAAAGACTGATTAATATTTCCGTTAATGTAAAGTTGTTTGTAATACGGGCCAAATGCCATGCCGTTAAAACCTGTGCCCAGCGAAATAGTAGTTTGCTGTACAAAACTTGCATCGTATTTGGTAATGATTTTTGGTTGCGTGGCTCCTACAATAAAATAGCCCGTTTTTACAGTGGGAGATTCGGTAATATAAATTTTTACGGTGCGTTGAGTTGCGTTGGTGCCATCGTTGGCCGTTACACTTATGTAATAAAAACCACTGCTTAAATGAAACTCGTTTAAAATATATTTAATGTTAAAGGTAAAATCATTGCTTTGTATGGGCACCGAATAGCTGTATTGCAAAACAATATTGTTTATATCTACTAAAGCAACCACAATAGAGGTTAAGTGCGTTTCATCGCTAACCCGTGCGCTTACATTTACGGTGTCAAACATCACAAAACCTTGTCCCGAGGCAGGGGTAGAAATGCTTATTGTGGGCGAAGTGGTGTCCTTCTTCTCTTTCTTGCAGGAAAAGAATAAAAATATCAACACAAAAAGGGCAATATGAAGGTGGTGCTTTTTCAATGTAAATTGATTACCACTAAATTAAGGATAATTACTTAAATATTAACTAAATTTTTACCTTGATAACCTGTTAAGAAACGCTCATATTTTTTTTGTACTTTGTAGGCTCAAAACAATGATGCTTCTTTGCAGGTCCCTATGAGTACAATTGGAATAAATAAACCGAAATTTAAACTGCAAAGTTATACGCCGCCCGCGTTGGACGGTAAATTACAACCGCAGGCCACAGAGCTGGAAGAAGCTGTTTTGGGCGCAATGATGCTTGAGAAAGAAGCACTAAGCACCGTAATTGATATTTTAAAACCTGATGCGTTTTACAAACCTGCGCACCAAAGTGTGTATCGTGCCATTGTTGATTTGTTTAACGACTCTGAGCCGGTAGATATTTTAACCGTTACAAACAGATTAAAAAAGAACGGCGAACTTGAAATTGCCGGCGGAGCATATTCGGTTGCGCAACTTACAAATCGTGTTGCGTCATCAGCTAACTCTGAGTACCATGCCCGTATAATTTTACAAAAATATATTCAGCGCGAGTTAATTCGTATAAGCACCGATGTTATAAATCACTCGTACGAAGAGAGCAGTGATGTTTTTGATTTGTTGGATAAAGCCACTTCAAGTATTTATGAATTGGTTGATGCCAACGTGCGCAAACAGCAAGACAGCATCAGTAAACTTTTGGCTAAAGCCATTGAGCAAATTGACGAAGCAAGTCAGCAAACTTCAGGAGTTACAGGTGTTGCCAGCGGCTTTACTACGGTTGATAGAATTACCGGCGGATGGCAAAAATCAGATTTAATTATTTTAGCCGCTCGTCCCGCCATGGGAAAAACGGCCTTGGTATTAACGCTTGCGCGCAACGCTTCGGTTGATTTTAATAAACCTGTAGTTGTGTTTTCGCTGGAGATGTCGTCTTTACAATTGGTAAACCGTTTAATTTCGGCCGAGGCAGAGTTAGAGCAGGATAAAATACGTAAGGGAGATTTAAAAGATTACGAGTTTGTTCAATTAAACGAACGTATTTCTAAATTATCAAAAGCCCCGCTTTTCATTGACGATACGCCGGCGCTTTCAATTTTTGAATTGCGCGCCAAGGCAAGACGTTTAAAAGAAAATCACGATATACAAATGATTGTGGTGGATTACCTGCAGCTGATGACTGCCGGTGTAGATGGCAAAGGCGGAAACCGCGAGCAGGAAATTTCGTACATCTCGCGTTCATTAAAAAGTTTAGCAAAAGAATTAGATATTCCCATTATAGCATTATCGCAGTTAAGTCGTGATGTAGAAAAACGTGCAACAGGTACAAAACGCCCGCAACTTTCTGACTTACGTGAGTCCGGTGCGATTGAGCAGGATGCGGACATGGTTATTTTTATTTACCGTCCGGAATATTACGGCTTGGATGTGTTTGAAGATGATCAGCCTTCGCGCGGCATGGCCGAGTTGTATATTGCAAAAAACCGTCACGGAAGTATAGCGCAGCCACGCGTTAAATTTATTGCACACTTTGCAAAATTTGCGGATGTGGATTATGTGGAAGGCGCAAAAGATATTTACCAGAGCAATCAAAACCTTACGCCCAATACCGAATTTATGGGCGAGAGCACGCAAACCGTTCAGTCTAAAAACTGGGACAAGGTAGATGATACCAGCAACGATATCATCAAGGGCAATCCTAACCATGATATTGAGGAGGATTTTTAGGATAATTTGGCTCGCCGTAGAAACCAGAAATTATGTTTACATTTCATTTCGTAAATTTTGTTGGACGTTTAGATATTCAGCCGCCGACTCACTATGGGATTCCAACTGAATCGCCGATCTATATTTTTTATACGGAAAAAGAGGATTTAACTAAGCATGAGATACTTCGAAGGTTCAGAATGATTCTATCTAAAAATGATATTACATATTTGCGTCCTTTCAAAGATTTAACGACAGAGTGGATAATAGATCTGCAGGAGTTTAAACACCGATTTGATTGCTTCAAAGATTCTACGTATTTAAAAGGGCAAGTTACTATTGAACCTGAATATATTCAAAATAACAAAATTGATGAATACACAGATGAGATAATTTCAGAGGAGACTAGAATTAAATTTTCCATTTATCCGGAAGATGTTAAAATGTTTTCCTCAGGCAGTTCTACTCTTCTACCAGAAGAATTGAATACACCACTAAGAAGGTTTAGAAAAGATTTTTCTTCCGATGTAAGGTGCGCTTTCTTAATGATGAAATTTGAGGATAGCCCAATTCAGTTAAAGTTGATTGAGGTTATAAAAGAAAATTTCGAAAAGATTGGAATAAAATTGCTTCGAGCGGATTCGAAATGGTATGCAGATGATTTACTTACCAATATTAGGACTTATATGCATGGCTGTAATTTTGGTGTGGCTGTATTTGATAGAGTGAAGACTCAGTATTTTAACCCAAACGTTTCTCTTGAAATAGGTTATATGATGGCAATGGGAAAAGATGTATTACTGCTTAAAGATAGTACATTAAGTTCACTTCATACCGATTTGGTCGGCAAGCTTTATCATGAATATGATTTTCAAAATCCAGAGAAAACACTTCAAATTGTTTTGAATCAATGGGTGAAAGACAAAGAAATATAATGCAACCCGTTCCCGCAGATTTGCAATCCGCAAATAAAAACTAACTTAGTATCCTCAATCAAATTTTATGTCAGAATATCCCAAATGCCCCAAGTGTAATTGCGAGAACAGCTATTCCAACGGCGTTTTAATGTGTTGTCCCGAGTGCTTTCACGAATGGAACCCGGAAGAAGAAAAAGCAGAAGAGGAAGAAGCTGTCGCCTCAGGTAAAATCGTTGACTCTAACGGTAATGAATTAGTGGATGGAGATACAGTAATTATAATCAAAGACCTTCCTGTAAAAGGCTCATCAAAAGGCGTGAAGGCAGGAACGAAAGTCAAAAATATTCGCCTTGTGGATGGCGACCACAATATCTCTTGCAAAGTAGATGGTTTTGGTGCTATGGGACTGAAATCAGAATTTGTAAGAAAGGCGTAAGATGCTCCTAAGAATAAACCCCGATAATGTTTTAACTAATGATATTTACCGTGTGGTAGATGTTTTAAAAAACAACGGCGTAATTATTTATCCCACCGATTCGGTTTACGCAATGGCTTGCAGTTTACATTCGCCCAAAGGAATTGAAAAACTCAGCAAGCTAAAAAAAACTACAAGCGATAAATTAAATCTCACATTAATTTGCTCGGACTTAAGCCATCTTAGCGAATACACAAAGCCAATTCCCAATACTATTTTTCGTATAATGAAAAAAGCTTTACCTGGGCCGTATACGTTTATTTTACCGGCATCAAACGAAGTACCGAAATTATTTTTAAAAGAAAAGAAAAAAACAATCGGCATACGTGTTCCCGATAATAATATTTGCAGCGAAATTGTAAAAATGTTGGGTTGTCCGCTGGTATCAGCATCCTTGCACAATGAAAATGACGAAGTGGTTGAATATTTTACGGAGCCCGAAACAATTCAATTACAATTTGAAAACATTGTTGACGCCATTATTGACGGCGGCTATGGAAATATTTACACCACAACGGTAATTGATTGCACCGAAGACGAGCCCGTGGTTATTCGTGAAGGGCTTGGTTCATTGGATATCCTCCACTGATATTAACAGCTTAGCTTTATTTGTTCAAAACATATTTTCTGCTCCTGTAACCTTTGGCGGGCTTATTCGTTTAATAATATAGATAGAACGAGGGGATAGGTTGGGAAGCGATGCCCGGCCTTAGAAATGGTAAGGCGCTGAAATTTTTGCGATAGATTTTTTCAAACAGCGTTTTAGCCATGGAGCCCGAGCCGTAAAGGTTCGGGCTTTTTTTACTTTCAAAACATCCCCCGTCCCGCTGCGCGGCACGTCCCCCTTCTCCGCCGCGGCGGAGGGGGAACCGACTTTACTTTTATTTTTAGTCAAAGCTCATTCTTCGCTTTAGGTATTATAAATATTTTAGGGTACTGAATTTGCCCTGGAAGGGGCTATTTTAAATTTCGAAATCAGCAATAATTTTAAACTTAGAATAAAGGGTTCCCCCTTTGAAGGGGGACAGTTCATTACGCCGAAGGCGGAAGAACAGGGAGATGTGTTGAAAGGGGATTTGCTATCTTTAACCAATGAATTTGGCTGTACTTATATTTTCCTGCGTAGTGTCGCTCCTGTCGATTTACATGGGTATAAAACTTTTGCGTTTATACAGCAAGGCACACAGCTGGCCCAGAGCAACAGCAAAAATCATTAGTAAAAATGTTGTTCCGCGTAAAGTTGGGTCCTCTGCAAGAGCAGCCTTTACGACTTCCGTTGAATATGTTTTTAGTGTAAACGGAATCAATCGTACCGGCAAGAAAGTTTTTTTGGTTGAACTTTTAAAAGGCGAAAGAGGTTTTATGAAAAAATCGGCACAAAAGTTCATTGATAAAATGCCCGACGAAGTACAAATATTTTACAATCCCGATAACGAAGAAGAATCCGTTGTTTATTGCGACGGACTGTTGTTTTATATTTTTGCGCTGGTATTTGGATTTTTTATGTTGCTCATTGGCTTTGCCATGTATTTCTCCTAAAAACAAAACATCCCCCGTGCCGCTTCGCTTGCACGCCCCCTTCAAAGGGGGAACCGCTTTTACTTTTATTTTGAATCTAAAGCTCATTGCTTCGCTTTAGGTATTATTTATATTTTACGAATAATTTTAGCCTCGATAAAGAGGCATTCTGAAAAATGAAAGATGTTTGACTTCTAAATTTAGTAATAAGCCCTTCCCCCTTTGAGGGGGGACAGCTCTTTTCGCCGAGGGCGGAAGAGCAGGGGGATGTGGTAAAACAAAAACCCGGAGTAATCACCCCGGGTTTAGTTTTTTTGAAAGTAGTATTTAGTTTAAATGAAAGGCCTTCTTAACCTTGCCCACGTAATCCAGTTTTTCCCAGGTAAACAATTCTACCTTGCAGGTTTTTACTTTTCCGTCGGGAGTTTTAAACGTTTTGGTAACGATTTCGTTTTTGCGGCCCATGTGCCCGTAAGCAGCAGTTTCGCTATAAATTGGTGTACGAAGTTTCAATCTCTTTTCGATAAAGTAAGGACGAAGGTCAAACAATTCTTCAACAATTTTACCTATTTGTCCATCGCTCATGTCTACCTTAGCAGTTCCGTAGGTATTTACATTGATGGATGTTGGCTGGGCAACGCCGATGGCATAAGATACCTGCACCAATACTTCGCTCGCCAATCCTGCAGCTACCAGATTTTTAGCAATGTGACGGGTTGCGTATGCAGCACTCCGGTCAACCTTACTTGGATCTTTACCACTGAATGCTCCACCACCATGGGCACCTTTACCACCATAGGTATCTACAATGATTTTGCGACCTGTTAAGCCGGTATCACCGTGCGGACCACCAATTACAAACTTACCGGTTGGGTTAATGTGATATTTAATATTGGCATTGAAAAGCTTTGCATACTTTTTATACTTTGCCTTTACCCTCGGTATCAAAATTTCAATAATGTCTTGTTTAATTTTAGCCAACATTTTTGCCTCGGTATCAAAATCGTCGTGCTGTGTAGATACTACGATAGCATCGATGCGAACGGGCTGGTTGTTATCATCATACTCCAATGTTACCTGGCTCTTTGCATCCGGACGAAGGTATTTAATTTGCTTATTTTCCCTTCTTAACGCCGCAAGCTCAATCAATAACTTATGGGCTAAATCAAGCGCCAATGGCATATAATCATCCGTTTCGTTGCTGGCATAACCAAACATCATTCCCTGGTCGCCTGCACCCTGATCTTCTTTCTTTTGTTTATCAACGCCCTGGTTGATATCTGCACTTTGCTCATGAATGGCCGAAAGGATACCGCAGGAGTTCGCTTCAAACATATACTCGCTCTTGGTATAGCCAATTTTACGAATTACACCACGAGCGATTTCCTGCACATCCAGGTATGCTTTACTCTTTACTTCACCCGCCAATATTACCTGACCGGTTGTTACAAGTGTTTCGCAGGCTACTTTACTATTAGCATCAAACGCTAAAAAATTATCTATCAAAGCATCACTGATTTGATCAGCTACTTTGTCAGGATGTCCTTCACTAACGGACTCTGAAGTAAATAAATAAGGCATGT
>JBBQRR010000079.1:0-9565 GCA_038214655.1 Bacteroidia bacterium | reverse complement strand
CCTGGCCCGAGCTTACCCAAGTGCCACCAACATTTGTTGCCGCCATACCCGGTATTGCTAAAGAGTCGCGGTTTTCTGTGCGAAGCGAGCAACCGGTGTAATCCATCCACATATTTGTTTGCGAATAAACTTTGCCACCTTGTTTCCAATCAAGCAGGAACCCAAAATAAAAACCTTTGTAGCTAAAATTATTATCGATACCCAAACGGA
The DNA here is from genome assembly GCA_038214655.1 of Bacteroidia bacterium. GTDB lineage: Bacteria > Bacteroidota > Bacteroidia > B-17B0 > Aurantibacillaceae > PALSA-968. The sequence continues at coordinate 9,355 of JBBQRR010000079.1, read as the reverse complement.
ATTTAGGTTGAATGTCACCTAAAAACTGCGGACTTGTATTTGTAATAATATCTCCGCCCGGACTAATTAAATAATTTCCGTTTGCATCTTTAAGAGCGCTGTTGGCACCGTTTGCATATAAAGAACCGTATGAGTGCCCTTTAACCAAATACAAATAAGCCCAGTCGTGATACATAGAAATTTTATCGAGGCCCTCGGCAATGGCTTCAATTTTTCCTACGTTTTTAGAGAAGTTTACCATCATGTTCCAGTTAAAACCATCTGTGTTTTGAACGATGGCTGCGTTAAGCATAATCTCCAGACCTTGGTTAAGAATTTGCCCGGCGTTTACAACTTTTGTGCTGAAGCCTGTTGATGCAGGAACAGAAACAGGAACGATAATGTCTTTAGTTAAAGTATTGTAATACGTTATATCCAAACCAATACGGTTGTTTAAGAAACGCAAATCAGTTCCAAACTCAAACGAACGTGTGCTTTCGGGTTTAATCTTTGAATTTTTCAAAGCATTATCCATAGTCATATACGTTACGCCATTATATGGGTTACTGGTAATTGACGGCGATGTGCCAATCTCTGTTTTAGTAAAAGTTGTGTAAAGGTTATATGGATCTGTATCATTGCCGGTAAATGCCAAACCTGCACGTACTTTACCAAACGATAACCATTTGTTTTGTTTCATCAACTCAGTAAAAATAAAACTGCTTGATATAGAAGGATAAAAATAAGAATGGTTAGCAATTGGAAGTGTAGATGACCAGTCGTTACGCGCAGTAACATCTACATACAACATGCCCTTATAACCTAAAGAAGCTAAACCGTAAACGCCAATGATTTCCTTTTTAGCAACTACATTACTTACAATAGGAGCGTTTGCTGCATTGGTTACTGTATAATAATCGGGTACCAATAAACCACGAACTTCTGTATTGTTTGTTTGCAGGTTGCGGCCGTAATAGTTATAACCAACAGTTCCGCTTATGGTAAAGTCTTTGCCCAGACTTTTATTTGCCATAATCATCGCATCCAAGTTAGTTGTGTTTTGTTTGGCGTTATCATTATAAAAACCACCTTTTTGAAAAACGGCATCAGTAACGGTACCTACTTTATATTGCTGAAAACGATTTTCAACATAAAAATCAGAACCACCTCTTACCGAAGCGGTTAACCATGGTGCAATTTTATAAGTAAATTTTAAATTAGAAAGAACACGATCGCGGCGATCGCTGCTGGTATTATTATACAACACCCAGTATGGATTGTTGTGATAAAAATTCCATGTTTGATGCTGACCTGTTGATGGGTCAATATCATTATAGTGATCTTTTAAATATTTTGTGTCAAGCTGACGACCCCACCAGGCAAACATGCCCTCTAAAGGATTTCCCATTCCGCCATAACCTGTACCCGGCCTGTTTTTACCTTGTGTAAGGTTGTATGTTACGCTTGCATCAACCGTTAGTTTATCGGTTAACTGGCGATTAATATTTAAGCCTGTTGTATAACGATCGTAAGCAGTGTTTGGAATTGTACCGGTTTGATTAAAGGTAGAGAAGGACATCCTTACACTTCCTTTTTCATCGCTGCTGGCAATAGAAACCGCATTATCAATTTGCGAGCCTGTTTTAAAAAAGTCTTTTACGTTATTGGGTTGAGGCGACCATTTTGCAGTTTTTCCTAAGAAATCGGTGTAGCTGCGACCATCTAAAGGCGCTCCCCAGCTTTCATCGGCGGCCATATAGTTCATGCTGGTTGAAGGATCATCTCCCCAATACCCTTGTCCGAATTTATTTTGAAATTTTGGTAAGCGTAAAGTTTTATCCATCGATACGCCCATGTTTACAGAAACCTGAAAGCCTCCGTTTTTGCCTTTAAGGCCTTTGCCGCTTTTTGTTGTAACAATGATGGCACCGTTTTGGGCACGCGAACCGTAAAGTGCTGCTGCTATAGGGCCTTTTAATATGTTTATTGATTCGATATCATCCGGATTTATATCCGAAATAGGGTTACCATAGTTAGGTGCGTTATCGCGCGATGCACGGAAGTTATTATCAACCGGCACTCCGTTAATTACAAATAAGGGAGAGTTGTTTCCGGTAAACGAAGTTTGGCCGCGCAATACAATTTGCGAAGAAGCCCCAACCGCACCGCTTGAACCTGTAATGTTTAAACCCGCAACGCGGCCCGATAGCGAGTTGATTACGTTATTTTCACGCGAGTCTTTTATTAAATCGCCTTTAACTTCTTGTGTGGCGTAACCAAGCGATTTTTTTTCGCGCGACATACCTACAGCTGTAACAACGGTTTCTTTTAAAAGAACTCCGTCGGGGTCAAGAGAAACGTCAAGTTTATCCCCCGTTATGTTTACTTTTTTTGCACTGTATCCCATAAAGGATACCAAAACAGTTTTAGCGCTGTCGGAAATTGTTAAAGTATAATTTCCCTCTACATCTGTAATGGTGCCGTTTGTGCCTTCCATAATGGTGGCGCCGATAACAGCTTCGCCGGTTTTAGAATCTTTGATAGTTCCTTTTAGGGTTTTTGTTTGTGCGTAGAAAGCGCTGCTTGCAAGCAAAAACAAAAAGCATAAAATCGTTTTTCTTTTAAAAGAGTGGGCCATAGGTTTTTAATTTGGCGTCAAATCTATGTTAATTTTTCACAAAAGAAAAAAAATAATGCCGACAGAATGAGCTTTTCAATCGATGGACATATGTAATATGCCAGCGGTAGTTAAAAACAGATGAAAGGTAGAACTACGGATTACAGATAACAACCATACAGGTATGCGGATGATTTTTAAGGCATTTGAAACTCTAATAAATGAAAAAAGGGATTCGTATCTGCGCGCTATTCACTAACTCCTCATCACTTTTTAACATATTTCCAATTCCTAATTTTGCCTTCGCTAATCCAAATTACGGCTTGCTCCATCCGCTTGTTGCGAGTCTCTAAAGATTTAGCTTCGGTTAACCAAAGGATGTATTCTTTCTTTTTTCCGGGAGTAAAATTTTGCCACTGCGTGCCGGCTTTTTTGTTTTTGCTTAATGCAGTTTTAAAGTAGGAAGGAACGGGTAAGGGCTTGTCGTCGGTAATTTTTTTGCGCGGAGGCAATTTTTTTCCTTCTTCGTTTAATTTCATGGCTTCTTTTATATAGCCGGTTAAAATTTTATTGGAAGGCAAATCTTTTAAACTTGTTAAGCGCCCTAAATGTCCCATTGAACCATATTGCGCTTCGGTCATTTTTTTATTGTCTTTCATTAAAGCCGCTTTCCAAAAACCAAAAGCGCAGTGTTCTTTAAATGCGGCCATGCTGCAAAAAGTGCCCATGTAATCAAAACAGGCAAAGCTCCACTTAATGGTTTCCTGTACATCGGGACAAGTTTGATGAACTAATTTGCGTAAATGTTTTAGTATAGGTTGTGCAAAGGGCTGTGCCTTGGCAATGTATGCATCTACGCGTGGGTCTTTTTTTGACATGGTTATTTTTTAATAAAGCAAATTTATATTTTTTTTGACACGACATAAAATTTAAGTGATGCCTCGCGTTAAGGATGCAAAGGGCTTGGTTCTTTTGCCGTATTTTTTCTTTTCGAAGGAATAAACATCGATGGCAAAAAACGGAAGCGAAGCGGACCCCTTTGCAGCCTGACCGCGAGTGCGCTTATATGCTTTACGATTGGTGGTAAACTTATCCGCACCTCGCGGTAACGCCCAAAAAACCATCCACCTTAGCGCAATCTATCCGCACTTACAGCTTCTCGTAAAAAATGCTATTTTTGTGCTACAAACAATTACACTATGAGCCCCGAAGTACAAAAAGTTTACGATGACGCTAAAACTTTGATGGATAAAGCCATTAACTTTTTAGAAAGCGAACTAACAAAAATACGCGCCGGTAAGGCTAACCCTGCCATGCTTGATAATTTGCAGGTAGATTACCACGGCACACGTATGCCCATAAATCAAACCGCTAATATTAATACGCAGGATTCTCGCACGCTGGTAATACAGCCTTGGGAAAAATCGATGCTTACACCCATAGAAAAAGCTATACAAGCTGCTAACCTTGGATTAAATCCGCAAAACGATGGTATTTTAATTCGTATTTCGGTTCCGCCATTAACAGAGGAGCGCCGCAAAGAATTAGTAAAAAAAGCAAAACAAGAAGCCGAAGATGCTAAAGTTGGCATACGTACAGCGCGTAAAGATGCGATGGAAGGTGTAAAAAAATTAAAAGGTTTGCCTGAGGACGAAGGAAAAGACGCTGAAGGAAAAATACAAATACTTACCGATCAGTACGTAACGAAATGCGATAAGCATTTAGAGAGTAAGGAAAAAGAAATTATGACTGTTTAATTTTTATAATGGAACTTAATCCTAATTCTATTATTGGTATTGTGGGCTCGGGTGCCATGGGCACCGGCATTGCGCAGGTAGCTGTCACGGCGGGGCACAAAGTTTTGCTTTATGATAACAATGCCGATTCTTTAAATAAATCTAAACACAACCTTGCACTTACTTTTGCAAAACTGGTAGAAAAGCAAAAAATTACCAATGAGCAGGCGCATGCGGTGGTTTCAAAAATTTCTTTTACCGAAAATGCCATTCATTTACACGAATGCAATTTAATTATTGAGGCTATTGTAGAAAACGCCGAAATAAAAAGACAGGTTTTTACTTTACTTGAAAAAACTACCGAGGGCAAGTGTATTTTGGCAACTAATACCTCTTCACTTTCTGTTACTTCTATTGCTGCGGCCTGCGGTAATCCGCAAAATGTAATTGGTATTCATTTTTTTAATCCTGCGCCCTTAATGCCGCTTGTAGAAATTATACCGGGCATTGCCACCAGTAATGTTGTTACCGCATCGTGTAAAAAATTAATTGAAAGCTGGGGCAAAGTTTGTGTTGTATGTAAAGATACGCCCGGTTTTATAGTAAATAGAATTGCGCGTCCGTTTTACGGAGAAGCCATGCGCATGTACGAAGAAGGTATTGCCGATATTGCCACTATGGATTGGGCCATGCGCGAAAAAGGCGGATTTAAAATGGGCCCTTTTGAATTAACCGATTTAATTGGCCACGATGTAAATTACACCGTAACCGAAACAGTTTGGAAACAATTTTATAACGACCCCCGTTACAGGCCAAATATTTGTCAGAAGCGTTTGGTAGAAGCCGGTTTTTACGGAAGAAAAAGTGGGCGTGGCTTTTATGATTATTTAGTGCATGAAATGCCTCAGCCAAAAAAAGATGATGCGCTTGCAAAGAAAATTTGTGACCGTGTTATTGCTATGTTGATTAATGAAGCCGCCGATGCCTTGTACATGCATATTGGCAGCAGAGAAGATATTGATTTAGCTATGACTAAAGGTGTAAATTACCCCAAAGGATTATTAAAATGGGCCGATGAAATAGGAATTGCAATCGTTTATAATCAATTAAAGCAATTGCAGGAAGAGTACGGCGACGACCGCTACCGCCCAAGCATTTTGCTTAAGCAAATGGCTGCCAAAGGCACTAAATTTTATAGCTGATTTCCATTCCAAATAAACTCTCCCGCATTTAGGGGGATTTTGACCTTTTCCGGCATTATTCACTGTAAATTAAAGCATTATAACATAAATTAAATGTTATTTTTGTGTGGCCCTATGCGGGCAAAACCGTTCATCATAAAAAAAGATTTTGTTGCCATAATTAATTCAATTTTATAAAAAAATAAAATCATGTATAAACACATTACCCTTTGCATCGCAGCGCTTTTTTTAATCAGCCAAAATTCTTTTGCCCAGCGTAAAAAGAAAAAAGAACAAGAGAAAGCAAAAACCGAAACAACGGAAACCATTGTAATTAATGCCGATACAATTGTTGCGGAGGCAACAAAAGGCGCACCGGAGCCAAAAATTTACCAGGGCACTAATCCGCGCAGCAACGATCTTTTGCATACTAAACTCGAAGTAAAATTTGATTGGCAAAACTCCTGGATGTTTGGCAAAGCATGGATTGATATTAAGCCTTATTTTTATCCGGTAAAAAAATTATACCTCAATGCGCGCGGCATGGATATCTACAAAGTGCAAATGGTAGGTGCTAAAGGAAATACCGATTTAAAATATGTGTACGAAAATGATTCTTTAAAAATTGATTTGGATAAAGAATACACCCGCAACGATAAATACACAGTGTATATTGATTATAAGTCGAAGCCCAACGAATTAAAAGTAGGAGGAAGCAGTGCCATTAGCAGCGATAAGGGTTTGTATTTTATCAATCCAAAAGGTGAAGAGAAAAATAAAATGCCGCAAATTTGGACGCAAGGCGAAACACAAAGTAACTCGGCCTGGCTACCAACAATTGATAGTCCGAATGAGCGCATGACCGACGAAATTTATATGACCGTTGATGATAAATATACAACGTTATCGAATGGTTTATTGACTAAGCAAACAAAAAATGCAGATGGTACGCGCACCGACTATTGGAAAATGGATATGCCTCATGCCCCTTATTTGTTGATGATGGGTGTTGGTGAATTTAAAAAAGTAATTGATAAGCCTTGGAACGGAAAAGAAGTTAGTTACTATGTAGAAAAGGAATTTGAACCATATGCAAAAGGAATTTTTGGTAATACAGGCGAGATGATGGAGTTCTTCTCAAAAAAATTAGGAGTTCCGTATGCTTGGCCAAAGTACGCGCAAATTGTGGTGCGTGATTATGTAAGTGGCGCTATGGAAAATACCTCGGCAACTTTGCACGGCGATTTTTCGGTATATCAAACAGACCGCGAGATGCTGGATGGCAAGCGCGGGGAGAATGTTATCTCGCACGAATTGTTTCACCAATGGTTTGGCGATTTAGTTACCTGCGAAAGCTGGAGCAACATAACAGTAAACGAATCTTTTGCTACCTACGGAGAATATATGTGGCAGGAATATAAAAATGGATCCGATGCTGCCGATGCACATAGTTATAATAGCAGGCAGGGGTATATGGCGCAATCTAAAATGGACCCCTTGGTGCGTTTTGGTTACAGCGAGCGCGAAGAAGTTTTTGACGGGATCAGCTATAACAAGGGTGGACAAATTCTTCATATGCTTCGCAAATATGTGGGGGATGATGCTTTTTTTGCTTCGCTTAAATTATATTTAGAAACTAATAAATTTAAAAGTGCCGAGGCGCATAATTTGCGTTTGGCATTTGAAGAAACTACCGGCGAAGATTTAAACTGGTTTTGGAACCAATGGTATTATGCCGGCGGATATCCCGAATTAAAAATCGAAAACTCGTACGACGCTTCTGCGAAAACAGTTAAAGTAAAAATAACCCAGCAGCAGGATTTTACAATGGCGCCTTTATTTAAAATTCCGGTATATATTGATTTGTATTATGGCGACGGAGCAAGTAAAAAAGTGGTACGTAAATGGGTAACCATAACTAAGGCCGGCGAAGAATTTTCTTTTGCATCCGACGAAAAACCAAGCCTGATTAATTTTGATGGCGAAAAGCAATTGCTTTGTACCAAAACTGAAAACAAAACTTTAGCCGAGTATGTTTACCAATACAAAAATGCCCCTAAATACCTGGATAGATTAGAGGCTCTTGATAAATTTAAAGCCAACCTGTCTGAAGCCAATGTTTACGAGTGCGTTAAACTTGCCTTAAAAGACAAATGGCATACCTTACGCATAAAAGCAATTAACCTGATGGACGAAGTAGCTTCAAAACAAGAAGCTGATTTAAAACCATTGCTGATTGCCATTGCTAAAACTGACGAGAAAACAACAGTTCGTGCAGAGGCCATTGAGTTTTTATCTAAAAACTACAAGGGCGATGATGTGAAAGAAATTTACACAGCCGCTATTGGCGAACAGTCTTTTGCTATTATGGGCTCAGGTATGGCCGCACTTGCTAAAAACGACCCGCAAGCCGCTATGAAAAAAGCTAAGGATTTAGAAACCATTGATAGCGATAACATTCGTTTTACCTTGATGGATTTATATTCTAATTACGGTGGAGATGCCAATAACGAATTTTTTGTAAATAATAAAGACAACTTTAGTGGCTTTATGGCTATGGGCTTTATAAATATGTACGGCCAGTTTTTAAAGCGTTGCGGCGATGCCAATGTAATTGCCGGTGCCGAAATTGTTAAAAGCTATACGGCAAAAGGCAAAGGCAGTTCGTATGTGCGTTATGTGGCGCAAAAAGTGTTAAAAGATTTTTACAACAGCTATCAGGATAAAGAAGATGAATTGGTGAGCAAAAAAGACGAAGCTTCGGTAAAGCGCCTGGGCGAAGTTACCGCTACCAAAGCCAAGCTGAAGGCTATCATGGATGAGGCAAAGCAATAGCTAAACACACTTGGAACGAAGGCATAGAGGGCGGGAATTAAAACTCCTCCGTATTTACTGATATTTCTTTTTTTATTTCTATATTTATCCTTTAAATCAATCTACCATGATAAAGAAAATTTTTGTAGCCGCCTTGTTGTTTGCAAGCGTAGTATCATTTGCACAGGAAATAAAAATTAAAGAGTCGCATGAAAGCTTCAGTAATGGCAGCCATAACGCGCTTATTGTAACGGTTTATGTGGATGATTTAAATAAAGTGCAAAAGGAGTGGAAGAGCCGCATGAAAGATTTTGGATACCAAAGCGCTAATGATAAAGGCAATGAATATATTTTTGACAATGTAAAGTTTAAAGAACTATCCAATAACCCGATGGATGTGTATGCCAAGTTTGAATTATTGAAGGAAGAGAAAGCGGTAAGGATGTATGTGGCTTACGATATGGGCGGCGATTATATCACTTCATCAGGGCATGGTAAGGAATGTGATTTTATGAAAAAGATGATGAAAGAATTTGCTGTTAAAACTTCTAAAGATTTTGTGGAAGATCAGTTAAAAGACCAATCTAAAATTTTAGCAAAAGCAGAAGATAAAAAGAAGGATCTTGAAAAAGACAATAAAGATTTGGACGGCGACATAAAAAACTACGAAGACAAAATTAAGAAGGCCAAAGAAGATATTGAGAAGAACAAAAAGGGCATCGAGACCAAGAAAACCGAAATAGAGGCCCAGAAAAAAGTGGTAGAGGGCGTTAAGAAAAAGCTGGATTCCATTAATTAATTAAAAGGAATTTAAAAGGCAGTCAAACGACTGCTTTTTTTTTTGTATATTTGATTTACAAATTATATCGGCATGAAAAAAATTATACTAGGGGAGTTCTAAAAATCAAATTGTTAACAAATAACGATATAACTAATTGATAATCAAATAATTATGATTATATTTACGTTATAAACAAGTTATACAAAAAAATGAAGTTAATACGCTACAAAACACAAGGGAAAAAGGG
>JBBQRR010000078.1:0-10798 GCA_038214655.1 Bacteroidia bacterium | reverse complement strand
ATACACTGATAGATAGATAGAAAAATTAGTAGGTTGTAAGAAAAAAATAATGTATTTTTGAAAAACAGATTACCAAAAATCGGTTAACGGGTTCTCCGATTTTTATTAAAATCCATAAAAATGAATTTTTAGAACCCACCTAATAAAATTACTCCCATTAAAAACGCATAATCCTGCAAAAGTTCCTGCATAAACTTTACCGCCGCCGCAAGCCACGCTTATAACTTTATTAGAGGCAATATTAGAGTTAGCCATACAATAAGTAGTAAATACACTTCCATTAAACATTACTAATCCCGTGTCGGTACCAATCCAGATATTATTAGCGGCATCAACAGCAAGAGCATTTACTTTGCGTGACGGTACATGCGGAAATGAATCCCAATTGGCGCCGTTAAACCGTAATAATTGCGGAGATGGATGCGTTCCTGTGAAAGCACTGTTAAAGCCCATCCATTTAGTACCGTAATTGTCAATTAAAAACGAAGTGTACTTATAACAATTCAAATTTGTAATGCTGCAAGAATAAGTAGTAAGTCCGTTTTGGGCTGTCGTATTAAACCTGGTGAGAAACGTTACTGCCAGTAAAAAGTAAATTTTTTTCATGCTCAGTGTTTTATACCACTAATTTAAGTCATCAAGAGTCCCATTCAAAGGATTTAAGCTAAAACATCTATCCCGATTGATAACTGGCGGCTTTTGGGCAATAACTGGTTATTCAACAATTAAAAGCTAACAACTTCTATCCTCAAAACCACTTTAGTACAGCCTAAATTAAATAACTTTGAAAAAAGCTTTTAAATGACCATTAAAACAAAGTCATCTTCCTTATCGGTACTACTAAGCGTGTTCTTTTTTTGGGGCTTTGTGGCCGCGTCTAATACCGTATTAATTGGTTTATTTAAAAAGAATTTTGAACTCACCCAGGCGCAAAGCCAATTGGTTGATCTTGCGTTTTACTTCTCATATTTTGTAGGTGCCGGCGCTTATTTAATTTATTCGATGATGTTTGGCGACCCGCTTAATAAAGTGGGTTATAAAAAAGGATTGGTTACCGGACTTCTTATTTCTGCAATAGGTGCACTCTGTTTTATTCCTGCCGCAGGTAGCCAGTCGTTTGGCATGATGTTGTTTTCGCTCTTCACCATCGGGCTCGGTTTTTCTTTACAGCAAATTGTAGCTAATCCATATGTAATTGCATTGGGTAATCCCGAAACCGGTTCACATCGTATAAGTCTTGCCGGTGGTATTAATTCTTTTGGAACAACTATTGGTCCCTTGCTTTTAGCCTATGCAATTTTTGGAAGCATAAAAGGAAATGATAACGCGGTATTAAATTCAGAAATGGGCGCCGATCCTGTAACGGTAGGTATCGAGCGCACAACAAATAAAACACAAACTATTAACGGGCCTATTTTTACTATTGAAAGAACACACGCGGGCCATTTGCCTTATTATTATTTAGCTAATAATGCAGATTCTGCAGGTCTTTGCGAGCAATATGAGTTTATGAGTTCAAAAGGTTTGGGTGTTGTTATTGTATATAACGAAAGCGCAACAAAAACCAACAAGCAGGTAGAGATGCTTAAGCACAATTACCGTTCGTCGCACATACCCATTATAACCATTAATAATGAAACATATATACACTTACTCTCGGCTATTAAAACGTTAGACGGCGCCAGTATGAAACTGGATTTAATGGGCGTAGAAAAAGTAAAAATGCCAAGTATGATTTTGGCGGGCGCATTTATTTTGTTTGCGATTATATTGGGAATGTCTAAACTTCCTACTGTAACCAATTCCGAAAAAATGGAAAGAAACCTTGGCGCTTTAAAATTTCCGCAGGTTATTTACGGTATGGTGGCCATCTTTTTTTATGTAGGAACCGAAGTTGCTACGCAAAGTAATTTGCAGGCCTTAATGAAACAGGAAAACTTTTTGGGGCTTGATGTAGATAAAACAGTACACTATATTTCTTTGTATTGGGGTTGTTTAATGATTGGCCGTTGGACCGGCGCCCTGCGCGTATTTAATTTTAGTAAAACCACGCACTATATAATGATGGTGGTTGTTCCTTTACTGGCTTACAGCGTTATACTGGGAGTAAATTATTTAAAGGGAAGCCCGATGAATGATTTGCTTTATTTTTTACCTTTTGTATTTATTTTAATAGCCGGTTTTTTTGTGGCACAGGAAAAACCTGCACGTACGATGATGCTTTTTGGCGCGCTTGCGATGGTTATGATGTTGATTGGTTTATTTACTACAGGCAGAGCATCTGTGTATTGTTTTGTAAGCTGCGGATTGTTTTGCTCGGTGATGTGGCCCTGCATTTTTTCGTTGAGCACAGCCGGTTTAGGAAAATACACTACCCAGGCTTCTTCACTTTTAATTATGATGATTATAGGCGGGGCAATAATACCACTTGTACAGGGAAAACTTGCCGATAGCATGGGCATTCATGCTTCTTACATTGTGCCGCTTATAGGTTTTGCCTATTTAACTTTTTATGGATGGGAAGTAAAATATGTTTTGCAAAAACAAGGCATCGATTTCGATTCGCAAATTCAAAGCAATCATTAGTGAGGATTTTTTTTCTTGCCATACTATTTTTCGCTCTTATTCAATTTTCTTTTGCGCAAAAAACCACACGCGTATTATTTGTGTTCGACGCCTCTAACAGTATGAAAACAATGTACGATGGCAAGCCTCGCATAGAGCACGCAAAAAATCTTTTCTACAAATTTTTAGACAGCCTCAATACTTTAAAAAATTACGAATTCGCTTTGCGTTTATACGGGCATACTGTAAAATACCCTCCCGGCGACTGTAACGACAGTAAACTTGTTGTGCCTTTCGCAAAAAACAATATTCAGAAAATAAAAGATGCAGTAAAAAAAGTGCTGCCAACCGGAATTACGCCTATAGAGCATTCGTTAACGCAGGCTGCTGCTGATTTTCCGGATACAAAAGCAATAAATACTATTATTTTAATTACCGATGGCATTGAAGAATGTAGCGGCGACCCCTGCAAAGCCCGTGAAGCGTTGCTGCAAAAAGGAATTGTATTACGCCCTTGCATTATCGGCATTGGCTTAACGGTTGAACAAGCAAAAGTTTTTGATTGTGTTGGAAATTACTTTAGTTACGAAGAGCCGGATGTTTTTGTGAAGAGTGTGGATTATATTACAACGCAGGTACGAAATAAAACCTCGGCACAAGTAAATTTGCTCGATATGGCGGCAAAGCCAACCGAGAGCAATGTAAACATGACTTTTTATAACGAGCGCACAGGCGCTATCATGTACAACTTTGTGCATAGCATGAATTACAAAGGTTTTCCGGATACAATTCCAATGGATGAAACGGTAAAGTATACAGTTATTGCCAATACCATTCCTCCAAAAAAAATACAGGGCGTAACTTTAAATATGGGTACGCATAATGTAATTCCTATTGATGCGCCGCAAGGTGTGTTGGCTATAAACAGGGGCGGAGGAATGTATAATAATAACGACCGCGTAAAATGTATTATCCGTAAAAGCAAAGAAATGCAAACGCTGCACGTAATGAGTGTAAACACTAGCGAAAAACTTATAGTTGACGAATACGATTTGGAAGTACTTACCTTGCCGCGTACCTATATCTACAATGTAAATATCAACCAAACGCTTACAAAAAATGTGGATGTGCCCGATGCGGGCCAGGTTAAAATCAGCTCTACTGAGTATGGAGATGGCTGTATTTTACAGGAAAAGGGTAAGGAATTAGTGTGGGTATGTAATATTTCGGGCAATAAAACAAGGCAAGAGTTTAGCCTGCAGCCCGGGGTGTATCATGTAACTTTTAGGGGGAAATCGTTAAAGCAGTCGATTTATACCATCGAAAAAAAGTTTATTATAAAGGCTAACGAGCAAACAACGGTGGAGTTATATCGTTAACTTTGTAGATGATCATCGGCTTTTGCCGCAAAGGCACAAAGACGCAAAGAAAACTTGAGTGTGTAGGTCTTTAATGATTTTGAAATTAAGTAATACTAATTGGAACACAATTTTTAGTAAAATAATACAAGAAACTTTGAGCCTTCGCGCCTTTGTGCAAAATGATTAAGTATGTCTGAAGTAAAATTAAAAGCATCGCAACCCATAGGGATATTTGATTCGGGTATTGGGGGATTAACCGTTGCCAGTGCAATTGCGAAAGCATTGCCTAAAGAGCAATTAATTTATTTTGGCGATACGGCTCATTTACCTTACGGGGATAAGTCGCCCGACTCGATTAAATATTATTCTATACGCATTGCGCAATTTTTATTGCAGCAAAATTGTAAGATGATTGTTATTGCCTGTAACACAGCCTCCGCACTTGCTTACGAAACTGTGAAAGATTTTATCGGAAATAAAATTCCGGTAATAGATGTGGTTGAGCCGGTGGTGGAAGAAATCCTGAAAAATAAAAAATTAAAACACGTTGGCGTTATTGCCACTAAAGGAACTATTAAGAGCGATATTTACGCCAAGAAGATAAAAGAAAAAAGTAAAACGCTTTTTGTTTCCTCGCAGGCTACTCCGCTGTTGGCTTCTATGATTGAAGAAGGGTTTTTTAATAATAAAATCTCGCGCACCATTATTTTCGATTATTTATCGCGACCAAAAATTAAAAAAATTGATTCGCTTATACTTGCGTGTACGCATTACCCGCTTATACGTAAAGAGGTGGAAGATTTTTACAAAGGCAAAATGAAAATTTACGATAATGCCGAGGTAGTTGCCAAAAAAGTAAGTGAAGTTTTAAAAGCGAAAAAATTATTGTCACCAAAAAAATCAGCTGAGCATAAATTTTTTGTTAGCGATTATACCAAATCGTTTGAAGAAAGCTCGCGTTATTTCTTCCCTTCTAAAATTAAATTAGCCGAGGCGGCTATTTGGAAGTAGCTACCTGTATTTTTTAATTGGATTTTGCTTGCCGGCCATAACTGACTTAACAATTATTTCCTGCTTTTTAACAATATATGTAATAATGTACGGAAATCGCTTTAAAGGCACCTCGTGATAGGGCGCATATTTAACTTGAAAAAGTTGTAGGTTGGATACTATAAATTTCAGATTTTGGTTTACCTCTTCTAAAAATGCGTAGCCTAAATTTGTTTGTTTCCTGTTATACCATTCAATAACATGCGCTAAATCGCTTTTAGCGGCTTTCGTAATTTTTAAAACAAACATATTAGGATTTCTTTCCGGCCTTTAGTTCTTTGTATACATCTTTCCAATCGTAAACTTCCATTTTGCCTGATTCATACAACTTCATTCGCCTGTCAAGCTCAGTTTTTTGAGATGCACTAAGCGCGCTGCTTTCTTTTTTGGCTCTGGAGTGTTCTTCTAAAATTGTGTAAACGGCCTGAAGCATAACGTCGTCAGTAGTATCTATATACTTCTGAATCTTTTTCTTTAAGGCTGTGGTAGTCATGCCATTTAAATTTAGTATAACAAAGTTACAAAATTTAGATTAAAAATAAAAACCAAGAATTTAATTAGCCGAAGCGGCTATTTGGAAGTAGATAAAGTTAACCAGCCATCTTACTGGTTTTGGTTTCTTTCTTTACTTTATTTTCCTTATCGCGTGAGCAAGCTTTGTAAATACCTCCAATAATTGCAAGCAGAATAATAAATTTTAAAACCTGTCTCTGTAGTTTTAGTTTATTCATAGTGCTTAAGGAAAAACTACCTCTTCACATACTGACTCTCGTAGTATTTCTGATAAGAACCCGAAGTAACATTGTTAAGCCACTCGTCGTTACTTAAATACCAATCAACGGTTTTGTCAAGGCCCTCTTCAAATTGAAGAGAAGGTTTCCAGCCTAATTCGTTTTGTAGTTTGGAGCTGTCGATAGCATAACGCAAATCGTGCCCGGCGCGGTCTTTTACAAACGTGATTAGCTTTTCGTTGGCACCCTCGGGGCGGTTTAATTTTTTATCCATGATGCGGCACAGCAAACGTATTACATCAATATTGGTCCACTCGTTGTGCCCGCCAATATTATACGTGCTGCCGTGTTTTGCAGTATGAAAAATAACATCAATGGCGCGGGCATGATCCTCTACAAAAAGCCAGTCGCGTATATTTTCTCCTTTACCATAAATAGGCAATGGTTTATTTTGTTTGATGTTGTGAATGCAAAGCGGAATTAATTTTTCGGGAAAATGATAGGGCCCGTAATTGTTTGAGCAGTTAGAAATTACCATTGGCAATTTATACGTATCGTGGTAAGCACGCACAAAATGATCTGAGCTTGCCTTAGAGGCAGAGTAGGGGCTATGCGGGTCGTAAGCGGTAGTTTCGGTAAACATGCCCGTGTCGCCTAATGAGCCGTACACTTCATCGGTACTTACATGATAAAATAAATTAAATTTCGGAGAGTTTTTCGCGGCGTCTAATAAATTAACGGTGCCAATTACATTGGTAAAAACAAATTCTAAAGGGTTGGTAATACTTCTGTCAACATGACTCTCGGCAGCTAAATGTATTACCGCATTAAAATGATGATCGTGAAAAAGTTTATTGATGAAGGCGGAATCAACGATATCGCCCTTAATAAATTTGTAATTCGGTTTATCTTCAATGTCGCGCAAATTGGCAAGATTGCCGGCATAAGTAAGTTTATCTAAATTAAAAATTTGGTACTCGGGATATTTATTTACAAATAACCGCACTACGTGTGAACCAATAAAACCTGCGCCTCCTGTTATTAATACTTTCATAAATTATATAAATAAATATCTGTTTCTTTAATTTTATTGAAGGCTTTATCAGCTGTAAATAACGGGAAGTCAGAAAATATAGCTGAGGCCGCAATAATGGCGTCAGGCAATTTTAAACCATATTTTTTTCTCAAATAAATAGTATGTTTTTTAATTTTGGGATTAATATCTAAAATATGAGTAGATGAAAGTATTTCTTCGATAGTGTTGAGTTCTTTAGAATCGAATTTCTTGGAACTTTTCAACTCTATCTCAGTAATAAATGAGCAGTAAATATTCTTATCCTGCAAAATCTCCGCAATTCTGGTGTCGCCGTTAAGTAAATAAATAAGAATGTTTGAATCAACAAAAAAGCTACGCCCATTCATTTCTTAGTTGCTTTTGAATTAAAAGCGGAGATTTTTTAAAAAGTAGCGCACCGCAGAATTTTTTCGCGTTAAATCCGCCCTTCTTTTTTGCTCCTCCCGAAAAAAGCTTCTCCAGTTCTTTTCTGGATGTTTTTTTATTTATGACATAAACCATTGTAAATCAAAGTTACAAAATATTTTACAAACTCCAATACATTAAATCCTTAATTTTCCCTCTGTACATTCCTTTAATATCAATCACTACACCTTTTTTATCAAGTATCGATTTAAAGAATTTTTCATCAAGTGTTTTATATTCTTTGTGGTTAACCGCTATTATAACGCCGTCGTAGTTTTTACTCATTTTGTTCAGGCCAAACCCGTATTCGTGTTCCAGCTCGGCGCTGTCGGCATGCGGGTCAATAACATCCACCCTTACGCTGTACGATTTTAATTCCTTAATGATATCGGCTACTTTGCTGTTACGGATATCGCTTACATCTTCTTTAAAAGTAGCACCCATTACAAGTACTTTACTTTTAGAAATATTTTTTCCCAATGAACTGATACGTTTTACTAAATTTTTTGCCACGTAAAAGCCCATGCTGTCGTTAACGTATCGCCCGCTGTTAATTACGCGAGCGTGATAGCCTAATGATTCTGCTTTGTAAGTTAAATAGTAAGGATCAACACCAATGCAATGGCCGCCAACCAATCCCGGATAAAATTTTAAGAAATTCCATTTGGTGCCGGCGGCTTCTAACACATCGTAGGTATTAATACCAATGCGCGAAAAAATAATTGAAAGCTCGTTCATCAAAGCAATATTTACATCGCGCTGTGTGTTCTCAATAATTTTTGCAGCTTCGGCAACTTTAATCGAGGCCGCTCTGTGTGTACCCGGCTCTACAATAATTTCGTAGGTTTTTGCAATGTTATCTAAACTCTCTTTATCGCAGCCCGAAACCACTTTTAAAATTTTAGTGATGGTATGCTCTTTATCACCCGGATTAATACGTTCGGGCGAGTAACCTACTTTAAAATCTTTTACAAATTTTAATCCCGAGAGTTTTTCTAAAACCGGAATGCAATCCTCTTCGGTACAGCCCGGATATACGGTAGATTCGTAAACTACGTAATCACCTTTCTTCAAAACTTTTCCTACGGTTGTTGATGCGCCAAGTAATGGCTTTAGGTCAGGCAAATTATGCTCATCTATCGGAGTAGGCACTGCTACAATAAAAAAATTTGCCTTTTTTAAATCTTCCAGTTTATGGGTAAACTCAATATCGCTGTTGGCGAAATCTTTTTTGGTAAGCTCATTGCTGGGATCAATGCCTTTTTTCATCATATTCACCCGCCCTTCATGAATATCGAAACCTATTACTTTTACTTTTTTTGCAAATGCCAATGCAATCGGCAATCCCACATAGCCTAAGCCGATTACCGCAATCTTAGCTTCTTTCTTAATTATTTTATTGTAGATGCTCATAAAAATTATTTAGAATTTATTGTTTCGTGTTTTGTTATTGTTTTTAATACGGAAGCAGGGCGCAAAGCGTAAATTCGCTCAATAATGTCAACCACTTTCAACCCCTCCAGTGCATTGGTAGTAATTTTATTTTTACCGCTTAGAGTATTTACCACGTTTTCTATTACGTTGTGATGATTGTTTGCCGAACCTTTATAAGCGCCATAATCGTTTGCAGGATTTGTTTCTGCTAACACTGGCATAGTGTAATCTTTTATATTGCAAGTCTCTACTATATCCATGTATTGTCCGCCCACTTTAATACTTCCCTTGCTTCCTACAATGGTTAAGGACGATTCTAAGTTTTTATCCCAAACGGCGGTCGAGTAATTAATACTTCCCATGCCGCCATTTACAAAATCAAAACTTACAAAACCGCTGTCTTCAAAATCGGTATTTTTTTTGTGATTGAAATCGGCAAACTTGGCTTGTATGTTAGCGATGTCGCCAAACAACCAATACAAAATATCAATCCAGTGAGAAAACTGAGTGAATAAAGTTCCACCGTCTAAATCCTGAGTGCCTTTCCAATTACCTAATTTGTAATAACGCTCATCACGATTCCAGTAGCAATTTAATTGCACCATATAAATATCGCCCAGCGTTTTGTTATCCATAATTTCTTTTAACCAAGCTGAGGGCGGCGAGTAACGGTTTTGCATAACGCAAAAAACAGTTTTATGCTGGTCCAAGGCAGTATAAATAATTTTTTCGCAATCAGATTTGCTGAGTGCCATAGGTTTTTCAACCACAACATGTTTTCCTGAAGCAAGCGCTTTTAAGGCATGTTCGGCATGCAAACCATTGGGCGTACAAACATTTATTACTTCTACTTCGGGATGCGCCTTTAATAATTCATCTGCGTCCGAATAAAATTTTTCTTTCAAATCAGTCAACCCTAATTTTTCTTTTGGTGCCACATCGCACACCGCAACTAACTCACAACCCGGATTACGCCTTACCATTTCGGCATGTCGCTTGCCAATATGCCCTTGTCCAATTACTGCGAATTTAATTTTGCTCATAGAGTTTAAAGTTTTTAGTTTGAAGTTTAAAGTTGCGTTTCCTTAAACTTTGAACCCTTAATATTCGATTTAATTAAATAACTAATTAGCCCCTGAATAATTTTACTTACTTCAATGGACATGCTTTTTATACTATCAAATTCTTCTGAAGTTATATAATTTCTATCAACCGCTCTATAACTTTGCGACCTAAGTTCACCGCAAGAAGCCTTTGCAATCGATAAAAATTGAACAAACTCCCTTTTTCCTGATCTTTCAAAACCTTCTGCGATATTGTCCATAACAGAACCTGAAGAACGTGACATCTGATCTTTTAATGCGAAATCTCGGGCAATCTTAGAGTTAGAAATTAACTTAAAAACTTCTTTATCTAAGCTTCTTGCTTTTTGCCAAGCTATCAAATCTTCAAAAACTTCTATTGTTGCCATTCTTTAGACTTCAGACTTTAAACTTTTTTAACTGTATTGTTTTCTAATTTATATTTAGCTCCGCTTTCGGCACATGTAGCTATATTATCCTGACCAAACTCTAATCTGTGTCCGTACTCACTCATCCAGCCCAGCTGCCTGGCAGGATTTCCTACCACTAAAGCATAGGCAGGAACCGTTTTAGTTACCACTGCACCTGCGCCGATAAAAGCAAAAGCGCCAATGTCATGTCCGCAAACAATCGTGGCGTTGGCACCTATACTTGCTCCTTTACCCACATGCGTTTTGGCGTATTGATTTTTACGGTTTATGGCACTGCGCGGATTTATTACATTGGTAAAAACCATGCTTGGGCCTAAAAAAACATCATCATCACAAATAACACCGGTATATAAAGAAACGTTATTCTGAATTTTTACGTTTTTGCCCAATATCACACCGGGAGAAACCACTACATTTTGACCCAAATTGCAGCCTTCGCCAATGATACAATCGGGCATTACATGGCTAAAATGCCATATTTTAGTGCCTTTACCTATTTTACTACCCTCATCTACAAGGGCCGTTGGGTGTGCGTAGTATTCTTTTTCCATAATTAATTGAGAGCGTAAATTTAATAAAAGCATTTGTAATGTGCGTATAAAACAATGTCTTATCTTAGTGCCATGCCATCATTCGACATAGCCAGTAAAGCAGAGGTTCAGCT
>JBBQRR010000077.1:0-10814 GCA_038214655.1 Bacteroidia bacterium | reverse complement strand
CCCTTTTTCCCTTGTGTTTTGTAGCGTATTAACTTCATTTTTTTGTATAACTTGTTTATAACGTAAATATAATCATAATTATTTGATTATCAATTATTTATATCGTTATTTGTTAACAATTTGATTTTTAGAACTCCCCTTTAATAGCGATTTCAACCCCGCTTTTTCTTCAATAATACCATGCAATGTGTCAATTGAAACACGTTCTTGTTTCATGGTATCGCGGTCGCGAACAGTTACCGTATTGTCAATTAACGATTGTTGATCAACGGTAATACAATACGGTGTTCCGATAGCATCTTGCCTTCTATAACGTTTTCCGATATTATCTTTTTCTTCGTACGTGCAAGAGTAATCGTACTTCAGTATATCCATAATTTCTCTTGCTTTTTCGGGCATACCGTCTTTTCCCATTAAGGGAAACACAGCAACTTTATAGGGCGCTAATTGCGACGGAATTGAAAGCACCACACGCTCGGTACCATCTTCTAACTTTTCTTCTTTTAATGAAGAAGAAAGAATTGCCAAAAACATTCTGTCTAATCCAACCGAAGTTTCGATTACATAGGGAACGTAGCTTTGGTTTAATTCTGAATCAAAATATTGTAATTTTTTTCCTGAAAATTGTTCGTGTTGTTTTAAATCAAAATCAGAACGCGAGTGAATTCCTTCTAACTCTTTAAATCCAAAAGGAAATTCAAACTCAATGTCGCAAGCCGCTTTTGCATAGTGCGCCAATTTTATGTGATCGTGAAAACGGTATTTTTTTTCTGAAATGCCCAATGCCTTGTGCCAGTTTAATCTTGTAGTTTTCCATTTTTCGTACCACTCGTCTTCGGTGCCGGGTCGGATAAAAAACTGCATTTCCATTTGTTCAAACTCGCGCATGCGGAAAATAAACTGCCGCGCCACAATTTCATTGCGGAACGCTTTGCCGGTTTGCGCAATGCCAAAAGGAATTTTCATCCTTCCGGTTTTTTGCACGTTTAAAAAATTTACAAAAATTCCCTGCGCCGTTTCCGGTCGCAAATAAATAGTACTCGCCTCTTCACTAACCGAACCAAGCTGTGTAGAAAACATTAAATTAAACTGACGCACATCGGTCCAGTTTTTACTTCCGCTTACGGCACAAACAATTTCGCAATCAACAATAATTTGTTTTACCTCAGCCAAATCATTTTTTTCGAGAGCCGATTTGAAACGCGCGTTTATCTCATCAATTTTTGTTTGATATTCCAAGACCCGCGCGTTGGTTGTACGAAACATCGCGGCATCAAAATTCTCAAAACGCTTAGCTGCTTTCTCAACTTCTTTCTCAATTTTATTTTCAATTTTTGCAACGTGCTCTTCAATCAAAACATCGGCACGGTATCTTTTTTTGCTATCTTTATTATCAATAAGCGGGTCGCTAAAAGCATCCACGTGCCCGCTTGCTTTCCAAACAGTAGGGTGCATAAAAATAGAAGCATCAATGCCCACAATGTTTTCGTGCAATTGCACCATGCTCTGCCACCAGTACTGACGAATGTTGTTTTTAAGCAAAACGCCGTTTTGGCCGTAATCATAAACAGCGCTTAATCCGTCATAAATTTCGCTGCTCTGAAATATAAACCCGTACTCTTTGGCGTGGGAAATCAGGTTTTTAAATAAATCTTCGGGTTGTTGCATGGGCGCAAAAATACTATTATTTCACAGACCCTTAAAACCCAAAACTTTAAATAAAAATTACCCCCCCCCCGGGGCAACCATTATTAGACGTAATACGTCTTTTAGCGTATTAGGGGGAGAATTATGCCCCTTTAAACCAAAAGTCATACATTTGTTGTTCTTAAAACACACACCATGAAAAGAAATTTATTTTTTACCGCCACGCTTATTTTAGCCGGCTTTATTTTTTCTACCAAAACCAACGCTCAGGCGTATGCTCCAAGTGTACAGGCATCAAACGTTCAGGTTTCCTATAAATTTTCTTCAGGAACGGCCATTACGGTTACCTGGACTCGCGGTAACGGAAACTATGCGATGGTGTCTATGCGAAAAGCATCAAGCACTAATTACGCCCCCCGGCATCAACCACAATAAATTATAACCCAAGCGCAAGTTATGGTTGGGGAAGTTCATTGGGCGGTGGCGATAACTTTGTTGTTTACGAGGGCACAAGCACTTCTGTATACATTTACAATTTAGCCCCGAATACACTTTATGATGTTTACGTTAGAGAATATAACGACAATACAATTTTTTCTACAACTACATATTATTACAACAACAGCACATCGGGCGCAAGTTTAGGCCTTAGTACTTTAGAAGCACCGGCGTCTTCGTGCAGCGGCATAACATCTGCAACTTCCATTACAAATTCATCTGCAACCATAAATTTTACGGCGGGAGGCGGAAGCGGACGTTTTATAGCAATGAATCCAACCAACCTAAGTGTTTATGGCCCAACTAACGGATATTATTATACCCCATCTACTATTTATGGTGCCGGCACCTTTTTAGGAGGCGGCAGTTATGCGATGTACAATAACTCAGGAACAAGTGTTGCGGTTAGCGGCCTTGCAGGGGCAACAACATACAAGGTATGGGATTATGAATATACCAACGGTAGCTATCCAACCTATTCAACCTATAACTACAATACTAAAAACTATACATCCTGTAATTCGTATACGTTTAACACAACAAATTTTCCGCCAACCCTTAGCGCGATTCCTTCTTATACTATATGTGAAAATACAGTTATTACATCCGTAAATTTAACCGGCATAGGTACCGGGTCAACAAATGAAACTCAAAACCTAAGCG
Source organism: Bacteroidia bacterium (assembly GCA_038214655.1). Taxonomy (GTDB): domain Bacteria; phylum Bacteroidota; class Bacteroidia; order B-17B0; family Aurantibacillaceae; genus PALSA-968. The sequence continues at coordinate 8,006 of JBBQRR010000077.1, read as the reverse complement.
TAACGGCCAGCTCTAATAACACCACAATATTCCCGGGCGGATCTATAGGCGTATATTATACAAACCCTAATACAACCGGTACTATTGTTATGTATCCGGCAAGCGGACAATACGGCACAGCGGTAATTACTGTTACAGTAAACGATGGCTGGACAGTTAATAATCTTGTCACAAAAACCTTTACTGTTACTATATTGCCGTTCCCGGGACCTGCAACAGCTATCAGTGGCTTGAGTCCGATTTGTGCAGGAACATCGCACACATATAGTATTGCCGCAACAAGCAATACAACATCTTATACTTGGGCAATGCCAAGCACGCTTACTGTAACTGCCGGCGCAGGAACAAACATGGTTACGGTTGCTACTACTTCTGCATCAGTGTCCGGAACCATGAGTGTTACACCTATTAATACAAACGGGTGTGGTAACGGAACAGCAAGTACAAAAGCCATTCAGGTTGATGCGCAACCCGCAAATCCAAATGCCGGGCCCGATCAACCACTTGTATGTGGATCAACAGCGGCTTTAAATGCAACAGCAGTTACAAATCCTGATGGTGGTGTGTGGACCTGGTTAAGCGGAACACCGGCGCCAACTCCAACCACTTCGGCTATAAACAGTATTTCTATTACCGGATTAAGCGGACCAACAAATACCTACAAATATGTTTGGACGGTTACGCGCGCGGGAAGTGTTTGTCCTTCTAAAACAGATACAGTAACAATTAATACCGACTGGAATAATATATCATGTACACCGGCAGCTGTTTTTGCTTATAGCCCAAGCAGCGATGTTGCTCCAACAAAAGTTTGTGTTAACACGCCTATGAATTTTACAGACTTATCGGTTAGCGCAAATACCTGGAGCTGGGATTTTAATTATGCCGGAGGCGCGGGGGTATATACAGATTTTACCCAAAACCCGGTTTACACTTATACTACAGTTGGCACTTACTCGGTGCATTTAAAAATTCACAGTAATACAACTGGTTCAAATTATACTACTACTCAAACTTTTGATGTAATAGGAGCGCCTGCAACACCCGGAACAATTTTCGGAACAACAAGCGGAATTTGTCAGGGCAGCGCAAGCCAATATGTTTACTCAACCGGAACTGTAACAAATGCAACAGGATATAATTGGTCAACGCCAACCGGTGTGCATATCGACGCTTATCCTTCTCCAACATCTATCGCAACATCGTTTTATAATACGGCAATTAGCGGACCTATTTCTGTTTCGGCAAGCAACTCTTGCGGCACAAGCGGCACATCAACACTAAACGTTACCGTTAGTCCTTTACCAAATTCTGCAGGAAACGTAATCAACGGGCCTACAACTGTGTGTCAGAGTCAAAATAATGTTTCGTATAGCATTAGCGGATATACAAACGCTACTTCTTATACATGGATAGATTTAAACGGCGCGCAAACTACCGGCACAAGTACATTTACAATGAATATTGGCGCTAATGCGGTTAGTGCGAGAATTTATGTTTGGGGAAATAACGCTTGTGGCGCCGGTGATACGGTGGCCCTTATTGTTACGGTAAATCCAATGCCGGGTGCTGCCAGTGGCACGGCGGGCTCAAACAATAACATTACACTTTGCCCAAATCCAGGAAACTTAATGTACACAGTACCGGCAATTGCAAATACTGTTAACTATAATTGGGGATTACCTTTAGGCGCAAGTATTGTTGGCGGTAATGGCGCCGATACCATATTGATAAATTTTGTCGGAACTACAACAGGGGGAACGCATTATGTTTCTGTTTACGGATCCAATGGTTGCGGAAACGGCGCGGCAGACAGCACATCTATTGTAGTTAATACACCGGGCGCGCCGCAAATTTGTATGGTTACCGTGGATGATTCAAGTTCGCATAACATTGTTATTTGGGACAAAACAAATATTGCTTATGCAGATAGTTTCAGGATTTACCGCGAAGATGTAACTAACGTGTATCACCAAATTGGAACGGTGGCTTATAATTCTTTAAGCGAGTTTCACGATTACGACCCAATTGCTAATCCGAATGTAACCACCAAGCGTTACAAAATTTCTTCGATTGACAGTTGCGGAAATGAAAGCGCAAAAAGCCCTTATCACAACACTATTTATATTACCGATAATGGCAGCGGACAGTTTTCGTGGATTGACCTTTATACAATAGAAAACGGCGCTAATCCGGTAAACAATTATTTGTTGATGGTTGACTCGTTAAATAACGGAAACTGGTATCAAAGAGCATCAACTGCCGGAACGCAACATGTTATTAATGATATTTATTATAACAATTATTCGACGGTTGCTAATTGGTATGTAGAAACCGCTTGGAATATCAGCTGTACTTCAACATTTTTAATGGGCAATAATGGAACAGCGGGGGCGGTTGTAAAATCAAAATCAAACATTACCAACAACAGGCAAATTGGAATTAAAACTAATTCTTTTGGAAATCTTGCTATGTATCCAAACCCCACAAATGGAAATTTAACTTTAAATTTTGCGAGCACCGTTAACGGAAACGCAACTATTAAGGTAACAAGTATTTTTGGGCAGGAAATTTACACGCAAACAATACCTAATGCATACGGGCATTATGAAATTGATTTAAGCGCCAATGAAAACGGGACTTACATCATACAAGTAATAACGAACAAAGGCGTTAGTACGCAAAGAATTATTAAGCAATAAAATAAATTCCTTTAGGGAAGAGCCCGGCAGAAATGTCGGGCTTTTTTATTTACGCAACTATAAAGCGATAGCCCTTGCCATGTAGATTTATTATTTCTATGGACGCATCGTCTTTTAAATATTTACGGATTTTGGTAATGTACACATCCATGCTGCGGCCGTTAAAATAATCGTTGTTGCCCCAAATGTTTTTTAAGGCGAGCTCTTTAGGTAATACAGAATTTTTATACTGACAGAGTAATCTAAGCAATTCTGTTTCTTTGGGCGATAACTGATGTTCTCCCTTTGGGCCTTTAAGCGAGCGTAGATTTGTAAATAAAGTGTATTTGCCTATTTTAAATTCTTCCGAAATTTCTTGCTGAGGTGCGTTTGCGGCACGCTTTAAAATGGCATTGATTTTAAAAATCAGCAATTCAGAATCAAAGGGTTTTAAAATATAATCGTCGGCACCGCATTTATATCCGGTTAAAACATCTTCGCGCAAAGATTTTGCGGTGAGAAATAAAAAAGGAACAGCATTATTAATTTGTTTTATTTCATTGGCCAGTTCAAAACCATTCATCTCGGGCATCATTACATCAAGCAAACAAATGTTGTATTTGTTTTTAGAAAAACCTTTAAAGGCCTCTATGCCGTTTTTATACCAGTCCACCTCAAAACTATTCATCTCTAAATAATTTTTAAGCAACTCGCCCAGGCTGAGATCGTCTTCGGCTAAAAGTATTTTTGCTTCGAACTTAACCATTTAACTCAATGATAATTTTAGTTCCGGCGTTTAATTCCGATTCAACTTTAATGATTCCGCAATGTGCATCCACAATGTTTTTTACAAAACTTAGTCCCAAGCCAAATCCCTGAATATTCGACTGCTTATAATAATCCGAGCGGAAAAACTTTTCGAATATATGCGGCAAATCTTTAGCGGCAATTCCGATTCCCTTATCCAAAAATTCAATTTTTACTTTACTTCCTTCGGCAGAAACGTGAATATTTATTTCCGGGCTTTGGCTTTCCTTAGAAAACTTAAGCGCGTTGTCGATTAAGTTCGAGAAAACTTTTTGCCATTGCGTTTCATCACCGTTTAGCAAGATTTTATCAGAACCGAATTCACTTGTAATCTTAGCATTTAAAACTTCTATCTGCGGTTGAAACAATTCTATTTGTGTTTTTATAGTTTCAACAAGATTAAAAAGCGCGTGAGGCCGGTTAATGTTTTCTTCAAGCAAAGCATTTTGTAAAACGTCGTTTACCTCATTGCTTAAACGCAGACTTTGTTTTTTAATTGTGCCCACCACTTTATGAATCTGTTCTGCGTTCATTTGCCCTATTCGTTCCAACAGCATATCAGCTCCCAATGAAATTCCTGCAAGCGGAGTTTTAAATTCGTGCGACATGTGATTTATGAAATCGTTTTTCATCTCTAACATTTTTTTGTGGCGGATTAGCATACGAATGCTGTAGATGAATAAAATCAGGATAGCGATTGTAAATGCCAATGAAAGCACAAACACCCACCAAACATCAGAGCGGATGTGCGCCGATTTTTCCGGGAGATTTAGCGACAACAAAACACTACGGCCGAATAAATCGTTAGGGTATAAGTTTATTTTGTAGGAATTTGCGGTGTCGCCGAAAGTCGAACTTTTAAACGCGAAAGCGGAATCTTTTTTAAGTAACGCAAAACTAAAAGAGCCAGGTAATTTATTTTGTTTTAATTGGCCTGCAATAATTTTTTCAATTTCGCCGGGTTTTATAGAAACAGAATCAGGGTTTTTAATGCGCATCATTTTTTCCATGATAACTTCAACCTGCTCTTGTTTATCATCGGGCGAAACAATTTCAATCATGGGCGCATCCGGGGGCAGAGGAGGAGTAGGAATGCCAAGTGAGTCGGGAATAATACCCGCAATAACACTGCTGCGCACTGTTTTTTTTCCGTTCTCGTGTTTTTCAACCCGCACAATGGTTTGCGGCGCTTTGCCATTTTCTGAATTAACACTGATACTTATGCTGTTTGAAGATTCGTGCTTATATCCTTTTGGGGCAGCACCGGAATATTTTCTAAGAAGTTTTTTTGTTCGCCTAAGCAAAGTGTCGTTTTCAATCTGATGATTTATAAAAACAAAATTTTCTTTTTGCTCAGTTTGCCGCACCACTTCTTCCAAAGTCCTGTATACCGCCGAGTCAAATGCCTGTTCGTTTAAGCGCAAAGCACGTTTAATCCACCAGGCCTGAATAACAATAATGCCTACAAGCATGAGTGAGAACAGAGTCGTTATAAGTAGTACCGATTTCTTCTTCATTACACTACAAATCTAAGAGATATTTCGCCCCAATTGCGCACTTTAACTTTTCATTAACAAGCTTTAACTGAACCTTAACTATAGTGCTCCGGTGTGCGGCCTACTTTTGTATCAACTAAAAACAGATAAAAAAATGAAAACACTAATTACAAGCGCCTTCATAATAGCCACAATAGCATTAGGAGCGCAAAACACAAAACAAAAAAAGGCTTGCATTAAAATGGAAAGCGACGAAAACGGAAAGGTTGTAAAAATTGACACCTGCGTTTACGCAGATACCGACGAAGAATTGCAGCAAAAAATTAACGCGCTTGGACTTGGAGCAGGATTACCACCGCTTCCTGCATTACCACCCGCACCACCAGATGCACCGGGAGCACCCGAGATTGTTATTGTAACAGATTCTTTACCGGGCGGCGGAAAAGAAATTACCTGCACCAAAGTAATTGTAATTGACGATGGAGAAGACGAGGGAACGGGAAGTAAGAAAGCAGGCAAAGGCAAACAAGTAAAAATTATTTCAAATGGTACTCCCGGCAACGGAACAGAAGAAGTAATTGTTATGGATGAGAAGGGAAACGTAATTACATCCGACAAGCACCCGCAGGGAAAAATGAGAGTACAACATTTAAAGCCGGGTGAAAAAATGGATCCGGAAGTTGAAAAAATGCTGAAGGAACACGGCATGGAAGGCGATAACACAACAGGAAAAAGGATTGTAATTAAAAACCAAGAAAACAAAAACGGCAAAGAAAGCAGCGAAGTAAAAGTTTACGTGTTCAGTAAAGTAGAAGTAAAGAAACTTTCTGACGAAGACAAAAAACAATTACCCGTGAACGCTTCCAAAGCAATTCAAAATGCTAAACCGTTTGAAAATTTGAACGTAGCGCCAAACCCAACAGAAGATGCTTGTACAATTTCTTACAAGTCGGCAAGCAAGGAGCCGCTGCAAATAAAGGTGTATGACATGGAGGGCAAAACAGTTTTGGCAGAGAATGATACCAATGCAAGCGATCAGGTAAACAAAACCATTTCTTTAAAAGGCTTGGGCAGCGGAGTTTACTTTGTGCATATTACACAAGGTAAACAGTCGGAAGTACGTAAGGTAATCGTTAAGTAAAACAAAAAACGTTGAGCTCGGCAAAAGGCATCGTGATGTTGGGGTGCCTTTTGCTTTTGTGAGGAGTGAATAATGTAACTTTCTTTTAGTATTATACAAAGCTTTTAAGGCAAATAAGTACACTTTTGGTGCATGAAAATTAATTCACAATTAAAATCAAAGGTAATGACAACCACTAAAAGAAAAATAAACACTCTACTCTTTATTGTTACAGGCATAAGCACAGGTTTCGCGCAGAATTTGGTTATAAATCCAAACATGGAAGCAAAAGAAATACGTAACGGTTACGGGGAGATTATTAAAACAGAAACATGGACCAACGCAAACGGTGGGACAGTTGATTTGTTTGACGGATCGAAAACAAGAAAATACAGCAAGAACGGAATTCCTGTAAATTACATGGGCCATCAGGCGAGTTTAAAAGGAGAACAAAACTATGCGGGTATTATTGCTTTTTATGATGATGGCAACGATAACAAAACAGACAGCAGTATGACCGCGGCCCTAGGAATAAAAGACGGGTACAAAATGTATTCGGAGTATTTGCAGGGCGAATTGGTTAAGCCCTTGGTTGCCGGAAAAACATATCAGATTTCTTTTAAAGTAAGTTTGGCCGAGAAGAGTGCGCGCGCTGTTTCTTGTTTGGGCGTATTATTAACGGCTACAAAAATCGAAGAAAAAACAAATACATTTTTAACGCAAAAACCTCAGTTTATCTCTTATCGTATTATTTCTGATACGGTGAATTGGGTAACTATTTCGGGCGCTTATATCGCAACAGGTAATGAAAAATTTATCACTATAGGTTGTTTTAAAAACGAATCTTTTCGCGAAGAAAAAATTGTGAAGCCCTTAACAGACGATTCAAGAAAAGCGTATTATTATGTTACAGCTGTTTCGGTTGCGCCTTATATTGCAAAACCGGATATGGAGTCGATTGTTTATGGAGTCGATTATGCAGAATTGATGGATTTGCAATTTGCAAGCGGAAGCGCAGTAATAGCTCCTCAATTTAACGGAGAGTTGGATGAAGTTGCCGCCTGGATGAAAAAGCATCCTAAAATGGTATTTTTTGTTGCTGGATATACCGATAATACAGGAACAAATTCTATCAACGAGCCCTTATCGGTAAACAGAGCTAAAGAGGTTAAAAAATATTTAATAAAAAAGGGCGTGAAAGAAGCGAACCTGGTTACCGAAGGTTTTGGAAGCAGCGACCCAATAGAATACAAAATTAAAAGCCGTCGTAACAGACGCGTTGAAATCTATTTGATGTCGGTAAGTAAAAAATAAACCCTTGTTAAAGAATTGTAAACGTATTCTAACACGAAAACATCCCCCGCAACGGGGGATGTTTTTTGTTTATAAAATACAGACCTTTGTTCAAGCCGGGCGCGGTGGCAGTTATGCGGAAACAAATTCAGGAAGATGGATGGGCGAGAAATATTTTTTGAGATAAACTGTAACTTTTTAATACCCCTAAGCGTTATACTATAAAATACGGTTTATGTTTTTACAGATAGAGAAGGCAGAAGTAAACAATGTTCCAAATTGGGTGGAGAAATTGCAGGGCATTATTCAGGAACACTATTACAAAAGACTAAGCCTGAAAGAACTTTCTAAAGAAGCGGGTGTGCATCCGGTGCACCTTTCGAGGCAGTTTCCAAAATACTTTCATGTGTCTTTACATTATTATGTAAGTCAAGTAAAAACAGAGAAGGCAACGCAAATGCTTAAAGACAATAGAGTTTATACCGATTAAGTTCATTACGCATACTTCACTTTTAATTTCAAATTGTGTAATCCACAGGCAACCAACATAACCCTGTCTTCCCTTGCAAATAGACGTCCTCTGAACTTTTCTTTCACCTTTCTGAAAAT
>JBBQRR010000076.1:0-11011 GCA_038214655.1 Bacteroidia bacterium | reverse complement strand
TTTCATAATCAAGAACAATTTTCGCTCTTTTAGAGGGGGCTTACTTTTCAAAAACAAAAAAACACAAACAATATCACCTAATAATCAGGCAATTACGTTTGTATCAAAAATATTTTGTACTTTTATCGGACAACAATGATTTTTTATATATACGCAGTTACGAATGCTCATATTGTAGCCGGGCTGTAAAACCTGCCCAGTATCATTACTTCTAAAAGTGCAACTATCTATTCGAACGTAATTATTACTTTGCGCATCCATTCCTAATTTGTTTTCAGTGAAAAAACTATTTACAACAGAAAGACTATCGCCTTGTCCAGTGATGGCATCATAAGCATAATGAAATTCGCAATGTTTTATTGATATATTATGACTTTGATTTACAATAATCTGATTCCATACGCCATGGGTTGGGTTTGAATTGTTGCTTGTGAAAATGATTGGATTTAAAGATGTTCCTTTAGCAATTAACCTGCTTTGCCGTACTTCCATACTTACACTATCAGCAAATTTAATAATTACACCGGGCTGTATAATTAATGTCACTCCCGGGAATACGACAACATTTGCCGTAACTATATAGGGACTGTTAGCCTGCGTCCATGTTGTATTAGAAAAAATTCCGCCACTTACATTTGTTTGCCCTACCAATTGTTTAATGCTAATCAGAAAAACAATAAATATAATTTTGTTCATTGGTATTGATTTAGCCAAATTTAGGCTGAAAAAAAATAATAATCAAGTCAATTTCATATCTGGTCGCTTTTAACGAATAAGTGGTAATCGTACTTATTTTCTACTAACAATTCTCCTTTCATAAATATTCTTAACCAAGTTCTTTAAGAAGGCTTTTACTCCCAAAAAATGCTATTTTTGTGGTGTAAATGTACACGCTCTTCTTAAAAGAAATAAAAAGCTTTCTTACCTCCTTGGCGGGGTATATTTCAATTGGCGTTTTTTTAACCATTACCGGCACATTTTTATGGATTATCAGTTCCGAAAGTACAGGCGGCTTTAATATTTTAGATAACGGCTTTGCCAGCATCGACCCATTATTCTCAATCGCCCCTATGGTTTACTTATTTTTAATTCCCGCCATAACCATGCGGAGTTTTGCCGAAGAGAAAAAAACAGGAACCATCGAACTTTTATTTACACGCCCGCTTACCGAGTTGCAAATTATTCTCGCAAAATATTTTGCGGGAGTTGCCCTGGTAGCAGTTTCGCTTTTGCCAACTTTATTTTATTATTATTCAGTTTACCAATTAGGCTACCCTCCCGGCAATATAGATAGCGGCGGCACCTGGGGCTCGTACATAGGTTTACTTTTATTGGGCGCCGGCTTTGTGGCCATTGGTATTTTCGCTTCTTCGGTTACCGATAATCAGGTTATAGCTTTTATTTTAGCAATGGCATTATGCTTTATTTGTTTCAGCGGCTTCGAGTACTTTGCGCAATCGGGTCTGGCAGGCAAAGCCGAACCTTTTGTTACAGCATTAGGAATCAGCTCGCATTACTCGTCATTGAGCAGGGGAGTAATAGATACACGCGATATACTTTACTTCTTCAGCCTCGTTACCTTTTTTATTTTACTAACCCGTTTCATTTTAGAAAAACGTAAATGGCAGTAAAGAGCGTAAAAGCAAGGCATATCTCGCAGCTGATAACAACGTTTGTTATTTTGCTGCTGCTTAATTACGCCGGTTCGTACTATTTTGCGCGCTTTGATCTTACCAGCGAAAAACGCTATACGCTTAGTGAAGAAACTGTAGAGATGCTTAAAAATCTGGACGACAACGTTTATCTTAAAGTTTATTTAGCAGGAGATTTCAATTCGGATTTCACCCGTTTGCGCAACGAAGCGAAAGAGATGCTGGATGAATTTAGAGTGTACGCAAAAAAAGGTTTGGATTACGAATTCATAAATATTTACGATAAGCAATACGAAAAAGAAATTGTAAACATACAGCGCCAGTTATACCAAAAAGGAATTAACCCTATTGAATTAAAATCTAAAACAGATGGCGGCCAAAACCGGCAGGTTTTTTTTCCGGGCGCCATAGTTTATTACAAAGGCAAAGAAGATGTTTGGCAAATTTACGATGCACCCGTGGGTGTTGCGCAAAATCAAGCGGTAAATAATTCGGTAGAGACTTTAGAATACGGTTTATCTAACTCCATTCGTAAATTGCAAAGATTAATTCGTCCGCGCGTTGCATTTATACGCGGCCACCACGAGTTAGATACCAACCAAACAAGAGATATTTACAATGCGCTTAGCGAGTATTACGATGTAGATTACATTCGCATAAAAGGAAGATTGCGTGTATTAAAACCATATTCGGCAATTATTATGGCATGGCCCGATACCGTAATTGGTGAGCGCGATAAATTTTTAATTGACCAGTTTGTAATGAACGGCGGCAAAGTGCTTTGGTGCCTCGAGCCGGTTTATACCAATTCGGATACCTTAAGTTTAAAAGGATATACACTTGGTTTAGACAATAACATTAATCTCAGTGATATGTTATTTAGCTATGGAGTTCGTGTAAATCCGGAACTTGTGCAGGATATGCAATGCGGCGCAATACAGATTAACAGAGGTTTTAAGGGCGGACCGGCAGATCTACAATTATTTCCCTGGATATATAAACCATTGGTGTTGCCAACAACTACGCATCCTATTGTAAAAAATTTAGATTTAATTCGTTTTGAATTTGCAGGAACGATTGATACAGTGAAAGCCGAAGGAGTTAAGAAAACGGTTTTGCTTGCATCTTCAAAATATTCGCGCACGCAGGCAGTGCCCGCCCGTGTGGCGCTTGCTATGGTGAGCAATAAATTAAACGAAAAGAAATTTAAAGAGGGCAATAGAGCCATGGCTGTTTTATTGGAAGGAAAATTTACTTCGGCTTACGAAAACAGAGTTAACGATACCATTTCGAGAGATAGCGCCATCGCATTTAAAAATACAAGTGTACCAACTGCCATGATTGTTATTTCTGACGGAGATGTAATTAAAAACGGGTTCAATTACCAAACAATGGCCATTAGCGAGTTGGGTTACGATCGCAACATGAAAGAAACTTTTGCCAATAAAACTTTTATACTCAATTGCATGAATTATTTAATCGACGGGCCAAAACTAATGAGTATACGCACCCGCGAAGTAAAACTGCGCTTACTCGACCGTAAAAAAACCGACGAAGATCCGATGAAATGGAAAATGTATAACGTGTTATTTCCATTGCTGATTGTGGCAGTATCGGGGTATGTATTGGCGATTATAAGAAGAAGAAAATTTAGCAGAACCAAATAGAATAACATGAACAAAAGAGCACGCGCCATATTAATTGTTTTTATAATCGTAATCATTCCTTCGGTAATGGTAATCATGAAAAATAAAGGCAAAACCCTTAACGGCAAGGATACTGATTTTGCTGTGCAAGACACATCTACCATCACAAAAATATTTATTGCCAATAAACTGGGCGGTAAAATTACTTTAGAGCGCAAAGAAGGACAGGGGTGGATAGTAAATGATAAATACCCTGCGCGCAGAGACGATATTATTTTGCTTTTAGAAACGTTTAAAAATATTCAGGTTCGTTATCCGGCTCCTGCAAATGCGCAGCAGAATTTAATTAAGCGTATGTCGGCCCAATCGGTTAAGTGCGAAATTTATTGCAAAGGCGAGTTAGCGCGCATTTGGTACATTGGCAACGAAACACAAGATTTAAAAGGAACTTTTTGTTTACTGCAAGATCCGCAAGCCGAGAAACCATTTGAAACAGTTTATGTTTTAGAAATCCCGGGTTTTGTGGGTGTAATTACCCCACGTTTTTTTACATCCGAAGAAAACTGGCGCGAAAAAAGGGTGGTATCGCTTTTACCCACACAAATAAAAAATGTTTCTCTAAACATGATTGGTCAACCCGATTCTTCTTTTTCTATTGACGTTAGCGGGTTGCACAGTTTTTCTGTGAAAACGTTGTCAGGTAAAGCTATTGCGCCTTTTGATACGCTTGCGGTGCAGCAATACCTTTCGTATTTCATGGCTTTGTATGTAGAGGCATGGGCCACTAACTCCAAAGAGCACGAAATTGACTCTGTAAAAAAGACAAATCATTTTATGGAGATAAGTTTAACCGACAACAATAATAAAACCGAAAAATTTAAATTTTACCACAAAAAACCATTACCTAAAAACGATGTGGTGGATGGCGTAAAGGTTCCGTACGACCCTGAGAATATGTATATGAAATTTCGCGACGATAAGGAGTTTACTCGCGTGGTTATTTATACCTGGGGCAAGCTTTTTCAATCGTCTGCTTACTTCGCTCCCAAGCGTGTTAAAAAGTAGTTAAAAACTAAGTATAACTAAAAGGTGCGCTTGGTGCTTATGCTTTAACTTTGTTGGGCTAAAGAAAAAATATTTATGAATTTTATTGTATCAACCACCGTATTACTTAAACATTTAAAATCCGTTAGCGGAGTATTAAATTCCAGCAACACAATCCCGATTTTAGATAATTTTTTATTTGAAGTAAGTCCAGGTAAACTGGTGGTATATGCTTCGGATATGGAAACTACGGTAACTACAACGCTGAAGGTAGAGGCAAAGGATAGCGGCAGCATTTGTATTCCTGCAAAACCTTTGGTTGATACCTTGAGCAATTTTCCCGAGCAGCCACTTACATTTTCTATTGATAAAAAGAATTTCGGTATAAAAATCAGCACGGATAACGGCGAGTATAAATTAACCGGGCATAACCCGGAGGAATATCCCCGCACGCCAAAATTAGAAGGCTCCTCCAGCATTGTAATGAAAACCGATGTATTGGGTACTGCCATCACCAAAACTTTATTTGCAACCAGCAACGATGATTTGCGCCCTGTTATGTGCGGTGTGTTTTGCCAGTTTGCCGAAAACGATACCATTTTTGTGGCTACTGATGCGCACAAATTAGTTCGTTACCGCAGGCTCGATTCTAAGGCCACAACGCCCGCTTCTTTCATTATGCCCAAAAAGCCGCTTAACATGCTTAAGAATTTGCTTACGGGTACAGATGATGTGGTAAATATCGAATTCAATAAAACAAACGCGTCTTTTACATTTGGCCATACTACTTTAGTTTGCCGTTTAATTGATGGAAAATATCCAAACTACGAAGCGGTTATTCCTAAAACCAATCCAAATAAATTAATTGTAGATCGCTCTGCATTTATGGGCGCGCTTAAACGTGTAAGTGTTTTCGCCAACAAAGCAACGCATCAAATTCGTTTAAAAATTACAGGCTCTCAGCTAAGCATTTCGGCCGAGGATTTGGATTTTGCAAACGAAGCTAATGAGCGTTTAACCTGTACTTACACAGGCGAAGATTTGGAAATTGGTTTCAACTCCAAATTTTTGCTTGATATGCTTTATAACATCGAGGGTGATGAGTTGCAGATAGATATGAGCGCTCCAAACCGTGCGGGCATTATCACGCCAACCAAAAAAGATAACGCAGCAGAAGATGTATTGATGCTTGTAATGCCGGTGATGCTGAACAGCTAAAGGGGAATAATTTTAGCAATTCTCAGGTTTTTTCTTTTTCCTAAGTGTATTTTTTTTCTCTCGTAAATTTTTATGAGTATTCCTGCAGCGCTTAAACAAAGGCCTGTAACCACAATATTTGGTTTTACATAGGGCGTTTCACCGTGTAGTAAATTATTAAATGTGTCAATAAAAATTAGGCCAATACCCGCCATTACAAATGCTTTTGAAAACGCGTTTGTAACGTGATTGGTGCGGTAAATAATAACCGAGGGGACACTCTTTAAAAATATGGTATCAAATCGCTTTCCGCTGTTTAAAATAAGAGCACTGTCGCCTATCACAACAATTTTTCCGCCGTAAGTATTCCTGCTTCCTTTTACTTTAAAATAAATTTCATCTTTGATGTAAAATCGTTTTTCTCTTAGCTTAAACGGAGCTTGTATGTCAAGTATAAGTACGTTCTGGGCTGCCGATAAAATGTATGAGAGAAAGAATGCTGTGATAAGAAAATATCGCATCAATCGCTTTTAATAAACTTTAAAACCGAAACATTTGCTCCGTGCGCATCTTCAATTTTCATAAAATAACTTCCGTTATCAAGTGCCGATAAATCAATTTCGTTTTTTTTGTTTGATTCGGCTTTAAAGCGCATTATTTCATTTCCTAAAACCGAATAAACTCTAATAGTGAAACTTGTTTGGGTATCGCAAGTTATTTCTAAAGTAGCCTTATCACTTACCGGATTTGGAAATAAATTTAAATGCACGCCTTTATCAAAGTTGCGCACAGGCGCCGCCCAGTAAAAAAGTGTATCGGCAAAACAATTTGTAATGGTTTGTGTAATTGCTCCATTATTGATAGAGTCTGTTTCATAACGAACTAAAAAGACATCTTCAAGCCCCAGGGCGGCATTGGTACTACAAAGTTGTTGCGCACTTCCAACGGCAATAACTCTACCACTACTTGTGTAAATGCCGCTGTAACCAAATTCATCATATTGTAAACCGCAAGCGCGCGCAAAACCTGTTATCCAATTCAAATCAGGATAAAAAGCCTGAAGAAATAAATTCATCCCGCCAAGTCCTCCGCTGGCTGTACCTAAGCCGCAAATAGTACCGTAACTAGTTTTCACGGCTTGGTTAAATGCCGAATAATCGCCCGCCGAAGTAAAGTGGCTATAATACGGGCCTATTAAAAAAGCAAGCGAAGTATCCATTTTGGTAATAAGCGAAACCGTAGAATTGCTGTCGACTAGATTATTTAACCCGCAAACAAAAAATGTGGACGCACTGTAAGGTGTAATGCCTTTAAATTCATCGCCTTCGTGAGCTAAGCCTGCAACAAAATTTTCGCTGATAAAATTACCGTTCGTATCAAGCTTTACAATCCAAGCGTCGGATACCGTATCGGTTGCATGTGTAATATTATTTCCCACTGCGTAAATGCGGTTGTTCATCACGCAAACGCTGTTAAATTTTTCGTCAAGCGCACCGCCGTAATGTTTGGTCCATAAAGTATCTCCGCTTTTGTTAATGCGAATTAAATAAGCATCCGCGTTTCCGTACGCATTAGTATAGGTCTCTCCGCACAAAATAAATCCGCCGTCGGGCATAGGCGTGCTGCCGTAAATAAAATCCCAATCATCGCCGCTAACCGTTTTCTGCCATTGTAAATTTCCGTTTTTATCAGTCTTAAAATAATAAGCATCATATCCGTTGGGAGGATTAAATGAGTTGCTGTAACCCGCTACAAAAAATCCGCTGTCTGCCGTAACTTCCACACTATATCCCCAATCATTTTGGCTTCCTCCAAATGGGTACGACCAAAGGTGCTTGCCCATGCTATCGGTTTTTATCAGGTAAACGGATGTATTTCCCTGTCCAAAGCTGCTGCTGGTGCCGGCAATAATATATTCTTTACCCGGAAGTTCTTTTATGCTTCGGGCCTCGTCAAAATTTTTGCCTCCGTATAATTGATAATACTCGGTGCTTGCAACAGTTTTGCTGCTTTGCGCATACAATCCGTTTGCAAATAAAATAAATATGTAAATTAATTTACGCATTATAATTTTTTACTGAGGCTCAAAAATAGTCCTTGTCCTAAAGTTTGTTTGGGCGCTATAAATCCTTGCAGGGCATTACTTCCTATACGAAGATACCACATTTTATAATTATATTCAACATTTAAGCCGTAAGTCATTTTACCATATCCGCCTATGCCCACGTGTAGGGTAGTAATTAAACCTTTGCAAATGGTAAATTGTCCTTCGGCAAAAACATAGGGCTTGTAATTACCGTTAAAAATATGGCGAAAACCATTGGTAAGCGAAAACAATTTGCTGAATTTAATGGTGTGCATTAATAAAAATGAGGTAGGCAAATTGGTTGATTTGTTTTGTTTACTTGATTTTATAAAAGCTTTTGTGATAGAATCTTTAGAGAGTTGTTTGATAGCCGTATCGCTTATCTGAAAAAGGTTATTGATAGTAATGCCTTTGTAAATATAATTAGTGTCAAAATTTAAATTAAGTGTATTTGCATTCCAGTGAATAAATCCAAGATTGTTTACTGAAATATAAAATTTGCTGGGACCTAGTTTTCCTTCGTAGGGCATGTCGGCAAAAAATTCGGCTGATGCGCCGTTGCCGTTAAAGGCGCCCATGCCTTGTTTATTTTTTGCGGTATCGCTCGTTGTAAATGAGCCGTGCATGTTTAAATAAATTTCTGAGGCATCAGCAGCTGTATAAACCGAAGAGGAGCCTGTATTTACCTGAAAAAGGCTTTGCCCTTTTAAATACGAAACCGAAAATCCTACACGCGCTGTAGTGTCGATGTGATCCCATATTAATCCAAATTTTACTTCCTGAAATTTAAAATGGTTAATGGTGGTGCCGCCTATGTTTGCGGTTTTGCCCTGAAACATTTTGTTGCCGAAGAAGGCCATCGAAAAAAAATCGTTGCTGAATGTGCTGTTAAAAAATTCGATTTGCTTTAAGCCGGTAACAAAACTGTATTTGCTGTTTTTAAATCCCCAAAACGCGGTAAGACCTGCTGCGTACGAACCGCCGGCACGGTTGGCCGCCATTAATTTATTTTCTACGCCGGCTTTAGTCATACTGTCTAAATGCCCGCCTTGTATAAAACGGTTTACAAAAGCATTTTGTATGGCGGTCGAGTTAAAGTCGTATTCGGCGTGAGCCGAAACGCTGCGCCCGTATTTTATATAATATAAAAAATCATTGTTAAACTGCGCAAACAAAGAGCTGCAAAATGCCAAGAAAAAAAGAATAAATAAAAATCTCCTCATTTTCCAATCGTGTAATTAATATCGGCGGTTAACAATAAATCCAGCGTGTAGTAATCGTAAAATTTAATTTGATTGGGTTGCGAAGTGGTGTTGAAGGTGGCCGAGTAATAAATGTACTTTGCTTTTTGCAGATTGGCAATTTTACCTGCGTTTAGCGGAACGAAAAGCTTGCTTTGCATAGGTGCAATCACTTTAAAATTTACATCCAGCATCGGGGCCTGTATTGTGTTTGGTGTACTAAACAAAACATCAATTACATTTTTATTTGCGTCCAGTAAATAGCCCTGCAGGTTTATGCTGAAAGGGTAGGAGTTGTTTGCGGTTAAAATTAATTGTCCGTGATTAATATTTTTAAATTGATCGATGTTTGAGAGATTTAGTGGCACTGTATCCATCAAAACAATATTGCTTGCCGAGAAGTAGAGTGGAATATCGGCATTTAAATACGCTTTAAATCCTGTTCCGTAATAAGCAAAGTCGTTGTTGCCGCCTGTGTTTAATATTGGCGGAGGGTTTACCTGCGCTGTTAATTTGTACAAAAATTTATCGGGCAAAATACCAATGAAATTGGTGATGTTTGAATTGTTTTGATTTAAAGTAATTGTTTTTGTGCCGGCTGTTACGGGGGCATTTGGGCCGTTGTTTTGAGCTCCGTTAATATTATACTGATGGTTAATTACGGTTGAAGTTAAAACAGTTGTGGCGGTATTAGCCGTGCTTACGGCGGTAAGATTTCCTATGGTAGCGCGCATGGCAACACCAAATTCATTTACAATCCTAAGTTTCACGTCGGCGCTGTTTAAATTTAGCATGCCCGATTTAATAGTTTTAAAAACAGTAAAAGAACTTGTATCGGGTCCAATAACTACGCTCTGATTTCCAAAATAACCTTGCGCGTATTGGGGAATGATGCCGCTGAATGTATATTTTACCGTTATACTATCTGTAGGAAAAACAGTATCATTTGAAGCAGTACATGCTATAATCGCCGAATATTCTTGTGTTACAGTATTATTTGCATTGTGATTCATGCCTGTAAAATCTATTGTGTAACCTGATAAATCCATTGTATACGTGGCTATTCCCAATGAAGTTTGAGTTGCCTTTGGAACATTAAAGGAATTAGTTAAAGTTATGTTGTTTTTAATAGCGGAGGTTAGCGTATAACTGTAAACAATTGGTTGATGAATGGTACTGGTCAATTCAACAATTATAGCGCCTTGTTTAATAACAGCCTTAGATAGTTGTACTCCGTTTTTTATTGGAAAATTATTATCACTCGATGTTGGAGAAATAAGTTGCTCACAAGGAGTTACCGTAACAGAAATCGGAATTGGGAGTGTGTTTTTTATTTTAATAGTAGTATCCGGGATTTTCAACAAACTATCAAGTTGATAATTAATTAATGCTGTTTCAAAAGATATTTTTAGAGAACTGTCTGCGTTAGTTTTTAATAAAGTGTCCGGAAACATGGTGCCTAAGGTTAAACTGCCGTGGGCTAGGGGAGCAACAAAGTCGTCTTCCCAATAAGTGCTTTCCTTGCGGCAGCCCAATAATAAAATAAGGGTGGCTAAGGCTGTAAAAAAACTATGTTTTACCGTTTTAAGCATCCAACAAATATAAGTCTTTTAAAATTCAACGTTTAATATTGGTGCTTTATTATTAGAATTTGGGTTTTGCACAGTATTTATAAATCCGGTTGAAAAGTATTTGTCACAAAAATCACTTTTTTATTGCCTTTATCAAGCTTAGATAGTACTTTCGCGCCCCCTTATCGTTTTAAGGTTCTTTGAATGGGGGTTTTTATCCGAAAAAACGGAAAATAATTTGAAAATAAATTTGTTAAAGTAAAAATGTTAGTTACTTTTGCACTCCCAATTTTACGGGAATCGTTCTATAGCTTATTGAAAACAATTAAAAACAGGAGGAAGAAGCTCTTAAAGGAGTCTTTTTTCTTTATTGTTTGTGATTGATTCTAAATATATTAAGTTCTTTGAAAGTAATGGAATAGCCAAATATAGAAGGTAAAATGCTTTTAAGAGGTGGTCTTAGTTAGTAGTTTGTTTACAGATGAAAGTGAGAGATTAAAGCTCGAAGAGAAAACCGGACCTACAACAGACATTTAAGGTTCTGGAATGTAAACACGGAACCAATAATTTTATA
>JBBQRR010000075.1:0-11781 GCA_038214655.1 Bacteroidia bacterium | reverse complement strand
TACTTACCATTTCTAATGGATTGCCTATTTCTGATAAAAGCTCTATCGAATTTTGCTCGTCAAATAATCCCTTTTTCCCTTGTGTTTTGTAGCGTATTAACTTCATTTTTTTGTATAACTTGTTTATAACGTAAATATAATCATAATTATTTTATTATCAATTAGTTATATCGTTATTTGTTAACAATTTGATTTTTAGAACTCCCCTTAATAAATTATACAAGCAAGGTATTGTCGCATATTCTAAGTTAATCGACAATAATATTTTAAAATCTGACTATTTTCTAAATAGAGGCTATTGCTATTATCAACTTAAAGACTTTGAAAATGCAGAAAAAGATTATCTTAAATCTTTAACTTTACCAAACGCTGCAAAAGATATGATTTATGATAATTTGAGTTTATTGTACTCAGACCAAAACAAGTTTTTGCAAGCTATCGATTACGCTAGTAAGAGAATCGAACTTAATCCTAAAAATCACGTTCCATACCTCGACAGAGGATTCTGTTATAGAAAAATAAAGAAATACAAGGAATCCGAAAAAGATTTCAATAAGTCTTTAGAAATTAAACCAGACTTCTTTAGAGCATTCGGTTATCGTTCATTTCTTTTCTACGAATTACGGCAATACAATAAATCCTATGAAGATGCAATCAAATCGGTTGAATTGAATCCTAAGTATGGTTATGGTTATATTGTATTAGCGCAAGTAAAACAACAACTTGGTATCCCTGACTTTTGCGCAGACCTTTTTAAAGCAAGGCAATACGGAGAACCTGAAATGGCAGAGGCTGGAATTAAGAAATATTGCAAATAAAATCAGCAACTAACAGCACCTAAAATCCAGCGGGGGACATCGGTGATCGCTCAGGCCATTTGCCCCTTCGGGACTTTTTTATTTGTTTCGGCTTTCGCTAAAAAACAGTTATCTTCGATATAACCTTTTGTCGGTATAGACGCTGGAAGCTTCGAAAGCCCGCCGGCTTTTAGCTGCAAAACGTTATATTCAAGGCGGCGACGGATTACTAAAGAATATAAAATCTCGCTCCTAAAGAATAATAGACATCGGATTTTTTCCAAGACAAATCCATAAGACCGACATTTAAATAAACTCTTCGCATGACTTTAATATTCATAGAAAAGTATCTAACCAAATATCCGTCTTCGATTAAGACAGTTTTATAAGTTGGTGTAAGTTGTGAATTTCCATTATAAATTGTTTCACTTTGTATGTAGATATTCCTGAGACAAGGCATAAACCCAGCCGACAAAAAAAACTTCTCATTAAATCTATAAGAAAACCCTAAAGGGACAGAAATATTATACGACTCCGTCACCCACTTAAATGTGTTTCCCCATTGACCATTAACAGTTGATAAAGAATCTCTAAAAATATAATCAACTTCAGTGTATTTGCTGCAATGCAAGCCCGTTTGAAAATATAGCTTTGGGAAAAGGACTCGTGCTTCAAAATTTGCAAAGGCACTACATGCATTTTTGTAAACCGTAGACCCGTAAACCGGATGTACAGGACTTGCTTGAATAGAGTTAGGGTAAGGCTTGTCACTAAAAAACGTATATCCCCTTGTTTGCGGAATTAATAACTCAACGCCTACTGAAACGTTTATTTTTCTTTTGTGTAACGTATCTTCAAAAGAAAAAAGAAGCAGAGGACTTATACATACTAAAACCAAGACAAAGTTTCTCATGCCAGCCTAACGAAATACTTCCAATAATATTGCCTTTTCACCGCAGACTCTTGTAAAAGAATTACCTCCTCCTCTCCAACAACTCAATCACTTTTTCAACGGGCCTTCCTATAATTGCCTTGTAGCCGTCAATAACAATGGGGCGCTGCAATAAAATGGGGTTTTCTATTATTACCTGTATCCACTCGGCATCGGTAAACTTTTTGTTTTTAAACTTCTTTTCAAAAACCGGTTCCTTGCTGCGGATGATGTCTAATGGCTTTAAGCCGAGTTTCATTAATAAATCTTTTAGCTCTTTTTTAGTGGGAGTTTTCTTTAGGTACTCTACAATTTCAATTTCGCAATTATTTTCTTCTAAAAAACCTAAGGCTTCACGACTCTTCGAGCAGCGAGTATTGTGGTAAATAGTGATTTTCTTTTTTGGCATATTTCAAAAATACAAAATTCCTGTGAGACCAAGTATAAGTTACAATTTCAATTTTCTTGTTGCCGGGTGCTCTGCGTGGTATTTCTTATCCATTAAACATTTTGTGCCGCTTAATATCTTTTCCTTGTCTAAGTTTTAATGCATGATAAACTGTTGGCACATCGTTTGTCCACTTTTTCAAAGTCAAAATAATCGCAATAATTTCTATTCTTGTTAATAGCCCAACCCAAAAACAAATAGTAAACAAAATAATTGATTGGCACTGAAAAATTATTTGTACAAGTGTTGCAAAAAGTAACAAAGTCCAAATTTTGGCACCAATTGAATGCGTCGCAATTTCTTTTCTAAATTTTATGAAACACACTATGTAAGCCAAGCATTCAAATCCAAATAAAGTTATCAATTGCAAAGAGTTGTTTTTGAAAAAATCAGGGCATTGGATGTATGTGGCAATAGCAAAAGAGATAAAGAAAACTTGGTCAATTGTTGAATCTAAACGTCTTAAAGTTTCTGTAGAAACATTAAGTCGTCTTGCTATGATTCCATCAAAAATATCAGTTAGCAGGCCAATTGATAAAAGCAAAATGGCAACAAATCTGTAATTATCAATATTTTTTAGGCTCAATAAAATTACTGTCAGTCCAATGGCAAGTCTTGAAAAAATTAATACTAGTGGTATTTTTTTCATAAGATGTTGCGGTATACTTGTTGCCTTTCTGCCCTTCAAACAAGTAATTTTTGCCTCCTTACTTTGTAATTACAATTTTACCGCTCTGCAAAATTTTGCCTTCAGCATTTGTAAGATGATACACGCAGGTTTGCGCAGCCAAAGTTCTTACATCAAAAACACAAACCCCTTGTGTTAAAGCAATTTTTTGAATTAATTTTCCGCTCATATCATAAAGAGCTGCGAACGATGGTTGCGTATAATCCGTTTTAATAATAACAAAATCCTTTGTAGGGTTAGGGAAAGCCGTAACGCTTACAGTATTTTTAATTTCGTTAACACCTACAAAAGAAAAATAACTATCGCGGTAACGCGCACGCGTAGGAGTAAAGTTTGAGCCAAAATAAGAGCCATCAACCTCTAAAACCGGAATATGCTCGCTAGTACTCATCCATTTATACTGCATTTGCGGATTAGGAAAACTAAAACCAATACCGTTTACATTAATGCTATCACTCTCATTAATAAAAGAAGTCATGCGCAAGCAAGCAACGCTATCATGCGGAGTTTTTATAATACCCCAGCCATCTACATCATTAATACGGTAACCCACCTGACTGTAATAAATAGTTCCGCCCAAGGAAATAGTAAATTTAAAAGTAGTGCTGTCGTGCCTTAAATAGGTTAGTGGCAAAGAGTAAATTTCGTCTTTGTCGGAATAGTAAGCAGCAAGGGGCAAGTTTTGATATTTAAATCCAAGTCCTTCTGCTTCAAAAACAGCAGTTGTTTTTTTATAGAAACTCCAAACGTCATAAAATTTAAAAGCTCCGGCTCCAATTGAGTCGGCGGTTTTCAATCCGTATTGACCCAAACCCAAAAAGTAAAATGCGTATGGGGTTAAAGACGCTTTTAAATAATCGTAACGGCCCTGGTTTATTCTTAGCAATGAATCGTAATTCCAATAGTAATTGGGCCCTGTTTGGGTAACGTTTACAGAGTTGGGCAACACATCCGAATAACGTATTGTATCACCGGATATGGGCATACTTGCAGAAGTAATAGTTATCTGCGCAAATGTTGAAGTTGAAAATGCTAAGGCAAGGAGTAGGATTTTTTTCATAGTTTATTTATTAGGGTAAAACTATGAAAATTTTAACAGACAATTGTTAAAACAAGCCTAATTCGTTAGTTTTAATCCAGCCCTCGTTGCCATTGGCTAACTGAATGGAGGTCCAGTCTTCATTCGTGCTTAAAACGGTAAGTTTTGTTCCTTCGTGCAGGCTGAATTTGGATTTACCGCTTTCGTTAGGCGCATTTAACACTTGTACCACCTGATTGGTAACAATGGCCTGTGTTTTTTTATTGAGGTTATGCAAAGAAGCAAAGCCTATAGTAAAAACAAAAACAAATTTTATGGTTCCTAAAACTCCCAGTCCGAAACATATTTTCTTAAAAAATAAATTTTTAGAAACAATAAACGCAATGGCGCATAGCAAAGTAAAAATTACTGCTATAATACTTAGCCATGCCCAGCCGTTTGTGCTAAACATGCTGTATAAGCCCGATTTAATTGCGCCGGCTAAAAAATTTTCTTTTGCCTCTATTTTATCAATGGTTTTTGCATTGGCAATCTTCAGGTTATTTTTAATATCATCATCACCAGGGCTCAATTTTTTTGCCAGCTCGTAATTGTAAATGGCTTTTCCTATTTGATTGTCTTTAAAATAAGCGTTGCCTAAATTGTAATGCAGGTTAGCAGAGCTTTGTCCGCCGGCTAAAGTTTTCTCGTAGCAATTGATAGCTTGTTTAAATTCCTGCTTCTTATAATAAATTTGGGCGCTGTCGGATAAATTTTGAGCTGTGAAAAAAAATGGTAGAAAGAATAATACAACTAAAAGAGAGATTGGCAGCTTCGTTCTAACAATATTTAGTACTCCATTCAACACGGACTCATTTAGCGCATTAAAAGAAGCTGATCCCGCAAAAAAATGCGGAACAGCATGACGAGCTCGCTGTGTTGGGTACTGCCTACTGCCCACTGACGACTGCTGACTAATTACTGCCAACTGCTTTCTGCCACCTATGTATTTACTTAATTTCATCTTCTATTTTTGTAATTAGTTCAATAGTATTATTGTAAGCAATATTTAAATCCTGCTCCACACTTGCCGGTGCGTAACGTACGTACTCGCAATCATTAAGCGTGTTCATTAATTTTGAAATAGTTTCTGTATTTACTTTCTTCTCGGCCAGATGCGCTGAAATATTTTCCTTAGATAAATCTGCAACCGGAATATTCATTTTATTGCTAGCGTATTTATTTAAGGCGGTAAGAATTTCGCCGTAAAACTCATCGCGTTTGTTTTGTGCTTTAAATTTTTCGGCCAGTACCAATTGTTTACGAGCCAGTTTAGCTGCTTTACGTTCTTTAACAGCAACCAGATTACTTTGTGTTTTTAGATATTGATTTCTGCCAATAATAAATCCAAAAAATAAAAGCAAGGGCAAAACCAAGAATGCATAGTGCTTAAACGAACCAAAAAATTCATCGTTAAGAGGTTTCAGCTTTAAATCGCCTTCTTTAATATAACGAATATCGTTTTCCATTTCGCCAATTTCGTTTTTAGAGCTGTATACACTTGCGCCTGTCGAAGAGTTGGCGTCTCCTTTTTCGACCGTAATTTTTAATTCGGGCGAGGGAATAGTTACATACTGCTTTTTCTCTAAATCAAAATAACTGAAGGCAATATCTTTTATTACATAATTACCCTCGCGGCGCGGCACAATTAAATATTCGTAAGTTTTGGTTCCACTAACACTTCCGTTGGTAGCAATGGTTTCATTCGTTTTTGGCTCGTACGTTTCAAATCCGTCGGGGAAAGTTAATTTTGGACCTTCTGC
This sequence comes from Bacteroidia bacterium, assembly GCA_038214655.1. Lineage (GTDB taxonomy): Bacteria > Bacteroidota > Bacteroidia > B-17B0 > Aurantibacillaceae > PALSA-968. The sequence goes on along the minus strand of JBBQRR010000075.1, from coordinate 6,076 downwards.
AAGGGTAATATTGCCCGTACCGCTAATAGTTAACTTTAAATTTATGGCTTCGTTAGCTTTTACTTTATCGTGGTTAAGATGCGCGCTGAAATTAAATTTACCCACCGCACCCGTAAAACCGGCAGGTTTATTTTTTTCGGGCAAGGGCAGTACATCAATTACAACCGGCTTACTTTTTAATTTTGCCGCATAATCCTGATAGCCGCCACCCATAAATTGTTCAAAAATAGTAAGTGGCTTTTTGCTCTTTACGCGTACTACCCAGTCTACCTCAATGGGGTCCAATGTAATTTTACCAGCACGTTGCGGAAATAAATAAGTTATGCTATACTCAACCACATTGTAATTAATACCATCCAAATTTTCTACATCAACCGGCAAAGGGCCTTTTCGTTCTTGTAGTTTTGACCAAAACCCGGCATAGCTGGGAAGTTTTTCGTTTTGCGGCCCGCGATGTATGATATTGCTGCGCGCATAAATTTTTTGAGTTACTGTAATCTGCTCACCCAAATAACATTGTTTTTTATTTACATACGTGCGCATAAACAAATCTTCGCCCGATGCAGTTTGCTTAGCGGGCTCTTCCTGTTGCGCGTTACCGTATAAACTTGCAAAGGGGTCGTTTTGCTGTTGCTGCTGTTGTTTGGGAGCAGTTCCTTTTACAACTTCAATAGAAATTGTGTTCGATTCAACTTTTGTACCGTTAATTGTAGCCGTAGCCGCGCCAATAGAAAACTTACCCTCTTTACGCGCTGCAATCACATAGGTGTAGCTTGTTGACTGACTTACATTGCCGTTAATACTCTGAAAACTGCTTGATTGAAAAGGGCCCTGATGCAAATCAAAATCGGGAAGGTTTGGAAGTTTTAATCCTGCAACATTGCCACCGGCTGTAAAAGTTAATTGAAAATCTTCGCCCACAGCAACTTTATTTTTACTTACCTGGGCATTTAGTTTTTGAGAAAATAATTTTACAGGCAAGAGCCATAAAGCCACTGCTATAAATAAAATCATTGCTATTTTTCCTCTACCATTCATTGTTGCAATCCAATCATCAAATCAATTTACCAATCTTTATCTATATTATTGGTTTCATTTTTCTCTCCCTTTTTCTTATGCTTCTCTTGCATTTTTTGTTCGCCATTCTTTAAAGATTCCAGCATACGCTGAGCTTCTTCTTTACTCATCTTAGGCTCTTCTTTTTTATCTTTATTTTCTTTATTTTTTTGATCCTGCTTCTGCTGCTCTTTGTTTTTTTCCTTATTGTCTTTATTTTCTTCGTTCTTTTTACCTCCGTCCTTTTTCTGTTGCTCCAGCATCATTCTTTTAGCGTATGCTAAATTGTAACGGGTATCCTCATCGTTAGGATTTAGTTTTAGCGAATTTTTATAGGCATCGATGGCATCCTGGTATTTTTTTGATTTAAGATAAGAATTACCCAGATTGTGAAAAGCCTTAGAAAGCGTGTCTTTATTTCCGGTATTTTTTATGAATACATCAAACTGCCCGCGCGCATCTTCAAATTTGCCTTGTTTGTACAAAGCGTTTCCTAAATTATAGTTTGCTTTAAAATAGTTGTTTTTCTTTTTTAAAGAGTTGCTGTAATATTGTTCGGCTTGTTTATAGCGGCCGTTATTGTAATTTTGATTTCCCTCACGCAAAATATAGCGCTCCTGTTGAGAGCAGACCGTAAAAGGAACCAGTATAAACAGAAGGGCTATGTATATTAAGTGTTTCATTGCTTACCAAACAAATTTAGTTTTCTTAACCAGGAATTCACTCTTTCGCTTATGAAAAATTCAATCAGCAAAAATAATAAAGCCGCGCCAACAAACCATTGAAACTGGTCCTCGTAATCGGTATAGCGCTTGGATTCGATTTCTTTTTTATCGAGCTCTGCAATTTTATCGAGCACGGCGTTTAATCCAACATCCGCATTACTTGCTTTTACATAAACTCCGTTTGTAGCACCCGCAATTTCCTGTAAAAGTTTATCGTTTAGTTTTGTGATAACGGTATTACCTTCTTTATCCTTTTTATAACCTGCAGGAACACTGTTTTGATAAATTGGAATTGGAACACCTGCATCAGAGCCAATACCAATGGTGTGAATGCTAATGTCGTTTTTTGCAGCTTCCTCGGCAAGTTTTATTGCATCGTCTTCGTGATTTTCCCCGTCGGTAATAATAATTATGGCTTTATTTTTTCCTTCGTCCTTGCCAAAAGATTCCATAGCTTTTTCAATAGCCGCGCCAATTGCAGTTCCCTGCTTGCGAATCATATTGGGAGCAATGGCATTTAAAAAAAGTTTAGCCGCACCGTAATCGGTTGTAATGGGCAATTGCACGTAAGCTTCTCCTGCAAAAACAATCATGCCAACACGGTCGCCCTGCAGTTTATCAATCATTTTCTCAATAGCCTGTTTAGCGCGCTCTAAACGATTTGGTTTTAAATCTTCGGCCATCATCGAGTTAGATACATCCAAGCACAGCATAATATCAGCACCATTGCGTTTTACTTCCTGCAGTTTACTGCCGGTTTGCAAATTGGCCATTCCCAATAATAGAAAAAATAAAGCTATTCCGTAAAAAGAAAATTTTACAATTTGCCTTGTAACCGAAACATCGGGCATCATATTTAATACCAGATTAAATTCGCCAAGTTTTTCCAACCTTTTCTTTTTATTTAGCATCACCAACATAAAAACAAGAACCAAAAGCGGTATTAGCCCCAATGCCCAAATAAATACTATGTTTTCAAACCTAATCATGTGGCAGGGTTAATAAACAAATGTTTTATAATAAATTCTAACAGCAAAGCAATGGCCGCTGCAATGGCAAAGGGTAAAAAATGTTCATCTTTATTAGAAAAATTCTTTTCGTTAATAATTGATTTCTCCATTTTATCAATTTCTTTGTACACTTTGCGTAAACTTTCTTTATTGGTTGCCCTAAAATATTTTCCGCCGGTTTCTACGGCAATTTTTTGCATTACGTCTTCATCAATTTGTACATCTACATAATCATAAGCAAATTGCCCGTTAGGATACATGCCCACAGGGGTAAGCGCTTTGCCCTTTGTACCAACACCAATGGTGTAAACGCGAATGCCAAATGTTTTTGCAATCTCACCGGCAGTAGCCGGCGCAATTTCTCCCGATGTATTAACTCCGTCTGAAAGTAAAATAATTACTTTACTCTTAGCTTTACTTTCTTTAATACGCGCAACAGCGGTAGCAATTCCCATCCCAATGGCCGTTCCGTTTTCCATCATACCGGCGCTTACATCCTTAAACATGTTTTTAATTACGGTATGATCTGTAGTAAGCGGACATTGCGTAAAAGCTTCGCCGCCAAAAACTACAAGCCCAATGCGGTCGTTAGGCCGAGCGTCTACAAATTCTTTTGCCACTTCCTTTGCCGCTTCAATGCGGTTAGGGTTAAAATCTTTTGCAAGCATAGAGTAGGAGACGTCGAGACTTAAAACAATATCTATCCCTTCGGTCTTAATATCTTTCCAACTACTGCGCGATTGCGGACGGGCGAGCACCGTGATAATTAAAGCGATGCAAATTAAACGCAAAGCAAAAACAAAATGTCGCAATACCGCTTTTAAAGATGTTTTAATGGAACCCAGTTGTTCTAAAGAAGAAAAATTAAACTCAGCTTCATGTTTTTTGCGTTTGAAAATATACCAGAAGATTAATACAGGCAAAACCAGCATCAGCCAAAAATAGTCCTTATCGGCAAACGTTAAACTTTCTATGTAGTTAATGATACTCACTCTTTAGTTTCTTGTCTTGTAATTTCTTCTTCGCGTTTTGTTCCGTTTACAAAATCAATTGCATTACTCAATGATAATTCATTTTCTACATCAATCGGAACAACCTTGGCAAATTTTACATAATCTGCCAAAGTTAAAATCTGACGAAGTTTTTCTTTACTTACCGAGTCAATTACCTGTCCCGACATAATTTTAAAAATTTCTTCGGAGGTTAGTTCCATTGCCGAAACACCGTATCGTCCTTCAATATACAAACGCAAGGCATCCGAAATTAAAGTATGATATTCTTTAAATTTACCTTCCTGCCAAAGTTTTTTGTGTCGTATTTCTTCCAGCGCAGCAAGAGCAGTAATGTGCGGCGGCTCTTTTGGTTTTGTTTCTTTTATAACGACTGTACTTTTTTTCCCGTACTTGTAAACCAGTAAAACAATTATCGATACTATTGCCAGCGCGGCCAAACTCCAATAGATATAGGGCAAATACTCATGCCAGTCAAACGGCTCATCCAAGGTGGTTTTAATATCTCGTATGGTAGTTTGCGCGGTATCTACAGGAATATTGTAAACCTCTAGCAAAAGTGGCTCTGTACCCAGGGGTTTTGTTGTATCGTTGTTTACAATAAACACAAAAGGCTCAATGGCCCAAAAGCCCGAATCGGTTGAAGTGATAGTTACTGTTTGATGTTCCTGAACTTCGTCGGGCTTATCTTTATCCGGTATAGTGGTGTCGATTGCAGAAACATTTACCACATCAACCTCTTTGCGCAAAGTATCGCTGATGCGCGGCCATTGTATTTTTAAATTATTTTGGTTGATTTTATGTTTAACGTATAAATTAATTTTAACCTGTTCGCCAATACGGATTTTAGAAGTATCCATCATAGCGGCTACCTGTACATCCTGGGCAAAAGAGTTAAACGCTCCTGCAAACAGTAGCAAACAAAACAGATATTTAAAATATTTATTCATTCGTAAATTGTTAACCCCTCTTTTTAAATAAACTCATTAAGGGTTTAATATAACCTTCGTGCGTACTTATTTTAGCGTAATCAACTCCCGCACGCGAGAAAGTATCTTTTAAATAGCCTTCGTGCTTTATCTGCTGCAGTTTAAGCGATTGCTGAAATTCATTGCTTGAAGTATTTACCCACTTTACTTTACCGGTTTCATTGTCTTTTAATTTAAGCAAGCCAACTTTAGGAATTTTTGTTTCGGCAGTGTCATAAATTCGCAGGGCCACCACATCGTGTTTTTTATTGGCAATTTTAACTGCATCTTCAAAACGATTGCCAATAAAGTCGGAAATTACAAAGACAATACTTTTCTTTTTGATGGCGTTGGTAAGAAATTTTAATGCAATTGTAATATCGGTGCCTTTGTTTTGAGGTTCAAAATTTAATAATTCGCGAATGATACGCAGTATATGCGATTTACCTTTTTTAGGCGGAATAAATTTTTCGATTTTATCGCTAAAAAAAATAACGCCGATTTTATCATTGTTGGTGGAAGCTGAAAATGCAATTACGGCACATAACTCAGTAATTAATTCCTTTTTAGTTTGTTTTAGCGTTCCAAAATTCCCGGAGGCGCTTACATCTACCAATAAAACTACATTCAGCTCGCGCTCTTCTTCAAAAACTTTTACATAAGTAGCATTAAAACGTGCGGTAACATTCCAATCAATAGTACGTATATCATCGCCGGGCGTATACTCGCGCACCTCGCTAAAAGCCATACCACGGCCCTTAAAGGCAGAGTGATATTCCCCGGAAAAAATCTGGGAAGAAAGCCCGCGAGTTTTTATCTCAATCTTTCTTACTTTTTTAAGTAATTCGGCTGTTTCCATTTTTGAAAATAGTTTTGAGAGACGAGGGCGAGCTAAATCAAATGCCCCACAATCGTATCTCGTACTTTTTATTTATGGAACCTCTACGGTATTTAAGATTTCGTTTATGATCGACTCTGAAGTGATATTTTCAGCTTCAGCCTCATAGGTCAGGCCAATACGATGGCGCAATACATCTAAGCTGATGGCACGCACGTCTTCCGGTATAACATACCCACGACGTTTAATAAACGCATAAGCTTTTGCCGCAAGCGCAAGATTAATACTGGCGCGTGGCGAACCTCCGAAGTTTATAAGCGGAGCAAATTTTTCTAATTTATATTCTTTCGGAAAACGCGTTGCAAAAACAATATCTATAATGTAACGTTCAATTTTTTCGTCCATATAAACATCACGCACAACCTGACGTGCATTAACAATGTCTTCCGGTTTTAAAATTACATTGGGC
>JBBQRR010000074.1:0-13292 GCA_038214655.1 Bacteroidia bacterium | reverse complement strand
TTCATAATCAAGAACAATTTTCGCTCTTTTAGAGGGGGCTTACTTTTCAAAAACAAAAAAACACAAACAATATCACCTAATAATCAGGCAATTACGTTTGTATCAAAAATATTTTGTACTTTTATCGGACAACAATGTTTTTAAATCAGTGCTTTGGCCAGAATCGCGTTTATCTCTTCGGCCCTGTCATAAGCCATCATATGGCCGCCCTTTTCAATTATATAATCGGCTTTTACTTTTGAGAACGGCAAAATTCTGTCAGCTGTCCCGTGAATATGAATCAGGTTCTGCGGCCTAACCTCATTTTTCCAGGAAAGAATACAATTGATGGCCCATTTTAAAAATTGCGGTGATGTATCTCTAAATATTTGCCTGAGAAGTTTTTTCGTTTCCTCTCCCTGAAAACCAAAAGCCGGAATAATTATTGGCGAGAAGGCCTTTAAAATTTTTCCTGAAATAATTTTATGCAATCTCAGGCACGCAAATATTTTATACAAAACCGGCAATTCATTTTTAGATGAAATACTTGAAATTATAATAAGCTGCTTTGGTTTTATCTTTTGGGCCAGTTCAACTGCAACAATGCCGCCAAACGAAAGGCCTATAAATGAAAAAGGAACGCTTACATCTATTTGCTTACCTAGTCTGAGGCAATAATTCTCAAACGTTTCTTTTTTCTCAACAGGAATCCATTGTACATGCACAACTTCAAATCCATCAGGTAATTTAATTTTTGCAAATACTCTTTGGTCGGCACCAAGGCCGCTAAAAAAATATACTTTTTGTTTTTTCAAGAAGTAAATATTACTGCGGCACTACCACATCGTCGTCAGCGCTGTTTTCCTGGAGGGTAGATTGCTTGATGTCCTCCAGAGCGGCGCTACGGCGGCGGCGCTTTTTCTTCTTTTTAACAGGAGTATCTGTTTTTTGAACTGCAGTATCTTGCTTACTTATAGTATTATTTTTTGCGACGCTGTCGCTTGGTGGCGGGGCTATAACCGGAATTGCTTTTTTAGCTGCCGCAAGTTTAAGCGAATCCGCTTTTTTGTTTGCGGCTAAAATCGAATCCTGCTTCTTTAGCAACAAAGCATGATCCGTGGCAGGAATAATGTTTTCTAACGTTGGCGTAGGTACCGGTATTGCCGCAACGGTTTGAGTTGTTACTACAGGTTGCGTAACAGGCAAAGAAACTTTATTTTCAATTTTTGTTTCGGGCGCCGCGCTAAATAAATCTTTAATGGTATCCAAATTAAAACAAACCACCGTTGTTAGTGCAACAATTAAAAGCGCAGGCACAAGCACTCTTAAATTAATTTTTGGCAGCGTAATTGTTTTTTTAAACCGCATCGCCGCAACTTCCTGCTCAATGGCACTGCACTCAGTAGCATTTACCTCAACCTTGTAGTTAAGTAATTTGCTGCGCAAGGCACTCTCATCAATGCGGTATGTTGGTATTTTATCAAGCATAGCCGTGCAAATGCATTTGTAAATTTTTGGCAAACTGGTTTTTAGCGCGCTCTAAAGTATTTTGTGCCGACGATTCGCTTACCTCAAGCATCACCGAAATTCGGTCGAAAGCATATTGCTCAATAACAAACATATTATACATCGTACGAAACGATGCGGGCAATTGTTGCAAGGCTTTAATATAATCTTCAGCAGGTAAATCATTCACGTTTTCTAATTCCGCCTGATGAAATAAATCGGTACGTTCTTTTTTACTCTCGTCAATACGCGTTGTAGTGGTAACATAATACTCGGCTTTGCAATTTTTTAATTGTTGCACCACGCTGCACAAAAAATTTTCTTTCATCCAGCCGTCAAAATCATTTTCGTTTTTGTATTCTGTAAATTGTTTAAACACATAAATAAAAGCGTGATGAAAAAAAGTATCGGCCTGCTCGTTATTTTTTGCATAGCGGCGCGCCATAGCCATAAAGGGGCTGTAGTGTTGCTCTATCAATTGTTTGCGGGCACTTGGGTCGCCCTGCATACATGCTTGTACTAAGTCCTGACTCATCATTTGGTTTGCTTATACAAGTTTACGTTACAATACAGGCAAAGGTTACGGGCACTTCACTCTTTTTTCACCACTGCATTGTTAATTGAATGGTTTTAGGGCAGGAAGGATGATTTTGGGTCTTTTGAGGATTTGGGCGTGCCCGCGAGGTGAGCAAGAGCCGGGCTCACTCGCGGTCAGGCTACAAAAGGGTGCCGTTTTTTGGTCCCGCCGAAAAGGCGGGACCAAAAGAACCCCTGCGGGCCTTTTGTATCCTTCACGCAAATACAAGCTATTACTACATGATAGATTTATGCTTCCTATGTTAAATATTTCGGGTTGAATTTACAGTACGGGCTGTTCTAACACAAAACGCGAAATATCCAATATATAACGGCTGCTACAAGGAAAACCACTTGGTAATAACATCCGCCAGGCGGTTGCTGTAGCCGGCTTCGTTATCGTACCAGCCAATAATTTTTACCATGCTGCCTACTATGGCGGTAAACTCTGCATCAAAAATGCAGGAGTTGGGGTTTCCAATAATATCGCTCGATACAATGGGGTCTTCGGTATATTCTAAAACGCCCTTTAACTCATTTTGTGCGGCGCGCTTAAACTCGGCATTTATTTCTTCCTCGGTATGGGGGTGAGAAAGCAGGCATGTAATATCCGTAAGCGAACCATCGGGCACGGGCACGCGCATGCCGCAACCTCCTATTTTACCTTCCAAATCGGGAAAAATTTTGGTAATGGCCTTCGCCGCTCCGGTAGAAGTTGGTACAATGTTTAAAGCTGCAGCTCTTGCCCTGCGCAAATCTTTGTGCGGCGCGTCGTGCAAGCGCTGGTCACCGGTGTATGAGTGTACTGTTGTGATATAAGCATCTTCTATCCCCCACTTCTCCAATACTTTTATCATGGGCGCCGCGCAATTGGTGGTGCACGAAGCGTTAGATACAATCACATCATCTTTAGAAAGCGTGTGATCGTTAACGCCCATTACAATGGTTTTGGTTTCGTTATCGGTTGGGGGTGCCGACATCAATACTTTTTTTGCACCTGCATCAATGTGCTTTTGCGCGGTAGCTTTGCTTAAAAAATGTCCTGTGCTTTCTACAACTACATCAATGCCCATTTCTTTCCAGGGCAATAAAGCCGGGTCGGCACTGGCTGTAATTCTTATGCGTTTTCCGTTTATGATAAGGGCATCTTTTTCGTGAGTAACGGTGCCGTTAAAACGGCCGTGCACCGAGTCGTACTTAAGCAAATGTGCAAGCGTTTTGCTATCGGTAAGGTCGTTTATGGCAACAATATCAAAATCGGGGCGGTTAATGGCAATGCGTAAAAACACGCGCCCAATGCGGCCAAAGCCGTTTATTGCTATTTTAATTTTTTGCATGGCAGTTTTTGATTTTCGGTATAACGAAACAAAAGTAAGAAATAAGGTGGCTCGCTATTTGGTTTTCTTTTTACCCTTGAAGAATGAACCCCAAACAGCCGAAACCGCAGAGACACGGAGTTTAATGGTTTGTATTTTGTTGTATTTGCGTTAAGGATACAAAAGGCCCCGCCGTGGCGGGGGTTCTTTTGACCAGTCAGTTTTAAAGTAGAAAAATCCTAAACTTAACTAAATGATAATTTGGAAAAGTATGGGCAAAAAACGGTACCCTTTTGTAGCCTGACCGCGAGTGCGCCCGGCTGCTGCGCACCTCGGGGTAACGCCCAAAATATTGTCCAATTCTTCAAAAAATGTTCAAATAAACTCGCTATAAATACCCAAAAATTGCCGAAATTTGCAATCGCCCAAAATTATAGCAAATGCACTTAAAATACCAAAGCAAAGCCAAAGCCCTTTTAGTTTTACAGGACGGAAAAGTTTTTGAAGGAAAAGCAGCCGGCGCCATTGGCACCACCACAGGCGAGATTTGCTTTAACACGGGCATGACAGGCTACCAGGAAATTTTTACCGACCCAAGTTATTTTGGCCAGGTAGTTATAATGAACAACGCGCACATTGGCAATTACGGGGTGAATGAAATTGATGTGGAGAGCGACGGTATTAAGATATCAGGAATGATATGTAAAAAATTTAACACCGGTTTTTCGCGCTACGGTACGGGCATTACTTCTTTAGAAGATTATTTTGCAAAAGCAGGCATTGTTGCCATCAGTGATGTTGACACGCGCGCCATTGTGCGTTACATACGCGATAAGGGCGCGATGAATTGTGTTATTTCCTCAGCTGAGATGGATGTAGAAAAACTGAAAGCAATTTTAAGTAAAGTGCCAAGCATGCAAGGCTTAGAGCTTTCATCAAAAGTAACCACTAAAAAAACTTACGAAGCCGGAAGTGCGGATGCGGATTACAGAGTTTCGTTAATTGATTTTGGTGTAAAGAAAAATATTGTTCGCTCACTGGTGCAACGCGGTTGTTATGTTAAGGTTTTTCCAATGAAAAGTACCTTGGCAGAGTTAGAGAGTTTTAAACCGCACGGCTTTATGCTAAGCAACGGCCCCGGCGATCCATCGGTAATGAAAGAGGAGATTGCATTGATAAAGCAAATTGTAAATACCAACAAACCCGTTTTCGGAATTTGTTTGGGGCATCAGTTACTTGCCGAGTCGCAAGGAATTTCTACTTACAAAATGCATAACGGGCACCGCGGTATTAACCACCCAGTTAAAAATTTAATTACCGGCCATTGCGAAATTACTTCGCAAAACCACGGCTTTAGCATAAAAGCCGAAGACGTTACCAAAGCAAAAGACGTTGAAGCAACCCACATAAACCTAAACGATAATACCGTTGAGGGAATACGCCTTACCAATAAACCCGTATTCTCGGTTCAGTATCACCCCGAGGCTTGCCCCGGCCCGCACGACAGCCGCTACCTTTTTGACGAGTTTGTGAAAAATATGGAGAAGGCGGGAGTTAAGAATTTGGTGGAGGTTTAGATTTCCTGTATCACCTCAAAGCCTTTGTAACTTCCGGTAATTGCCAGGCCTATTATTTCTATTTTAGAGTTTTGTCTTTTTATTTTCAAAGCTGTTTCATTTATTGTTGCGCCCGAGCCAACTGCATCATCAATCAATAGCAAACGTTTAAATTGTCGTTTATCGTCGGGCAATAAACTCGCTTTTGCATTGGCAATGCGATCTTCGAGTTTTGAAAGTGCTTTTTGCGGCACTGCAATTTCGCCGTTTATTTTTACAATTTTAAAATGCGGCAATGGCAGGTTCAAATATTTTTCGATATAACTCATTATCTGCACCTCGCGCTTTATGGTTGGAGGAATAAAGCCAACGCTGTCGATTTTATTTTGCTTAATGAGTTTTAGCAAGGCCGGTTTTATTTCATCGCACAGCTCGGCCATTAGTTTTTTGTTTTGTCCTTGCTTGGCAAAATGCAAAAGTGTGCCCAATCTGGTTTTTCCAAATCTTTCTATAGCGTAAAAATCGTGGTAGTAAAGTTCATCAGGGCCAATGGCCGAAAAACCTTTTGTGCTTTTGAGTTTTTCAATTCCCGGTATCAACTCAATATTATTGTAATATTTCAAATATTTTTTTCGCGTAGCAATAAATTCGTCAATGGTTTTTTCGAGCGGGAGTTTTTGTCGCCCGCAAAAAAACTGCATGGCTTCACTACCTGTAAGGCGTTTGCCCAGCTCGGTTACCAGCAAAAAATGTTTTTGCAAAAATTCTTCTTTGTCGGCATCAAGTGGTTTTGTGTTTTCGTATTTTGGCGGTGTTTCTTCTACCAGCGAGTAATAGGTTTTTGGGGCCTTGCCGGTTTTTTTTACTTTTCCTTCTTCAATCAATTTCAGCAAAATGCGGTGCATCATTTGCCTGCTGATTTTGTACAGTTCAAGCAGCTCGGGCACTCTGGCGGAGCCTTTGCTTCCTAAATAATATATTATTAGTTTGTTGTTTTTCAATTTATTACAAATATTTAGTTTACAGTTTACAGTAAATTGTAAACAAATATAGAGCTTTTACTTTACATGGGCAAATCCTTCCATAAAACCACCCCTCTTTTTCGAAAGATAAATCTTTCGGTAAAAAGATCCCCTCCTTGAAAAGGAGGGGAAATAATACAAAACCGCTAACGCGAGTAAAGTCTCCTTTCCTAAAATGCTGTATTAAAATTTCCCCTCCTTTTCAAGGAGAGGAATCAAATGCCGCGCTGAAAGCGGGCATGATGGGGTGGTCTGCTATTTTAAATGCTGCAAAATATAATCCAAAACCATGCTCGGGTTTTCAAACACATTTTTGTTTTCTATGCGAATAACGGTTATTCCTTTTTCATTAAGATACTTTGTTCGTTCTTCGTCTTTTGCCACCTGCCTATCATCAAAGTGATACTGGCCATCGAGTTCGACAACCAATTTTTTCTTCGGGCAATAAAAATCTACAATGTAATTACCCATACTGGGCTGTCGCCTGAACTTAAATCCTTCTAGCTGACTACTTTTAAAAGATTCCACAAAGCGGCTTCGGCCGAGGTGGAATTGTTTCTTAATTCTTTCCTCCGGACTGTGAGATGCGGTAAATTATTAAATTTTCCTTCCATAAAACCACCCTTTTTTTTCGAATGATAAATCTTTTGGTAAAAGATCCCCTCCTTGATCCCGATAGCTATTGGGAGGAAGGGAAAATTAATACAGAATGTAAAATTACAGCGTTCCGCGCTTCGCCTGCTCTCTCTCAATCGATTCGAACAAAGCTTTAAAGTTTCCTGCGCCAAAACCTTTGGCGCCCATGCGCTGAATTACTTCGTAAAATAAAGTGGGACGATCTTCTACCGGCTTGGTAAAAATCTGCAACAGATATCCTTCCTCATCAGCGTCTACTAAAATTGACAAGCGCTGAAGTTCCTTAATGTCTTCTTTCATGATTTCCATGTGCACACCTAATCTTTTTGGAATTTCATCATAATAAGCCTGAGGCGGAGGAGGTAAAAATTCTATGCCACGCGCTTTCAACTCGGCAACAGTTTTAATAATATCATCCGTAGCTAGAGCTAAATGCTGCACGCCTGCTCCTTCATAAAAATCAATATACTCTTCAATCTGCGATTTCTTTTTTCCTTCGGCCGGTTCGTTAATAGGAAATTTTATTCTGCCGTTACCGTTACTCATTACCTTACTCATAAGGGCCGAGTACTCCGTTGTAATTTGTTTATCGTCGAAGGTTAAAAAATTTACAAAGCCCATTACATCCTCGTACCATTTTACGGTATCGTTCATCTGATTCCATCCCACGTTACCTACCATGTGGTCGATAAATTTTAAACCAACCGGCGCAGGATTGTAATCGCTTTTCCATTCTACATATCCGGGAAGGAAAGAACCTTTATAATTTTTACGTTCAACAAATATGTGAACGGTTTCTCCGTAAGTATAAATTCCGGAGCGAACAACTTCGCCGTGCTCATCTTTCTCAACCGTTGGTTGCATAAAAGGTTTCGCGCCACGCTTAGTGGTTTCTTCAAAAGCCTTACGCGCGTCTTCTACCCAAAGTGCAATTACTTTAACGCCGTCGCCATGCTTTTTTACGTGCTCGCCTATTGGGGAATCGCTAACCAAGGCGGTGGTAAGTACTAAACGAATTTTATCCTGTTTTAGAACATACGACACGCGGTCTCTGCTTCCTGTTTCTAAACCACAGTAAGCGTGACTCTGAAAACCAAAAGCTGTTTTATAAAAGTGAGCCGATTGTTTTGCATTGCCCACATAAAACTCAACGTAATCTGTTCCTAATAGCGGAAGGAAATCCTGAGCGCCTTCAAAAATTTTTTCGAGGCCGTACTCCACATTTTTTATTTGTTTTGACATGCTGTTTTAATTTGATGATTTAACAAGGTGCTGATTTGATGATGCATTCAAAATATAAAATCCTGAATACGGAGATAAAATTTAACTCCACATAGCCATGGCAGAAGCGCGCGTATGTTGCATGTTTTGCATTTGGGCTAAGATAGGGCTTTTAGGGTAAATTGACAACAGCATCCCTTCAAAGAGAAAAACATCTTCCAACTTTTTACCTCCCCCGTCGCTACGCGACTTCCCCCTCCGGCGGGGGACATCCTCCGAAGTGTGAAACGGACACAAAAAAAGCCTTCCCGTTAGGAAAAGGCTTTTTGAACTTCTAAAAGAAAAATTACTTCTTCTCTTCAGTTGGTTTTGTTTCAGCTTTTTTCTCGCCTTTTTTGCAACAAGACTTACTGTCTTTTTTGCAACACTCCTTTTTATCTTTGCAATTCTTTTTGTCTTTATCATCACCGTGAGCAGACATAGTAGCGCCGCCAACGAAAGAAAGAAGGGCTACTGTTAACATTAATTTTTTCATTTTTATAGGTTTTAGTTGAGCAAATTTAGGCAATTATTTGCCCCGCCAAGCAAAAAACCTGTTAAAATATGTTGTATCTTAGCGCTTTAATGAGCTTCCTTTATCCCTCATTTCTTTTCGCCCTTTTTTCACTGTCCATTCCTATTATAGTACACCTCTTTAATTTCAGGCGCTATAAAAAGGTTTACTTTACTAATGTAAAGTTTTTAAAAGAGGTTCAGCAGGAAAGCAAAGCCAAATCTACCCTTAAACGTCTCCTTATTTTAACTTCCAGACTACTGGCTCTCAGCTGTTTAATTATGGCTTTTGCCCAGCCTTACCTGCCGGGCGAGCATAGTGTTAAAAAGGGAACGAGGCTTATTAGTGTTTATTTAGATAATTCTTTTAGTATGCAGGCGGCCAACAAAAACGGCAATTTGCTGGACGATGCCAAGCGCAAGGCCCGCGAAATTGTACAGGCTGCCGGCGCAGGAGATAAATTTCAAATGCTTAGCAACGATTTCAGTACTTCGCAACTTACTATTAGCAAAGAGCAGGTTTTGGACGGCATTGATAAAGTGCAACTCTCGCCTGCGGTAAAAAAAATCAGCGAAGTGTACGCTCGCATGCGAAGCAATTTAAAAGAGGATGAAAAAGGTGCCGAGTTTTTTATGCTGGGCGATTTTCAAAAAAGTACTTTTAACACAACTGAATTTAAACCCGACAGTTTATCTGAAACAAGTTTTATTTTTTTAGAAAATGCTACGCCGCAAAATGTTTTTATAGATTCATGTTTTGTGGAGAGCCCGTATTTTCAGCAAGGCTCCACGCAAAAGCTGCATGTAAAAATTAAAAATCTTTCTGAAAAAGAAATTGACAATGGCTCGCTTAAGTTTTTCATCAACAACAAGCAAATTACGCCGCTAAGTTTTAAAGTTTCGCCAAACAGCGCTACAGATGCGATGCTGAGTTTTACCTGCAAAGACACCGGCGTACAGCAAGGAATGCTGGCGATAGAAGATTTTCCGGTTACGTTTGACGACACACTTTATTTTTCGTTCAGAGTAAATAACCGCATGCCTTGTTTGGTGATAAATAAAAAAGATGAGAAGAGCGGTGCTTACTTGCAAAGTTTGTTCAGCAACGACTCGCTCTTTAATTACAGGGAACAAAATGATCAGAGCATTGATTACGCTGCTTTTGCAAAAAGTAATTTAGTTGTTGTAAACGGATTGCAAAACATTAGCAGCGGCTTATCGGCCGAGCTGAAAAAATTTATTTTGGCGGGAGGAAGCGTAATGCTATTTCCGGCAAAAGAAGCCGACAAAGTATCTTACAACAATTTTCTGACACAATTCAGCGCCGCAACATTTTTGCAAAGCGATACCGCAAAATCGCGCTTAGAAAATAAAAACCTACCAAAAACTTTTTACGAAGGCGTGTTTGAAAAAACGCCCGAGAACATGGATATGCCGATAGTAAATTACCATTACGCGCTGCAGAGCAATTCTCGCAGCGGAGAAGAAGTCTTGCTGAAATTAATAAACGGGCAATCATTTTTAAGCCTGTATAACAAAGGCAAAGGCAGGTTATACGTTTGCGCTGCACCGCTCGACGAAAAAAGCAGCAGTTTTGCCAAACATGCTTTATTTGTGCCTACACTAATTAAAATTGCAATACTTAGCAGGCCCTCTCCCCCACTATACTACTACAGCGGCAGCAACGAAGCCATTGATGTAAGTTTAATAAATACAACAGGAGAAAAACCCTTGCACATCAGTTCAAACAAAACAGATTTTATTCCCGAAGTAAAAGTTACCGAAAACAATAAATTTATTTTAACGCACGGTCAACCGCAGCAAGCCGGAAATTATAATTTGATGCACGATACAAAAAATTTGGAAGGAATTGCGTTTAACTACAAGCGGCAGGAAAGTGATTTAACTTGCTATACAAAAACAGAGCTGGAAGATTTGGTAAAAAAAGCCGGTTGGAAAAATGTATTGGTGATAGAAACAAATGCAAACGGATTTAAAACCTCATTGGCAGATATAAGCGGCGGAATAAAACTTTGGAAACTATTTGTACTTTTAACCCTGCTGTTTCTGTTGGCAGAAACGGCGCTAATTAAATTTATGCGATGAGCTTTTTATTAAAAAATGTAAAAGTGGTTGACCCCAACTCGCCACACAACAAAAAAACGGTCGACATTTTTATTGAGCAAGGTGAGATTGCTGAAATAGGCACAAACCTTAAGGTAGATAAAAATGCAAGAGTTCTTGAGCAGGACGGCATGCAGGTATCGCCGGGATGGTTTGATATGCAGGCCAGTTTTTGCGACCCGGGGTTTGAATACAAAGAAGATTTGCAAAGCGGTATGCGCGCTGCTGCACAGGGCGGATTTACCGGTGTGTGTGTGGCACCCGCAACAAACCCACACATGAACACCAAATCACAAATTGAGTATGTAATTAACTCTTGCAAAAATAATGTGGTGGATGTTTATCCTGCAGGATGTTTGACGGTGAATAGCGAAGGAAAAGAAATGACCGAGATGTACGATATGAAACAGGCCGGCGCTATTGCTTTCAGCGATTACAAAAATTCGATTAAAGATTCCGGCTTGTTAGTGCGATTATTGCAATACGCAACCAACACCGATACACTGATAATAACACACTGCGAAGAAAAAAGTTTAACCGCGGGCGGACAAATGAACGAAGGTGAAACTTCTACACACATGGGCCTGAAAGGAATGCCCGGGCTTGCCGAAGAATTAATGGTGCAACGAAATATAAATTTGCTTTCTTACTCGGGGGGAAGAATGCATATACCAACCATTTCTACAAAACAAGGGGCAGATAATATTAAGCAGGCAAAAAGTAAAGGCCTGCACATAAGCGCCGGCATTGCCGCGCACCAACTTTTATTGAATGACGAGAGTCTGGAAGAGTTTGATACTAATTTAAAAACCAATCCCCCTTTGCGCGACAAGAGCGAAACCGAAGCGCTGAAGCGCGCGGTTCTTAACGACTCGATAGATGTTATTGTAAGCGACCACTGCCCCGAAGACGTAGAAAACAAAGATGTGGAATTTGATCACGCCGCCTTCGGCATCATTGCTTTAGAGACTGCTTACGCAAGCGCAAACACAGCGCTGCACGAAAAAGTAGAAACACCACACTTAATAGAAAAACTTGCCATCAACCCCCGCAAAATTTTAGGACTGCACGTTCCGGTAATTAAAGTAGGAGAAAAAGCAAACCTCACCATTTTTAATCCCGATTTAAAATGGGAGTTTACCGAAAAGCACATCGCCTCAAAAAGTAAAAACACGCCGTTTGTTGGAAAACATTTTATTGGCAAAGCGATTGCGGTTATAAATAACAGCAAGATGACGGTGTGTAAGTAAGGCCACAGATTTCACAGATTTTTTTTTGTATATTTGTATAACAATACCACGGCCATGGAAAAGCAACAAATAATGCAAACAATTATTGATTACCTGAAAATTTACCAGGTAAAGGAAATTGGATTTTTTGGTTCCTTTGTGCGTGATGAAATAAACCCTGCCAGTGATATTGATGTTTTGGTTGAATATAAAAGAGGCACTACCCTATTTGATATTGCACAAATGCACCTTGATTTGGAACAAAAAATAGGAAGAAAAGTTGACCTTGTTGATAAGGAGGCAGTTTATCCGCCTGTGATGCCATACATCCTTAAAGACCTGAAAACGGTTTATCATGCTTAAAGATAATCATGTTTATGTTGGGCAGATTTTAGAAAGGGCCTTAAGAATAGTTTCGTATCTCGAAGGCCTTAATGAGTCTTCATTTTTAGAAGATCAAAAAACACAGAGCGCCGTTATCAGAGAATTTGAAGTAATAGGTGAAGCCACAAAACGAATAAGCGAAGAGTTTAAAACTCAATATCCAAACATTCCTTGGAAAGTAATGGCTAAAATGCGCGACGTACTTATTCATGATTACGAAGGAGTAAACCACTTTCGTCTTTGGGACACAGCTAAACACGATATCCCGGATTTGATAATCGAGGTAAAGAAAATTACCCGCAGCTAAACTATTTCTTCTTCCGCTCCAGCATTGCAATAACTTTCTTTTGCGACAGAATTAAATCTTTAAGCGCCTTATTTTCTTTTTGATAATGCTCAACTCTTTCTTTTAAAATCTCTACTTCTTCTTTCTCGAATTTATAGGGCTTAAGAGTTTCTTTGGCATCAAACTTTTCGAACTCATCGGGCGTCATGCCCAAAACTTTTAAGATTGCATTAAGCGTATAGTTATTTACTTTGCCCGTTTGTTCTATATGAGAAACTAGGGCGCGGGTTTTATTTATCTTATTTGCCAGATCATCCTGCGTTAAACCCTTTATGGCTCTTAATACCTTTATCTTTTTTCCCGCTTGCATATTTTAATACTGCAAGTACCTATTATTTAGGTTTACTAAAAGACAATTTAATTTGCTTTTTGATAATTTTGACATACATTTGTTTATACAACTAATGAACCCTTGCATGAAAAAAGTAATTATTGCCCTATCCTTATTAATGGGGTTTATTGCCTGCGGGCCCTCTAAAGCCGAATTAGAAGCCAAAGAAAAAGCCAAAATGGACTCGGTTGCCGCTGCCACAACCAAAGCTATTGCAGACGAGCAAGCAGCTCAGGCCGCAACAGAAGCGGAAGCTCAAAATCAGGAAAGCTTGAAACAACAACTTATTGAACTAAAATCTCAGTTGGCTGCAGAGCAAACTAAGTTGGATGATGCGCAGATACCAAAATTGTTTAGAACTGAAGATGAAAAAGCACAGGAAATAGCTGACCAAACAAGGGCAGTTGAAACATTAAAATCTCAAATACGCGATACAGAAAAACAAATAAAATAAATTCAAGGGGAGTTCTAAAAATCAAATTGTTAACAAATAACGATATAACTAATTGATAAT
>JBBQRR010000073.1:0-13554 GCA_038214655.1 Bacteroidia bacterium | reverse complement strand
AAAGATGAAGAAATGAACAAATTGCGCTGTAAAAAATAGGATAGAAAAAAATAAAAATGGGAGTATAGAAAAAAATTCCGAAAAAAAATTTTAATTTGAAACGAAAATAGAATACATTTGCTAAAATCAATTTATAGAACTGCCCTTGAGTTTGATTTTGTGCCTGTTTGCAACAGTTTAAGTATAACTTTTGTTTTTGGATCAGAAGAGTATCCAAACTTTGTGGGTTCGTTTAACGATGGCTTCGGTATTTTCCTTACGGGCCCAAATCCCGGCGGCGGAAATTATACCGCCTTAAACATCGGTACTTTGCCCGGCTCGATACCGGTTTCAATTAACAATGTAAATTCTACTACAAACTCTGCTTATTTTCATGATAATTATACCGCGCCTAATAATGATATTGCATATGATGGATACACGATTCCTGTTACTTCGGTAACATCCGTAAAGCCATGTTCTACCTACCACATGAAAATTGCCATTGCTGATGCGCTTGATGAAGCATACGACTCGGGAGTATTTGTAGGAAGTAACGCAGTAAGCTGTCAGAACGCCCCTGCCGTAACGGTTTCTTCAACTCCAACCGGTTGCGGTGGTAATACAGGTTCTGCAACAGCAACAGTAACAAATTATACAGGCGCAGTAACTTATCAATGGCAACCGGGCGGACAAACAACCGCTTCTATTAACGGTTTGGCTGCGGGTACGTATACTTGTGTTGTAGGACTTCAATTAAGTTGTGGGGTTATTACGCAAACGCTTACAACGGTTGTGGCTAATACCGGCTCAACGATTACGCTCAATGCAACATCAACAAATCCAAAATGTAATTTAGGAACTAATGGTACCGCAACTGTAACCGTAAATGGCGGTACGGCTCCTTACACTTATTCGTGGAATACAACACCGGTTCAAACTTCTTCTACTGTTTCTAATCTTGGTGCAGGTACTTTTGTAGTAACTGTTACTGATAATGGCGGATGTGTTGGCACTGCAACTGTTACCTTGGTAAATCCTGCGCCTATAGTAGCAACCGTTACAACAACGCCAACAACTTGTTCGGCCTCTAATGGCAGTGCAGGTGCAACTATTGTAAGTGGTGGCGTTGGGCCTTTTGGTTATTCGTGGAATTGTACTCCTGTGCAAACTACGCAAGTTGCAACAAACCTTGCTACCGGAAATTATACGGTTGTAATTACAGATGCCAATACTTGTACACTTTCTGTTAGTGGAGTAGTAGCGCAACAAAATGGAGGATGGAGTTTAACGGCAAGCACCGCTACCAACGTTTCCTGTTTTGGCGGAAGTAACGGAGCAGCAACTTTTGTTATTAATACTCCCGGAGCAAATGTTTTTACTTATGCGTGGAATACAACGCCTTTACAAAGCACGCAAACCGCAAATAATATTCCCGCCGGCACTTATACCTGCGCGGTTTCTGATAATAACGGATGTACGCAAACAGTTAGCGTATTGATAACGCAACCCACGCAACTTACAACAACTACATCGGTAGCACCAACAATTTGTACTGCTTCTGTTGGTACGGCCACAGCAAGTGCTGCAGGCGGTTCAAGCCCGTATACGTATTCGTGGAACGCAACGCCGGTACAAACAACAGCGGTGGCCAATAATTTAGCACAAGGAAATTACACAGTAATAGTTACAGATAGCAAAGGCTGCACTGTTTCTGCTCCTGCAACCATTGGTGTAACAATACAAACTATTGCAGTAACAAGTACTATAACTCCTTCTAAGTGCGGCGGGCCTTCGGGTGGCGTTAATCTTACTTCTGTTACCGGAGGTACTCCACCTTTTACTTATAGTTGGAACAGCACGCCTGTACAAACCACACAAAACTTGAACAATGTAGGCCCGGGAAACTTTACAGTAACAATCATTGATAAAAACGGATGTATAAATAGTTTTGCCGAAGTGGTGGGCATTACGCTTGGATTGCCTCTTACTATTTCTTCTACATCGGATGTTTGTAACAGCGGCATAGGCTCTGCAACAGTTACCGCAAACGGAAATGCGCCTTATCAATATCATTGGAACACCACGCCTCCAAAACTTACGCAAACAATAAACAATATTACTACCGGAAATTATTTTGTGGTGGTTACCGATAATTTTGGCTGTAAAGATTCTACTTCGGTTTTTGTAAATAATGTAAACGAAACACTGAGCTCTACTTTTTATACCTATCCTAACGGAGAAATTTTTACCGGAGAAGCCGTAACAATTTCGGTGGGCATGAACAGCGGTTGGGTTTTAGACAGTGCGTTTTTATCTGACGGAAATTTTCAATTTGCAAGTAACAGTATTATTCACACATTTAATCAGTATGGAAATTATACCGTAAACTATTATTTTACCAGCACCCACGGTTGCCGCGATTCAATAGTTTATCCTATTAAGGTTACCGATTTTATGACACTTTACATTCCAAGTGGATTTTCACCGAATGGTGACGGACTGAATGATTTATTTAAAGCGCAGGGAACTTTCATTAAATCTTTTGAGATGTCGGTTTTTGACCGCTGGGGTAAACTTGTAAAAAAGATGGATAATATTGATGGCACCTGGGATGGCACTTACCATGGAGAAGATGCCGTGCAAGACACCTACGTGTACAAAGGAACGGCTTCTGATATTTTTGGAAGACACGTTATCTTTCAGGGGCAGGTTAATTTAGTGAGGTAAAACTCAAACCCAGTTAATTCCTTTTTTTAAGAATGAAATTGTTTTGTCTTCGGCACTACCTTGCTGAGGTGTAAAATTATATTGCCAAGAGGCGAGGGGAGGAAGGCTCATTAAAATAGATTCTATGCGCCCGTTTGTTTCTAAGCCAAATTTAGTTCCTTTATCGTAAACCAAATTAAATTCGGCATAACGGCCGCGGCGCATCAGTTGCCATTGCTTTTGATTTTCGGTAAAAGGTAAATCTTTGTTGCGTTTAATCAGCTCAAGGTAAAGGGGTGCAAAGGTTTCTCCCACATCTTTCCAAAACGCAAGATTTTTTCTGAAATGCATACCTTCTGAGTTGTTAAGCCTGTCGAAAAATATTCCACCTATCCCGCGAGTTTCATTCCGGTGTTTAATAAAAAAATAATCGTCGGCCCAGGTTTTAAATTTGGCATAATAATCTGCATGGTGTTTGTCGCAAACTGTTTTTAATGTTTGATGAAAAAAGATTCCGTCGCTTTCATTTACATAGTGCGGGGTTAAATCAATTCCTCCGCCCAGCCAAAACACACCGTTGCTCATTTCAAAGTAACGTATGTTCATGTGTATAATGGGCACCATAGGGTTTTTTGGGTGTATTACAATAGAAATACCTGTTGCGTAGAAAGTAGTTGGTTTTTTAATTTCGCCCGTAAAGGATGTGCTTATGGTTGTAACGCTGTGTTCGTGCTCGGTTAGTAAAAAGGCAGGCGCGTCTCCGTGCACTGCCGAAAAATTTACTCCGCCCTTTTCAATTACATGGCCATCGGCAATAACGCGGGTTAATCCGCCTCCACCTTCGGGGCGGTCCCAGTTTTCGTTAGTAAATAATGCTTTGCCGTCTGCCTGTTCTAAAGCCTTGCAAATATCAGTTTGCAGGTTTTGTAACCACGCTGTTACGTCTTCCCTGATTGGCATTAATTTACTTTTTTAAGTTTGTAATCGGTATAGCGTATAATCTGCACGGCCTGGTTTTCGAAACCGGTTTGATTGTTAGGATGAATAAAATCAAAATTAACCAGCGTACCCTTTTTTGGAAACTTAGTAAGCACCGTACAAAAACCCGGGCCTTGCGATTTTAAAAGTTCAAAATAATAAAGCCCGGCATCGGCAGCGTAGTAATAATAATCGCCCGCATCGGTATAGTATTTATCGCGGTAAGCACGGCTTAATTTTTTTATGAATAGATTTTCGTAATCAATAAAATAAGAAGTAGCAAATGTTAAGCTAAAGCGGTTAAAATATTCCAAATCCAGATTATCAAGCCCCAACCATTTTTTTAATCCTATAACGCGTATGTTTTCTTTTTTATCGGCAAACATATTCAGGTGCGTAACAAAATCAGAAATCGAGGTTTCGTTTTCGCTAAGCACAATAAAGTAATTAAGCTTATCCGCTTTATACAAATTTTTTGCCCCGTTAATTCCTTTTACTTCGGGCAAGGTATCTTTTAAATTTTTAGCGGCAGCTTTTTCGTTAAAAGCTTGCTTAAAATATTTTATACCGGCCTGGTCTTTAGAATGACCGGTATTTATTAAAACTAAATTCTGGCCAATTAAAGAATCAACGCAATAGGAGGCAAGCCCGCTAAGCAAGGTGTTGTTTGCAGGCGTTGTTTTACTAACAAAAGCGTTGTCAAACAAGACCTTGTTTTGTTGAGTAAGCGGAGATACACAAGGAATTTGCAATTTTTTAGCCTCGGTAGAAATAATTTTGAATGAAGAATTATACATAGGCCCGATAATCAAATCCAGGTTTTTAAAATTGTCGTCGCGGGTATATTTAATTACCTGGAGGGAATCTTTTTCGCCCGTATCATATAATTTTAAATTAAGCGAAAAATCAGCAGACTTAAGCGAGTCGGCGGCTTTTACTAAGCCTTCATAAAAATCAATAGCCAGTTGCGAAGGACTGGGAAAATTTTGTTTGTTTACAAGTAACTCATCAATATTAAGCGTCGCTCCTTCAACAAAAGAAAAAGGTAAAAACACACCAATCGTATAACTTGCTTTTTTTGGTTTGTTACTAGTAACCGTTGCCGTATCAACAACGGCAAAAGTATTTGTAGTTGTGGTAACAATAGTTGTAGGTGTTGGAACAGGAATCGTTCTTGGTTTTTCTTTAATTTTAAGTACAAGCCCTTCTTTCAATCCGTTTTTAACATCCGGATTTAATTGTATAAGTTGTTGCTCGGTAATTTGGTATTTCTGACAAATACTAAAAACCGTTTCGCCTTTGGCTACATTATGTATAATGTATTTTTCTAAATCGGCAGGCGTAACCTCTACTTTAGGCTTTTCGGCGGGCACTTTTAATTCTTGCCCGCTTTTAATCCCGTCAATAGCGCCGGGGTTTTCCATAATCAGCGCGTTAAGGTCAACGTTATAAAGTTTAGCAATGCCATAAAGACTTTGCCCTTTTTCTACTTTATGCAAATAATATTTTTTGCCGTTAATTACCGCTGTTTTTTGTGAAGGCACATACGTTTGCGCAAACGAAGTATTTACAAGCAGCAATTGAAAAAATAAAACAGAAAAAAATAAAAGCCTCAACATAATTACTTACTCATTTTTTCGGCCATTTGCACGGCTTTGTAAAGGCTCACAAAACCACCGGTGGTGCTTAGTTCAGAAAAAGCAACTTTTTCTTTAATGGTAAGCTCCTGGCCTTCGCTTAAACCGTCGCCTGCTTTAGGATTAGATTTTAAAATCTCTTCTTCGGTAAGTTTGTATTTGGCCGCTATCTTTTTAAGCGTCTCACCTTTTTTAACAATATGCGTAGTTGTTCCGGGCTTGTTAATTAATTCTTTTTTATAATCGGTTACTACCGACTTCTCTAAAATCTTTTTAACCTCTTTAGCCGTAAGATTTGGGTAGTACGAGCGAATAACAGCTGCAACACCCGCAGTAACCGGACAAGCCATGCTTGTGCCGCTTTGATTTACGTAACCGCCATCTACTTTAGTTGAGTATATCTGCACACCGGGCGCAAATAGATTTACTGTTTTTTTGCCGTAGTTAGAAAAGTTTGCGGGCATTTTTTCTTTTTTCTTATAGCTCAATGCGCCAACATCAATCCAGTTTTTTGCATCACCGCCATCAGCGTATTTTTTGCAAGGGTAGTGCGCCAGTTTATCAATATCAACACCATCATTACCTGCAGCATGAATCAATAAAACATCTTTGCTCTCTGCATATTTCACAGCACGATCAACGGCCGCTTTGTCGTAAGGATACATTTTACCAAAACTCATATTAATTACTTTGGCACCATTGTCAACCGCATAAATAATTGCATTGGCAACATCTTTATCACGCTCATCGCCATCCGGTATCGCCCGTACCGACATAATGCGCACGTTATCTGCAACGCCTTTTATACCAATGTTATTTGTGCGATTAGCGCCAATAATACCTGCAACATGCGTTCCGTGCGACGCGCCCGGGCCCTTGCAATCATTATTACCATAAAATTTTTCGGCTGAGTTTTTGTAATCATCGCCAACAATATTGCGCGGGTCCCATTCGGTATTAAGATTATATTTAAGCTGATTGTCAAAATGATCGTTGGCTTCGTCCAATTGCTTTAAGATGTCATCCAGGTTTGCATCTTTCTCTTCGGCCAAAGCAAGTTTTATATAAGCCACCAATTGCTCTTCTTTTTTATCTGCTGCTTTATATTTTTCTAACTCGGCAAGATGTACGGTATCTGCTTTAAGCTGATCTTTAACGGCAAGGTTAAGATTGGTAAACATATCCGTAATAAATTTCAGCTGGGTTAATTGCCCCTGAGCTTCATCGCGTTTTGATTCGTATTTTTCTTTTACCTCTACATACAATTTATATTCTTTTTTATCGGCCGATGCAATTTGCTTTTCGTCTTTGCCATCGTATTTTGCTTTCAGCTCTTTGTAAATGCGGGTTAACTCAAGCGTTTCTTTCTCTACATTTTTTCCGTCTTTGCCCCCTAAAAAATTCCAGCCGTGTATATCATCAACATATCCGTTTTTATCATCGTCAATACCATTGCCGGCAATTTCTTTGGCGTTGGTCCACATTACATCTTTTAAATCTTCGTGGTTAAAATCAACACCGCTGTCAATAACACCTACAATTACGGTTGTTGATTTTTTTCCTTTCAGTAATTCGGCATAGGCTTTTTCGGCACTAACGCCGTTTACATTATCGGTAGTGGGATCAAGGTTAAACCAGTTTGCGGGAGCTTTTGCGGTGTCGGCATCCTGACTGAAAGCAAAAGAGCAAATAAAAATAAAGGGTAAAATAAACAGTTTTTGCATAAGGTAAATTTTAGAGGTCAAAAGTATAAGAATTTCCGTACTTAACTCTGTATTAACGAAGGAAAAAGGGTAAATATTGTGAAAAAGAATTAACCGCCATAAGGTCCGTTTTAGTTATCTTTAAGCCGATTTTTATGAAGAAAATACTGGTAGCAAATAGAGGCGAAATTGCCCTGCGCGTTATGCGCAGCGCCCGAGAAATGGGCATTAAAACAGTTGCTGTTTACAGCGAAGCCGACCGAAATGCCCCATTTGTGCGCTATGCCGATGAGGCCGTGTGCATTGGCCCGCCGCCAAGTAACCAAAGTTACCTTAGGGGAGATAAAATTATTGAAGTTGCTAAAGAATTAGCTGTAGATGGCATTCATCCCGGTTACGGTTTTTTATCTGAGAACGCAGGTTTTGCCGCCGCCGTTAAAAAAGCTGGAATTACATTTATTGGCCCAAGTCCCGAGGCAATGAATATTATGGGAGATAAACTCTCGGCCAAAGCAGCAGCTAAAAAGTTTAAAGTACCCATGGTGCCGGGTAGCGAAGGCGCTATACAAGATTTGCAAGAAGCAATTAAAGTTGCTAAAGAAACCGGATTTCCATTGTTGATTAAAGCTTCTGCCGGTGGTGGTGGTAAAGGAATGCGTTTGGTAGAAAAAATTGAAGATATAGAAGAACAAATGCGCATGGCCATGGGCGAAGCAAAATCGGCTTTTGGCAACGACGCGGTTTTTATTGAGAAATTTGTAAGTGGCCCGCGACATATAGAAATTCAAGTGCTGGCAGATAATCATGGTAATGTGGTTTATCTTTTTGAACGCGAGTGCAGCATACAGCGCCGCCATCAAAAAGTTATTGAAGAAGCTCCTTCGTGTGTGTTAACTCCCGCAATGCGAAAAGAGATGGGCGATTGCGCAGTGAAGGTTTCTAAAGCGTGCAATTACAGTGGTGCCGGTACGGTTGAGTTTTTGGTGGATGATAAAATGAATTTTTATTTTCTGGAGATGAATACGCGTTTGCAGGTAGAGCATCCCGTAACCGAAATGATTACCGGCTTGGATTTAGTGAAAGAGCAAATTAAAGTGGCTCGCGGCGAAAAACTTTCTTTTACACAAGAAGATTTAAAAATTAACGGACACTCAATGGAAGTGCGTGTTTGCGCGGAGGATCCAAAAAATAATTTTTTACCCGATATCGGTAAACTTACCACTTATAGAATTCCTAAAGGAACAGGAGTACGTGTGGATGATGGTTTTGAAGAGGGAATGGACATACCGATTTATTACGACCCAATGATTGCCAAGCTTATTGTGCATGGAAAGGATAGGGCAGAGGCTATTGAAAGAATGTTGCGCGCTATAAGCGAGTATCAGATAACCGGAGTTTCTACAACTTTAGAGTTTTGTGCCTTTGTGCTTAAGCATAAGGCTTTTACCAGTGGCAATTTTGATACTAATTTCATTAAAAACTACTTTAAACCCGAGATGCTTGACAGCTATGCCGATGATGAAGCGGCTATAGCGGCTCTTTTGGCTTCTGTTATAACGGAGAATGGCACGAAAAATGCGACGAATACTGAAACTTCCGGCGCTCAAATCCGTTCAAAGTGGAGAGAGAATCGCTTAAAGGATTAAACAGGGTTATACTGAGGCGAAAGATAATTTTTCAATACAGTAGTTTTATGATCGCTCGGCATAACCCTATTAGTTTGGACTGTTTGTAAATTGTAATAGGGTTACCTTTTCGTTCAGAGGGTATAAAATTTAAATCAAGGCCATGCGCGGCTACTTTTTTATAAAAAAATTTAACGGACTAAAAACCGCATTCTTCGCAATTTTATTTTTGCCGAGCATTTTTTCTTTTGCGCAGGAAGGAGATGGCAAAGATGTAGAAATGTATTTGGCCAAAACTAAAGGCGGTTATCTGGTGCATGCCTGTGTGCAAAACGGCGATACTATTCCCTGGATATGGTTGCCCATTGTGCCGGTTGAGGCTGAAATGAAATTTGCCACACGAAGAAAATATGCAGAGTGGACGCGCATTCGTTACAACGTAAAAAAAGTTTATCCATATGCCATACTCGCGGCAGCTAAGTTGAAAGAGTATGATATGATTTTAGAACGAATGCCTGATGAGAAGGTACGAAAAACGTATATGAAAATGTGCGAAAAAGAATTGCAAAACCAATTTGGCGAGGAGTTAAAAAACTTAAGTATTAACCAGGGAAGAATTTTGATGAAACTGATTGACCGCGAAACCGGCAAAACAACGTACAGCATTGTAAAAGAAATGCGGGGCAATTTTCAGGCATTTATGTGGCAAAGCTTAGCGGTTTTATTTGGCTCGAGCATGAAGCAGGAATTTGATGCGGCAGGCGAAGACAAATTAATTGAAATTGCGATACATCAGGTAGAGGCGGGGGAGTTTTAAAATAAAAAACCCCTCCGGCTTTAGCAGGAAGGGCTCTTTACTATTATTTATAAATTAATCTTTCTTTTCTTCTTTGCCTTTTTCAATTTCACCTTTTTTAATGAAATTTCCTTTGTCGTCAAACAAAGCGTCAAAATGTTCTTTGCCTTTGCTCATTTCTGCTTCGTAAGTTACTTTACCACCGGCATCCGTAATTTTAGCAGCTTCAGATAATTTCCATCCGGCAAAGTTTTTAGTGCAATATTCGCCAACTGTTTTAGGAAGTGCAGATGTTTTAATTTCCTGCTCAAGCTCTTTAAAGTTACCGCTTGCATCTAACACAGCCGATGATTCAACTTTGTTTAAATCAAATTCTGCTTCGTAATCGGCTCCTTCTTTTTCCCATTTCTCAACTTTTGCTCCCGGATATTTTTTTGCAAATCCTTCTTTTACGGCTGCAGGAACTTCAGCTTCTTTTACTTTTTGTGCACAGGCTAAGTTAACTACTAAGCTAAGTGCGAGGGTGGTGATGATTGTTTTCATGTTTTGTTTGTTTTTATGTTTTTAATAGTTGTTTACTTTATTAATACAAATGTACGGCGCGATTCTAAAGCAAATCTGTGCAGAAACTATTTTGCAAAAATTACTGAAAAAGTGTGGGTACCATTGGCATAGGCGTACTCAATCTTATAATCATACACGGCCGCAATGCTCTTTACAATAGATAATCCCAGTCCTAACGAGTCCTTAGAGGCATCGTTTTTCTTAAAGCGCACAAAAAGCTCCTCGGGTTTAATTTGCAAAGGCTCGCCGGTATTACTTACAATTAGTTTATCGGGCGTTAATTCAATCTCCATGTTGCCATTCTCTTTATTATGCCTGTAAGCATTTTGCACAAGGTTACTTACCAATAAATCTGCTAAAGATGGATTCATCTCTAAAACAACGCTGTTATCTAATATTGTTTTTACGGTAACTTTCTTTTCCTGAAACAAATCGCTGTAATTTTCAACTACTTTTTCAATAACTTCTTTCAGGTTTACAGCCTTATGCTCTTTAAATTGCTTGTTTTCTATTTTAGTTAAAAGTAAAAGCGCCCTATTTAAGGAAGAAATTTTTTGTACCGAATTTTCCATGCCCTGCAACAATTCCAGCTCTTCTTCTCCCAATTTATTAGATTGTATCAATAAATCTAACTTAGTTTTAATTACGGCCAGCGGAGTTTGCAACTCGTGCGAAGCATTTTCGGTAAACTCTTTTTGCTGCCTGTAGTCCGAGTAAATTTTCTCCGTCATTTT
Source organism: Bacteroidia bacterium (assembly GCA_038214655.1). Classification (GTDB taxonomy): domain Bacteria; phylum Bacteroidota; class Bacteroidia; order B-17B0; family Aurantibacillaceae; genus PALSA-968. The sequence goes on along the minus strand of JBBQRR010000073.1, from coordinate 2,829 downwards.
ACGCATGGTTTCATTCAATCGCTTAAATTCTTTTGTAGAAGAGCTGTCGAAAACAATTTGTGCCTGATTGTTAATGTCGTATTTGTTTAATTGTTCAAGGGTTTTGTAAAAGGGTTTCCATATTATTTTAGAAAGTATAATATTCACCGCAAAAAACGACACTAATAAAAACCCAAATACCAGCGAAAAAGCGGTAAGCAGGCCTTCTTTCAGTTCATCTTCTTCTAAAGTAGGTTTACTACAGCTAATGAGATAATGCGTGCCGTTATAAAAAAAGTAAGAACGGTATAACCTGTAATTCAAATCTTCTTTCTCCAGCTTATCATAAACAAGTGTATCCGTAAAAGCGTCCAAAGGACTTTTTTCCTTCAATACAACTATGCTTGTAAGGCTATCTGAGTTAAGATATAAATTACGAGGCTCGTTAAATGATTTAATAAGGTTCTGCAAATTTATATTTTCGCGAAAAAGAGATTCGTCGGTGCCGTCTTTTACCTCGGCATTAATTACATTATACGAATAAATGCATCCGATTACTAATAGCGGCAGGCTTATGAGTAGAAAAAATAAGGTGGTTTTGGTAATTAGTTTCATTCGGATTAATCGGTTTTAAAATTATAGCCAATGCCGTAAATGGTTTGCACATAATCGGCGCAACCTTTTTCGGTAAGTTTTTTGCGTAAGTTTTTTAAGTGTGTGTAAATAAAATCGTGGCTGTCTACCTGATCGGCGCTGTCGCCCACCAAATGTTCGGCAATCGAGTTTTTAGATACCACTCTGTTTTTATTGCTTACAAAATACAAAAGCAAGTCGTATTCTTTGCTTGTAAGTGTTACTTCTTCGTTATTTACTTTCACGCGGCGCTCTTCGGGCAAAATGGTAATTTCGTTTATTACTATCGATTGGTTGCCGTCAAAATTTCTGCGGCGTATCAATGCTTTTATTCTTGCGTTGAGCTCGCTTAAATGAAAAGGCTTGGGTAAATAATCATCGGCGCCTAAATCCAGCCCGGCAATTTTATCATCTAAAGAATTTTTGGCGGAAATAATGATAATTCCGGCTTTAGAGTTATTCTTTTTTAATTGTTTTACGATATCTAGTCCGCTGCCTTTTGGCAAAGTAATATCTACCAGTACGCAGTCGTAATCATAATCGCTAGCTTTCTCCGAAGCCTTTACGTAAGCATCGGCCGATTCAACCACATATCCTTCCTGATACAGAAACTGTTTAATGGACTTTCTAAGTTCGGGCTCGTCTTCAATCAGCAAAATCTTCATACCCTAAAGATAGGGGATTAATTCTGTAGCAATTCTATGCATGAGGCAAATAAGACGCCCAAAGCCCTAAGTAAAAACATAAAAAAACCCGAAATCTATTTCCCGGGCTTTTTTTACTTCATTGGAGGATTTCGCTGATAAAATCGAAATCAGACGATTTAGGACATTCAAGTACCGGCTGATTTAAAGCGATATATTTATTCATTAGTAGAATCAATTCTTAATTAAGATCCAGTTTGTTTAGGCTGTCCATTTTGTCGGTTGGCTTGTTTATTGGTAATGTAAAATAAAAAGAGGAACCTTGTCCTTCAATACTTTCTACCCAAATTTCGCCACCGTTTCTTTCCAAAAGGCCCTTTACTAATAATAAACCAATGCCGGCTCCTTTATTTTCAGCTCTTGCTTTAGAAAGTGAAGACATTTGCGGAGCAAAAAGTTTTTCCATTATTTCTTTCGACATTCCAATGCCGGTATCCTTCACTTCTATAACAAGTTTATCTTCGCTTCTTTTTGCCGTAATGGATATTTTTCCACCTGATTGAGTATGCTTTATTGCATTTGATACTATGTTTTGTAAAACAGAAAGCAACATTTTTCCATCCGCAAAAACACTTTCATTTTCTTCAATTTCGTGATGAAGATTAATTGCATTTACATTGGCGGTTTCCTTCAGCTTATCAAAAACATGAGTTATATATTTTACAAGGTCGATTTGTGCGGGAGAAAATACTTCTGCAGCATATTTTATTCTTGCCCATTCAACCAAATAGTCTAACATGTTTAACTCATCATTTGATGATTTATAAAGAAGTTCCAGCATTTCTCTTAATGCTTCGGGCTTCATCTTTTCAAAATTATCTTTAAGATATTTGGCAGTTACAATAATTGACGCCAGGGGACTTCGTAAATCGTGAGAAAGAATTGCAAGCACGCTTTCTTTGTGCGTATTCAATTCTTCCAGGTCTTTTACATAATTTTTAATAGAATCTTCTGCTTTTTTTCTCTCTGTAAGGTCTCGCAGTATTTTTACATAACCTAACCTTTCTCCATCTATACCCAAAAGCGGAAACACCAAGCCATACGCATAAAATGTGCTTTCATCTTTACAAATATGCCAGCGATTATCTACAGCTCTGCCTTCTTTTAAGGCTTTGTCGATTTCTTTTTGTGGAATTCCATTTTTTTTATCCTCTTCCGTAAAAATGGTATCAAAGCTTTTGCCTAAAATATCTTCCGATTCATAGCCAAAAATGGTGACCGAACCGGAGCTCCAACTATTTATTTTTAATTCATTATCAAGTGTAAGGATGGAGTAATCTTGCAAACTGTCTATTATTTGGCTATAAAATTCCGAAGTAGGAATATATTGGCTTTTCAGCACCTTAGAATCTTTCTGTTTATCAGTCATTTTTTTATTAAGGTGGGTTCTAAAAATTCATTTTTATGGATTTTAATAAAAATCGGAGAACCCGTTAACCGATTTTTGGTAATCTGTTTTTCAAAAATACATTATTTTTTTCTTACAACCTACTAATTTTTCTATCTATCTATC
>JBBQRR010000072.1:0-13712 GCA_038214655.1 Bacteroidia bacterium | reverse complement strand
TTAACAACTGCAACCTTTTTATTATTTTTCCGTAATATTATAGTGTTATCGTTATTTATAAACCCTTAGTCAATCTAAATTTATGGTTATTTCAAGCTTTGAATCAATAGAAAAGGAACAGATAGAGAATTTAAAATTCCCTTCGGCAGAAGTTTTAACAGATAAGGATAAAATTAACGAAAGAAAATCTGAACTAGATAGAGCTTTAACATTAGGTAATAGAGAACATTCTAAAATTAAAATTTATTTTGAAGACGATACTTCATCTAAAGTTGTTAATACAACCGTTTGGGGATTAACCGATAAACGGGTTATCCTTAAACAAGGGGCGGTTATTCCCATTCACCGCGTATATAAAGTAAAATTCTAAACATGTTTCGTCGTTTTGTTTTTTTAGCTGCGCTGGTTTTATTTTTGATGCCCCTAAAATTTTTCGCCCAAACATTAAACCCAATTAAGTGGGAATTTTCGTATAAAGAAATTGACGAAAAAAACGGTGAGATTACTTTAAAAGTAAAACTCGATCCTGACTGGCACATATACTCGCAATTACAAAGCGGCGATGGACCCTTGCCTACGGTTTTTAAATTTGTAAAAACTCCCGAGTACGATTTAATCGGAAAAGTTGTTGAGCCTGACCCCGAGCGCAAACACGATGTAACCTTTGATGCGGATGTAGCCATGTTTACCTTGGAGGCTGTTTTTGTACAAAAAGTGAAACGCAACACTCTAGAAAATTTTACTATTATAGGCGAAGTAGAGTGCATGAGCTGCAATAACAGCATGTGCCTGCCTCCAAGAACTTACAAGTTCAAACTAAAAATCCCTTAAAACTTGCTTAAGTAATTTGATGATTTGGTAATTTGCCGGTTTCCCGATTTTGCTGATTGTTGATTATCAGAACAGTTAAGTTAATAAATTCCCTTCTTTAAGCGCCTTTTTAGCTTAATTTTGCAAAAAATAATTTATGGCGCTCAAGTGTGGTATAGTAGGTTTGCCCAACGTAGGTAAATCAACCCTTTTTAATTGTTTAAGTAATGCCAAGGCTCAGGCAGCTAATTTTCCCTTTTGCACCATCGACCCCAACGTGGGCACCATCACAGTTCCCGATGAGCGTTTAAATAAATTGGCCGATCTGGTAAAGCCCGAAAATATTTTACCCACAACCGTAGAAATTGTGGATATAGCCGGTTTGGTAAAAGGTGCCAGCAAAGGCGAAGGGCTTGGCAATAAATTTTTAGGAAACATACGCGAGTGCAATGCAATTTTGCATGTACTGCGTTGCTTTGACGATGATAACGTTATTCATGTTGACGGAAAAATAAACCCCGTACACGATAAAGAAATTATTGATACCGAACTTCAGCTTAAAGATTTAGAATCGGTTGAGGCAAAAATGAAAAAATACGATAAGCTGGCAAAAACGGGTACCGATAAAGAAGCCGTTAAAACTTTTGAAATACTCTCTAAATTAAAAACGCATTTAGAAAGCGGGCAATCGGCGCGCAGTTGCCAAATAGCCGAAGAGCATTTAAAATATATTGAAGATTTGCATTTACTAACCATTAAGCCGGTGATGTATGTTTGTAACGTAGATGAAGCTTCGGCAAAAGGCGGAAACAAATATACCGAGGCAGTAAAAGAAAATGTAAAAAACGAAGGTGCCGAAATTTTAATTATCACCGCCCAAATGGAAAGTGAAATTGCCGCGCTTGAAACCTACGGAGAAAAACAAATGTTTTTGGCCGAGATGGGATTGGATGAGCCCGGTGTAAACAAATTAATTAAATCGGCTTACCGTTTGCTTGATTTACAAACTTATTTTACGGCAGGCGTTAAAGAAGTGCGCGCTTGGACCATAAATAAAGGATTTAAAGCTCCACAAGCGGCCGGTGTTATTCATACCGATTTTGAAAAAGGGTTTATTAAGGCAGAGGTGATGTCGTATATGGATTTTATAACTTTGGGGTCTGAGGCCGCCTGCAGAGAAGTTGGTAAATTACGCATTGAGGGAAAAGAATATGTTGTTGCTGATGGAGATGTAATGCATTTCCGATTCAACGTTTAATATTTCGTGTTAATTATTTCGTGTTATGGCAACTATTAAAGATTTTGAAGATTTAGAAATATGGCAGATGGCAAGGCAATTAAATAAGGATGTTTATCCTTTATTGGTAGCCTTACAAGAAGGAAAGAATTTTGAATTAAAAGGACAGTTAGATGGTTCAGCGGGTTCTGTAATGGATAATATTGCCGAGGGATTTGAAAGAGACGGAAACAGAGAATTTATTCAATTCTTATCCATTTCAAAAGCATCTCTTGGAGAAGTGCAGTCGCAATTATACAGGGCTTTAGACAGAGGTTTTATTAACGAAGAACAACTTACAAAACTGAAAGCTGATTGTAAAATTTTAGCCGATAAAACCGGAAGATTCATCACGTACTTAAAAAATTCGGACTTCAAAGGAAAAAAATTCAAAAATAATTAATCTTGAAATTATAATTTCCCAAACTAGTAATCAGCATAACAAACACAGAACACGAAATACACAACCCGAAATAAATAACCGACAATACCCAACAAGAAACCCGAAATATTCCCATGGCTAAATCAAATTACAACGAAGACAGTATAAAATCCCTCGACTGGAAAGAGCACATACGTACCCGCCCCGGTATGTATATTGGTAAACTGGGCGACGGCTCCGCTTTTGATGATGGTATTTATGTGTTGATGAAAGAAACATTAGACAACTCGATAGATGAGTTTATGATGGGCGAAGGAAAACGTATTGATGTTACAGTAAAAGATGGAGTTGTTACGGTGCGTGATTATGGTCGCGGTATTCCTTTAGGAAAAGTACTGGATGTGGTTTCTAAAATTAATACCGGTGGTAAATACGATAGCGAAGCGTTTAAAAAATCGATAGGATTAAACGGCGTGGGTACAAAAGCGGTAAATGCTTTATCGGTAAATTTTGTGGTACGTTCTTACAGAGACAAGCAGGTTAAAGAAGTTGAATTTAAGCGCGGCGAATTAGTTAAAGACAGTCGTTTGGCAAAATCTAATGAGCCCGATGGAACTTATATTGAGTTTCGTCCTGATGATACCGTGTTTAAAAAATATCATTTTGTACATGAGTATATCGACCGGATGATGTGGAACTACGCGTTTCTGAACACCGGGCTTACCATGACTTTTAACGGCAACGAATACAAATCGGAAAACGGCTTAAAAGATTTATTAGAAAAAAATATTACCGGCGAAATTTTGTATCCCATTATACATCTTAAGGGCGAGGATATAGAAATTGCTATGACGCATAGTAACGAACACTACTCAGAAGAATATTACAGCTATGTAAACGGACAATACACCACGCAGGGTGGTACGCATCAGGGTGCATTTAGAGAAGCGGTTGTAAAAACGGTTCGTGAGTTTTTCAAAAAAGATTTCGATCCTACCGATGTGCGCAAATCAATTGTTGCGGCAATAGCGGTAAAAGTACAGGAACCGGTTTTTGAATCGCAAACAAAAACAAAATTGGGTTCGCAGGATATCACGCCCGGCGGACAATCAATACGTTCTTTCATTGGTGATTTTATAAAAGAACAATTAGATAATTATCTTCATAAAAACCCGGAGACCGCAAAAGCTATTGAAGCCAAAATTGCTTCTAACGAGCACGAGCGCAAAGAGCTTTCGGGAATACAAAAACTAGCCAGAGAGCGTGCTAAAAAATCATCGCTGCACAATAAAAAATTGCGCGATTGCCGTACGCATTTGGATGATAATAAAGATGTACGCAGGCTTGAAACAACACTATTTATTTGCGAGGGAGATTCGGCAAGCGGATCTATCACTAAAACGCGTGATGTAAACACGCAGGCAGTTTTCAGTTTAAAAGGTAAGCCGCTTAATTGTTTTGGCTTAGGAAAAAAAGTAGTTTACGAAAACGAAGAATTTAATTTATTACAAGCCGCATTAAACATCGAAGAAAATCTGGAAGAGCTACGCTACAACAACGTGGTTATAGCTACCGATGCCGATGTAGACGGTATGCATATCCGTTTATTGTTGCTGACTTTCTTTTTACAGTTTTTTCCGGATTTGGTAAAAAACAACCACGTATTTATTTTACAAACTCCTTTGTTCCGCGTGCGTAATAAAAAAGAAACACAATATTGCTATAGCGATGAAGAGCGTAAAGCGGCCATAGCTAAATTGGGCCCTAAGCCCGAGATTACGCGCTTTAAAGGTTTAGGAGAAATATCGCCCGACGAGTTTAAACACTTTATTGGCAAAGACATTCGCTTAGAGCCGGTGCTTATCGACCAGAAAGCAAGTATACAGGACATGCTGAGCTATTACATGGGCAAAAACACGCCCGAAAGACAGGAGTTTATCATAGACAATCTTCGTGTAGAAAAAGACGTTGAGGAGGCTTTGGTAAAATAGTTGTATCTTTAACTATCAAAAAGTTTACTACATATTGTGTTGTTGCTTTAATACTGTTAGGCGGAAAAATTTTTTCGCAGGATGATACCATTCCACTTACTAAAACAGAAAAAGAAACATGGTATAATGCAGAGCGAACCCTTGCCAATGATATTACCCAAAACCCTATTTCGCCTCTGCACAGGCTTAATTTCTCAAACACTCCGCTTTTATTTTCTCCGTATAATCAAACTGTAGAAACTCAAATTTGTTTAAAGATCTCGCCACTTACGCATCAGGCTTTCTTTTGCCTTATGGAGGATAAGCTTTATAAAAAATTAAATATCTGGATAAAGTTCAGAGCCGGAAGTGATGATATTTACCGCAATATGATTACTATACCCCGGTAGGAATAAATTTAGCCAGCCAGCTGTCCTTTAAAGGAATTTCAAAATTATTTTCTAATTCGGCATCCGTCCCTACTCCAACATTAAACACATGCGTGTTTTCATTTATTTGTCCGGATGAAAGTAATTCCGGGATTTTAGAAGAGTGCGTTACTTTTATTTCGTCGCCACTTTTATAGGCAACTACTAAACGATTTAATAAAGATAAATTATAGGTATGCTCCGTTTCTTTAATAAAACGTACTTGCTTATCAATGCTGCAACCGCTGGCCGAAAATTTTTCTTCGTCGGCTTTAATAATTAAAAAATGCTTGTAACGGGTTTCGTAAGTTGCGCTTAAAGAAGTGCCGTGGGCGTTCCAGTCATTTAAAAAAATCTGCGTATCGCTTTTGATTGAGGCTTCAACTTCTTCAGAAAAAGCTTTGTCGCTAAAATATACCCACACTCTATTGCTCATACTGTAAAATTACAAAAAATCATCTACATAGCCCTAAACTCCATTAATAAGGGCTTTATGCCGTCGGTACATTTTAACAATATAAAGCCTAAAAACCAGGTTAAATTGCAGAAAATCCAAGTATGAAAAAGTTTTTATCTTATTTATGCGTTGCACCCTTAATCGGCCTCGCACAGCACCCTTGCGCAGATGCCAAAATAAACGGCAACAACGCTGTACAAATAGCTTCGGCAGGCCTTCTTGCTTTAGAAAATAATTACGATTTAAAATTTTATCACCTAGATATAAATATTGAACGCACCAATAAATTTGTAAAGGGCAACGTACGCTGCCTGGCAACCGTAAAATCTTTAACGCTTGATACTTTTGGGTTTGAGTTGCACAGTAACCACACGGTTGATTCGGTTAAACAAAACGGAACCATAAGGCCGGTAGTGCGCAGTGGCAATGAAGGGCGCGTATCTTTTATGTCGACGCTTACACAAGGTGCGTTAATTGATATTACGGTTTACTATCATGGTACAGCACCCAGCAGCGGAAGCAGTGCGATAGGCGATGGATTTAATAACGGAAGCTCGGGCACTTGGGGCAATATGGCCACCTGGAGTTTAAGCGAATCGTATGTTGCGCACGAATGGTTTCCGTGCAAACAGCAGTTACAGGATAAGTTAGATTCTTCCTGGGTATTTGCAACAACCGATTCAACAAACAAAGTGGGCTCAAACGGATTGCTTAAAAATGTAGTAGTTGTAGGAAATAAAAAGCGTTACGAGTGGAAGAATATTCACCCCATTGATTATTATTTAATTTCGGTAGCCTGCGCTCAGTATGTTGAGTACAATATGTACGCACATCCCACAAATTGTCCCGATTCAGTTTTCATTCAAAACTATATTTATAATAATCCGGCAACGCTTACTTATTATAAAGGTTTGCTCGATTCAATTCCGTTAATACTTGAATTGGAAAGCAAATTGTTTGGCCCCTATCCTTGGGCCGATCAAAAATACGGGCACAGCATGGCGCCTTTTGGTGGTGGAATGGAGCATCAAACCATGACTTCTATTGGTGCTTTTAGTTTTTCGATTATTGCCCACGAAATGGGGCACCAATGGTGGGGCGATAAAACTACTTGCCGCACCTGGCACGATATTTTTATAAACGAAAGTTTTGCTTCGTACACCGAGTATCTTGCTTACCAATATCTGGAACCTACCAAGGCTGCGCCAAAAATGTTAAGTGTACATAATAATGTAATGAGTGTGGCCAACGGCAGTGTATACAATCCGGATACTACCAATGTGAGCAGAATTTTTAGTTCACGATTAAGTTACAATAAAGGTTCGGCTATCTTGCACAGTTTACGTTTTGTAATTAATGATGATAGTTTGTTTTTTCCGGGAATAAGAAATTATTCTAATCAATATAAATATTCAACTGCTTCGATTGATGATTTTAAAAATTCGATGGCGGCATTTACAGGAATGAATTTTAATCAGTTTTTTACACAGTGGATTTATGGTGAAGGATATCCCACCTTTAATGTAAGATGGAATCAAAATAACGGCTTGCTTATTTTAAAAAGCACGCAAACAGTTAGTACGGCAAGTGTTACTCCCTTGTATATTACTCCGCTTGAATATACCGTGCAAAGAAATATTGGCGATACTATTATCCGCGTAATGCATCAGCAATCTATTGAGCAATATGTGTTGAATATGGCCGGCACGGTTACAGGCATTGTGGTTGACCCAAATAACTGGATTTTAAATAAAGTAATTGGCCCCACGCACGATTTAACCTTAACAGGCATTGCAGCTTACTCTAATTACAGTGAGGTGCGTGTTTTTCCTAACCCGGCCTTCGGTAAAATTACGGTGACTGGCGATGAAGAAATGCTGTTTACATTATATGACATTTCGGGTAAAATGGTGATGAGCAAGACTGTTAATCAGCACGAAACCCTTGATATATCCGGCTTTTCGGGAGGAATGTACTTTTACAGAGTGTTTAGCGCCAAGCAGGTTTTATTGAAAACCGGCAAGCTGGTGATACAATAAACTTGGTTTAGAATGCGTTAACCCCAAAAGTTGGCAAAATATTTGTAATATTGTTTACCCAATGGCGGTAAACAGTTTTACATACAGGCTCTCCTTTGTTTTTTTACTGATTCTTTGCGTTTCATTTACGGCAGATGATACTTTAAAGAATTTGTACACCATCAAAAGCAAAGCTGATTTTTTTACAACCGATAATTTTGGGAACACGTATTTAGTTAAGGCCGACGAAATAAGAAAATACAACCCCCAAGGCGATTTACTTAAAATGTTTAGTGCAAAAAGTTTGGGCAAAATAACTTCTGTTGACGCTTCTAACCCCTTACGCGTTTTGGTTTTTTACAAAGATTTTGCAAGTGTACTTTTTGTGGATGATTTATTAAGTCAGAACGGCGATGTAATAAATTTGCTTGACCTAAGTTTAGAACAAAGCGATGTGGTTTGCAATTCGTTTAATAACGGGCTTTGGCTTTTTAACAGACAAAATACAAACCTTGTGCGTTTAGACGATGATTTACACACTAAAGTAAATACCGGCAACCTCAATAATTTATTGGGCATTACCTTAAAGCCCAATTTTCTTTTAGAATACGACGGCTATATTTATTTAAACAATCCTGCTGAGGGCATTTTGGTTTTTGATATTTACGGAACTTATTTTAAAACTATAACGCTCAAAAACCTCTCGCATTTTCAGGTCAAAGAAAACCTCTTACTTTATTTTTTAGGAGGCGAATTAAAATCATACAACCTTAAACTGCTTACCGAGGCCACCATGACTTTTAAAGATGCTACCGATATTCGTGTAGAAAAAGAGAATTACTACCTTTTTTATAAAGACTCTACTTGCGTTAAAACTGCTCCTAATTGATTTTAATTATATTATGAATTGGTATAGAATAAAGTCTAATTTTACCTCGTGGAAATAATTCGCATATTTTTTGCTTCTATTTGGAAAATCTGGTTTTTTCTGGTCTTTGCCAGCATAATGATTTTGCTTTACCCTTTTCTTTTAGTTTTTCTGTCAAACCGCAGCCGTTACAAATATGCTTTCGCTTGTCAGCATATAATGGCCCGCTGGATAACCTGGCTTAGTTTTTTATTTATTAAAAAGGTATATCACATTAAGCTAGACCAAATTCCGCAACCTTGCGTTATTGTGGCTAATCACTCTTCTTATTTAGATATTGTGTTTAGCTATCTTATTTTAAAAAAATATTTTGTGTTTATGGCCAAATTGGAACTGAACAAAGCGCCCTTATTTAATATTTTTTTTAAGGATATGCAGATTTCGGTTGACCGTAAAAGTAAGATGGCCTCGCACCGGGCATTTGTGCGCGCCACCGAGGAGATTGGCGCCGGGCACAGCGTTTTTATTTTCCCGGAAGGAACGATTGGGGATGAAGGTAATCTTAGACCCTTTAAAAATGGCCCGTTTAAATTAGCAGTTGATACGCAGGTTCCTATTTTACCAATAACATTTGTGGGCAACTGGAAATTATTACAAATTGGCGGCTTTTTTAAGAGCTTTGGAAGGCCCGGCATGTGTAAAGCCATTATTCACCCGCCTATTGACACAAAAGGCATGAAAGAAGAAAATATTGTACCTTTGCGCGAAGTCATTTATAAACTTTTTGAAGAGACTTTAAAAGCAGAAAACAACAAATGAAAATTGACCACAAAATAGTTGACGAAGTTGCGCATTTAGCCCGTTTAGAATTTGAGGCCTCGGCTAAGGACGAAATTGCCAACGACATGAACCGTATGCTTGGTTTTATAGAAAAACTAAATGAGCTTGATACAAAAGGTGTTGAACCTTTAATTTATATGACCGACGAGAGCAACGTTTTGCGCGAAGATGTTGTTAAAGAAACTATCACTCAAAAAGAAGCTTTGCTTAACGCGCCTAAAAAGGACAGCGACTACTTTAAAGTTGCTAAGGTTATCGACCAGAAATAATTATTTCATCCTAAGCCAACCTATTACTTTTCTTTTTTTTTCGAGGAATAAATGGCTTTTATTTATTAAAGGAATTGTTGCTCGTGTTTTTTCAAAGGGTCCTGCATTTTGCTGAATGATTTCTACATATTTATCGGTAACCGCCGAAACAATTGCTACATGCCCGTACTTTCCTAAAGGATGTTTATCAAAAATTACTAAATCCCCTACTTGCGGTTTACTTTTACTGGGATTTGTAAATTGAAGTAGTCCGCGCTTAGGATATAATTCTCCATCTAAAACACTTTTATCAAAAAACTCATTTGCGTTGCCGCGCGAGTCTGACATTTTAAAATTATAGTGCTTATAATAGAATCGGTTGCAAAATTCAACGCATTGGTATTTTAATCCAATGAAATAACCATCTTCCGAAATATTTTCTCCATACACTTCATTTACGCCGCCGTTATAATACACTTCAACGCCATTCAGGCTGTCTAATGCCTCTCCAATTTTATATCTTGGATTTGGGTTAACGTCTTTCACAAAATAGTACACTACAAAAGCAAAAGCCGCGATTATTGCTAGTAGGCCTATTAGCCTAGTTGAATTCTTCATGCAGTTTTACCTCAGCTAAAATTTATTTGCCCACCTTTATCTTTTCTCCTAAAAATTTGGGTTTGCTGTTGGTGTAAATATCCCAAAACACTTTAAGCCTGGCAAAAAATTCGCGAAAGCGGGTTTTAAACCCGGTTGAAGCATCCACATCTTCGGCATTGTACCCATACGCAACCATTCCTATTTTTTGCGCTATAAAAACTGCACGTTGGTTATGAAATTCCTGCGAAACAACAATAAGCGAATCTTGCCCAAATACTTCTTTAGCCCTTACCACCGAATCAAAAGTTCTGAATCCTGCATAATCCAAATAAATTACCGAATCGGGAACCCCGTTCTTAATTAAATCTTTTTTCATGTCCGCCGGCTCGTTGTATATGTCTATGCTATTATCGCCGCTAACAATTATATATTTTATTTTACCTGACTTATACAAATCAACCGCGGCGCTAATACGGCGGTAAAAATATTCGTTTACCTGTTGATGCTTTAATATTTTACTGGTACCCAAAAGTAAAGCGGTTTTGCAATTTGGTAAGTCGGCAAGATTATCTGTAATAAAAGGACGAGTTTTGCTTTCGATGCGGTAATTGGCCCACCAGGTAATTAATATAAAAATCGTTGAGGTAATTACAAGCGGTTTCCATATCTTCTTTATAAACTTCATTACTCTTTAATTTGATGATGCAGGTTATCTTCGGCAGTATGCTTAATAATATCGTGCGACAGTTCCTCGCCCAAATACCTGTCAATCAAAAAATGCACCAAATAAATTACGGGTATAACTGCAACAGCCACCAATAGTTTAAAAACATACCCATAAGAAGCATTCACTGCAAATTCGTTCATCGTCCATACACCCGGAAGTACAAAGGCCCCGAATTGTACAATGAAAGTATCTATTAACTGACTGATGATTGTAGAGCCGGTAGAACGTAACCAAATCATTTTCTTTCCTGATTTTTCGCGCAGCATCCAAAAAACACTACTGTCAACCAATTGCGATACAATAAAGGCGCAGATGCTTGCAAGGATAATTCGGCTCGATTGGCCAAAAACCTGTTTAAAAGCTGCATCTGAAACGGGAGAAAAATTTGTTGCAGGAATGGCCATGCATATATAAAGCGTAATAAAGGTAAACGCGATTAATCCAACCGTAATAAAGGATAATTTGCGTACGCCTTTTTGTCCGTAATACTCGTTTACCAAATCGGTAACAATAAAAACCACCGGCCACATTACAATACCGATGCTTTGCGTAAAGGTTCCAAAGAAAGTAACAAGCTTCCCACCTATCAACTCCGCCACAATTGTATTGGTGATGAAAAAACCTGCGAGGATTAAGAAAACTGTATCTTTTTTACTACCTAGATTCATGTGCTTAAAAATTCTTCTATCGTTTTATAAATATAGTTTAAATCTTCGCTTGAAATGCAATAAGGTGGCAAAACATATAACACGTTTCCTAAGGGACGCAATAAAACACCCTTATCAATAAAATAAGAAGAAATTTTTTCGGAAAGAGAGTTCATATAGCCACTTTGTTCCTGAGTTTTAATTTCTAAGGCTAAAATAGTTCCTAAACATCTTGCCGACAAAACATTTTTATGTGATTTTATTTTTTCTATGAAAGACTGTTGTGCTTTCGAAATTATTTCGATACTTTTTTTAGTTTCCTCTTTCTCCATCAAATCCATACTCGCCAAAGCCGCTGCGCAGGCTGTTGGGTTGGCTGTATAGCTGTGCCCATGAAAAAAAGTTTTGCTTTTATCGTCCGTTACGTAAGCATCGTAAATAAACTGGGCACAGCCGGTAACTCCCAAAGGCATAACGCCTCCCGTAATTCCTTTGCTTAAACAAATAATATCGGGCTTATTCACTAAATAATCCGTTGCGAAAAATTTTCCCGTACGGCCAAAACCGGTCATTACCTCGTCGGCAATACAAATAATTTTATTTTTTTTACACAAAGCAATTAATTCATCCAAATGCTTTGCTTCGTACATTTTCATTCCTCCTGCACCTAAAATCAAAGGCTCAAAAATAAACGCGGCTATTCCTCCCTGTTCAATTAGTTGTTTTAAATTATTTTTTAGAGCTTCAAAATTATTCACTTTAGGCAAAGGCAATCTTAAAACATCAAACAACAAGGGCGAAAATGCATTTGTAAAAACGTTCCTTGCACCAAGGCTCATACTTCCAAAAGTATCTCCGTGATAGGCATCTTCAAAGGCTATTATTTTTGTTCGGCTCTCATTTTTATTGCTCCAGTATTGCAAAGCCATTTTCATGGCAACTTCCACAGAGGTGCTGCCATCGTCGCTAAAAAAAATCTTAGAAAAATTATCGGGTAAGTGCTTTAACAATCTTTCTGAAAGTTCAACCGCACCCGGATGCGTAAAACCGCTAAAAATACTATGCGCATTTGCTTTTAATTGCTCGTAAACTTTTTGCGCGATGTAAGGATGAGAATGGCCGTGCAAATTAACCCACCAGGAAGAAATACCATCTATGTATTTATTTCCTCTATCATCAAAGTAGTAAGAGCCTTCAGACTTAACAATATTGATTGGAGTATCCGCGTATTTTAAATGAGTAAAGGGATGCCAAACAAATTGCTCATCCTTTTTTTGAACTTCTGATTTTTGGTTCATTTTAAACGATCTGCAAAATAAGAGGCGTACTTTTTTATAACCTCTGAAGTAATAGAAACTTCTCTATTAATTCTTCCCAGAAAGGGGTAACCACAATGTTTTACAATAATTTCTTCAGAGGCAGGATTTTCAGCTCCTGTTACAATCAAACCAAGTACATTTATACCGCGGCTGCGCAAAACTTCGCATGAAAGTAGCGTATGATTAATGCTACCCAAATAATTTTGCGAAACCAGAATAACTTCAGCATCAAATTTTTTAATTAAATCAATCATAAAATATTTATCACTGATAGGAACCAGCAAGCCACCCGCCCCTTCAATAATTAAGGTTTTATCAGTTTTAGGTAATTGTATAGCATCATAATCAATATGTTTTTCTTCAGCTGTTGCGGCTGCATGAGGCGCAACATAAGCATCAAAACGATAAGCCTCGGGATGAATTACCGAAACACCATTGGTAACAAGTCTTTTTACCTTTTCGCTATCACTTCCAAAAGCGGCTCCTGTTTGTATCGGCTTCCAATAGTCGGCATGCAAGCCTTCTGTTAATACAGACGAAACAACCGTTTTACCTACATCTGTGCCTATACCTGTAACAAAAATTTTTCTCATGGTTTACAAATAAAAATCTAAGTTAAATACTTTAATGATTGTTGCAAAAAAAACTCTAAGCCGATATTATCCCCCATATTTAACAAAACATCATGAAAAAGCTCGTTTCCTTTTGTGTGCAAACCCACTTTGCATTTTGCGTTTGCCGCAGCGGCGATGTATTGCAAAGGTAATTTATTAGAAATATTGGCGTCAATTAAAATGTCGCGTTCGGTTTCAATAAATGTTTTTATGTACGGGCTCTGGGGCTGATATAAATTCTTAAGCTCTTTTTTATTAAACAAATCAATATCTGTTTTTATGTACGAGTAGTTTGGCGTGATCTTATTATCTACAAACCCGATGGCGTGAATTCCTTTAGTATATTCTTTAATTTGCTGAATGAACTTTTTTATAAGTTCAAATTCGTCCTTATCCGTAGCATCAAATACCAATCCTATGCTTTTTGCCTCGGGTATTTTAATAAATTGCTTGTTGCGAGGCAAAGCTGCAATTTTTTTTATTTGATACGACGCTATGTATTTTGTAA
>JBBQRR010000071.1:0-14293 GCA_038214655.1 Bacteroidia bacterium | reverse complement strand
GCAAAATATATAAATCCATTGTATCTACAAAGCTTACAGAGAACGCAAGTTGCGGTTTTTGATTTGGATAATATCGACACGGCTTATTTATAAACTTCAAATAGTAATACGCCGGTGTCCGATATATAGGCATTTCCAAATCCTTTTACTACGCAGATTGATGTTATTATTACAGATGGGGCTATGGGCAAATCGGTTTACAAAGCAAATTTGTATGATATGAACGGCAAACGGGTTTTTTCTGAAACACTTACTGCTAATCAATCTTCTTTATTGCTTTCTCAGTTAAGTGCGGGGATGTATGTATTGCACATTGAGAAAAACGGAAGTATTATTAAGCAGGAAAAATTTATAAAAGAATAAGAGAAGTACAAAGTAAGAAGTTAAAAGTAAAAAGTTAGAAATTAAAAGGCGGAAATCTACGCGTGCGCGGTTTCCGCTTTGCTTTTTTCTAAAACCTCAACGTACAGTTCTTCGTACTGACAAAGTATTTTCTCAATGTCAAAATCTGCAGCGCGTTTAAACGCTCCTGCTTTAAATTTAGCAAGTACTTTTTCATCCGATAAAATTTCAATGGCATGTTTTGCCATATCATCTACATCGCCAACGTTGCTCATATAGCCGGTAACTCCGTTTATATTAAGCTCAGGCAATCCGCCTGTGTTAGTTGATATAACCGGAATTTTCATGGCCATTGCTTCGAGTGCGGCAAGGCCAAAACTTTCTGTTTCTGATGGAAGAATGAATAAATCAGAAATAGAAAGAACTTCTTTAGGGTCTGCTATTTTACCTAAGGAAATAATATCTCCGCAGGTATTTAATTCGCGACATAACTTTTCAATATTACCACGCTCGGGTCCATCGCCAACCAAAATTAATTTGCAAGGTAATTTTTGGCGCACCTTATCAAACACACGCAACACATCTTCCACCCTTTTTACTTTACGAAAGTTAGAAACGTGTATCATTATTTTTTCGCCATTGGGCGCGTAGCGATGGCGTTGGCATTTATCGGCGGTGATGGCGTACTCCAGTAAATTTATAAAGTTTGGAATTACTTTTATTTCTTTCTGCAAAGCAAAAATTAATTCGGTGTCTTGTTTTAAACTTTCAGAAACCGAAGTAATTTCATCGCTATGTTCTAATGAGTATTTAATGACCGGTAAAAAGGAGGGGTCGCGACCAACCAATGTGATGTCGGTACCATGCAGCGTTGTAATAAACGGAATGTAAATTTTTTGTGAGGCGAGAATATTTTTTGCCATTAAAGCGGCCGATGCGTGTGGTATGGCATAATGCACGTGCAGTAAATCCAGTTTTTCGTATTTAACTACATCTACAATTTTACTGGCCAGGGCCGATTCGTAGGGTTGGTATTCAAACAAAGGATAGTCGGAAACCGCTACCTCGTGATAAAAAATATTATCAGTAAAATAGCTTAGCCTGAAAGGCTGGCTATACGTAATAAAATGAACCTGATGGCCCTTTTTAGCCAAAGCCTTCCCTAATTCTGTGGCAACAACGCCGCTACCGCCGTACGTTGGATAACAAATAATGCCGATTTTCATAGATACAAAGGTACTTCATTTTATTGCTAACAACTTGGCGTGTACATGTTTTTAACACCTAAATCGATTCAATTGTTCAAAAAAACTCAAGAATTAGGTTTTGGTAGCTCCAAATATTGTTTTCGGCCCGTTTTTTAGCTACTTTCGATAGCTAAATTATTCATACTAAGGTATTAGGGGTATAGCACCCAACCTTTTTGTTAATAACGGCATCTAACATAGTAGGAACCTAAAATTCCTACCATTTTAAATTACAAAATATGAAAAGAAACATCTTTTTACTTTTACTTTCGGTTTTAACAGCTCAATTGGCATTTGCCCAGCAAACCGCTAAATTATCCGACCCTGAATTTGGTGCTTACCATAAAAAAAGGGTAGCAGAAACCGAAGAGCAACACAGGCTTGTAGCAGCATACCTATCGCCTGCAGGTTTCGAAATCTTATTTGCTGAAGTTGTAAAATCTGCTTCGGTTGCCGAAACAGATAAAAAAGGTTTCCGCAAAATGATTGCTGAAAAATATAGCATAGAAGATAGAAACAATATTATTTCTAAAATAAACAGCGGCGAAATAAACAAAGCTAACATTGCAGGCTTCTTTCAAAAAAAGACTGCTGAGTATGCATCTTACTACAAAGCCGCTTTTTTAGCAGGCAAAGGAAGTTTGGTTGCTGAAAATGCAATGAAAATAAAAGTAGTAGATGATAAAGGCCTTGCACAGGTATTATCTCAAAAACTTGGAACTAACGTTACTTTAGCCGGTCCTTGCGGAAACATAGATTTTGAAGCCGGTAACTTTGGCGGCTGGACAGGTAATTACACAACTTCTAATTGCACTTCGCCAACACCTAATACCCGCAACACCGCTGGTTTGAATTTCACTACAGTTAATACAACAAGCGACGGACACGGTTTATGCACAGGTGGTTTTGACCCGGCACAAGCTACACTTCAATGCGTTTCTCCTTTTGGTGGTGGCGGATATTCGCTGCGCCTTGGTGATGTAACAGATGGTTGTTCCGCTGCTGATATCAGTTTTACTTTTGCCGTAAACGCATCTAACACAAACTTTACTTATTCCTACGCAGCAGTTTTATATGACGGACATCCCGCCGGTGACGCTCCTAAAGTAAAAGTAGATATGTTTGACCTTACCACAGGCCAGGTAATTCCATGTGCTTCTTACTATATAGATGCTACACAAGCCGCTCAGCCTGCAAGTGGATTTACGGTAACAGCAACTGCGGGGCTTTATTACAAGCCTTGGTCCTTGGTATTTGTTCCTTTGCAAGCTTATGTTGGAGATAACGTTCAGGTAAATCTTATTACTTCTGATTGTAATGGTGGTGCACATAGAGGATATGCTTATTTTGATTTCTCTTGCCAGCCTTTTCAAATTGCAACCAGCAGCCCGCAAATTTGTAATGGCGCCTCTGTTATATTAACAGCTCCGGGCGGTGCATTAACTTATTCGTGGAATAACACCTCGGCCGGCGGTACCACAGGTATTGTAGGCTCTGCAACAACACAATCTTGTACAGTTAATCAGCCGGGTACTTATATGGTAACAATGAATAATATAGGTTCTACTTGTACTTACACAGCTAATATAGTTGTTCCCGGAAGTCCAACTTCACCTATCGCTAATTTTTCTAACGGTCCGGCATGTGTAGGACAGCCTATGTCGTTTACAGATTTATCAAGTCCACACGGCGGCTCGGCAATAACCGGGTGGCATTGGAATTTTGGAAATACCGCTACTCTTTCAGATACTGCAAATACTTCAAATCCTAATTACGCTTATCCGGCTTCCGGCACTTATACGGTTACTCTTGATGTTAATAACGGATGTGTGGCAACCTATTCTGCAACGATAACTGTAAATCCAACACCTTCTGTTACCGTTGCTAACCAAGGTCCTTTCTGCCCGGGTGACGCGGTACCTTCTCCTGTTTATGTACCAAATCCCAACGATCCGGCAACTACTTATGTTTGGACAAACAACAACACCACAATTGGCCTTGGCGGAAATGGCGTTGGCGTTCCTCCACCATTTACAGTTGCCTCAAATAATACATTAGCTAATATAACCGGGGTTGTAACTGTTACACCAACTCTAAACGGTTGTGTTGGCCCTCCGGGTAATTATACAATAACTGTTAAGCCAACTCCATTTAAAGTTTATACGCCTTCGGTTCAATATTGTCCGGGTGTAAGTACTGCTGCAATTAACTTTACAGTTATACCCGGCGGTGGCGCTCCAACTTTTATATGGACAAACGTAAATATGACGCCTTTTGGATTGGCGAATAGCGGAACTACAAACATTCCTTCTTTTCAAACTATTAATACAGGCACAACGGTTGTTACCGGCATTATACATGTAATACCAACACTTAATGGTTGCACCGGTCCCGACTCTACATTTATGATTACAGTTAATCCAAATCCCACTGCGGCTTTCTTTTATTCGAGAGCTTGTATTGGTTCGCCTACTACATTAACAGATGAATCGACTGTTGGTACAGGAACAATAACAAACTGGAACTGGGATTTAAATAACGACGGTATATTTTTAGATGCTACCAATCAAAGCCCTACTTACAGCTTCTCTCCTGCAGGCTGGCACAATGTTGGTTTATCGGTTACTTCTAACAAAGGCTGTAAAGGCATGGTTGTTGAACCAATTTATGTAAACTATCCTCCCAATCCAAATTTTGTGGGTGATGTTTTAATGGGTTGTCCGGTACATCCTGTAAATTTTCAAGAGACTTCGGTTTCTGTACTTCCTGCTAAAATAATTGACTGGAGTTGGGATTTTGGTAACGGGCAAACTTCGGTTTCTCAGCAACCAACAACTGTTTTGTTTTATAACAGCTCGCCTATCCTGCCAATTTATTACAATGTATCTTTAACTGTAAAAACAGACAGTGGTTGTGTAGGTTCTATTACAAAACCAAATTACGTAATGGTTTATCCGCAACCAATTGCCGGCTTTAGCTGGGATCCTACGGATGCTGATATTCTTGACCCAACCATTCACTTTTATAATTCATCAGTTGGTGGTAATGGTAATCTGCCTATTAAATATTATTTAGGTGATTATTACTTAGGGCAGCAAGATCCAAGAAACTGGACTAATTTAACTAACCCAATTCATACTTATAACGACCAAACGCCGGGTACTTATTATGTTACTCAGTGGGTAAAAAATATTTATGGCTGTAAAGATTCAATTACACATCCTATAACTATTAATCCTGCTTATACGTTTTACATTCCAAATGCATTTTCTCCTAACGGTGATGGAAGGAATGAAGGATTTAAAGGTACCGGTATAGGTATTGACCCTACCACTTATAATATCTGGATTTTTGACCGTTGGGGTAATCAGATTTTTCAGACAACAAATATGGAAGAAACTTGGAATGGCCGCGTTAACGGAGTAATGGTACAGGAAGATACCTACTGTTGGAAAGTTCGTTTCAGCGATATTTCGGGCGCAAAGCACGAGTATCACGGGATTGTGAATCTTATAAAATAATTAATCTGCTTTATTAAAAAGCCTCTCCTTTTGGAGGGGCTTTTTTGTTTTATTACCTTTGGGGCTCAATTTTAAACCCTAAATTAAACACATATGTCAAGCAACAAACCATTGGTAGGAATTATTATGGGAAGCGCAAGTGACTTGCCCATTATGAAAGCAGCGGCAGATATTTTAAAGAAATTTGGTATTAGCTGTGAGCTGGATGTTATATCGGCTCATCGTACACCCGAACGTGCAATTGAGTACGCGCAAAATGCTGTAAAGAACGGAATGAAAGTTATTATTGCCGGCGCAGGTGGCGCAGCGCATTTGGCAGGAGTTATTGCGGCGTGCACGCCCCTGCCTGTTATTGGAGTGCCTATTAAAGCAAGTATTTCTTTAGATGGCTGGGATTCTCTTTTATCAATGGTACAAATGCCGGGCGGAATACCCGTTGCAACAGTTGCTGTTGATGGCGCAATGAACGCAGGCATTTTAGCCGCGCAAATGATTGGCACCGGCGATGCGGCCATACTTCAAAAAGTTGCCGATTACAAAGAAGAACTTAAAGCAAAAGTTTTAGCAGGCTCGGCCGAAGTTAGAAAGCAAAATAACTAATGCAATGGTTTGAATGCTGGTTTAACACGCCCTACTATCATTTACTATATGGCAAACGCAACGAAGAAGAAGCCGCGTTTTTTTTGGATAATTTATTAGCACATTTAAAACTGCAAGCCGGCGCGCGTTGCTGGGATTTAAATTGCGGCAAAGGAAGGCACGCGCTTTACCTGCACAAAAAAGGATTTGATGTTATTGGCACCGACCTGGCAGAAGAAAGCATTAAGTGTGCACAACAAAATGAAAATGATACGCTGCATTTTTACACGCACGATATGCGTGGTTTGTTTTACGTCAATTACTTTAACGCCGTATTTAACTTATTTACCAGCTTTGGCTATTTTAAAAGCAAACACGAGGAT
This sequence comes from Bacteroidia bacterium, assembly GCA_038214655.1. Lineage (GTDB taxonomy): Bacteria > Bacteroidota > Bacteroidia > B-17B0 > Aurantibacillaceae > PALSA-968. The sequence goes on along the minus strand of JBBQRR010000071.1, from coordinate 8,221 downwards.
GAAAAAGTTTTTAAATCGATTGCAAACTCGTTAAAGCCGGGCGGAGTTTTTGTGCTTGATTTTTTTAACGCTGAGCTTGTTCTTAAAAATTTAGTTGGTATAGAGGAGAAAACTATTTGCGATACACATTTTAAGATTGAAAAGAAAACCGAGAATGGTTTTATAATTAAGGAAATTACCATTACCGATAAAGGAAAAACGCATCACTTCACAGAAGAAGTGCATGCCTTTACCCTACCCCACTTTGAACATTTTGCGCAGGTAGCGGGTTTAAAAGTTAAAGATGTTTTTGGAAATTATAAACTGCAGCCTTTTGATGTGGCTACATCCGAACGATTAATTATTACTTTTGTAAAATAAATTTTGAGCGCAGCCCTTTATATAAGCTTATTAATTGTGCCCATTTTAGCGGCGGGAATTGCTATGTTTTTTTTAAAGCTCAGCGAAAACCGCTTAAAAGTTTTACTGGCATTTAGCGCAGCTTATTTACTGGCGCTTTCGTTTTTACATTTGGTTCCCGAAATATTTTCTACGCAAAACACCAAACAAGCGGGCCTATGGATTTTGGCCGGGTTTTTTATACAGGTTTTGTTAGAATTTTTTTCGAGCGGTATTGAGCACGGGCATGCGCATATACACGGGCACAACCACAAATTACCCGTTGCGCTTTTAGCCGGACTTTACTTACACTCGTTTATTGAAGGATTGCCATTAGCCGGAATTTTTTCAGAAACGCAGAGCGAAAAACTTATTTCCTTTTTAACGGGAGTAACTTTGCATAATATTCCGATAGCCATTGCATTTACGGGATTGCTATTGCACCAACAAATTGCTAAAAACAAAATTGTATTCTATCTGTTACTATTTTCAGTAATGGCTCCTATGGGCGCCGCTACAGGTAATTTAGTACAGAATGCTTATCCGGATTTTTCTCAACTCACAACTATCTTTACGGCGATTGTAGTTGGAATATTTTTACACATTGCCACCACCATCATTTTTGAAAGCAGCGAAAAAAACCATCGCTACCACATCAGTAAATTACTAAGTATTATTGCCGGAGCCGCCTTGGCTTATTTTCTTATTTAAGCACGTTTATTATAATAGTATCTGAGTGTAAAGTAAATGAAGGTATTTTTAATTCGTCTTCACTTTGGGTTTCGGTAGTTTCTCTTTTTTTGTATGTGTAATGAGCAACAAGTTTTAATGACCCAATACGCTCAACAACAAACCATTTTTTAGGTGGGAAAATCATACTGAACAAATCATTTGTGGCTCCTGCCTTAATGCTTTGCGCCTTTGTTCCGATTTTAAAATCTTGTGGTTTTGCTTCTTTGTACCTGCATGGCAACTGCACAAACTTACCGGTTCCGTCATCCATAAATCCTGTAAAAGTTACATAAAGAGGGCAATCATTCGGCTTTTGATTGTCTAAAACAGAAACATCAAAACCTACTTTTGCAGATCGATTGCTGATACTTAGTTTAACTCCCCTATCACTCAGTGAGCCCACCGAAACTGCAGTTAAGTTCAATTTTAAGTTCTTTTCATAAGCTTTTGTATCCGACTGAAAAACCGGAAACATTAAAATAACAGCGGACATTAATTTAAAAGTTTGCTTCATGTTATATTGATTTGCTATTTACACCCGTTTTTAGTCATCTCATCAGCAGCCAGTTTTTCACCAAGAGCCAATGCTTTTTTTAAATCGGAGCACGAACCTATTAAATCATTAGAGTATTTTTTTGATTTACCTCTGTAATAATAAGCGCGCTTGGATGCGGGGTCAAGCTCAATTACTTTAGATAAATCGGCCTGAGCAAGCGCGTCTTTCTCCAACATAAAATAAGTAATTCCTCGCTCTAAAACAGCCAATTTATAGTCGGGCTTTAATTTTAACGACTCATTAAAATCGTTTAGCGCTGTTGTATAATCTTTTAAATTAAAATGGCTTATGCCAAGCATATAATACGTGTCAGACGATTTTTTAATTGATAAAGCAAGATTGCAATCAGCAATACAGCCGGCATCATCTTTCATATCGTATTTAGTAAGTGCCCGGTAATAAATAGCCGTTTCGTATTTAGGATTCATCTTTATCGCCTTATTTAAATCTTCCATCGCTGCCACAAAATTTTGTAGCTGAAAATAAGTTGCCCCGCGCCAGCAATATAATTTTTCATCATTGTACTTTAGTGCCGCTGCAGCCTCAAAATCTTCGAGAGCCGCTTTATATTGATTAAGCTCAAACTTACAAAGCGCACGGTTGTAATACGCTTTATCAAACGAAGGATCAATCTCAATACTGCTATTGTTATCTTCTAAGGCCTGCTTGTAATTTTTTAACTCGTAATGCGCCAGGGCACGGTTATAATATGCGCGCGCATACTTTGGGTCGTTTTTAATTACAGTATCATAATCTACAATACTTTCTTTGTACATATTCAGTTCAATGTAATTTAATCCTCTCCAAAAATAACTGTCGTAATATTTTTTAAGAGATAAAGCGGTATTACAATCTGCCAGTGCGCCTTTAAAATCTTTTAAATAATATTTTACCATGTTGCGGTAATAGTAAGCCGGTTCAAAATCAGATTTTACCAATAAAGATTTATCAAGCATACTCAATGCCTCTTCGTACTTCTTTACAAAATACAAACATGCACCTCTGTAAGTAAGTGTTTTATTATAATCAGGTTTAAGCGTTAAAGAACTGTCAAAATCAGTACCTGCAATTTCATACCCCTTTAACATAAAGTTGCAAAGCCCGCGACCATAATAGGTATCGTACGTTTTACGCCCGTAATACAAGGCTTTGGAATAATCGTTGATGGCATCCTTGTAATCTGCCATTGCATAGCTGCATAAGGCCCGGTTATAATAGCCGGTATTATCGGTATTTTTATTGTGTAAATATTGGGTGTACGACTCGTAAGCTTCTTTGTATTTACCTTCCTCATACTCTTTAAAAGCACGGGTAAAAATAGGGTCTTGGTCGTCCTGATCGCGCTGGGCGAAGGAAAAATTTTGAAGTAGTAGCAATAAACTAAAAAGTAATGTGAGTTTTCCTTTCATGGTATGGTGTATGTTGTTATTTTTGCAAAGGTAAACATTTACAGATAGCACCCTATTTTACAATGAAGAAACTAACTTTATTACTCCTTTTTTGCGCAAGTTCAGTCCTTGCCCAATACCAAAACGGCGAAGAGCTGCTTAGAGCCATGCATAAAAAACACGCGGGCAATTATTGTCAAACCGTAACGTTCGACCAAAAAACTTATCGCTATGATACGAGTGGTATCGTAAAAGATACTTCCAACTGGTATGAGTGGATTAGTTATCCGGATAAATTTAGAATTGACTTCGGAAAAAAGTTTGGCGGCAATTGCGTGATTTTTAAAAATGACTCGGCTTTTAATTACAAAAAAAATAAATTAGTAAATAAGCGCCGCGACGAAAATGATTTATTGCTATTGCTTGGCGGAATGTATTTTCGTCCTTTTGATAGTGTTGTTGCACGCTTAGAAAGATTAGGTTATGATTTGGATAAACTAACTATGCTTGAAATAAACGGAAAAACTTTTTACGTGATAAGCTCTACCTCAGTGAAAGGTGAAAACAAGCATCAGATTACCGTGGATAAAAAAGATTTGAAGGTGATTAAGATTAAAACCAAACTTACGGATACCGACTGGCTTGAAATAATTTTCGATGAATTCAAAAAAACCTGTAAAGGGTTTACCGAAACAAAGGTTACGGCACTCAAAAATGATAAACTCGAGCAAAAAGAAGAATACCTTAATTTAAAAACAAGCGTGGCTATTCCCGATTCAATTTTTAATAAAAAATAAACGCATGTCGGGCCGAGTGTAGTCGAGGTACTTGCACACCGTTCTCGACTACGCTCGAACTGACTGAAAAATAAAAAATAAATGTTAGGCTTAAAATTACCAACCGACCCCCATTGGGTAAACATTGTTGAAAGAAACATAGAAGAAATTTTAACCGACCATGCGTATTGCGAGCAGAAAGCGGCAAGCAACGCCATTTCTATTGTAATAAAATACCCCGAGCATACCGAAATGGTGGATGAACTTCTGGCGCTTGCCAAAGAAGAGCTCACTCATTTTGAAATGGTTCACAACAAAATAAAGGAACGCGGTTTAAAATTTGGCAAAGAGCGCCGGGATGAATACGTAAACGAACTTTATAAATTTATGCGTACGGGCTTTAAACGCGAAATAGTTTTAATTGACCGCTTACTTTTTTCGGCAATGATAGAAGCCCGCAGCTGCGAGCGCTTTAAAGTATTGAGCGAGCAAATAAAAGATGAAGATTTAAAAAAGTTTTACCGCGAGCTAATGATTAGCGAAGCCGGTCACTACACTACCTTTATTGGCTTTGCCCGTAAATACGCCGAAGGAGAAGACGTTGACAAACGCTGGCAAGAGTGGTTAGATTACGAAGCGCAAATTGTAAAAAATTACGGGAAGAAAGAAACTATACACGGGTAATTACCTAATCAACTGCAAAAATCCTTTCTTCATTGTCTTATCAGGATTTTCTGCGCAATTACTTGAAAAATTTGCAATCCAGTAATACGTTCCTGCTGTGGCAGCCATTCCGCTTTTATCATTTCCATCCCAGCCCTTGGTATAATCGTCTGCTTCAAAAACAACTTGTCCCCAGCGGTTATAAATAATTAAACTGTACTCGCCTGCATCGTGTGCAATTTTTTCGGGAGCATACTTTGTGTAAAACGGATAATATGTATCGTTAATTCCATCGGCGTTGGGCGTAAATACATTTGTAGTAGTATCAGGTATAAAAATATTTTGTGGAAACACATGCAAAATATTTTTTGCCAAATGCCGGCAAGTACCTGCGTAATACGTAACATAATATTGGCTGATGTCGCCAATTGGCACCGGGCCTAAAGTATCATTAACCGCACCGGTCACAGCCACATTATTTTTATACCATTGGTAATTGCCGGGATTACTTATAGGCGCAAACAAACTTGCAACACTATCGCCCGGACAATACATGGCGTTTAACGAAGCGTCGTTGCTAAGCGTAATCGTGTATTTAACCGAATCTTTACAACCTGCATTTTGATTAAAATACGTTACGTTGTAAACTGCCGAATAATTCATCGGATTAATTTGCAAAGTGTCTGTTTGATTTGGGATTGATACCGAATTGGTATACCAATTATAATTTGCGCCCGGCGTTGTTGCATGAATAACATAACTTGTATCAAAGCAAAGCGGAAGGTTTACAGTTGAATATTGCAAACTAAGCGGTAAACTGGCTATGGTAATAAGTGTATCTGTTGGCGGACAAAACCCGCTGCTAACATGTACACAATAATTTCCGGCAGGAAGATTATTGATTGAATTGCTTGAACCGATTGGAGCGCCGCTGCAAGTATTAGCGTACCAGGTATAATTATAAGTGCCGGTGCCCATTCCGCCCGAAACATTTACACTTACATTACCTTTACTTCCCTCAAGGCAAGTTGGATTTTTACTTACGGCCGCAATTTTTACCGGAGGTTTTATTATTGTGCAAGGCACCGTAAGCCTGCAACCCTGTGCAGTTGTAACTTGTACTGTAAACACATCGCCGTTATTTACAGTGCAATTACCCGAAGTACAATTGGCAACATATAAATTCATGTCCATTGTTTGCAAATTACCGGTTTGCGCTGCAGATATTACTTGCCCCTGCGGATCTAACCATTGATAAGAAGTATAACCGCCCGGTGCCTGCAAAGTAAAATTAGAACCATCGGGGCAAACCGGACTTGGTATGCTTGCAGAATTATTTCCTGCACACTTCGCATCAATATAAGCATAACAAAAATGCGCGCCGTAAATACAATCTATTGCCTCAAAAACTATAGTAAGCGTTTTACCTGTAAACTGACAAAGATTTATGGTGTCGGTGGTCCACTTTTTATAATACACTTTATAGCCGTATAGCGATTGCTGAAAAGTTGGATCGTAAATGGCGTTATTTGCATTTACATAATACGGAGAATTTGGGAGGTAAATAGTATTACCAACGCTGTCAAGCACTCTGCTAATAAAAGCGGCCTGCTCGCCATTTTGATGTCCGCCATCGCTTAAAACAATTGCGTAATTATAAATAAAATAAGGTTGCTGCGAATTAACGGTAAAGCTATAAGTAAGTTTCTCGGCTTTAGAACCACAATTATCATTATTGATGCGCACAGAGTAATTGCCTCCACCTGTTTTTAGAGATTTAATACCATAATACCATCCGTTGGTTGAGTACATATCGTACCCCTGACCGGTGATGCTATCGCTGTAGATAGAAGTATTTAGCACAAATAAATCGGTAGTAGTTGGTGGTGCATTATAAACCAGATTAAATCCTCCGTTAAATATTACATGCGTTGGGTCGTAATAAGTTTGCGGTACTATCCAGCCCTGGCCCAAGGTTATTCCTTCGCGGCGCTGCCAGTTATTAAAATTTCCTAATTCAAAACCCGGATTGTAACACGCATCGGTTTGGCTTGCGTCTAATGAACCTCTTTCATTTTGGGTTTCGGTATTTTTAATTGCAGCAACTTTTTTTCTAGCAGTTTTGTATTCGTTATAATCGTTCAAGTGATGTGGCGGCACACCTTTTGTTTCCCACTCTTTTATAATACTATCCAGCGAAGGTCTTTTTTCTTGCGCCGAAACGGAGAAAGAAATACAGAAAAAAATGAATGCCGTATATAAATATTGTTTTTTCATGCCGCTTTAACAACACTAATTTACAAAAATTAGGCTGCAGTTTGTGATTTTTGGATTTATTAACATAAAAACACTATAAAAACGGGTTTCTGCCTGATATTAGCGCACAATAGTATCTTTGCACTAATTATGACTAAAATTATTCTCAATAAGGGCAAAGAAATTTCGTTGATGCGTTTTCATCCCTGGGTGTTTTCGGGCGCTATAAAAATAAAAGACGGAGATATTAAAGACGGAGATACTGTGGAGGTATATGCGTCCGACGATAAATACATTGGCACGGGCCAGTACACCGATGCAAGTATAGCGGTGCGCATGCTAACTTTTGAAAAAGAAAGTATCGACGCCGTTTTTTGGAAAAGCAAAATTCAGAAAGCGTTTGATTATAGAGTGTTTCTGGGGCTTGCCAATAATAAAGAAACAAATGTGTATCGTTTGGTTTTTGGCGAAGGCGACGGGCTGCCCGGATTAATTATTGATTTTTATAACGGCCACGCAGTAATACAATGTCACGGTGTGGGCATGCACAGAAATATTGAACACATAGCCGCGGCGTTGAAAGAAGTTTATGGAAACGTATTGCAAACCATTTACGATAAAAGCAAAGAAACGCTTCCAAAAAATTATGCAGCGGGCGTTGAAAATAAATTTATTTTGGGAAATTCGGGTAATACCATTGTAAAAGAATACGGCCACGAGTTTTATATTGACTGGGAAAAAGGGCAAAAAACAGGATTTTTTATTGATCAGCGGGAAAACAGAAAATTACTGGCGCAGTACTCAAAAGGCAAACACGTGCTTAATACATTTTGCTACACCGGTGGTTTTTCGGTTTACGCAGGTGCTGCTGGTGCTTCCTCTGTGCATTCGGTAGACTCCTCTGCCCCTGCTATGGAAATGACCGATAAAAATATTGCTCTCAATAAAATTGAGCATCATACAAGTTTTACGGATGATGTTTTTGATTTTTTAAAGGATAAAAAAGAAACGTATGATGTAATTATTTTGGACCCGCCTGCATTTGCAAAAAACAGAGATGCTAAACACAATGCAGTGATAGGATATAAAAATTTAAATATCGCCGCGCTTAAACAAATTAAAAAAGGCGGATTGCTTTTTACTTTTTCCTGCTCGGGTGTAATCGACCGCAATCTTTTTTACAATACCATTAACGCCGCTGCTTTCGAATCGCGCCGCAAAACAAAAATTCTGCATTACTTGCAGCAACCGGCCGATCATCCTTTAACTCCTAATTTTCCTGAGGGAGAGTATTTAAAGGGACTTGTGCTCTATGTAGAATAATCCTCGTAGCAGCCAATAGAACACGGATGACACAGATGATTATGATTTAGGAGGGATTTTTTTTTTTGGGTTAAACCACCCATGGGCGTACTGTATTCAAATAAAATCGGCGGGCATCATAAAACAATCAGTATTTTCAGCGTTCCATT
>JBBQRR010000070.1:0-15355 GCA_038214655.1 Bacteroidia bacterium | reverse complement strand
TATAAAATTATTGGTTCCGTGTTTACATTCCAGAACCTTAAATGTCTGTTGTAGGTCCGGTTTTCTCTTCGAGCTTTAATCTCTCACTTTCATCTGTAAACAAACTACTAACTAAGACCACCTCTTAAAAGCATTTTACCTGCTATATTTGGCTATTCCATTACTTTCAAAGAACTTAATATTTTGGCAATCAGGAAACAGTTTAAGGTTGCAACCTTTCTGTGTTTTTGATTGTTTCAATCTCTTGTAGAACGTTCCGTTAAAAACGGGGTGCAAAAGTAGCAAGTAATTCCTTATCTCAAAGAAAAAATAAAAATTATTTTTAGCCCTAAAAATACCCCTGTTAACCAATGATTTAAATCGGTTTATTAAGGCTTGACAAAAAAATATACCTTTGCCGGCAAGACCAAGCTAAATAAATATGAAAAAAATTATTCAAAGCGACAAAGTTCCGTCACCGATAGGACCCTACAGCCAAGGCGTTATGGTAGGCGATACACTATACCTTTCGGGGCAAATTGCCTTAGACCCGGCCACAAATAAAATTATAACCGGAAGTGTAAAGGACGAGACCCGTTTAGTGATGGAATACCTTAAATCTTTGCTGGAAACAGCCGGACTTACTTTAGACAACGTGGTTAAAACAACCATCTTTTTAAAGGACATGAATAGTTTTGTGCAAGTGAATGAAGTTTATGCTTCTTACTTTACAAAAGATTTTCCTGCAAGAGCAACTATTGAGGCGGCCAGGTTGCCTAAAGACGCGAATGTGGAAATTAGTATGGAGGCCATAAAATTTTAACCCTCCACTTAAAAGGGAGGTAAAAACAGCCGCAAAAAATTAATTTTTTCGAACTCTTTTCAGATTCAACAAATTCATTGGGTTGGTGGTTAATCCGTCAACCTTTTTGCTTACCAGGCGCACTACTTCGTCGTAATAAAGCGGAACGATGGGTGCATCATCCATCAGCATCTGATCCATTTTTTGGTACAAAGATTTTTTAAGCGAATCGTTTAAGCAAATGCGTGCCTGCTCGTACATTTTATCAAAAACGGGATTGCTGTAATGTGTGTAATTGAAACCTTTGGGAGAAAAGTTTTTGGAATAGAATAAACTCATAAAATTTTCTTCGTCGGGGTAATCGCCAATCCAAGATTTACGGAAAAAAGGAATTTCGTTATTGGCAACTGCAGGTGTTAGCACAGAGGCTTTTTCGACTTCAATTTTTATTTTGATGTTTGCTTCGGCTAACTGGCCCTGTATAAATTCGAACATTTCTAAATAAGTTTCGGTGCTGTATAAAGTAATTTCGGGAAGGCCTTTACCGTCGGGAAAGCCGGCCTCCAATAGTAAATCGCGTGCCTTATCCGGATTGTACGTATACCCCTTTACTACCTGCGGATTGAATGAAGGCAAGCCGCCGGGAATAAATCCAGCAGTAGCAGGAATGCCCAAACTGTTACGGAAATGTTTGATAAGTTTTTCTCGATCAATCGCATAATTAATTGCCCTGCGAATAGCGCGTTTTAAAATGGGATTATTTTTTACAGCCGCTTCTTTTTCATCAATTAAAAAACCGAGGTAATCTGTTTTTAAATAAGGCTGCGTTTGCAAATTAAACTTCTCGGCATAAAAAGGTTTCAGTTTTCCTTTATCATCCAGAACTTCGCCCGGCGTAAATGCATCGAGGCCCGAAATCATATCAATATCGCCTTTCATAAATTGCATGAAACCGGTTTCTTTATCTTTTATAAAAGACACCGAAACTGCATCCAGAAAGGGAAGTTTTTCTTCACCTATTTTTTCGAAATAATTTTCGTTTTTAAGCATCACCAATTGTGTGCCTTCTTCCCACATTTTAAATTTAAACGCACCGGTGCCTATCGGATGTTTTCTGAAATCTTCGGCAAAATGTGTAACAATTTCTTTAGGCACCACCGAAAAATATTTCATGGTAAGTATTCCTAAAAACGGCGAAAAACTTTCTTTTAAAGTAATTACAAAAGTGGTATCGTTGGGCGCTTCAAAACCTTTTGCTTTATCTACATTATCCAACAAAGACATCGCGCTCGAAACCTTTGGATCGTAGAGGCGGTTAAAACTGTAAACAAAATCGGCAGCGATAACTTTTCGCGTTTTTTTATCCGGAAAAAATTCGCTCTCGTGAAAAAATACGTCGTTGCGAAGGATGAATGTATAGGTTTTTTCGTCATCCGAAATACTCCAACTTTTTGCAATACTTGGCTCTACCTGCAACACATCGTTCATTTGCACAAGGCCGTTAAATAATTGATTAACCACCCAAATATGTTCAAATGTACGCGCAGCAGCCGGGTCAAGCGAGGTTACGCCGCCGGTTAATTCGTTATAGCGAAAAACGGTACGCGATTCGTTTTTATTTTTATCTCCTCCGCAAGAAAAAAGCGAGAGCAAAAACAGAACAGAAAGAATAATAACCGTAATGGCCTTTTTATACTTCATCAAATGGTTCTTTTGTGCGCTGTTGCCTGAGGGTATACTCATTATCGTTTGTAACTTTTGCTTTTAAGGACTAATGAATACATCATTCTAATTAATAAAGTTCAATAATAAGAAAATGTCCGAAGCAAAGCATGGGCCGGGCTTCATACTTTTAAACACAATACTGTTGAAGAGAAAAGATATATGTGCTATCTTAGCGTTTTGATTGGAAACAAGGATGAAAAAGTACATTTTTTGGGTTTTAAATTTTTTTTGGGTTTCCTTTTCCTTTTCTCAGATTTTAAATCTGCCTGCCAGGCAAATTACGGCCCTTAGCGGAAGTCAGTTTGAAGCAACAATCAGTTCGGGAACACTTAGCCTGACTAATCGCGAGAACATGGTTTATGCGCAAATTTCTGCCGGAAATGTTCCAAATTTTTACCGTACAATGATTGCAGTTACATCTACTGCCACTATAAGTTCTGTAACGCAAAGTGTAACGTATTATGTACTTCCCGATTATTTAGCGATTGGCTGCGATACCGATTATTTTTTCTGTCCGATGAGCCCCATGCTTGCAACGCGCATTGGAAATTTAACCGGAACAACATTGCCAACGCGCAAAATGGTAAACGATATCTGGCAAACCGCAACGGTGCACTTAACTCCGCAAACTCTTCCTCCCGGGCCGCAAATGACAACCGTTCCGTATTTTGCACATCACGATTCTTTGGTGGATAGTTTGCGATTAACATTTACACCGCTGCACCCATTGGGAGAATTAACGGGCGGAGATAAAAAAGATGTGGTTATCTCAAACATTATTTACAATACAGCAAACCGCGTGGTTATTTACGGATGGCATCAAACAAATGGCTCGCCAATACAACCTATGACAAATGTGCACTCTGATACGTATATGGATTACAGCCACGGAATACGTTTGGTGCAAAGTGCGTGTACCTTAAACGGAAGCACGGCAACAACTATTCAGGCTGTGCTGCAGTCCTCTAACTTGAATCCAATTTTAAGTGATGAAGGTGTAATTGCGCAGCCGTGGTATCCATATTATTTGGGAACTGTTAATGTGCCGCAATCTTTTGCTTTAAATAGAAATACTTCTACTTCCTTAAAACTCATAGTAAAAAACGACCCGGCCGTAACGCATTACAATATTTATAAAAGTGTTAACGGAACTTCTTTTGGTACAGCAACAAAACTTCCTAAAAATAATTTAGTAGTTGGTGGGCTCACAACAAATCAAATATGTTTTGTAAAAATTTCGGCTTTTGATTCGGTAAATAATATCACTTCAACTATTTCTGAAGTACTGGCAGCAGTTCCTTCTTTGCAAAACGATAGTATTTTATTGGTGAACGGATTTGACAGAGCGGTTGCAGGAAATACTTTTGATTTTGTAAGGCAGCATGGCTTTTCGGTTTTTAATTACGGCAAAAAATTTGAATCGTGTACCAACGAAGCTGTGACAGATAATTTAGTACAACTTGCTAAATACCGAATTGCGGATTGGATTTTGGGTGAAGAAAGTTCAACCAACGAAACATTTAGTACAAACGAGCAAAGTTTAATCAGTGTGTATTTACAGCAGGGCGGAGAGTTTTTTACATCGGGTTCTGAAATTGGCTGGGACCTTGATCATTTGGGTGCGGCGAGCGATAAACAGTTTTACAATAATTTTTTAAAAAGTATTTATGTGATGGATGCACCAAACAACACAGCCGGAAGTTGTTATACAAGTTTGATGCAGCCTTTAAGCAATTCTATTTTTGGATATATTGACACGGTAAAATTTGATAACGGAACACACGGAACCTATAATGTAAATTATCCGGATGTAATTACTCCTTTAAACGGCGGCATAAGTGATTTGCGTTATACAAGTTCTGTTACTGATATTGCCTGCGTAAATTTTGCCGGCATGTTTAACGGCGGAACAAAAAACGGCAAAATGGTTTACCTCGCATTTCCGTTCGAAGCAATTTACGGGGCGGCGGGGCGCGATAGTGTGATGAAATATATTTTGGATTTCTTTTACAATAATTCAAATCAAACTACGGATATTAAAAATTTGAGCGCAGAAAATATTTTGGTTTATCCCAATCCTTCTTCTGACAAAATTTATATTCAGCTAAAAGAAATTCCTGCCTCAGCTATTGAAATTGAATTATTTGATTTAAGCGGAAGAATGATAAAACACGAGTCGGTTTTACCTTTGCAGTTAATTGCTGTTGATTTAAGTGAAATTACTGCCGGAGCCTATCTTTTAAAAATTAATCGTCAATTTAGCCAACGCATAAACCTTATAAAATAAAAAGCGCTTATTTGCGTTAAAGAGTCTGTGAGAAAAATTGTATCCATATTTGTACTTGTGCTTTCGGTAGTATATTTTACAGCATGCCGTAAAGACAAGCTTATTACTAATTCATCGGCAAAAATTTCTTTTACCAAAGATTCGATTCTATTTGACACTGTTTTTACTCAAATAGGCTCAACCACTAAATTATTCAGGGTGCATAATAATAACAGCGGGGCCATAAATATTTCTTCTATAAAATTGGCAAGAGGCACTTCTTCTTTTTTTAGATTGAATGTGGACGGCGTACCGGGAAAATCTTTTACCGACGTTGAAATTGCGGCGCACGACAGTATTTATATTTTTGTAGAAGTTACCATTGACCCCAATAATTTATTGAATCCGTTTATTTACCGTGATTCGATTTTATTTGAAACCAATGGCAATTCGCAACATGTAGATTTAATTGCGTTCGGGCAAAACGCGTATTATCATATGCCCAACAAAAAAATTATTTTTTCGAATACACAGGCGTTTTATTATGGTTTAGATACAAATGTAAACGGTGCTGCCTGCGTTACATGGAAAGTTGATAAGCCACATTTGATTTACGGCTACCTTGTTGTTGATTCGCTCCATAAATTAACGATACCGGCGGGTGCAAAAATATACATCCACAATAACGGAGGAATTTGGGTGTATAAAGGAGGTTGCATACAGGTATTAGGCGCACATAATAACGAAGTTGTTTTTCAGGGCGACAGGCTGGAAGCTGAGTATAAAGATTTACCGGGGCAATGGGACAGGATTTGGATTAACGAGGGCAACATTAATAATTGCGGAGGAACGCGCAACATCATTGATTACGCAATCATTAAAAATGCATTTATTGGTGTGCACGCCGGTTATTCTGTTTTGGATGGTTATGGGGGAAGTACAATCATTCAAAGTGATCCGAAAAATTTATATCTTACCAATACTGTTATACAAAACTGTTCTTTTGCAGGAATCTTGGCGCACTACTATAATATTACCGGCGGCAACGATATAATTAGCAATTGTGGAAAATACCTAACGGTTTTTCAATACGGCGGCAGTTACAGTTTTAAGCAATGTACTTTTGCCAATTACTGGAGCCAAACAAATAATAGCGGTGGTTCGCAAACACGCACTACTCCCTCATTTTTCTTTAATAATTATGCGGGTACCACAGTTCTTCCATTTGATAGTTTATTTTTCGGGAATTGCATAATAGATGGAAATCTATCTGAGGAATTTCAGTTTGACACTTTAGCAGGCGGCTTTAGTAATCGCGCACTATTTAAATTTGATTATTGTATTATGAAAACGCAATTATATCCGTATTCAATTCAGCATCTTGTTAATCAGCCTCCGTATTTTATTAATCCCGGTATATATGATTTTCATTTAGGAACTAATTCTGCTGCAGGTGGAACAGGTTCAGGCACCTACCCTGCACAATGGCCGTTTGATATAGAAGGAAATCCAAGGACTCTCCCTGATTTAGGGGCCTACAAAAAATAATTATATTCTTACGCCAATCACTAAAATGTCGTCGACCTGTTCGGTATCACCGCGCCAGTTTTCAATAAAATCATCCAGGTATTTTTGTTGGTCGCGCATAGATTTATCTTGTATGCTAACAAGCACGTCTTTAAATTTTTTGGTCATTAATTTTTTTACGTTGGGGCCACCAAACTGATCGGCATACCCGTCGGTAGTTAAATAAAAGGTATCGCCTTTTTGCAAAGTAAGAGTGTGTTGTACAAATTCCTGCGTGTCGGCCGTGTGGCCGCCAATGGCGCATTTGGTGGCTTTAAATTCCTGAACCTCTTTAGTATCTTTTTTAATTAGCCAAAGCGGGCGGTTAGCGCCGGCAAATTTTACCTTCACTTCGTTGTCTCCGTTATAAAACGCGGGGATGTTGCATAAGGATAAATCCATGCCGTCGCGCGTAGAAGTGGCGTCGCCACTTTGGCGCAGCGCCTGCTTAATTCCTTTATTTAATTCGTGTAAAATAATTCCGGGCTCGTGGCTTACATCCACGGCATCTTTTAGTTTTTCGTTACCTACCATGCTCATAAACGCGCCGGGCACGCCATGGCCGGTACAATCAACAGCAGCAATAATTATATCTCCCTTCTTATTTACAACGTTAGCATATTTTTCGGAAAAGAAATAAAAATCCCCGCTAACAATATCCTTGGGTTTATACAATATGAAAAAATCCTGAAGATGTACGTTTATTTCTTTTGGCGGAGTAAGTATAGCCTTTTGAATTCGTTGCGCATAAACAATACTCTGTTCTGTTTCAATATTTTTTTGCTCAATAATTTTACTTTTCTCTTCGATCTCAGAAGCTTGCTGCGCCAAACGTGCATTTGCTTTTTTCTTTTGACGAATGTTGCGTACCAAAAAGAAAGAAAAAACACCTACTATACCAAGACCGCCCAATAAAAAATACATATAGCGCAGATTTTGCTGCAGTTCTTGCTCCTGCACCGCTTTCTCGCGGTTAACAACATCCAGTTCTTTATTGGTAAGTTCCGATTGCTTTTTTTCCTCCGCTAATTCGCCCGATGTTTTATTAAGCTCCTTGTCTTTTTGGTGCAGCTCAAGTTCTTGCATTTTTTTTATTAGGGCAAGGCGCTCTACTTCTTTGGTTTGCTGCTGCGCTTCTAATTCCTGACTATGCAACAAAACCTTTTGCTGCTCGAACATAAGTTCTTTAATTTTTTTCTCCTTGGCAATTACTGCTGCCGCGTTAGCCTGCTTTTCGGCCTCCAATTGCTGGGCGCGAATTTCGGCTTCTTTTTTCTTTAGTTCGGCATCCTGTAATTGCTGCGCCTGTTTTAAAAATTCAATTTCCTTTTCCTTTTTTTCTGCTTCAATTCGCAGGTTTTCTATTTCCAGCTTTTTATTGTCTTCGGCCGCTTTGGCAAGCATCAATTTGGTTGTTTCGCTTATATTGCTGAATTCTTTTTTAAATAAATTAATATATGTGCCATCGGCCATGAATTTCTTTTTGCGCTTATTAAAATAAATTTTTCCGGAAGGTTTATTTAAAAGAAACCCGAACAACTCGGTAGTTGCAGTAGCAACCAAATTATCATTCATTGTAATTTTCCAGTCGTTAAGATGATATACCGTTGTATCCGAAATATCGTTAGTATAGGCGTTTATTAAAAGCGACTGGTCGTTGAATCCTTGCTTGGTAAAGCGAACGGTATATTCAAAATTTAAATCCAGTTTAAGTTTAAAAATCCCATCGACGCCTGTAGTAATATTGGCAATTTCAAAATCATTGCGTTCAACTGTAATTTTTACACCCTCCAAACCTTTTCCAAGTGTTTTAGAGATGGTGCCGCTAAGATCCAGATAACTGTTAGTGGGTTCTGAAGTGGCAAAGCGTTTTATTTTATTTCCGTTAGAATCGAACACATAATATTCGCCAATAAGTTTGTGGTTATCCAACTCGCCCTCGAGCATAATCTTACCATCGGCATTATAAAAACGGGCCTTTCCGTCGGGCTTATCGTCAATATAACTTATTTCACTTTTAAGTTTGCTTGTGTGATGGTATGTTCTCCAAAGTTTGTGTTTTTTATTGTCCTTGTAGTGCCCTTCTTCAGCTACTTGATCGCGCTTAAACATGCGGTTCATCCAACCGCCTTTGTCTTTTCCAAAATAAATCCAGCGGCCCTGTTTGTGCCCTTTTTTATCAATGCGATTAATGGTATCACCCAAGTGTAAATCGTAACTTTGGTAAATGATATTGCTGCGCTGCGAAAAACCACAAACGGCAATAAAGCTAAAGAGCAGTGTGTATATTATCTTTCTCACAAATCTGAACTCAAATTTACAGTAATTTTAACATTTGCCAATTCCTTTTATTAAGGAAGTGTCTTTTTATAAGGTATAAGCTATGGAGGCCACCGAAATTGGGGCTTCTGAGGCCTTATTTAATTGAAATATACAGGCTTCAGTAGTGGCGCCGGTTGTTATAACATCGTCTACCAACAATATTTTTTTGCCTTTTATAAGCTCTTCGTTCTTTATTTCGAACGAATTGAGGGTGTTTTGCCAACGCTCTTCCCTGCTTTTAAAGGTTTGGGTTTCGGTAAAGTGCTTTTTAAAAAGTACGTTGTTTAGTACAGGTATTTTTAGTTCCTCGGCAAGGCCCTTTGCAATAAATTCACTTTGGTTATAGCCACGTTTTCTTTGTCGCTTTTTATGTAATGGCACCGGTATAATTACTTCGCAATCGGCAAAAGTATTGTTTTTTTTGAGGTCCTGAGCATACCATTTTCCCAATAAAACGCCAACTTCCGGTTTTGATTTATATTTTAGTGCGTGCAACATTTTTTGCACACTTCCCTTTTTCTGAAAGAGTAAAAAGCTGCTTGCATAATGTACCTCTGCCCTGCCATAAAATATTTTTTGTATCGGATTATCGGCAAGTAAATGAAAATTGGTTTTTGGCAAAGAAACATAACACAAATTGCAAATAGCCTGTTCGTGCTTAAACAAGGTATAGCCGCAGCCGTTGCAAACGCGAGGATAAATTAAAGAAGCTATGTCTGAAAGCCATTGCACAGAGGCAAAAGTAAAGTTTTTTTGTTATTACAATAGGGTCTCATTTACTATCTTTACCTGCTTGAAAAAAGCCGCCTTTATATTCGCATTTATTTTTTCGTCTTTGCTATATGCACAGCAGGGCGATAAAAAAGATTTTTACCTGCGCGGCGATTATAATTTTGGTTTTATACTGCAACATCATAACAATATGGGCCAATTGGTAAACGGCTTTATAAATGGTTTTGAATTAAATTTTATAAAACCCACCAATGGCAGCAAACTCTGGCATCACGAAAACAATTTTCCGGAACAGGGTATTGGTTTTGCTTTTTTTAATTTAGATAATCCTAAACAGCTCGGCAATTTGTACGCCATTTTTGGTTTTTACGAAATTCCCCTAAATAAAAAAGAAAAACCGTTTAGATTGTATTTGCGCCTGGCTCCGGGCCTTGCATTTACGCCGGTTTATTTCGACGCGATAAATAATCACAAAAACAATGTTTTAAGCAGTCCGATGAGCGCTTACGTAAATTTTAAATGGTATTATCATTGGGATATTACCAACAAATTACGCTGGGAAGGCGGTTTAAATTTTTCGCATGCATCCAACGGAAGGGCACGCGTTCCTAATTTAGGAATTAATATGGTAACTTTAAATGCAGGCTTTGTTTACAAATTTTTGGCGGCACAAAAAACAAATTACACTTCGGTTGACTCGAGCTCAAAAAGAGTTGCTAAAAATGAACTGTTGCTTTGGGCCACTTTTGGTTATAATCAGGTAGATGTTTTAGGAAAAGTATATGTGGCACAAAATTATTCGGCAAACTATTATCACAATACACGCAATACACATAAGTTTGGCGTTGGACTTGAAGTATGCTATAATCCTGCCAATCTGGTTATTTTAAAAGCTGATAGTGTTAAACTTTCTTCCAACATTCAAAACACGCAGGTAGGAGTTAAATTTGCATATTCTTACAATGCCGGGCGTTTAAGTTTTCCGGTAGAGATGGGGTATATGCTATATTCTAAATTTACCGACGATGGATTATTTTTTCACCGCATTGGCGTTCGTTACTATTTTAAAAATAATTTTGTAGCCATGGTTACACTTAAAACACACTGGGCCGTTGCCAGTTATTTTGAGTTTGGCGCCGGTTACCGAATACCTCTAAAAAAGAAAAACTATGCAACAACTAATTGAGTGTGTACCCAACTTCAGCGAAGGGCGGGACCTGAACGTAATCAAACAAATTACAAACGAAATAGAAAACGTTGAAGGCGTGCGTTTACTAAATGTAGATCCGGGCAAAGCAACGAATCGTACAGTGGTAACATTTGTTGGCACACCTGAAGCTGTGATTGAAGCCGCTTTTGTGGCAATAAAAAAAGCAGGCGAATTAATTGATATGAGCAAGCACAAAGGAGAACATCCGCGCATGGGCGCCACAGATGTTTGTCCTTTAATACCAATTGCCAATATTACGATGGAAGAAACCGCTAAGTGGGCGCAAAAATTAGCAGCGCGTGTGGGTAAAGAATTACAGATACCCGCTTATTTATACGAAGCAGCGCAGGCAAATAAAAGTAGAAATAATTTATCGGTGATACGTGCGGGAGAATACGAAGGGTTTTTCAAAAAAATAAAATTACCCGAGTGGAAGCCGGATTTTGGCCCTGCGGAGTTTGATGTAAAACGTGGTGCCACAGTTATTGGCGCGCGCGATTTTTTAGTGGCTTACAATGTAAATTTAAATACAACTTCTACCCGCCGCGCAAACTCAATTGCGTTTGATGTGCGCGAGGCAGGTCGCGTAAAGCGTGAGGGAAATCCCGTTACCGGAAAAATTGTGAACGATGCAAACGGCAAACCGATTTTTATTCCGGGCAGTTTAAAATGCGTAAAAGCTATTGGCTGGTATATTGAAGAATATGGCGTAGCGCAAATTTCGATGAACCTTACAAACATTAACACAACACCGGTGCACATTGCATTTGATGAAGTGTGCAACAAAGCCACCGAGCGCGGCATTCGTGTTACGGGAAGTGAATTGGTTGGATTAATTCCGTTAAAAGCGATGCTTGATGCCGGAAAATATTTTCTTAAAAAACAAAAACGATCGACCGGAGTTTCGGAAAAAGAATTAATTAAAATCGCGGTTAAATCAATGGGACTGGATGAACTTGGCGCTTTTAAACCCGAAGAGCGAATTATAGAATACATGCTTGAAAATAAAGCTGACACTAAATTAATTCGCATGACGCTTAGCGATTTTGCGGATGAAACTGCGAGTGAGAGTCCGGCGCCCGGCGGTGGCTCTATTGCTGCTTATGTTGGTTCATTGGGTGCTTCATTGGCTACGATGGTTGCCAATTTATCGTCGCACAAAAAAGGTTGGGATGATAAATGGGAAGAGTTTAGCACTTGGGCTGAGAAGGGCGAGCTGTATAAAAACGAATTGGTGAAATTGGTTGATGCAGATACAGCCGCCTTCAATAAAATTATGACCGCATTTTCTTTATCAAAAGCAACTGATGAAGAAAAAGCAATTCGTACCCAGGCAATACAAGACGCAACAAAATTTGCAATCGAAATTCCGTTTAAAGTAATGGAGGCTTCTTATGGAAGTATGGAAGTTATAAAGGCGATGGCCGAAATTGGTAATCCAAATTCGGTATCCGACGCGGGCGTTGGCGCATTATGCGCACGTAGCGCCGTAATGGGCGCCTTTATGAATGTGCGTATAAACGCGGCCGGATACGATGACAAACGTTATGTTTCGGGGATGATTGACCGTGGAAGGGAAATTGAAAACAAAACCATTGCTCTGGAGGCCGAGATTTTAAAAGTTGTGAATGAGAAAATAGTCGTTTAAAACAATTATACCTTATATTTGTACATGCAGCAAGGCAAGCTGATTATATTTTCTGCCCCATCGGGCTCAGGCAAAACAACCATTGTGCGCCATTTGGTTGCCACCATGCCCGACAAACTTGCGTTTTCTATTTCTGCCACTAGTCGCCCCAAGCGCGGCGTTGAAGAACATGGAAAAGATTACCATTACCTTACGCACGACGAATTTAAAAATAAAATAAAAACCGGAGATTTTTTAGAATACGAAGAAGTATATGCCGGCACCTATTACGGTACTTTAAAAAGCGAAGTAGAAAAAGTTTGGACAGCAGGCAAAAACGTAATTTTTGATATTGATGTGCAAGGCGGTTTAAATTTAAAACATCAGTTTAAAGACCGGGCACTGGCAGTTTTTGTAATGCCTCCATCTATAAAAATTTTAGAGGAGCGTTTGCAGTTAAGGCAAACCGATAGTCCCGAGAGTATTGCCCTGCGTGTTGAAAAAGCCGAAAAAGAATTGCAAACTGCCAAGTTGTTTGATTGCTTTATATTAAATGAAGACCTTGCAATAGCTTGTAAAGAAGCGGAAAAAGTAGTAAACGAATTTTTAAAAAAATAAAAGAAGGCACGAAATTTGCTTTCTAAACCATAGAAACATACATATGAAAAAATTAACATGCCTCATTGCCGCCCTTTTATTTTCTGCAAGTCTTTTTTCGCAGGAAAAAGCTTTTATAGTTTATGCAACGCTTAAAGGTTTAAAAGACGGCAGCTACATTTACATGCTGCATAAATACAACGATGTTTTGTTTACCGATTCGGCTAAAGCAAAAGGGGAAAATGTTGCTTTTAAAGGAAAGTTGCACGAGCCCAATATGTTTTGGTTTATGGCGAAGAAAAACGCTACTACCGCTTTAATATTTTTTACCGAAGGCGGAAAAGTAGAAATAGAAGGGCATGTAGATTCTATTCCGGTTGCGCGCGTAAAAGCCGGACAAATACAGGGAGAATATAAAGCTTCTTTAGAATTGGCAAATAAATTTAACATTGTTCGCGCAAGCTTAATACAGCGCCACAATATGTATAATCAAACCGGTAATATAGAGGGCACCAAACGCATTATTGATTCGGCACAAATTGAGGAGCGCTTTTACGCGAAAGGTTTAGAAAATTTTATCAAGCAACACCCTAACTCAAACGTAGGCGGTTATATCATTTACTCCGTAACTTTTGATTGGCCGCAGATTAGCGAATACGAAACCATGTATAACGCGTTGGGCGAAAAAGTAAAAAAAGGAAAATTCGGAAAACTTGCTTTAGAAAAAATTACAACGTTAAAAGGAAATACCATTGGCTACCCGGCAATGGATTTTAGCCAGCCTGATGTTAACGGAAAAAATGTTTCGTTAAGTTCTTATAAAGGCAAATATGTTTTGGTAGATTTTTGGGCAAGCTGGTGCGGGCCCTGCCGAAGAGAAAACCCAAATGTAGTTGCGGCATATCAAAAATATAAAGACAAAGGTTTTGATATTTTAGGCGTAAGTTTTGATGATAATAAAGATAAATGGCTGGCGGCAATTGCTAAGGACAACTTAACCTGGACGCATATAAGCGACCTTAAAGGCTGGCAAAATGCGGCCGGTAAACTTTACGGTGTAACTTCTATTCCTTTTAACTTATTACTTGATAAAGAAGGCAAAATACTTGGAAAAGGGCTTCGCGGACCCGAATTAGACGCAAAGCTGGCTGAATTAATGGGGCAATAAGCTCATCTTTTTTGCTCAAAAACAAAGGAATTATTATCTTCGCAACCCCTTTAGGTTAAGGGTTGATTTAATTAGTCTGAAATACGGAGAAGTGGGAGAGTGGCTGAATCCAGTAGTTTGCTAAACTGCCGTACGGGTTAAACTGTACCGGGGGTTCGAATCCCCCCTCCTCCGCTGAAAGGGACTTAGGCTCAAATTGAGAACTAAGTCCTTTTTTTATTATAGCCAAATCGCCCGTGTGTCGGGCGATTTGTGCAATTATAAAGTTGATTTCAGAGGTTCGAAATGCCCCATTTTTCTTGTCATATACCAAACCGTTAGGAAAGAGTAAGTTTTGCAATCCTTCCTTTAGTGCTATACCGCCATCTTGCCACAGTTGGCCCAGGTTTCGGCAAAGAATTACTGCTTCGTTTATCATTTCTTTAAGGTTCGAAATGGAAATTCCACAAGTCTCAATTTCCTTTCGGATTTTATCAAATTCCTTAGCGTATTTTACTCTAAAACGTTCGTAGGTTTCCTTGGGCATCTCCTCTTTTATGAAGTGCTTCTCTTCAAGCGTTTCAATACCCTTGGTTAGTTCGATAATTCTCGCTTTAAGTATTACTTCCTTTTCAACTGAACCTTTATTCAGTTCATGGTAGGTACTTTCCAATTCAATTTTTATCGCCTCGGTTAGATCTGGTTTTACTTCGTATTTCTCAAGCTCCTCTGAAAACAGGCGATGCATTTCTTTTGCGCTTTTATTACACTTACAGCCGTTTGTTCTGCATTTGTAGTAGTACAAGTTCTTCTTCTTTACAATGTAGCCTGTAAAGGGCTGATTACAATCCGAGCATTTAATGAAAACCTTGAGCGGAATATTCCCATCCAATGCTTTATGAGGTACTCCAAATTTAGGTGAAGATGTAATCACTTCATTTACTTTCATAAAAGTTTCTTTTGTGATCATTTTCTCATGTACTCCTTCAACCACTTTTCCATTCAGCATTCCGTGTGATACTAATCCGCAATAAAAAGGGTTAATGAAAATTTTATGTAATTGCTGTTTGTACATTTTTACACCGATAGCTTGAAGTTTCAAAACAATTTCTTCATTCTTCATGCCCATTAGTTTCCATTCCCACGCTTTTTTTATTTTCTTTCCATCTGCATTCACAACAATTTTACGTTCGCCACTTGTCCTCACAATATCATAACCCTGTGGTGGTTTCACAACCCAAATTCCTTTTTCAAACTTGGCTTTCATTCCTGCCATTGCAACTTGTTTGCGTTGATCATTATCCCAACGCCCGAACAAAAGTTGCATATCGTGAAATAAAACGCCACTCGCATTAGAAGTATCTATCGGTTCGGTTACTGCC
>JBBQRR010000069.1:0-15879 GCA_038214655.1 Bacteroidia bacterium | reverse complement strand
AGCTGTCCGAAAACGGAGTGTCCAAAAAAATAATTACTTTTATTCATTGTAGGTTAGTTTTAGCGAACCAAAACTACAAAACAAAAGAAGCCTAAGCATTATGCTTGGCTTCTTTTAAAATCTTTTATCGGACAACAGTGATAAAAAATCACACAGGCTTAATAGCCGAAAATGCATGTAGTGTAATTAATTGTATTCTTGATTCTAACAGTGTATATGGCCTCCTTAAGAATATGGCTTGTAATGATACTCTTCGGAATAATGAAATAAATTATAACGGAACCGGACTTGCCAGCAGTGGATTTGGCGGTGGCTGTTCAGGCATCGTATATATACATGATAATTTAATTGAGAATAATAATACGGGTATTCTTCTGCAAGGAATGGGAGGCGGCCAACAATTCAGTATTTATAAAAATTGTATCTGTTCAAACGCCATTTATAATTTTCAGAATCTTACGGCAATGAATATTAATGCAGGCAATAACTGTTGGTGCTTGAAGAATCTGTCTTATATTCAAACTTCCATTTATGATGCATATGATGACGTAAATTCCGGTATTGTTACTTATAATCCAATTGATACAGTCTTGTGCCAAATAATAACCGGAATCGCAGGTAACGGTTTGAATCTTAATTTAATTTATATTTTCCCCAATCCATCAAACGGACAATTTAAAATTGAAACTTCCTTGTCAGAAAAACAAACTCTCCAACTCTTTGACCTTAGCGGAAAATTAGTGTTAAGCAAAATTATTATTGGCACAGAAGAAATAGATGCAAGTAATTTAGATAATGGCATTTATACACTTACAATTAAAAACAGCTTGGGTATTGGCAATAAAAAGTTGGTTATTGCAAAGTAACTACACTTCCATCACCTCACACTCCGCGTTCGCATTTTCATTGGGTAAATACACCAAAAAAGCTTTTACTTCTTTGCCCGAAACTTTTTTAAGCGCGTATTGGTATTGTTCTATTTGCTTTTTGTGCTCGGCTTTTTTCTCCCCGGTTTTAAAATCTATAACAGCTAAATGAGTTGGTAAAATACAAACACGGTCGGGACGAATGATTTCTCCTTCATTGGTAAATAATTCTATTTCGGTTTTTATTTTTGCTTCTTTAGAGAAGTACTCCTTGAGAAATGGTTGGATAGTTAATTGTTGGATGGTAGCTTCCAAAAAAGGCAATTGCCCCCCATTAATATTGCCCTGCAGCAAAGCTTTTTGCAGTGCCGGTAAAATATCTTCGGCAGTTTTTATTTCGGCCAAAATATTGTGTATTGCTATACCAAGCAAGCGGCGACTGCTTGTTTCGCTCTCGTAGTCGCTCAGTTTTATAGTTACGGCCTCGTGCAGCGGACGATAAGAAGCGTATTGCAAATGGGGGATGTCTTTTTGTTTTTCTTCTTTTTTAGATAAGCTCTCTCCTACCTCAATAAAATTTTCTTCCGTTAATTTATGTTTCTCTTTTGCAAAATCTTTTAGCCAGGCCGCAATTGTTTTTCCGCCTTGCGAAGATTCTCTTGCTATAATGTGCAACTCATCCACAGCCCGGGTGCAGGCTACGTAAAGCAAATTTAAATTATCAAGTTTCTGTTTTTGCTCTTCCTCTACCGACTGCTCTTCAAAAACCGTTTTCTTTAATGCAGAGCCCGTTTTTACCAATGCAACGGGCAATGAGGGAAGTTCTTTGCTGGTGTCAATTAAAATATTTTCCGTCTTATCAATTTTCCAATCCGCAAAAGGAAAAATTACAACCGGGAACTCCAAGCCTTTAGAGGAATGAATCGTTAAAACTTTTACCGCATTGGTGTTTGCAGGGATTTTTACAGAAAGATTGGCGCTCTTCTGTTTCCACCACGATAAAAATGCAAAAACCGAATTACTTTCGCGCTGCGAAAAGTTTGAGACTTCATCCAAAAAGAAATTTAGATAAAGCGGGTTTTTACTTTCTAATTTAAATATCCGCAAGGTCTCAGTACAAAGTTCAAACAGCGAAAGAGAAGTTAAATGATTTACATCAATAGTAATTTGAAGGGAAGAAAGAACTTCGCTTAAAGTAAATGGTTTTGAAGAAACCTTCTGAATTATTTCGTGTTTTATATTGGAGAAAGAAGTCTCTTTTAAATATGCAATAACAGCGGTAGCAGAAACAGCATCATTAGGATTTATGAGCCAGGCAAGAAAAGCATTGATGAAATTTACCTCGGGGCAATTTTTTAATAAAAGCGAGTCGGATGAAACAACCGGAATACCTTTTTGCAAAAGGTAATTCGCAGTTTTATTCCCGTCCTTGTTTTTACGAACCAAAATGGCAATATCCTTGTAAGAATATTTATTTTCCAGTGATTTCTCAATAAGATTAAGCGTATCATCCAAAACTTTTTGCGCCGCAACTTCTTTATCATCCTTAATAAACGACAAAGTAATTCTTCCTCCTTCTTTAGCGGCCGACTCCTGCGCGCTGTTGTCGTACACCCGCGTATAAGGCGCAACCAGATTCTTTGCAGCCAAATACTCAAACAAAGAATTATTAAAGTCAATAACCTGGGCACAACTACGGCGATTAACATTTAAATATTTTTCGGTGTACTGCGTTTGTAAAGCTTGCTGCTGCTCGTCAATCCAAACGCTTTTATCGGGATTATCTACTTTAGGCAAATTGGCAAACTGTTCTACATCGGCACCGCGCCAACGGTAAATGCTTTGCTTGCCATCGCCCACAAGCATACAAAGTTTTCCTTCTGCCAAAGAATTATGCACCAGTGGCAAAAGATTTAACCATTGCAGTGCCGATGTATCCTGAAATTCATCAATTAAATAATGCTTGTACCGATCGCCCAAACGCTCGTATATATAAGGCACCGGCTCCTGACTTATAAAAGTAGAAACAGCTTTGTTAAACTCGCTTATAAAAACAATATTTTTTTCTGCTTTATATTGATCAACTAAAAGTTTCAATTCGCTTAAAACACAAAGTGCGTTTATATTTTTTAGAAGAAGCAGATGCAAATAATAATCCTTGCCCATTTTTTCGCGGCAAGATTCAATTTCATTGAACAAATTCAGCAAATCCCCTTTTATCGCATCAATAGCAGGATTTGCTGCTTTACCCGAATACCAAACATCTTCTCTTGTGGCTTTTAAAACATGTGCCTTTAAAAGTTCCTCGCTGTCGTATACCTTGTCCTTAATTTTTTTGAAATACCCCGGAAGGCCGCTTTTCTTTTGATAAAAATCATCGATGGAAACATTACCGTTTTTTATTATAGCAAAAGCTTTATCAGCCAATAAAGAAAAGTGATTCTCTACCTCTTTGGTTTTACTTTTTAATAGCTCTTTTACCTTAACTAAATTATTTATTTCCTGCTGTTGCAAAAGCCCGCTATGACCAACATCTTTCTTTGCAATTAAAACCGACTTAGCCAATTCAAAAATTTCATTTTCGATGTTCCAATTTTTTTGTTCATCTACTTTTTCGTCGGCATAATCTTTTAAAAGTTTCTGCACAGCTTCGTTTTGCTGCATATCGGTAAGCAAATTATCAATGGCCCACCAAAGCGGCGTTTCTTCATCTGTCTCAACACTAAAATTTGCGGGGAGTTTTAAGTCGAGCGAAAATCTTCTTACAATTCGATACACAAAACTATCAATGGTGCAAACCGAAAAATCGGCGTACTGATGTAATAAATGGGTATGCATTATTTCGCAGCGCGCCTGCAAATCGTCTTCGGTAATTTGCATTTCCTTTTGCAAATCGTTGGCCAAAGAAGTTTTTACCTTGGTAGAAATCTCGAAAAGCGCTTTAAGTACACGCTCTTTCATCTCAGCGGCCGCCTTATTAGTAAAAGTTACTGCAAGAATATGTTTAAACGAACTATGAAGTTTATGCGGGTCGGCCAGCGCTAATTTTAAATATTCTTTAACGAGGGTATACGTTTTTCCGCTTCCGGCCGATGATTTGTAGACAACAAAATTGCCCATTATACTGAGGTGGAATTAATTTTGGTTAAATATTTATGCCTATAAATCACGCTATATAATCTCATTATTTTATTGGAAAAGCATTATTTAACGGAGCTAAAAGTAATTTGGTAAACAGTGCCTTGTTGCGGTAAGCGGCTAATAGTACCATGCAATTGATCTACCAGCATTTTTATAAGTTCCATACCAAAAGTAGTATGTGCCTGGTCAATAGTAACCGCAGAGCCTTTTCCGTTATCGCCGATAATCATTTTAAAATGGCTATCCCCCTCTTTGTACATCTTAAATGTGATACTATTTTCTTTTCCGGCATCGGCATCAAAAGCATATTTAAGCGAGTTAGAAATAATTTCGTTGATCAATAATCCTACAGGTATCAGCGTGTCCAAATCCAGTTTATCAACCTTAACCTCGGTTACATAATTTACCGGGATTTGCGTTTGATAGGTATCGCCCAACTGTTTAATTAGTTTTTTAATGTATTCGTTAAAGTTTAATGCCGATAACTCATTGGTTTCGTACAAACGCTCGTGTATAACGGCCATTGCGTAAATACGGTTCTGGCAGTCTTTAAAAATATCGAGCATCTGCTTGTCCTGTATGTAAAACTTTTGCAGATTAAGCAAGCTGTTAATTACCTGCAAATTATTTTTTACACGATGGTGTACCTCTTTAAATAAAATTTCGATTTCGTTTTTCTGTTTCAAAATTTCGCCTGTACGCAAATTAACCTGATCCTCTAGTTTTTCATTTTCGAGTTCCATTTTTTTGGTGCGGTATTGCATCAACATATAAATACCTGTTGCCAGCAAGCCAAATACAAAAAGATAAAACCAGATGCTTCTCCAAAAGGGACGTTTAATTACAAAGGGATATTCTACCTGAGCAAAGACAGACGCTGTAGAGCTGTACGCTTTTACTTTAAAAATATAATTACCTGCCTGCAAATTGGTGTAGGTAGCTTCGGTTTCTTCTGATTTAATCCACTGCAAATCGAAACCCTCCAGCATGTACTCGTATTTTATTTTTTTAGGCGAGTAAAGATTAATACCCACAAATTTAAAACTTACATAATTTTTATCGTAGGCAAGCGACAACTCATTGGGTAAATGAAACCAGCCATCGGTGGGATATCCGTTTTTTTCGAAATCAAAAGGTTGCGAAAAAAGTTTCATACCTGTTATGTGCAGTTGCGGTTTGTTTTCGATATTTAAATCTTTATCCGGCGTATAAGCAATAATTCCTTTTATGGTAGCAAAATACAAATTGCCCTTGCTGTCCTTTGTAACCGCGCGGCTGTTACACTCTATGCCTTTAAACCCTTCGTAGTAAGAATAATTTTTTATACTGATTATTTCGCCCGACATAGAAGGCTCTACTCTATCAATACCTTTGTTGGTACCTACCCAAACATTTCCTTTATCATCGCTGATGAGCGAATAAATAGTTGAAGACGCCAATCCGTCTGCCTGTGTAAATCCTTTATACTCGTGCCCATTGTAACGCACCAAACATCTGTCGGTACCAAACCAAATATTTCCGTATTTATCTTCCGCAATAGAACCAATATAATCATTACAAAATCCCGAGGCGTATTTAAAGTTTACAATTTTACCATCGCGCATACAATTAACGCCGTTACCTGTACCAATCCACATATTACCTTTTCGGTCTTTCAAAAGTGTGTGAACGTAACTATGCGACAAGCCTGTAGAATCGGTATAGTGGGTAAGTTTTTTATCCTTGTAATGATATAGGAATTGTCCGCCGGTTCCAATCCATAACGAATTATCTTTATCCACTAAAATTGACCGCGCTGCAGTTTTCTCAGGCAAAAAAGTTGCTTTTACGGCTTTGTTGTTTTGAACAGAAAATAATCCCTCGCTGCTGCATAACCATATTACGCCTGTGCAATCCATACCAATAGCGCGTATAAATTTATTACTTAGGCCGGATTTTTCATCAATTAAAACTTCTTTGGTTCTGTCATATTTAATTAATCCTATTCCGTAAGGTGCCGCCCAAAGATTGTCTTGCTTGTCGCACATAATCCCAAAAATGGTAGTGCGGTCAAAGCCATCAATGTTGTCGTAATAAATAAATGGCGCGGGATTGTATTTTATAATTCCATTGCCATCGGTACCAAACCAGATATTCCCACTGCGATCTTCGCACACGGCTGTAACGGCATTACTCTTAAACCCTGATTTGCGATTAAAGAAAGTTAGTGTACTACCGTCAAACCGCCCCACACCAAAGCCCTGCGTACAAATCCATAAAACGTTGCGGTTATCAAACACAAGATTTTGTATCATCATTCCCACCAACTCGTTGTTTCTTTCGTATGGAATAATTTCGTAAGAGCCGTCGGGCTTTTTTGTTAAAATAAAAACTCCGTCTTTTTCGGTGGCAAACCAAATATTGCCCGATTTATCCTGGGCAATGGTATTTATTTTTGATTTTATTTTAAACAGCTGGCCAATGTTTATCCACTCGTAATAATTATACAGATGCAATTCTTTTTCGGTAAGAAACCAAAGATTTTGTTGCTTATCGCGCAAAATACTTTTGATAGTGTTTTTTATATTAAAAATATCCTGCTTAAGAGGCGATACAATTTTATCTTCAATTACATTTAAGCCGCCGGCCGTAGCCACGTACATTTTATTGTATTTATCGCAGCACAGGGCATGCACGCCGTTTCCAAACAAACCGTCTTCGGAAGTAAAACCGTTAAAACTTTTACCATCGTAGCGCGATACACCACCCCAGGTGGTACCAAACCACATATGGCCAAGGTTGTCTTCTTCAACCGCAGTAACAATACTGCCGGCAAGGCCCGAGGTTTCGTCAAACACTTTAAAATTTATACCATCGTACTGGGCAACACCACCGCCCTGAGTGCCTATCCACAAGTAACCACGTGTATCTTCTTTAAGGCAGTTTATTTGCGCTTGCGGAAGCCCGTGCTCTAAAGAAATATTTTCAAAATTATAGGTTTGTGCAAATGCTGTACGGGCAATAAAAAAAATTACTATGGCCAGTAGGTTATGGTTGCGCATAAGATGTATAAAGGTAGGCTATTTTTTAAAATAAAAAATCCGCTAAAAGACGTATTTAGCGGATTTACTAAAAATATTTAGACGAATGCTGTTTATTGCACTACCTCTTTCACTTCGTAACACTTAAAATCGCCTGATTGGCCCAGGTAATCCGACTCTAAAGTTACGAGGCCTATTTTTTTAACCTGCTCGCGGGTAAGCGGCCTTTGTGTTTGCCACTTGCCGTCTTCAACAGATTTAAGTTCAACTTCTTTATTTAAAAGTACTTTGTTAAGCTGATTTTGAGTCATAAATACCATACTTACGATATCATCGTCTTCGCTCTCTTCGCTTGCTTCGTAAACTGTGCCTACTACTTTAAGCTTGGGTACATCGGGCTTATAGCTAAACTGTACTTCGTTATCGTTATTAAGCTCTACGTATTCAATTCCTGTTATGTGTATCTGTGCCATTTATGATGTAAATTTTGGCAAAATTACGAATAGCCCTGCGTTATACCAAGAGCTTTTAATAAGTTGTTTAAAGTTATTTTACTGAAAATGAGCCTGTTTTAGGCCCCAACCACTAGTGTTTAACCAAGTGCAGCGATTCGAGGTATTTGCTAACGTTGGCCTCTACCCTTTTCTCAAGGCTCTCGGCCGGGTGCCTCACAAATTTCTCGCCCGCTACTTTTTCATAAAGCTCAATATATCTATCCGAGATCTGCTTCACTTTCTCTTCCGTCATTTCAGGCACTTTTTGACCCTCTTTGCCCTGAAAACCGTTCTCAATAAGCCACTGCCTTACAAACTCTTTGCTCAACTGCTTTTGTTCCTCACCTTTTTTCTGGCGCTCGTCGTAACCCTCTGAAATAAAGTAGCGCGACGAATCGGGGGTGTGAATTTCATCAATTAGATAAATTTTTCCGTCGGCCAAACCAAATTCGTATTTGGTATCAACCAAAATCAAGCCCATTTCCTTAGCTATCTCAGTTCCGCGCTTGAAAAGCGCGCGCGTATATTTTTCTAATTGCTCGTAATGCTCTTTACTTACAATATTTTGTTTTAAAATTTCTTCGCGACTGATATCCTCGTCGTGCCCCACCGAAGCTTTTGTAGTTGGAGTGATAATTGGCTCGGGTAAACGATCGTTTTCTTTTAATCCTTCGGGCAATGTTACGCCGCACAGCGTGCGCACGCCGCTTGCATAGGTACGCGCTGCGTGACCTGCAAGGTAGCCGCGAATAACCATTTCAACTTTAAACGGATCGCACATTTTTCCAACTGTTACCACCGGATCGGGCGTTGCAATAACCCAATTAGGAACGATATCCTCAGTAGCTTTTAAAAATTTTGCTGCGATTTGATTTAATACCTGCCCTTTGTAAGGAATTCCCTTAGGTAAAACCACATCAAACGCGCTGATGCGGTCTGATACTACCATTACCAGGTATTTGTTATCGATTGTGTAAACGTCGCGTACTTTTCCTTTGTAAAAAGAAGTTTGGTTTGCGAATTTGAAATTTGTTTGTGTTAGTGCGTTCATATTAGTGATTGTATATGTATAAGGTTTGATGATTTTTTAAATTATCTTTTTTAACATCGGTAAAAGAAGCATTTCCCCAAAAAGCGGTATAACTATCTGTCCTTGCTGCTTGATTATGAATCTTGAAATATCCTGAAGCATCCGTCTTACAACTGCCCACAGTATAAAAATCGCATTTACTAACATTTTGTCCTATCGCCGAATACTTACATGCCTTAAGAGTTATCCAATAATTCGGAGTTGGATTTCCTCCAATAGAATCATAAACGTTCCCCTCCCATATAACCCAAAAAAAAGCTCTCTTGTCGCCACATGTTGAGCTAAGAAAAACAATCCCTGCAAGAAAACATAAAACAGCTATTTTCTTAATCACTTTCATTTTACACTTTTCTCTTCCTCATAACGTGCAACAATATCTTTCACTAAACGGTGACGAATTATATCTTCTGCCTGCAAATATATAAAATCAATGCCTTTTGTTCCTTTCAAAATATTAACAGAATGTACCAAGCCCGATTGTTGATTTTTGGGTAAGTCAACCTGCGTTAAATCACCCGTAATAATAAATTTAGCGTTATTCCCCATGCGGGTTAAAAACATTTTCATTTGACTTTGTGTAGCATTTTGGGCTTCATCCAATATTACAAATGCGTTGTCTAATGTTCGTCCGCGCATAAAAGCCAGCGGAGCTATTTGTATTATTTGTGCCTCCAGGTATTGATTTAGTTTGTCGGACGGAATCATATCAAACAACGCGTCGTACAAAGGTTGCATGTAGGGGTCCAGCTTTTCTTTCATATCGCCCGGCAAAAAACCAAGATTTTCGCCTGCCTCTACAGCGGGGCGGGTTAAAATAATGCGTTTTACTTCTTTATTTTTTAACGCTTTTACGGCTAATGCAACAGCAGTATATGTTTTTCCGCTACCCGCCGGGCCAACCGCAAAAAGCATATCGTTTTTTAAGATGGAATTTACCATCAGCAATTGGTTAGGCGTACGCGCTTTAATAGCCGTACCGGCAGTGCCAAACAAAATAATATCGTTGCCGTTTTCTTCCTGCGCAATAATGTTTTCGCCGGTTTGCCCCAATAAGCGCTCTAAAGCCGTTTCGGTAAGCATGCCGCTTTTATGGTAATGGGCCGACAGGAGTTTGAATTTTTTTTCGAAACGTGTAATCTCAGGCGTATCACCCATCAATTTTAAATCATACCCCCGTGCCACAATGCGCAATTTTGGGAAATGCTTTTTAATGATATTTAATTTTAAATCATTTACCCCGTACAGCTCTACCGGTTCAAAAGCATCGATATTTATGGTTTTTTCTGACAATTTGCAGTGTTTACAAGTATGTTAATCAATATTTTTATAACCTAAAAAGCAAGGCAAAATTATGTATTACTTTTACAGAAATCTTAGCATTTTACTAACAAATTATGTCACTACTAACCCTTACCAGCGATTTAGGCCTTAAGGACAACTATGTGTCATTGGTAAAAGCCGAGGTTTACAAGAGCGCGCCCGATACCCGAATTATAGATATCAGCCATGATATTGAGAAATTTAATGTGATGCAGGCCGCCTTTGTTTTTGGCAATGCTTACCGCCATTTTCCGGATCATACTTTTCATTTGGTGGGCATACGGGGCAATACAGAGGCAAAACGTATACTTTATGTAGAGGTTCACAAACAAAAAATACTTTGCGTAGATAACGGATTTTTTACGCTTTTACCCGAAACATTTGATGCTAAAATATTTTCGCTTTACGAAAAGGAATTCCCGATAGGATTGTTTTTTTTAAGAGACACTATGGTGAAAGCCGCTGTGCAATTAAGCATACCCGGCAATGTAGAAAAACTGGCCAAGCCCTGCGATGATTACGTGCACTCTATGCCCTTTCAACCAACCGCTACAAGCGATAGCATTGTGGGGCGCTGCATACACATTGATAGTTTTGGAAACGTGGTAACCAATATTACACGCCACTTTTTTGACCTAGTTAGAAAAAACAGAAAGTTTAAAATTATTTTACCCGGCACTTCCCTAAACAAATTGGTGGCCGATTATAATGATGTACAGGAAACCAATGCACTTGCCTTGTTTAACAGTTTTGGTTATTTGGAGATTGCCATTAACCAGGATAACGCCAGCCAAATGTTATTTTTAAAAGGCAAAAACGGGAATATTGATTTTAATATTACAGTGCAATTTGAAGATTAGTGTAAGGAGTTAGTATAAGGAGGCCTAAAAATGATAATACGATTAGTAAAAATGACCTTTGAGCAGAAACATGTAAATGATTTTCTGAAATTATTTTCTGAATACAAAGAGCGCATTGCGGGCTTTGAAGGATGCACGCATTTGGAGTTATTGCAGGATAAAAACAATCCGGTCGTATTTTTTACCTATAGTAAATGGGAAGACGGAAGTTTTTTAGATAAATACCGCAAAAGCGATTTGTTTATTAGAGTTTGGGGCCAGACTAAAAAATTGTTTGCTGAAAAGGCTGAGGCCTGGACTGTTGAGGAAGTATAAGGAGATAGTATAAGCGCAAGCAGGGGTAATAATTTCTCATGTTGGTTCAATATTCTATACTCATCGCCAACCAAAACCCTCCTTATACTTTCTCCTTATACTAATTCCTGACTTGTAATTCGCCGCTGATTCGTATATTCGTACTGAATTATTAATTCAACCTTATGATAAAGAAACTTGCTCTTACTCTATGTTTTGTCACCACTATGCTTTTAAATGCACAGGTAACATTTAAAACGTATCCCAACGATCCTTATAAATTAAAAGAATACAAATTAAAAAACGGGCTCACTGTTTTTATGAGTGTGTACAAAGACTCGCCCCGCTTTTACTCAATGATAGCAACTAAAGCCGGAAGCAAAAACGACCCTAAAGATGCAACAGGCTTAGCCCACTATTTAGAGCACATGCTTTTTAAAGGAACCGATAAACTAGGTACCAAAGATTTTGCCAAAGAAGAACCATTGATAAAAGCCATCTCTGATATGTATGAGGTGTATCGCAAAACAACCGACGAAGCAAAACGCAAAAGCATTTATCATCAAATTGATAGTCTTAGCGGCGAGGCGGCCAAATTTGCTATTGCCAATGAGTACGATAAACTTTGCAGTGCTATGGGTTGCAAGGGCACCAACGCATTTACATCGAATGAACAAACTGTTTATGTAAACGATGTGCCCAGTAATCAAATGGAAAACTGGCTTAGCCTTGAGGCCGAGCGTTACCGCAAATTGGTATTGCGTTTATTTCATACTGAGTTAGAAGCCGTCTACGAAGAAAAAAATCGCGGATTGGATAACGATCAAAGCAAAATGTTTGAAGCTTACTTTGGCAGCATGTTTAAAAATCACCAATACGGTACGCAAACAACTATTGGTACTATCGAGCATTTAAAAAATCCTTCGCTGGTAGAAATCATGAAATATTTTCATACCTGGTATGTGCCCAATAATATGGCGATAATTTTGGCCGGAGACTTTGATCCGGATAAAACCGCAAAACTTATTGATGAAAAGTTTTCGTATATGAAAGAAAAACCGGTGCCCTCATTTACCTTTGCACCCGAAGCGCCAATTACTTCTCCAATGGAAAAACATGTTTACGGGCCGGACGCAGAGAGTTTATTATTCGGTTATCGTTTTGGCGGCGTAAATACCGCTGAAGCCGACATGATTAAATTAATTGCATTAATACTTAGCAACCAAAAAGCAGGCTTGTTTGATATTAATTTGAATCAGGAGCAAAAAGTTTTAAACGCGGTAGCATTTGATTATCCGCTTAAAGATTATTCTACCCTTGGCCTCATTGGCAAAGCCAAAGAAGGACAAAGCCTCGAAGAAGTAGTTAAATTAATGAACGCCCAAATTACTAATATCAAAGAAGGTAAGTTTGATGATTGGTTGATTACCGCAAACATTGCCAACTTAAAATTAAATCTTACAAAAAACCTGGAGGGCAACGACTCAAGAGCAAGCGAAATACAAAACGCTTTTACATCCGGCGAAACATGGGAACACCATATTCAATTAATTGACCGTCTTAGTAAAATTACCAAACAGCAAATTATTGATTTTGCAAAAAAGAACCTGAATAACAATTATGTGATTGTGTACAAACATACGGGCGAAGATAAAAATGTGCAAAAAGTAATTAAGCCCGCAATTACTCCCGTAAGCGTTAACCGCGAGGACCAATCGCCTTTCTTAAAAAGTTTGATGGCTAACAAGCCTGCCGAGATTGCTCCGGTGTTTTTAGATTTTGATAAAGACGTTACCAAAACAAATTTAAAAAACGGAATAACTGTTTTACACAGCGCCAATACCGAGAACGCTACTTTTGAAATGTACTACACCTTTAATATGGGTAGTAACAGCAATAAGCTTTTACCTATTGCCATTGAGTATTCTAAATACTTAGGAACCGATAAGCACAATGCAGCGCAGTTACAGCAAGAGTTTTATAAATTGGCCTGCTCGTTCGATGCGTTTTCTACCGAAGACCAAACTGCTTTAATACTTAGCGGACTAAGTGATAATTTTAATAAGGCCATTGAATTGTTAGAGCAATTTTTAGCTCATGCAAAACCAGACCAGCAAGCTTTAGATAATTTAATTAACGATTTAATTAAACAACGCAACGATGCAAAATTAAGTAAGCGAGTTATTTTACAAAGAGGTTTGGTGAATTACGGTACTTACGGAGCATCAAATCCTTTTACCAATGTATTTACCGATGAAGAGCTTAAAAAAATAAAAGCCGAAGATTTAACCAAAGTGTTTACAGAAATTTCGCAGTACGAGCACCACATACTTTATTACGGGCCGCTAAAACTTACTGAACTAACAAGTGTAATGGAGAGTAAGCATTACACTAAAGCAACAGTTAAACCGAGTGCAACCCCACCGGCTATTATGACTGAGCAAAAAACAGGTAACCAGGTTTTTGTTGTGGATTATGATATGAAGCAGGCGGAACTTGTTATGCTTGGTAAAGGCGAACCTTTTACAGATAAAATAATTCCGCAGGCGCGTATGTATAACGAATATTTTGGCGGCAATATGTCGGCCATTTTATTTCAGGAATTGCGCGAATCAAAAGCATTGGCCTATTCGGTTTCGGGTAGCTACAAAATTCCTTCTAAAAAAGAAAAATCTTTTTACCTGAGTACGTATATCGGTAGTCAGGCCGATAAACTAAACGAAGCTTTGCAGGGCATGAGCGATTTGATAAAAGATTTACCTTCATCAGAAGTAACATTTCGCTCGGCCAAAGACGCAGTACTATCGGGCATCCGTAACGAGCGTTTAACTAAAATACAATTACTTTTAACTTACGAGGGCGCCCGTCGCTTAGGTTTAAGTTACGACATACGCAAGTCTATATTTGAGCAGGTAGAGAAAATGACATTTGCCGATGTAAAACAATTTCAGTTAACGTATGTAAAAAATACACCGCTTACTTTATTGGTAGTGGGCAAAAAAGATTTACTTGACATGAAGGTTTTAGAAAAATACGGGCAGGTGAAGTATTTAACACTGAAGGAAGTTTTTGGATATTAATAACTACTGATTACGAATTTTGTACGGATATACGGATACAGTTTTCTAAATTAAATCATTATCAAAAGAGTCTTATCCGTATATCAGCAGGGCTGTTATTCGTAATCTGTAGTCAATCCGGAAGATTCGGCTTAAACCTCTTTCCCATTCCAACGTAAAAACAAAAGCCTACGTTTAAAATTCCAATACCGTTATTGGGACCCCACAAAGATTCGTTGGTGTAGTCTTGCAGCGCAATGTTTTTTGCATTAAAAGGATTTGGCATAAACGTGTAAGAAACAAACATGCCGATAGAAAAACTTTCTTCTACTGCAAAATTTATACTATACTCAGGTTCAAAAACAATAGAGGAATAATCTTTACTAAGTACCGGCGAGAAAAGTGGTTGTACATTGGTAAAAAAAGAAGTATTGTAGCCCACATTAAAACCCAAAGATGAGTAGGTGCGCTCTGTATGAAAATGGTTGTATGCAAATTTCAAATACGCCGTATACATTTGCATGCGTGTATCAAGGTTTTGAATTCTTTCCTGTGTGCTTATCAAAGCATTTTTAAATCCCACGCCCAAATTAAAACCTGAGGCTACACGAAGCGTAAGAGCCGCGTTTACTTCGTAAATTCCTTTAAAAGAATGCCTGAAACCCTGGCTGCTTAAAACATTAGGAACATTTGCCCCGCCGCGTATTGCCAATAAAGATTCTCTAAATTTTATATCGCGGGTTTCTATAAATTCGCGTTCAACAACTTCTATATTTTCCTGTGCGTAAAAGGTACACAGGCTAAAAAATAAAATTAGGGTATAAACAATACGTTGCATCGAGTTACTAAGATAATATTTATTTGATTTATAGCATTCCTATTAACAAATTAATTTATAAGCATGCTATACTACCAGTATTATAAGGCGGGTCAATATAGATTAGGTCAATTTTGCCTTTGTGTGTATAGTTCAGCACCGATAAGGCGTGATAATTGTCGCCCTCAATAAGAATGTGAGTGAGTTCGTTTTCGTCTGTGATTATTTCTTTGCCTTTTACTTCTGTCAAAACAGGTAGTTTTTCTTGGCAGTCAGTTACAACCTTTTCTGGCACTCGTTCTTCGTCCCAAACCAATCCGTATTTTTTCTTGCCTTCCAGTTTCTCAATTACATCGAGTAGTTGTTCTTTG
Organism: Bacteroidia bacterium; assembly: GCA_038214655.1. Classification (GTDB taxonomy): domain Bacteria; phylum Bacteroidota; class Bacteroidia; order B-17B0; family Aurantibacillaceae; genus PALSA-968. Next base: position 547 of record JBBQRR010000069.1, on the reverse strand, counting down.
GTCAGGTTGCTATAATCTTTTTTCGCCATCTATATTGTCAATATTCAATTTGTTATTTAAGTCGGTAAAGTTAAGTTTTTAAAATGCTTTTGGCTCTCAAAATGCTCTCAAATTGTCAACCGTCCACTTGTCGGGTGGTGGGTGGGCTTTGGGTGCGGGTGGGTAAAATTAAATGTGCTGCAAAAGCGTTGGCTTGTGTGTCGGCTTGCAGCTCTTTTAATTTTACGAAGCGTTGGCATTTTGTCCACTGTTTTTCTGTCGGTTTGCTGTTGAGTTGTCGGTCGTCCTACACTTGCTTGTAACAGCCCTCAGCTAAAAGAAGTGCGGGTTTTACTTGCACAAAACTGTCTTAACCGAAAAGCTTTATTAAAAGTACTGAACTTCCCGCAATTTTATAGAAATAAATTTATACCGCTGAAAAAATAAAATTGCAAATGCACAAACCCCGCATTTTTTTTAGGTGATGTTACCAGCTGGCGTACTGTTTGGATTTCGAGTTTCAGTCGTTACACATTCATTCAGTTTTTTGTCGTGGCAGGTGTGCCGG
>JBBQRR010000068.1:0-16091 GCA_038214655.1 Bacteroidia bacterium | reverse complement strand
GCTTCAGATACAAAGCCAGTCCGGAACAATTAGCCTTCGATAACAACAGAGTGGATAAGAATCAGGTACTACGTTTAGCCGATTGTGAGTTCATCAAAAACAAAGAGAACATCATCATTACAGGAAGCACAGGCATCGGCAAAAGCTTCCTTGCCTCCGCACTAGGCCACCAGGCTTGCGCACTAGGCTACCGGGTACTTTACCAGCACAGCACAAAACTCTTCGCACGCATGAAAATCGCTAAGGCGGATGGATCCTACATCAAAGAGCTTGCAAAGATCGAAAGACAACAGCTGCTTCTGGTCGATGACTTTGGAATCCAGCCCCTCGATGCTTCCAGTCGCTCTGTACTAATGGAAATCATTGAAGATAGGCACGGAAAATCATCTACCATTATCACCTCACAGATCCCTGTAAGCAAATGGCATGAGATCATTGGCGAACAAACAATCGCTGACGCGATCCTTGACAGAATAGTTCATGATGCACATAGAGTTGAAATGAAAGGAGAGTCATTAAGAAAAAAAAGACAACCAAAAAATGAAGAAGAAATAGACTTGGAAAACTTAAAAAACTAACTTAGCCAAATAATGCAAAAACAGATTTAGATTAAACTAAAAATGACAGTCAGAAATGAGGGGGCTGTATAAAGCGATCTTGAGGGGGCTGTTTGACCGGAATTTACATTCTAACAGAGCAACAACCGAAAGACATTATTACTATTGCTCCAAATCCTAATAACGGAAATTTTGAAATTTCTATTTCAGAAATGAATATTCAAAGGATTACAGTTTTTAATGTGCTTGGGGAAATCGTTTTGGAAAAAGAAAATATTTCCAGTAGAGAGTTTAATGTCGATATTTCCCAGCAACCAGAAGGCGTTTATTATGTTAGCATAGAATCTGAAAACAGTCCCACTCAAACTAAAAAAATGATAAAGCAGTAGTATTTTCTGAAGGCAATTTCATTGTGAAATAAAAAGTCCTTTTATCTATTCGTATTATTTTATAGCAATAGAGTAAACGCACTTAGAAGAGGAGCAAGATAAAGCAAGAGTGAATTTATCCGTCAAATTGACGGATAGCCGTCAAAAATCGCTTTTAAGCGGGCAATTTTCAGCATATCTTTGTACAGGCGACTTCGACATTTTAACCCTCCGCCTGACATCAGATTACTAGATATAATATTACTACTATTCTCGAACATTGCGCCTTCCATTTTCCTGGACCTTGACTACGCTCGACCTGACAGGCATTTTAGAAGTTAGTTTATGGCGTTATCCAAAATACGGAACTTTACAAGTTCCACGTTTTGTTTCTTGCGGCTGATAATAGTAACCTCGTAGCCCCCAAGATTTTTTGTTTCGTTAACGGCAGGTATACGGCCAAAAATATAATTTACATAGCCCGAAATAGTATCGTAATGCGCGCTCTCCGGCAATGCAATGGGCAGCGACTCGTTTACATCCACCATGGTGGTTTGTGCCTTTACAATATATTCCGAATCGCTTTTCTTTTCAATGTCGGGTTTTTCTTCGTCGTGCTCGTCACGTATTTCGCCTACCAGCTCTTCAATAATATCTTCCATAGTAACAATACCGGCGGTGGCGCCAAACTCATTTGTTACAATGGTAATTTGGGTGTGCAGGCGTTGAAAATCGCGCAGCAATTCGTTCACCTTCATATTCTCAGGTACAAACTGTGCAGGGCGCATAATATCTCGTATGCTGTTAAAACGATTTTCGATTACTGCTTTCAGTAAATCTTTGCTGTTTAAAATTCCGATTACATTGTCAATATCTCCAAGGTAAACCGGTAAGCGCGAGTAACCTTCTTCCAAAACTTTTTTTACTATCTGCTCGCGGCCCATCTCAACATCTATAGTAACGATACGTCCGGTAGGAATCATCACTTGCTTCACCATACGGTCGTCAAAATCAAAAACGTTTTGTATCAATTCGTTTTCAGACGGCTTAATGGCTCCCGATTCTTCGCTCTCAGTTAATATCATTCGTAATTCTTCTTCGGTGTGACCGTCGCCATGCGCGGCTTTAATCCCCATTAATTTTAAAACGATATTAGAAAAGCGATTTATAAACCAAATAAAAGGAATGAATAACACATAAAAAACACGCAGCGGAAATGCAATAACCAAAGAAACACTTAAAGGATTGCGTATAGCCATAATTTTTGGAGCCAATTCGCCAAAAACAATATGTGCAATAGTAATAAAAGTAAAACCTACAGGTATTGCAATACGATGCGCCATTACCTCGCTAATGTTCAGATTCAAATATTCAAGTAAACGAATAATAGATTTTGCCACAACGTCCTCTCCTATCCAACCTAAGGCAAGACTGGCCAAGGTAATACCTAATTGCGTTGCCGAAAGGTATTTATCCAGATGCGTTAAAATATGCGCCGTCATTTTGGCGCGCTTGCTGCCCTTACTGGCTTTAAGATCAACCTGAGAAGCTCTTACCTTTACGATAGAAAACTCGGCGGCTACAAAGAAACCGTTAAGCAATACCAAGAAAATTGTAAAAAGATACCCTGCTATCATATAAATTTACAATAAAGAGAAGGGTTACAAAAAGAAGTAAAAAGTCTGACTCGGGGGTTCATATTAAATTATTATACCATAACAAAAATAAACAATATTTTTAACATCTGGTTTTAGGCACCTATGCTACGCTATTTCAAAGGAATAACAGATATTAAGCACCCTAACAGCATTTACGTGTACTCGGTGCTGGTGGGCCTAATTTGCGGTGTGGCGTCGATGGCTTTCTCTTTTTTGATGAACTTATTAGAGTCTTTCTTCCTGTCGCTTCACATGCAAACTCCCGATAAAACGGAGAATATTTTACAAAAGGTTGATTTTGCTACGAGGCATAGCAGCACATCACTCATAATTTTATTATTACCCGCCTTGGGCGGACTTGCTGCAGGTTTGATTATTCATTTTTTCTGTAAAGATGCCTCGGGTACAGGCACTGATGAGATGATTCATGCTTTTCATTTTAAAGAAGGAAAAATTAACACGCGAATTCCTTTTTATAAAGGTATTGCTACTTTATTTACTGTGCCAACGGGTGGAAGTGGTGGTAAAGAGGGCCCAATTGCTTTAATTGGGGCGGGTATTGGTGTTTGGTTTTCGGGAATTGTGAAAGGGGGTGCACGTGCACGAAGAACTTTATTGTTAGCCGGAACAGCAGCAGGTTTAGGCTCAGTATTTCGTTCTCCACTAGGCGGTGCGCTTACTGCAGCCGAAATGGTTTACAAAAAGGATATTGAGAGCGACGCGCTGATCCCTTGTTTTATTTCTTCAGTCACCGCTTATTTGATTTACATTTCTTACGCGGGTGCCGAAAGTCCTTTTCATATTATTGAAACGCATGCATTTTATGCCAACGAAATTCCTTTTTACTTATTACTTGGTGCCCTGTGCTTTGGTTTTGGATTTTTATTTATTAAAGGTTTTAATAATACACTAAATTTTTTCAGTAAAATAAAAATTGCCCCATGGTTAAAACCTGCCATTGGGGGTTTGCTTACCGGTTGCCTTGGCTTATTATTTTTTGAGGTTACAGGTATGGGCAACGATTTTTTAGAATTCGTTATTTCGGGGCATTATCCCGATTATTTTACTTCGCAGAACGCAATTAGTGTTGCGCTTACCTGTTTAACCATTGCCTTTTTAAAAATTGTAAGCACCACGCTTACCATTGGTAGTGGCGGTTCGGCAGGAATATTTGGCCCCTCTTTATTTATAGGTGCCATGTTGGGCGCGGCCGTTGGAATTTTTACGCAAATTGTTTTCCCGCATCAAAACGTAAGCATCGCTTCGTTTATGGTTATTGGCATGGGCGCCTTTTACGCGGGCGTGGCGCATGCGCCTATTGCAGGAATAGTAATGATTATTGAGATGACGGGCAATTACACGCTCCTTCCTCCCATCATCATCGTTTCTATTTTTACTTTTTTGCTATCTCGCCGCATTTCATTCTATAAAAATCAGGTGGATAACAGGTTTAAAAGTCCGGCACACAGCTATAACATGCGTACAGATGTTTTAGAGAGTAGTGTGCTTAGCGAGCAGTTTCCGGAGTTCAGAAATATTGCTGTGGTAAACCAAAACTGGAACTTTGCACAGGTAAAACAGTATGCCTCGCAAACACACGCAAGCGATTTTGTAGTAGTGGATGATGATTGGAATTATACCGGGACGATTTCTTTGCGATTAATAAATGTAAAAAAAGAAGAGCAGGAAAAACCGATTAAGGCTTACGTTGAACAAATTCCAACAATAGAAAGTACTCAAAATTTAAGCGCCGCGCTAAATGTAATTTTAGAACATGATATTGATAAAGTAGCGGTTATTGAAAAAGGTAAAGTGGCGGGTTATGTGCGTTACCGCGATATTTTTGAAGCTTATAACGCAAGTATGAAACAGTTGTAAAGCAATGAGGCTTTTTTTACTTCACATATTTACATTTGTGGCGCTTGCAAGCTTTGCTCAGGTTTCTAAAACCGATTCGCTTTTAACGCTGCTGAAAAGCACAAAACAAGACACCGTAAAAACAGATCTTCTCAATTTAATTTCTTTTGAATGCAGGATTACCGGAAATTACAAAGATGGACTTACGTATGCAAACGAAGCTTTAAAACTTGCAACTAAATCAGGCAAGCAGAGTCGCATTGCAAAAGCTTTAACCAATATAGGTGTAATACATTATTATTTGGGCAATTACCCCGAAGCCTTAAAAAATTATTTCAACGCACTTAAAATTCGCGAAGCAATTGGCGATAAAAAAGGAATTTCGATTTCTTACAATAACATTGGCATCACCTACGACGAGCAAGGCAATTATGCTGAGTCGATGAAATATTATTTTATTTGCGCTAAAATAAGAGAAGAGTTAAACGACAAATTGGGCCTTGCCGAAGCGTACAACAATATTGGTGTAAGCAATATGAATTTGGCCGGCATCCTTTTAACAAGCGGAGCAAATTACGATTCGGTGCTTAACAAACTAAACGCCGCGTTAAAAATTTATTTGGTTTCTTTAAAATTAAAAGAAGAAACCGGCAATCGCTACGGTATCTCTTCCTCGTACAATAACATCGGCCTTATTTATACCCAAGAAGCCGAGGTTTTTCGCCTACAGAAAAAAAATCAGGATACTATAAAAGTTGCCCTACAAACAGCCTTAAAAAATTATGGTGTTGCTTTAAAGATAAGAGAGGAAACAGGCGATAAAGAAGGGCTTGCCACAACGTTTGTAAATATCGGTGAGGTTTATGCTCAATTAAAACAAATGTCGAAAGCGCAATTATACCTTAACAAAGCTTTAGCGCTTAGCAAACTTATTGGCAGTAAAGATGACCAAAAAGTGGCCTACCTGGTAATGGTTTTTGTTGACAGTGCGCAGGGCAATTTTAAAGCCGCGCTTGAACACAGGAAGTTATTTATTCTTTATCGCGATAGTCTGGATAATGAGGAAAGCCGAAAAAAAATAATTCAAAGTTCTATGTCGTACGCGTACGAAAAAAAAGAAATTATTGCTATTGCAGAGCAGGAAAAGCAGAATGCCATTCATGCAGAAGAAAAAACAAAACAGCGTATTCTCATGTTTTCGGTAGCGGGAGTTTTACTTTTGGTAATAATATTCTCGTTGTTTGTGTATAATCGTTTTAGAATTGCAAAAAGTCAGAAACAAATTATTGAACTTCAAAAAAAGCAAGTAGATGAGGCCTATGATATTCTTCACGAAAAAAATAAAGAGGTTTTAGACAGCATTCATTATGCAAGGCGCATACAACGAAGCTTACTTACTTCCGAAAAATATATTGCAAAACAATTAAGTCGATTAATTGCAATACCGGTAATTTGTTCTATCGCATTTGCCCAGCAAACATTAACAGACTCGCTTACATTGGCTCTTTCAACTTCTAACGAAGATAGCAATAGGGTGAAAATTTACAGAGAGCTGGTAGTTCAATACGAATACGCCAATGACAAAAAAGCTTTTGAATATGCAACTAAAGAACTTTCACTTTCTAAAAAGCTTGGTTATAAAAAAGGGATTGGCTCGGCGTACATGCAGCTTGGTTTTTTAGCGGATGATAAAGGAGATTATGCGCTGGCCATAAAAAACCATTTGGCTTCTTTGCAGGTAAGAACAGAAGACGGTGATAAAAAAAGAATGGCCGATTCTTATACCTGCCTTGGAGTTGTTTATGACCAACAGGGAAACTTTCCCGAAGCTTTGAGAATGTATTACATAGCATTACGCTTATACGAATTAGTAGGAGATAAAATTGATATTGCAAGCGTATATAACAATATTGGAATTATTTATGACGAACAGGGAAATTATGAAGAAGCGCTTAAAAATCATTTTACTTCTTTAAAATACGAAGAAATCAATGCAAACAAAGAAGGAATTGCAAGTTCTTATATAAACATCGGTATTGGTAACGAGCGCCTTGCCAAATACCCGGAGGCATTGAAATATTATTTGAAAGCGCTAGAGCTGCTGAAAGGAAGTGGCAATAAACTTGACCTTGCTCATTGCTATAACAATATCGGAGTTGTTTATCACGATATTAAAAATTACAGCGAAGCCCTTAAAGCTCATTTTTTATCACTCAAACTAAGAGAGGAAATTGGTAGTAAAATCGGAATGGCAAGCTCGTATTGCAATATTGGTTATGCGTACAGTGCCTTAAAAGATTTTGCAAAGGCAAATGAGTTTCTTATTAAGGCCAGAGATCTCTCGAAAGAAATCGGCTCTAAAGATAATTTGAAATTTGCCTATCGTTATCTATCTGAACTGAATGAAAAAACCGGCGATTTTAAGGCGGCTTTTGAAAATCACAAACTTTTTATTCTTACCAAAGACAGCCTCTACAATGAAGAAACACAGAAAAAAACACTTCAAAACGCTTTAGGTTACCAATTTGAGAAAAAAGAACTTGCCGCTAAAGCACAGCAAGACAAATTAAATGCAATAAGCACCGAGGAAAAAGAAAAGCAAAGAATTATTATTTACCTTGTTTTTGCTACGTTATTGATAGTAGCAGGATTCTCCTTATTTTTGGTTAAACGTTTTAGGGTAACACAAAAACAAAAGGGCATTATCGAAAAACAAAAAATACTTGTTGATACTGCGTATAGTAGTCTGCATGAAAGAAACAAAGAAATAATGGATAGTATTTTTTATGCAAGAAGGATACAACGCGCACTTATTACTTCAGAAAAATACATTGAACGCATATTAAAAAGAGATTTAAGCTAGTGAGTGGTTTAAAGCGAATACACGTTTTATTTTTTCTTTGCTCGTACGGAGTGATAGGTACTATTTTTGCTCAAAACGACATTAAGGGCGTAATTCTCGATGATAAAAAAGCCCCCGCGCAATTTTGCACACTGGTATTATTAAACAATGCCGATAGCAGCATTTACAAAGGAAATGTTACAGATGATAAAGGTTTTTTTCTCTTCGAAAAAATAAAACCGGGCAATTACATAATAAGAACAAACGCAATAGGATCTGAACAAACCTACAGCCCCCAATTTACAATCGACTCACTTTCGCAATTAACGTTGGATACAATTACACTTAAAACTTCCGCAATAAATCTCAATGAAATTTCTGTAACAGCCGTAAAAAAAACAATAGAGTTTAAAGACGGAATGATTGTAATGAATGTTGAGAACAGTCCGATGACTACAGGCAATACCGTTTTTGAATTATTAAAACGTTTGCCAGGAGTATTTATTGATGCCCAGAATAATATAATGCTTGAAGGGAAATCAGGCATTCGCATTTTAATTGACGGGAGATTGCAGCAATTAAGTGGGCAACAATTATTTGCAGTGCTAAGCAACATGAGTGCCGATAATGTTTCTAAAATTGAAGTAATGAAAAACCCGCCCGCCAAATACGACGCGGCCGGTTCGGGAGGAATGATAAACATTGTAACCAAAAAAGTAAAAGTATTGGGGGTAAGCGGCAACATAAGTTCCGGAGTAAGCAAGGGTTATTTATGGCGCGAAGGCGGCGATGGCTCATTAAACTACAAAACAAAAAAGATTACTTTCTTCAGTAATTTTGGTTACGGCCATAGGGATTTTTACAGTCCGTATATTTTTAACAAAACGATTGCCTTGCCTCCGGGAACAACTTATTTAAGTGAAGACGGCGCGCAAATCCGGTCGCAGCGCATGTATTATTATAAGGTTGGCGCTGATTTTTATTTGAGCGATAAAACCACTATTGGGGTAATTGCTAGCGGAGGGCCCGCCTCCAATCCAAATTTGGATACCGGTATAAACCGTGCTTCGGGTTACAATACACTGGGATTTGACAAAATGGTCTATCATGCGTTGGTTGGTGATGACTGGAGGAACCCGAGTTACAATGTAAACGCAGAACATAAATTTGATACGCTGGGAACAACCTTAAATTTTTCGGGCGATTATACCGAGTTTAACGGCAAAAGGCAAAACGTGGCGAGTAATGATTTCTTAAACACGAATGATTCGACTGTGCTGCCATCCAATAATTACAGAAGTACGCACATAACCAAAATTAAAATTATTACTCAAAAGTTAGACTTCAGAAAAAATTTAAGTAATACTTTTACTTTTGAAAGCGGTATTAAAGCAACTTTTGTAGATAGCCGAAATGATTATACGTTTGAGCATCAGAACAACACAACCAAGGATTATTTTACCGACACTGTTTTCAGTAATGTTTATCAATACAACGAAACTGTATTTGCGGGTTATATTAATTTTAAAAAACAGTTCAAAAAACTAAATGTTCAATTGGGCGGGCGCGAAGAAAACACCATTGTTACCGGCCATAATGAAACTTCGGGCTTTACGCTTACACGCAATTACTTTAATTTTTTTCCGAATTTTTCTTTTGATTATCCGGCTTCTGAAAAACATAATTTTCAATTAAATCTTACCCGGCGCATTGACCGCCCTAACTACAACCAACTAAATCCTTATAAATCTTATCAGGATAATTTTTCGGCTACCATTGGTAATCCCTATTTAATGCCCCAATACACTTACAACACGTCGCTCACCTATTCTTACAAGCAAACCATTTTTAATACGTTTACCTATACGCGCACCGACAATATGTTATTTGGATACGATTATCAGAACGACACTACCAAAGAAACTATTTCTACTATTAAAAATATTACCGGCGGTAATTATTTTGGCTACACTTTATTTATTCAGAAGGGGCTAAAAAAATGGTGGAACTTGTCTGCATCGGGCACTGTTTATTACACCGATTATTATGGCGTTGTAAATAATACCAATTTTAGTAAAAACCTGTTTGCTTATTCGGCTTTTCTGAATAACGATTTTGTTTTGCCCAAAAATTTTAAAGTTCAATGCAACTTTTTTTATCTCGGGCCGGGTATTTCGGGTGTGGGGTATTATAAAGACCGTTGGGCGCTTGACATAGGGGTTAGAAAAACCTTTTTCAAAAATAAATTAACGGTTAATCTGGTTTTTTTCGATATGTTTTATAAAAATATTACCCGTATGCACAGCGTATTCTTAAATCAAAATTATATTTTCAACAACAAAGATGACACCCGGCGCTTATGGCTTAGCATAAGTTACAAATTTGGTAAATTGCGCATACAAAAACGTGATGTTGTGGGTAACGAACAGGAAAAAGGCAGGCTTAACAAAGACGGAGGAAAATAAAATGAGACTTTTAAAATTTGTATTTGTTTTTTTAATCAGTGTAAGCATTCTACGTGCACAATCCGGCGAAGTAAAATTGCTTTCAAAAATTTTCGCAGATAGCTCGGCAAGCAAAGACGCTTTTGCCAAGGGGCTATCGTTTTCGGTAGCTCCGATTTCTTTTGCAGTGCCCGCTTCTATCTTAATTACCGGTTTACTCAAAAAAGATTCGGCGCTAATTGAAAAAGGGATTAAGGCTTCGGTTTCTTTTGCCTTAAATGCGGTTGTAACAACGGGCATGAAATATTTTGTCGACCGAAGGAGGCCCTTTGTGACTTATCCTAATTTATTTCACGCAAAATCAAAAGTTGGCGATTATTCTTTTCCTTCGGGCCACACTTCGTTTGCCTTTGCGGCGGCAACTTCGCTTACACTCAGTTTTCCAAAATGGTACGTTGCCATACCCGCATACGCCTGGGCCGCCGGCGCCGGATGGAGCCGCATGCACTTGGGCGTGCACTACCCTACCGACGTACTTATGGGCGCACTTGTGGGAACGGCGTCTTCCTTTCTAAGTTTTAAATTAGATAAATGGATGAATAAAAAGAAAAGTTCTCCCATTGTTTCTCCCTGATTAGTTTGATTTTGGGTTTTCCAAAGACACTCTTTTTTTCTCCACACCAGTAATCATATTACAAAAAAACGCTCTGTGCTTTGCGCCTTCTCGGCTGTTTGCTCTGCGGTTTTGGCTGCTTCTTTGCAGTTACACCTCCTTTTTGTACTTTCGCCCTCAGATGGAATTGGTAACCCTACACGACAAACAATTTAAGCCCTACATAAGCGCCGAAGTGCTCCATCAAAACATTACGCGCGTAGCAGAAGCGCTTAGTGCCGATGTAAAAAAATCTTTTCCCTTGTTTATAGTTGTGCTAAACGGCTCATTTATTTTTGCCGCCGATTTGGTTAAACTTTTAAAATTTCCCTGCGAAATATCCTTTGTAAAATTAGCCTCCTATCACGGCACAAACAGCACAGGCACCGTAAACGAGCTTATTGGCCTTACCGAAACTATAGAAAACCGCACCGTAATAATTGTTGAGGACATTATTGATACCGGTAATACTTTAGAGAAATTATACAGCCTCCTAAAAGGCAAAAAAGCCAAAGAAATTAAAACTGTGACGCTGTTGTTTAAGCCCGATGCCTATAAAAAAACCATTAAGGTGGATTATATAGGAATTGAGATAAAAAACGAATTTGTGGTGGGCTACGGACTTGATTACGACGGATTGGGCCGCAACCTCAAAGATATTTACGTTTTACATGCATAATCCGTTTTTCGCATAAAGACGCAAAGAATAAAGGGTTATTGGTGCCGGGGCTTACATTTTTAATTCAATACATTACTCTCTCCTGCCCTCAAAATTTCATTTAAAAAACTTTGCCTCTTTGTACCTTTGTGGCCCTATTGCAATATGCCCATAAAAAATGGCCTTTTAGCTGTTGTAATTCATAAAAAATCGTATTTTTATACTCTTAAAAATTTAAAACCATGCTTAACATCGTTTTATTCGGACCTCCGGGCGCAGGCAAAGGAACACAAGCAAAAAAATTGTGCGAAAAATATAGTTTAATCCATCTTTCAACCGGCGATCTTTTGCGTGAAGAAATTGCGCAAGGAACCGTACTGGGCGTACAGGCTAAAACTATTATGGACAGCGGCGTATTAGTAAGCGATGATATTGTTATCGGTATGATTGGCTCTAAACTGGATGCCAATAAAGATACTAAAGGTTTTATTTTTGACGGCTTCCCGCGCACACAGGCACAAGCCAAAGCATTGGATGCCTTACTTGAAAGCAAAGAGAATCGTATTACCATGATGATTGCTCTGGAAGTTACCGATGAAGAACTTACCAAGCGTTTATTACAACGCGGCGCAGAATCGGGGCGCGCAGATGATCAGAATGAAGAAATTATTAAGCGCAGGGTTTACGAATACAACAGCAAAACCGCACCCTTAAAGCAATATTATTCCATGCAAAGTAAATTCCACTCGGTATACGGCATGGGCACCATAGAAGATATTTTTGATTTATTAAGCGCCACCATTGATAACAAAGTGCGCAAAGACGAGCCTTTTCACGACGGAACAGTAACTGTTGCTGATATAAGTGTAGAAGATGAACCAGCGATGCACTTGAATGATAAAATTGAAAATAAAAATAAAAAAATAAAAGTTAAAAGCGAGAAAGCAGTTAGCAGCAAACCAAAAACTGTAAGTAAGAAAAAAGCAGAAAAGAAAGTTGCTCCAAAAAAGAAAGTGGTGAAGAAAGCTGCGCCAAAAAAGAAAGCAGTTAAAAAAGCGGCAAAAAAAGTTTCTAAGCCTGCTAAGAAAAAAATAATAACGAAAAAGAAAACGGTTGCCAAAAAAGCGCCAAAAAATAAAATCATAAAAAAATCTGCCAAAAAATCTGCAAAGAAGGCGGTTAAAAAAAAGAAAAAATAATTTTTTCTTATAAGAGAAGATCGGGAGCCTTAGTTCATGGAAAATAACTTTATTGATTACGTAAAAATTTGTTGTCGCAGTGGCAAAGGCGGTGCCGGCTCTGTGCATTTTCACCGCGACCGCTTTACAGCTAAAGGCGGCCCGGACGGCGGCGACGGTGGCCGTGGCGGAAACATTATAGTTCGCGGCAATAAACAGCTTTGGACCTTACTGCATTTAAAATACCGCAAACACGTAATTGCCTCCGAAGGAGAAAACGGCAGTTCTGCCTTAAGTTCAGGCAAACAAGGCCAGGACGAATATTTAGAAGTGCCTTTAGGAACCATTGTACGCGATTTTGAAACGGGCAATTTAGAATGTGAAATTGAAGAAGACGGTCAGGAAGCTATCATTACACCCGGCGGCCGCGGCGGCCAGGGTAACGCCCATTATAAAAATTCGGTACAACAAACTCCACGCTATGCACAACCCGGCGAGCCCGGCAGAGAAGAATGGAAAGTTTTAGAATTAAAAGTTTTAGCGGATGTTGGTTTGGTTGGTTTTCCTAACGCCGGCAAATCAACTTTGCTATCTGTAGTTACGGCTGCAAAACCCGAAATTGCCAATTATCCTTTTACCACACTTGTTCCAAATTTGGGAATTGTAAAATACCGCGATTATAAATCCTTTGTAATGGCCGATATACCGGGTATTATTGAAGGAGCCCACGAAGGAAAAGGCTTAGGCTTGCGTTTCTTAAAACACATTGAGCGGAATTCTGTTTTATTATTTTTAGTGCCGGCTGATACAAAAGATATTGTTGAGGAATACAAAGTATTACTAAACGAGTTAAAAGCATTTAATCCCGACCTGCTCGATAAAAAAAGAATCCTTGCCATTTCTAAATCCGACCTGATGGATGAAGAGTTGGAAAAAGAAATGGATAAAGATTTAAAAAAGCGCCTGAAAGGTAAACTGCAGGTAGAATATTTGTTTTTCTCGTCGGCCACCGAAAAAAACCTAATGCAGCTAAAAGATGTTTTGTGGCAGGCTATGAATTCTTACAAATTTTAATTACCCCGCTCCAAAAGAGTGTTGCTAATGGACGTCACAAAAAAACTTATTTTTTTTTTCAGCCTTTTAGCTTTTCTTTTTTCTTATTCGCTTTCTAATGCTCAACTCAGCAGTCTTGAAATATCCGGCAGTTCTGCTGTAATAAATAATCCCAATTACAGATTAAACGGCACGCGCGATGTAATGTTTCGCTATAACCAAAAAATTGGCTGGTATTTTAGCGGCAATCTGGCCATAGCTTATAATATTACAAGATTTAATACAACGCCAAAAATTGCCAATGATTATGTGGATTTGGTGAACACCTACCAGGCCATTCAGCTGGGCGGAAATTTTAATTTACTTACTGCGTTAAGAACTTTAAAAGCCGGTGGTAAATCAGCTGTAGGAACACGCGAAATCATGTTGAAACATTTTAAAATTTACATCTGCGCAGGTGCCGAGTTTTTAATGCTTAAAAAAACCGACGACAAATTAAGTTGGAGCAAAACAAACAATATTTACGAAGGCATTGGCATTGAAGTATACCGTATGGGACGAAATGCCAAACAAAAATATAACGCTTTAGTACCTTTTTTCGAAGGGCGTTATTTTCATAATGTAAATGGAGGATATTACTCATCGGCTAATGGCTTTGTAAACTTCAACAAAATTGTACTATCTGTGGGCTTTAAGTTTACATACGGATTGCCTGCATCCAAATAAGAAAAAAATCTACCCAAACAATAAACCAAACACTTCCTCCATTTTAGAAGCGCTCACAACTTTTATTTTATATTTGTTTACATCAAGGCCTTTAATGTTGTAGGCCGAAATAAATATTTTTTTAAATCCTAATTTCTCTGCTTCTGCAATACGTTGCTCAATACGGTTTACAGGGCGAATCTCACCTGTTAATCCAACTTCAGCGGCAAAACAAGTGTCTTGCGGAATTGACATATCTTCATTGGAGGAAAGCACCGCGCAAACAACAGCTAAATCATTTCCGGGGTCTTCAATTTTTATTCCGCCCGCAATATTTAAAAAAACATCTTTTACTCCCAATCTAAATCCGCAACGTTTTTCTAAAACTGCCAGCAACATATTTAATCTTCGCAAATCAAAACCGGTTGAAGAACGTTGAGGCGTGCCATAAGCTGCGCTGCTTACCAAAGCTTGTATTTCTATAAGTAAGGGTCGCATGCCTTCCATACTCGCTGCAATTGCTACTCCGCTTACAGGTTCATCCCGCTGCGTAATTAAAATTTCGGATGGATTTGTAACCGCACGCAAACCGGTGCCGCGCATTTCGTAAATGCCCAACTCGTTGGTACTTCCAAAACGATTTTTAGAAGTGCGCAATAAGCGGTAAATATAATTACGGTCGCCCTCAAATTGCAAAACAGTATCAACCATGTGTTCCAAAACTTTTGGCCCCGCAAGGCTTCCGTCTTTTGTAATATGTCCGATAATAAACACAGGCGTTGAAGTTTCTTTTGCAAAACGCATCAACTCGGCCGCGCACTCGCGCACCTGCGATACACTGCCCGGACTCGATTCAATAAATGAAGTATGCAATGTTTGTATAGAATCAACAATAACCAAATTTGGTTCCAGCTGCTCTATCTGCTTAAAAATATTTTGCGTATTTGTCTCCGACAAAATAAAACATTCCGAATTTTTAATTCCTACGCGCTCGGCGCGCATACGTATCTGCTGCTCGCTTTCTTCACCGGATATATATAAAATCTTAATTCCTTTAGCCTGAAGTGCAACCTGCAACATCAAAGTAGATTTTCCAATTCCGGGTTCGCCCCCAAATAAAACTAAGGAGCCGGGAACAATTCCCCCACCTAAAATTCTATCCAACTCTTCGTCGCCGCAAGAAAAACGTGCTTCATTCTCCACATTAATCTCCTGCAAAAGCTGAGGCTTGCGCGCGCGCTGCGTAGATGTTGAACCCGAAGTGTTTTTGGTTTCTTTTACTAAAATTTCCTCGCTAAAAGTGTTCCATTCGTTACAAGAACTGCATTTTCCCAACCATTTGGCCGACTGAAAACCGCAATTTTGACAGAAATAGGATGTTTTTGTTTTTGCCACAGGCTAAAGATATATAAAAAGACTAATCTGCAGCAGCAGAGAAAATAAACACATACTAACAAAAGCTTCAAAGTCTTTGTGTATTTTTGCCGCCGCTATGCCTAATAAACTCCAAAAATTTGCCGAAGTAGATACTTTCAGCAATTGTTCGTTTTTTTGGTTCGAACACATGCAAGAAGGGCATCCTCTTGCCGGTAAATGGCGCGCCGATTATTTTAAAAATGAAAATCCAATTATACTTGAACTTGGCTGCGGCAAAGGAGAATACACCATTGGCCTCGCAAAAAATAATTCTGATAAAAATTATATCGGCGTAGATGTTAAAGGTGACCGCCTTTGGACCGGGGCCAGATATGCCACCGATGCAAAAATGCAAAATGTAGCTTTTATTCGCACACGCGTAGATTTCATTCAGCCCTGTTTTGCCGAAGGAGAAGTGGATGAAATATGGATTACTTTTCCGGACCCGCAACCGCAAAAAACAAGGGCGCGTAAACGATTAACGCATCCTATATTTTTAGCGCGCTATAATAAAATTCTTAAGCAAGGCGGAGTAATTCACCTTAAAACTGACAGCACAAGTTTGTATGAATACACAATGGAATTGATTGCAGAATTAAAACTGCCACTACTGTACTCTACGAGTGATTTATATGTAAATAATCCGGCCGGCATTGAAGAGCTCACGCAAATAAAAACGCATTACGAGCAAATTTTTACCGAA
>JBBQRR010000067.1:0-16476 GCA_038214655.1 Bacteroidia bacterium | reverse complement strand
GTGTTTTTTTAACTCTACAAGTGCTTCTTGACTATTCATATTGTAATTATTTTTAGTTGTTTTTATTTCTTTTAAACATTTTAGGCCATTTAGCGGAACCATATTCAGGAGTGAAATTTTTATTTTCATTTTCTGTTTTTTCTTCTGTTACCACTTCCTCTGAGTTTGATTGCCTTTCCAACGTTTTTTTTATTTTTCGATACTTTATGTGAAATGTAATTCCTCCAATGAATAAAACCGCTACAAGGTTGAATGCTAAATGATTTGTGAATCTGGAAAGAGAAAGGAATGCGTTTTCACCAAGAACATAAAAATCTTCAACACCAACAATGAAACTCATAATTAACCAAACTGGAATTAAAACAGTGGCTAACAATTTCCCTCCTCGTCTGTTTTTTTTGACGAAGAGAGAAAAGAAATAATTAGTAAATATTGTTATAAGGATCCAATTAATATATTGTCTTGTTTGTTCTTCATTTTGTGTTAGCGAAATGATACCACGGGTCTTTGTCTGCGAATAGATATTAGTCAACAGAGCGAGAATTAATGCCAACAGGATAAATATTTTTTTCATAAATGTCAGCCTGTTATTGTTTAGATATCACATTGTTTTTAGTCTCTCGGGCTGATTATCCCTCATTACCTCATCAGCGTAATAAACCCTTTCGCTTTGTAAATCTTGCTATTATCATCTTTGGCATCCATCACATAGTAGTACGTACCATCCGGGCATGTAGCGCCGCTGTTGGTTTGGCCCATCCACTTATCATTGGTGCTTCCAAAATCAAAAACTATTTTTCCCCAACGGTCAAAAATTGTGCAACTAAATTGCCCAACGTTTTTTGCTATTGGTTGAAAATAATCATTTATACCATCACCGTTAGGAGAAAAAACATTTGGCATAATTAATCCCGCTGTGTCTGACACAAGAATTGTTTTGGTAATCGTATCGTTGCAACCATTTTGCCCGTAGGCAACCATTGTTACAGAATATATTCCGGGTGCACTATAGGTATATGATGGAGTACACAATGTAGATGTTTGTCCGTTACCAAAATTCCACCAGCATCCGTTTGATAAAGTTGATGTACTTGTAAATTGAACCTGTGCCGGCAGCGTTGTTCCCTGCGTAACGTTTGTAAAACTGGCTATTGCAGGTGGCACAATAGAAACGTTTACCGTCTTGCTGCTAACGCATATACCACTGGTAGAGGTAAGTGTATACGTGGTATTTACCGTTGGAGCAGCCATTGTTGTTGTGCACGAGGTGCAGCTAAGGCCTGTTGCAGGCGACCATACAAAATTTTGTCCTTGTAAACCCATTAATGTAACCGTTTGCCCGGGACAGATCTGCGCATTTGTTGGAGTGATGAGTGGTGGCGGTGGTGGGCCCACTGTAACGGTAATAGTATTTGTGTTACTGCATCCGGGCGCATTCATTGCCGTTACTGTGTAGGTAGTTGTTACCGGAGGGGATGCGTTTGTTGTTGTACACGAAGTGCAGCTAAGATTTGTTGGAGGCGACCATGTAAAATTTTGACCTTGCGAGGCAGTAAGTGTAACTGTTTGTCCGGGACAAACCTGTGGGTTTATTGGACTAATGGCGGGCGGGCCATTGTAAACAAAATGCGCCACGATACTATCGGTAGTAATTAAAGCAACCGTTACTGATTGGCTTGTTGTACTTGGCAGAGGTGTATGGTTTTTAAATTCCCAATGATCAAAACAATAACCGGGATTTGGTGTTTCTGCCAAACTAACCGTTACATTACCCGGATACAAACCACTCCATACAAAAGTTGTAAGATGATTTGTATTAAAATCAACCGTGCCCGAGCCGGGAGGATCTACGTTTACTTTTATTTTGTAAGGACCCGTAACGTTATAGCAATTATCAAACTGATGCGCAATAGAATCGCAGCGCTGCAAAATAAAATTACGCAGGTTAAGTACATTTTGTTGCCAGGCAGCTACACTTCCTCCCCATTTTGCAACCTGCCCCGACATTTCGGGAGCTATTTGTAAAATCATACTGTCTAAAATATCAGTCATTCGCTGACAACTCAAGCCGGTATTTATTAAATCAAAATAACGCAGAATATAATATTGTTGAAAGCCCGGGTTTTGCATTAAGGCATTTAAAATATCGATATTACCGCCGTAATCGGGCGGATTTGGATTTAAACCTTGCGGATCGCAAGGGCTTGCGTCTGCATTAAGATTAGGAACGCCCGTGTAATTTATATAGTGATGAAACGTTGCGTCTTCATCCCACAAACAATAGCGCCATTTCTTTTTATTGCAATTAGCGTTTGTGCCGCGCCACCATTCCGAGTTCCAGTTTAACCAATCGGAGGTTACGCAATAGGAATTTAATAAAATATAATCTACAAGGCTTTTTACGCTATACAAACTATCTACATGATTGTAATTTGCCTGCACGGCCATGCTGTTGGATGTAATATAATTTTTTATGGTGTTCCAATCGGTATTTGCCTGTGCGCCTCCGTATGCAATTGTAATTCCGCCCCAATTTTTTAGAAACTGTAAAGAATCGGAATTCGCATTAAAATAATAATTTAAAAAATCTTTATCATCAACTTTTTCACGCAAATCATACACTCCCCAATAATTTCCGTTAACATACATTACCATCGGTGTCCAGCTTCTTACTTCCATGTGCATGCCGGCTTTTTGAGCAACAGTTTGCACATACGCATCACGTATATGTGCACCATCAAACAAAGTAGGATCGCCAAAACCTTGTCCTACCGAAGGACATTCAAAAGGGTAATTATCATTTGCAGCCGCTTTAAAAATTACACGCTGAAATTCTTTTCGGGTACTTACATTAAAAAAACGATGAACTAAGGCGTAGTTATAACCATATTGATCAATACAAATAAAATCAATTCCTCTTTGCGAATAATTCCACGAATCGTTACCGTGTTTGTTTGCCGTACCGTAACCTTCAGTACGAAATGTTCCGCTCGAATCAAAATATTCTACACCCGCCTCCGGAAAAATTTGATTGCCACCCATTAGGGACGCTACCTGATCACCAAAAATTGAAATAACATTTACCGTATGCGGCGAATTTATAAAATAAGTATTGCTGGCAACAAAACTTGGAGGAATATTTGCAGTTGAACTAAACGCTTTTGCACGAATTACTTTTGTTGCGCTTACTGCAATAGGAGTAGAATAAATAGTTGAAACAGCCGTTGGCGTGGTGCCGTTAGTTGTGTAACGGATTGTAATATTTGGATCGGGAGACGTAAGTGTAATATTTTGAGTGCCCGCATAAAAACCCGGAGCTACATTCATGCTTGGCGTTGTTGCATAATTTTGATTGGCCGTAGAAGTATTGTTTGAAGTATTAGGTGTAGGATTTAAAAAAACACTCCAAGTAGCCGCACCGTTTGTTGTTCTGCCTCTTGAATGCCCCAGCTGTGCAGGTATTAAAGTCATAGAGTCAAGCACCGTGCCTGATGGGTCAGAAAAAATAATTATATCGGGTTTACATTGGGTAAGACTGAAGTTAGCATGAAAGTTTGGTCCGTTTACAACACTTGTTCCCGATGCCCATATTCTAACAAATCCATTTGCCGGAATAGTTGCCGCGCCGAAAGTCCATTTTTGTAAATTTGTTTTTTTATTACTGAGATGATAACCTGTTAAGGTAACAGGAGAAGAGCCGGCGTTATATAATTCTACCCAATCTTCATAATTCCCCAAATTATCCATAAAAGAGGTTAGGTTAGAGCAGGAATACTCATTTATCATTACCTGTGCTTTTGAAACAGGTACACAGAAAAACAGTAGGCAGAAAACAACACTAAGAAGGCTTTTCTGCAAAAAAATCATTAAGGGGGCAAGGTTTTTTTTACGCATGTAAATTTTACTTTATGTATTACTCAAATATAAGTCAAATTACATAACCCTCGCACAATATTATTTTAACCGATTAGGCTTGGCAAGAGAGGTAATTAAGGGGGTATAAAAGGCACTTTTGCTGTTGCAAGAGAATCCCAATCGGGTCTTTTTTTTGAATAAAACAGCTGAAAATCAACATGTATCGTAATTACCGCCAACTCGTCTTATTTTTTTAGATGTTCCGCCTTTTATTAATATTTTTAAGCAAAAATTACGAATGAAGAGAATTACCCTTGCCCTATTCTGTTTTCTGCTTTTTTGCACCGCTACTAAGGCTACCACTATTTATATTAACGACGCAAATTTTACAAGCAGTGGCTGGTGTACGGCGGCGGGTAACGATGGCACCGGAAACGGAACAACTGCTGCTCCATACGCTACTCTTACAAAAGCATTATCTGTTGCAAGTGCGGGAGATATTATTCGTGTAGATGCGGGACTGTACCTTAACCAAAGTGCAATTACTGTTTCTTTAGCGGGCATTACTATTGTGGGGCATAATAATTCTTCCGCAATTTTTAGCCTCACCGCAGGGACAGCCAATTTTTTAACGCTTAACGCCAATAACATTACCATAAGCGATATCGCTGTTAAGGGGTATAATTCAAACACGGCGCTGCAGGGAAAAGCAATTACTGTTACAGATGTTTTTAATACACTTATTTACAATGTTTATTTCGACAGTTGCGTTTCTGCCTCGGGCGGAGAAGCTCCTCTTTATATTTCCACCGCCTCAAATCAAAACTCAAATACCACTGTAAGAAAATGTTCTTTTATTGGCAATACCGGTAATTACGGAGGTGGAATTGATGTTTGCAGCAATACCAATAACGGTGCGGTTACTAATGTGGTTACTATCGACAGTTGTTATTTTGAAAACAACGGAAAAAATTTATTTAACGGCGGCGCTCTTCTTATTTATAATGGAGCAAGCAGCGGCGGCTCAACCAAAGCCCCTCAGATAACTTTAACCAACAGCACCTTTGGAAATCTATGCACAGGCAATAAGGCCATGCGCGGTGGTGCGGTATACATCGACAACGGTGCGGGCTTAACAGCAAACAACAATTGCTTTTTAAATAATCAGGCAATTGATGTGACAGGGCCCGATGGCGGCGGCGCAATTTGGATTGGAGCTGCATCCACAAACATTAACGATTGTAAATTTGAAAATAACAGCGCCAACATAGGCACATCAAAATACGGCGGCGGAATTTATGTAAACAGTGGTTTTAGCAGCGGAAATTTACTGGTAAACCGTTGCGCCTTTATAAATAATCTGGCAAACCGCGGTGCAGGTATTTATGTAGATAACGTTAATGTTAATATTTTAAACTCGCTCTTTTACGGTAATGCTGCATCGGGCGCTTCTTCTTTTGGCGGAGGTGTTGCTGTAGATGATGTTTTGGCCAACGTAACTATGTACAACTGTACTTTTTCAAAAAACAGTACAACAAGTGCCGGGCGCGGCGAAGGTATTGATGCAAACGTAGGAAATTTTAATTCGTTTGATATTAAAAACAGCATTATTTACGGTAACGGCACACAAAAAGAAATTGCCGGAGGAACAAACATAAATGTTAGCTGGAGTATTATAGGAACTAACAGTACTGCCGGAACAGATTATACAAGTGTAACCGGAAACTCAAGCGCAAATCCTTTATTCACCAATTCGGGCGGCAATGATTTTACATTAAGTGGCACAGGTTCGCCGGCATACAATACCGGTAACGCCGACGGTGGGTCTGCTCCTATTATAGATATAAATTCTTTGTCGAGGCCCCAGTTTGATATGGGTTGTTATGCGTTAAACTCATCACCCATTTTAAAATGGACCTGCCCCAATCTTGTAAGCATCGCATTCATAAGTGGAAATACCAATGTAATTTGTCCGGGTCAATCGGTTGTACTTACCGCAATGCCTTCAAGTGGTTTTTCTTATAGCTGGACTTCTGTTCCGGCAGGGTTTACTGCAACAACTGCAACGGTTTCTGTTTCTCCAACGGTAACAACAGTTTATCAGGTACAAATTACCAATACAACTACTGCCTGCGGAAGTTACGGCAGTGCAAGTTATATTGTAAGTATGGGCGCAGGGCCGGTTGTTATTATTAAACCGGATTATGACAGTATTTGCAGCGGACAAATTATGAGTATTACAGGCGGGGGCGCCAGCACTTATACTTGGACTGCTAATCCCGGCACAATAAGTTCTACTACCGGTACAATTATAACTTACACTGCACCTACAACTTCTGTAACATTAACATCTACTATTACAGCTATAGGAACAGATTCGGCGGGTTGTGTAAGTGTTGCGCCAAGTGTATTAACGTTAACGGTTAATCCTTTGCCCGTGGTAACAGCATATGCTATTTCAACAAGTTTGTGCAGTGGCGATACATCTTCTCTTTTTTCTTCGGGTGCCAATACATATACCTGGACTGTAAGTACAGGAACGTTAAGTGTTACAAACGGAAATCAAACTGTTTACACATCACCCACCGTTACAACTGTTACAACTGTTACGGTAACAGTTATGGGTACTTCCGTGTTTAGGTGTGCGGGCGTACCTTTTACTTTTACACTTTCAGTTAATCCGATACCTGTTGTTACAACTACTGTTTCTTCTACAACTATTTGTAGCGGTACCATTGCAACATTTACAGCAGGTGGCGCAAGTACGTATACATGGAGTGCAAGTTCGGGTTCGTTTAGTTCAACTAGCGGAAGTCCGATTTCTTATACATCGGCTGTTGTTGCAGTGCCAACTACGGTTACAATTACAGTGAATGGTACGAGTAGTGCAGGATGTTTAAATGCTGCCGCTACAACGTTTACTGTTTTAGTAAATCCTTTGCCTGTTGTAACAGCAACGGCTGTGGCAAATACTTTATGCAGCGGTGCAAACACAACGGTTTCTGCTTCGGGAGCAAATACATATACTTGGACTGCAAGTTCCGGAACAGTAAATCCGGTTAACGGCACACCCGCTATTTATACGGCGCCAAGTAGTACACTTGCAAGTACAGAAACTATAACTTTAAACGGAAGCAATGCTTTTGGTTGTGCTAATGCCACGCCGGTTACTTTAACTATAACAATTAACCCAATGCCGGTTTTAAATGTAAGTGTAGGCACTGCCACTTTGTGCAGCGGCGCTACCACTACACTTACTGCAAGT
Organism: Bacteroidia bacterium; assembly: GCA_038214655.1. Taxonomy (GTDB): domain Bacteria; phylum Bacteroidota; class Bacteroidia; order B-17B0; family Aurantibacillaceae; genus PALSA-968. Next base: position 9,356 of record JBBQRR010000067.1, on the reverse strand, counting down.
GGTGCCAATACTTTTACATGGAGTGCTTCGCAAGGAACCTTGTCATCTGTAACCGGAAGTGCTTTAAGTTATACCGCGCCAACAGTAGGCGGTATTACCACAGTGAGTATTAATACTTCGGGAACGGGGGCAGGTGGTTGCAGTTCTACACCTACTTCAATTACTTTAACTGTAAATCCAATTCCAACAATTACAGCAGCTGCAAACAACACCGTAATTTGTAGCGGCACTACAACTACATTAACTGCAAGCGGCGCGGCTAATTATACCTGGACAAGCAGTTCGGGAAGTTTAAGTTCTGCCAACGGAAATCCAATTGTTTTTACAGCGCCTGTAACTGCGGCAAGTAATACCATTACCATTCTTGTAAACGGAAGTATTGGCGCGGGATGTTCAAGTACATCTCCGGGTACGGTAAGTGTAATTATTAATCCGGAACCTCCTACACAAATTGTTACACCAGCGGCAGTAATTTGCAGCGGCAACTCAACCACTTTGGTTGCCAACGGCGCTACAAGTTATACATGGACGGCCACGTCGGGCACAGTTACTCCCGCCAACGGAAATCTTGTAAATTACATTTCACCAACAACAACCGTTGTACTAACCGTTACAGTAAGCGTAGTTGGAAGTAACGGTACTTGTGCCAACTCCTCACCGATAGTAACAACAGTTACAGTAAATCCGGTAACCATTCCGGTAATTACGCCAAGCGGTCCGTTAGGATTATGTAATGGCACCTCAGTTGTCTTAACCTCAAATCCCGGCACCGGAATAATTTGGAACACGGGCGCAAGCACACCTTCTATAACTGTAAGCACATCGGGTTCGTTTACTGTTGTTGCAACAAATAGTTTTGGATGCAGCGCGGCCTCTTCGATAATTACAACAACTTTATTTCCGGCTTCACCCGCACCACTTATTACAAGCGCCGGCGCAAATTCTTTTTGTCAGGGCGATAGCGTTGAACTATGGGTAAATCAATCTAACGGAGTAATCTGGCAACCGGGCGGACAAACAAACGACAGTATTTATATAAATGTTGCAGGAACTTACACGGTTACTTATACAGATATTAATAATTGTCCTTCGTTGCCCGCAATTACAGTAATAAATTCAAATCCGGCTCCTGTTTTCAATTATACAACTATGGTTGTAATACCTGCACATTGCAGTCATTACGATGGTGCGATAAGTGGAATTACAATTAGTAATGGTAACGGGCCCTATACCTATTACTGGCACGATTCAACAGGAGCAATTATTCAAACCGGAAATATTTCTTTGCCCAATCAAATGCCCGGAACTTATTCTTTAGAGGTTACTGATATTTACGGATGTCATGCAACAAGCAATACAGAAACAATTCCTAACCTACCGGGAATACAAGTTGTTTTAACAGGTACACCGCTTATTGGAGATGCGCCCTTAACCGTTAACTTTACTGCCCAAACAAGTATTAATAATCCAAGCGGCGGGTTTGCTTGGAATTACGGCGCCGGAAATCAAATTATCACTTCGGGTAATCAAACACAATACACCTATGCTACATACGGTACTTACAATGCGATAGTAGCGGTTGTTGATTCTTTTGGCTGTGTGGCTAAAGACACCATACAAATTATTGCCAACGAAATAGTAAGTATTGTGATACCAAATATATTTACACCTAACGGCGATGGTATAAATGATGGCTTCTCGATTATTACTACAGGAATTTCTAATTTAGACATTAGCATTTATACCCGTTGGGGAGAAATACTTGCGGAGAAAAGCGGCCCGAGTATTTATTGGGACGGCGAAACTAAAAACGGAATAAAAGCAAGCGAAGGAACTTATTATTACGTGTTAGCTTATACCACTAAAGACGGGCATACTATAAATACCAAGGGTTTTATTACGCTTACAAGGTAAAAAGTTATACTATTTACTGATATACGAAAGTATTTCCCTTACTATCTGAGAATCTTTCTTTTTGCAGAGAATAATTACTACCTTGCTTTAAATATCACACTCTTGATTCTTGAACCAATAGATAATGCAACCGTTAACGCGGAATTTTATAAATCCACCGAAAAGTTTCACTTTGTAACTTGCTGGGTAGGTATTATTTTAAATGTGGTTTGGTTTATAAGCGACTACTTTGTTTTACCCGACCATTGGTTTATATTTTTAGACTGGCGCATAGCTGTTTCTTTGATAAGCTTGATTGCTCTTACTTTCCGTAAAAAAATTGGCATGAGTATTTATACCTGCATGTTCATTTTAGTGCTGGGCATCTCTATTCAAAATTCTTATATGTGGAGCGTGATGGATTTGGCCACTATGCAAAAACACACCTTTGCTTATATCACTTTATTTATTGGTGTTGGTATGCTTGTGTTGTGGGAATTTAAATACTCGCTGATAATCGTTATCGCTTCCATAATAAGTAATATTATTTTTTATAAAATAAACAGTAAGCTTACGGTAGATGAGTTTACTATCAACGGCGGGCTGCTTACACTTTCTGTTGCTATTTTTTGTATGTTTTTAATCCGTTCGCGCAGGCGCCTTACCATTAATGAGATAAGAGCACGTTTAGAGGTGTCCCGTTCAAAAGAAATAATTGAAAAAGAGCATAGTATTGTAATGGAGCAAAAAAGAGTGATTTCTGCTCAGAAAGATTTAGTGGAAGAAAAAAATAAAGAAATAACAGATAGTATTAATTACGCTAAAAGAATTCAGTCGGCGCTTATTCCTTCCGAAAAGAATTTTAACTCTCATTTTAAAGAGAGTTTTGTGCTCTTTAAACCCAAAGACATTGTTAGCGGTGATTTTTACTGGATACTTAAAAAAGAAAATAAATTATTTTACGCTACGGTTGATTGCACAGGGCATGGCGTGCCGGGTGGTTTTATGACGATGCTGGGTTTAACTTTTTTGGATGAAATTATTGAAGTAAAAAATCAAATTCATCCCGAAGAAATTTTAAATCGCCTCCGTGATAAAATAATAAACACCTTAAAACAAACGGCCACCGCCGGCGAAAATAAAGACGGCATGGATATTACGGTATGTTGCCTGGATAAAGAAAATAAAACGCTCACCTATTCTTCTGCCAACAACTCTCTTTACATTTTAAGAAACGGCATACTAAACGAATACAAAGGAGATAAACAACCCTGCGGATTTTACCCTGACCCAAAACCATTTACCGCAACAGAAATTAAGTTAGAAAGCGGCGATTGCGTGTATACCTATACAGATGGATACGCCGATCAGTTTGGCGGCAAAAGCGGAAAGAAATTTAAGTACAAGCAATTTAAAGAGATGCTGGTGGCAAATCATCAATATAGTTTTGCTGAACAAAAAGAAAAACTAAATGCCTCCATCGAAAACTGGCGGGGTAATCTTGTGCAAGTAGATGATATACTTGTGATAGGAGTTAAGATTGACTGAAAAAGCCTTTCGATAATAGCAAACAAAAAGCCCGGATAAATACGGGCTTTTTTGTTTTATACAAACGAAGTGATTTTACTCCTTAAATAATTTAATGTATTTGCCTTGCGCATGCAAAATATAAATTCCGGCAGGCTGATTGCTTAAATCAATCTGATGTTTGGCGGTATTTGTATTTTGAAAATAAACCACTTGCCCTAACGAATTATAAACGTTTATCGCCCCTAATTCCTTTTCGGCTGTAACGGTGATGTTGCCGTTACCCGGATTAGGATAAACCGAAACAGAAGAATTTGCATTGCCATTATTTGCAATTAGCGTGGTATTATTAAAAATTAAATCCAAATCATCTACAAACATCACGCTGTTTACCACAGGAGCATACGAAGAGCTGGAAAGCAAAATGATAACCATAGTATCCGGAACGATTCCTAAAGAATAAACTAATGGTTGCGTAAACCTTGCATAGGTGCCCTGGCTTGTACGTTTTTGAAATTTTGCGTGTCCCACTATATCGCGACTAGTGCCATTCCATTTACTTAGTGTAATTTCTACCGAACCGGTGTCTGATCCCGCAGGAGCGTAACGATACCATCCTACAATAGAATCGGGACGAAGATTATACGCTACACCGCCATCCACATTTTGTGTGCTTTGATTAATAATTCCCGTAGCGGCTATACCCGGCGCTGTTTGAGCAAAAACACTGATGGTTTTTAATTTCATAGCCATAGAGCCTCCGTGAAATTCTCCGGCTGTAGTTGTTTTTACGGCTGTTCCTTTACAAAAACATGCAGATGATACAGGTTGGTCAATCGTTCCCCAACCGGCGCAATCATCGTAACTACCTTGACTTGTCCAGCTTTCGAAACCGGGATTTGGAATTGCGTTTTGTGCATTTGAAAAATTAAAACATAATACAGCTGCTGCAGCTAAGAATAGATTTTTTTTCATTTTGTTTGTTTTATTAAATTTATAATTGGTAAGGGTTGATTTTTATTTTGCAATCATTATTTTTCCGGTGGCAAGAAACTTATTTTTTAAATCGTTTACTCTGTAAAAATAAACACCGTCGGCAAGTGGCAAATGAAGTCTTTCTCTTTTTGAATGTAAGGTTTGTGTATAAACCGAATTGCCAAGCATATCAAAAATCTGTAGATTTAATTCGGCATCGTTAGGCAATTCTTTATTATCAATATTTATGCTTGTGTAATCACTAAAAGGATTGGGGTAAAATTTTACGTCGGATGCAGCGTTATTAAAATCCTGTATACCTACGGGTATGGGCGGGCCATAGGTATATTGAAAGCCCATTACCATCATTTCATCTTTTGATGTTAAACCAAAATACGTGGTATCCGTACCAAAATTGTAAAACTTAGCTGTGTGAATCAATCCTTCCAGTGGATTAATTTCCAAGAATGGATTTACAAAATGTTCCTGAGGTGCCTCTACTCCTGTACCATAGTAGCCCTGATTAAACTGATAATTCCAGTCCATCCACCCTTCGTAAAGTTGTGTGCCTTGCGTGCCGGCAGGTGTTCTTTGATATACGTCATAATCAAGTCCGTATTTGTGTGTATGTGTATACAAAATCCAGATTTCCCATAAATTTGTTTCTGAGGAATCGGTAGCTGTTTGCGTAAACACGGTTGTATCTCCGGGAGGAAGAACAATATTTAAATCGGGAAAGAAACGCGAGTACATAAATTTTTGCGCGGTTCCTTTTGTTTGGGTGTACATGTTAAAGTATACTTCGGCGGCAAGCACCTGGGTAGAAGAATAATTTACCAAATGATAATTTAAATCGAACACAGCAGTTTTTTGAAGTTGATACGCAGTTGTGGGAGGCAATACGTGCGTAGTTGTTTGCGGAGAGAAGGCGGCAAGTATATCCGCGCTTCCGTGCGAGGTCATACTGGTATCTCTGAATCCTTCCGGAAAATTTACAGCCTGGCCGTTAAAAAATTTATAAATAACAAAATGGTGCGACTGTGTTGATTGCGCAAGGTCAATCTGATAAACTTCGGTTGTATCCGGAAGTTTAGGATCGTACTTTATAAAAATTTCTGTTTCGCTGTTGGGAGCTAAAAATACTTTTCCCAAATGAATTTGAAAACCGTTTGAGGCCGGAGGGTTAAGCGGAGTTGGCACGCTGTTAATACCGCCAACCGTATAATACGTATTAATAATAGCAGTGTCTACCACAGTTCCGGTTTGTGGTGCACCATGCATAATCCATTGGCGCACTAATTCTTTTTCGTAATCGCTTAAAGGTGGGTTTGGGGTATTTGGCATTGGGGCACCTTCGGCGGGTTGTACAATATCGTTATCGGTATCAAGGCCGGCATTTATTTTACGCATTAAAAAACTACGGTGCGGATATCCTTTATCAATGCGCTTATCGCCACGGGCAAGGGCAGCCGGATTAACAGGGTTATGCCCTACTAGGTTAGTATAAACAACGGCAGGACTTGCGCTAAGATTAAGGTTGCCTGAATTTACGCTTGAGTTATGGCAGCCAGAGCATTTACTTTGAAATATACTATATACTTGCTGATAGGTGCTTTGCCCTTTTAAAGTAATACCTATTAAAAAAAGGAAAAGTGTTGAGAGAAGTAAATTTTTTTTCATGTGGTTTTTTTTATCAGGAAGTGCCGCCCTTGCGTTTACTTCATTATTTATTTAAACCAAAACTAAACCAATTGCAGGCCTAAGTAAATTGTTAAAAGGCGTCATGGTTGGACGTCCGTTTAGAGGAAGGCCCTTTGCTAAAACCCAACAATTTATGAGCTATGCCTACCTGCTTTGGGCATTTTAGAGCGGGAAGTGTTTTTTACTAAACTGTTACAGTATTGCCCTTCTGTTGTGCTTTTTATTTCTGTCGATTATCGACGAATTGGCAAAAAAAATGTTTTTGAGTGATTTCTGCCTTTTATCAGATGACTCATCTCTTAAAACCCTTGTAGTTTTTTTAAATTTCGGGCTATATACAAGTCACTTGTCATCAGGGCTGTTTGTATGCGCTTGGCATAATGTATACTGTCTAAAATTTCTTTTTGCTTCTCCTCAATCAAATCCTTTTGAGTCGTTATTTCAATATTTGCCTTTTGTTTTTGTAAATAGCTTCGGTAAGCAAAAAGGGCAAACACAAATACAAGAAGCAAAACGCAGGAAACAAGTATCAGTACGATTCGTTGTTTGTGGCTTTCGGCAGCGGCAACCGCTTCTTTTTTATCCTGGTCTAATTTAGTGGCGGCTTCCTTTTTATCAAATTCGTATTGCATTTCAAGCCGCACTGTTTTTTTTGTGTTTTCCTCGTTATTAATACTGTCTCTTGCGGCAATATAAGCTTTGTAACTTTGCAATGCCTGTTTGTGCCTTCCTGTATTTTCGTAAACCTCGCTAAGCATCAGGTTGGCACTTAAAATAAGGTCAAGCGACCCAATCTCCATCGCAGACTTTAGTTCCTTCCTTCCAAAAACTTCTGCTTCTTTAAAATTTTTCAACTTTACGTAAGCCGTTCCAATATTTCCACTGGTTCTGCAAAGGCCCTCTACATCTCCTAATTCCTCTTTTATTTTTATAGAGGCAAAAAAGTTTTTCAGTGCTTCCACAGGATTCCCTTCCTCATAGTAAACAGTACCTATATTGTTATACGAACTGGCTATACCTTTTTTATTACCCATTTCTTGATCAATACTTAAAGAAGCTAAGTAATTTTTACGAGCTTCGGCATACTTGCTCTGGTATAAGTAAACACTGCCTATGTTACCATACGAGTAAGCCATACCGGGTTTATTCCCTATTTCTTTTTTTATCTTTAAGGAAGCAAAGTAATTTTTAAGCGCTTCGGCGTAATTAGAGCGCATGTTATAAATATTGCCAATATTGTTGTAAGCAGCTGCCATGCCCTTTTTATCGCCCATCTCTTCTCTTATTTTTAAACTTGCCAATTGGTTTTTAAGCGATTCGGGATAATTGCCTTCGCTCAAATAAACATTTCCGATCATATTATATGCAAATGCTCTCCCTTTTTTATACCCAAGTTTTTGAGCCAAGGCCTGCCCATTAGTTGCATACTTTAAAGAACTGTCGTAACGCCCAATACTCAAATATATACTTGCAAATTTATTTAACAGGTTTACTTTAACCGTATCCTGCTTGGTTATTTTTAAAACCAAATGCAAAGAATCAATTTCTTTTAAGGTTTCCGGGTGGGTTTGGCCAAAGGCGTTAAAGCTGAATAAAAAAAACAAATATATAACCCGTCTAAACATTTTTCAATAGTCGATTTAAATTTTTATTTATATATCTGGGAGAAGTTAGTAAAGAATCCTGTATCCTTCGGGCATAATAAATGCTGTCTAAAATTTCCTTTTGTTTCTCCTCAATAATTTCTTTTTGTTTTGTTATGGCTTCGTTGGCTTTTTGCTTTTGTAAAAAACTGCGGTATGCAAAAATTGCAAATATAAATACAAGAATCAAGACCCAAGAAACAAGAATCAAGACGATACGCTGCTTTTTACTCTCAGCTGCCGCAACCGCTTCCTTTTTTTCCTGATCGAGTTGAGTGGCGGCTTCTTTTTTATCAAACTCGTAATTCATTTCAGTACGTGTTATTTTTTTGGTGTTCTCTTCGTTGTTTAAGCTGTCTCGTGCCGCAATACCATATTTGTAATATTGGAGTGCTTCTTTATGTTTGCCCATGGCTGTAAAAATGTCGCTCAGATTTTTATAAATGTCTTTTAGTAAATCAAGGTCATTAAGTTCTTTGGCAAGCAACTGCCCTTTTAACGAATAGGTTTCGGCTTGCTTAAATTGCTTAAGGCAATAATAAATTGAGCCCAGATTAGAAAACGAAGTGGCCATTCCCTGCTTATCCTCTATTTCTTCGCGTATTTTAAGGGAAAGTAAATAATTAGCGCGTGCTTCGTTTAAACATTTCTCCCTTATGGCTTCGTTGCTTTGCTGCATTCCTTTTCTATGATACACCTCGCCAATATTACTGTAGCAATCGCCCATACCCATTTTGTAACCGGTTTCCTTTTCAATTTTCAGCGAAAAATTATAGTTTTTAAGTGCCTCTTCATGCTGTAGCCGCGCCTCTTGAATTAATCCTATGTTACCATAGCTCATAGCCATACCCAGTCTATCACCAATCTCTTCTTTTATTTTCAGGGAAGTAAAAAAATTCTTCAGTGCCGCCTCCGGATTTTTCATGCCGTTATAAATATTTCCTATGTTGTTATAGGATGCAGCCATATCCTGCTTATCGTTTATCTCTTCGCGTATTTTTAATCCCATCAATTGCATCTGCAATGCCTTTGGTAAATTGCCACGAGCCTCAAATAAATTTCCCATATTATTGTAGCAGGCGGCGATACCTTTTTTGTCGTTTATTTGCTCGCGCACTTTTAAAGAAGCCCGGTAAAAAGAATCAGATAAGGCATACTGCCCCTTATCCATCAATAAAATTCCGGTTATAGTAAGCGCTTTGCCCTCGCCCTTTTTATATTTTAATTTTTTTGCCAGTACCTCCGCTTTTTTTGAATAGGCCAAGCAACTATCGTATTGCCCAACATTGCGCAACTTCCAGCTTAGGTTGTTGAGCAACTTTACCTTATTGGTGTCTTCTCTTGTGGTTCTGCTGTCGCACTTTAAAGAATCCAGCTCGTGGTTTTGAGCAATGGCCCCACGCAGAAACAAGTTGCATACAAAAAAAAACAATACGTATTTAGTGTTCATTTGCACCTTATAAAAATAGCAAAATACTTAAGGTGGGTTCTAAAAATTCATTTTTATGGATTTTAATAAAAATCGGAGAACCCGTTAACCGATTTTTGGTAATCTGTTTTTCAAAAATACATTATTTTTTTCTTACAACCTACTAATTTTTCTATCTATCTATCTAT
>JBBQRR010000066.1:0-16719 GCA_038214655.1 Bacteroidia bacterium | reverse complement strand
GTGCCTGGTTTTTAAATTTTGAGAATGAATATAACAGCAACGTTTACCAAAACGGAGTTTATCAGCAACAGCAAATGAACGGAATGGCTAACAATAATGATAATAATCTAAATGTACGCGGTGCCCGTGGTGGAGTTGATGCCGATACTAAAAATGGCGCTCCAGTTAGCAGGGAAGAGTACTTAAAAACAACTAAAGTTGCGCCGGTTGTGTATGAAGATATTCAGGTATCTGACTTAAGTGCCGAGTTTGAAATTAAAAACACCTACACTATTCCTGCAGATTCTAAACCATACATTGTGGATGTAACCAATTACAATCTTCCGGCAACATTTGAGCATTACAGTATTCCAAAAACAGAAAAAGAAGCGTTTTTATTAGCGCGCATTGGCGGTTGGGAGCAATTGGATTTAGTGGAGGGCCCTGCCAATGTTTATTTTGGCGGAAGTTATGTGGGACAATCGTACATCTACACACGTAGTTTGGACGATACACTTGATTTATCTTTTGGACGCGATAAAAAAGTAATGGTATCGCGCACACGCCTAAAAGATTTTAACAGCAAAACTTTTTCGGGAGCCAATAAAAAAGAAACTCAGAGCTATGAAATTACCATAAAAAATAACCGCAAATCTCCAATAACAATCGACGTAGAAGATCAGTTGCCTGTATCGCAGAACAGCGAGATAGTAGTTGAAGCAATTGAACTAAGCAAAGCCAAAAAAGATGATGCAAGCGGAAAACTGTTATGGAACTATACGATAGCGCCGGGCGAGCAACAGAAAATTACGCTAACCTACTCTATCAAATATCCAAAAAACAAATATGTAAAAGCTAAGAAGTTCAAAACAGTTTCTTGTCCGAGTTTTTAATTTAGCTCTTACTTTAAATACAAAACCGCAGAGGCGCAGAGGACGCTGAGTTTTTAGAAAAGTACAAGTGCATTAAGTGATAAAAATGAAAAAATCATTTTACATCTTTCTCTTCTTACTAACCGGAGCTTACTGCATTTATACAACCTTTAACCTTATCCTTCATTATAGGAATGAAGCCCATTCTCCACAGTTTAATTTAGCATGGATAAAACTTGTTATCATTCTATTCATCCTTATTTTTCAAGTCACTAATTCTTCAAAAAAACATAAAGTTCTTAGTTTTATTGCATTTCCACTTATACTTACTGGTTGGCTCTTTAGCATTATGCACTGGCCTTTCGGCAGATCCATCTTACTTGTTTCCCTTTTTGCAATTGTGCTTAATTTATGTTTGGAAAGGATTAGAAAGAAACAGGCTTTAGATTTATTTGTACTGATTTTTCCTATAATAAACGTATTCTTTCTATTTCTTTCATTTACTCATTTGGGGTCTGTCCTCACATTTGAATGGATGGTTGAATACCTATATGTTACAATATTATTTATTGTCTCTGGTACACTTTTATTCGTTAAGAAATTGGAATGAAACTAAATCTTTCGACCATTAATAAACTCTCTGCGTCCTCTGCGCCTCCGCGGTTTCTGTATTAAGGAAAGCCACTCTTAACGTTTTGGCTGCTGATGCTAAAGATTCTCCGCTTGGCGATATAACTCCCAGTCCCAGGCGGTTTTCATCATGCTGTTGATGTCGTGCACGCATTTCCAGCCGAAAGCTTTTTCTACTTTGCTGCTGTCAGAGTAAACGGCAACCACATCGCCGCTGCGGCGTTCGCCGATTTTATAATTTAATTTTTTACCGCTAACTTTTTCAAAAGCTGCAATCGCTTCCAAAACAGAAACTCCATTGCCGCTTCCTAAGTTAAAAGCATCGTAATTAGTTTTATTTTTTTGAGTGAACAAATAATTCAGTGCCTGCTTATGTGCCAGGGCAATATCGCTTACGTGTATGTAGTCGCGGATGTTTGTGCCGTCGCGTGTAGGGTAATCGCCGCCAAAGACCGTTAATTGCGGATATTTACCAATGGCATTTCCGGTAATCAGCGGAACAAGATTATTTGGTTTATTAATTGGCCACTCGCCTATTTTACCGGTATCGTGCGCGCCAACGGGATTAAAATAACGCAAAGCGATGGCACTGAAATCTAAATATCTTTTGCAAACATCTTCTATCATTACCTCGCCTATTTGTTTTGTGTACGCGTAAGGCGATTCCGCTTTAGGCAAAGGTGTATTTTCATTCACAGGCATTTTCTCAACATTACCGTAAACCGAGCAAGAAGAAGAAAAAATTACATTGGATGTTTTATGTTTGCGGCAAAGCTCCAATAAGTTTACTAAAGAAGCAATGTTGTTGTGGTAATATTTTAAAGGCAGCTCAACCGACTCGCCCACTGCTTTAAAAGCGGCAAAGTGGATAATGCCATCTATTTTATTCTCAGCAAAAATTTTGTCAAATTCGTTTATATCGCATAAATCAAGCTTATATGTTTTAAACGATTTGCCGGTAATAAGTTTTATTTGCTCGTAAGCTTTTGGAGAAGAAGTAAAAAAATTATCGGCCGATATCACCTCGTAACCGCCGTCGTTTAACAATTCAATAATGGTGTGAGAGCCTATATAGCCCGCGCCGCCCGTTACTAAAACTGTTTTTTTACTCATGCCTTACGTTTTAAAATAATAGCCGATACAACAGATGCGAAAGTTCCGAAAAATAAATTCTTAAAAACAACTGCTGTAATTTCTTTAAACACAGTTACACCTTCTATATCCGCTGCAATCATTTTAGGTATATCAGCTTCGTCCATTTTCATTTTGCCCGCGGCAATCTGTTCTTTTAAAATTTGCGGCCCCATAGTTTGCATAAAATTTATTTTATATTCCCTGAAACTAAATTCAAAAAACAAAACCTGAAAAAGCGCCATAAACAAAGTGGCAATTACAACAAACTTTAATCCTTCTTTAAAAGCAGGCCTCCCGCCCAATAATCCGCCTTCGTTTTTTCGTTTAAGAAAAATGGCTGCGTAAATAAAGGGTAGCATAAACAACAGTCCAACCAAATAAGGATAGGTTATGTATTGCACATGGTCGCCATAAAAAAAGAAGCATACCGCGGCAGCAAATAATAAAGAATAAATCAGAGCTAAGAAAACCGTGGTGTTTTTTTGCATGATGCTAAAATCTCATTTTCATTAAGAATATTCCTGTCAAACCGAGCGAAGTCGAGGTTTTATTTATTCATACTTACTAAAAACTCTTCGTTTGATTTGGTGCCTTTCATGTGGTCGCGTAAAAACTCCATCGCTTCTACAGGCGTCATATCACTAAGGTGTTTACGCATAACCCAAATACGTTGCAATGTGCTTGGATCCAATAATAAATCATCGCGACGCGTAGATGAAGCCGTAAGGTCGATAGCCGGGTAAATACGCTTGTTAGAAATTTTTCTATCCAATTGCATTTCCATATTACCGGTTCCTTTAAATTCTTCAAAAATTACCTCGTCCATTTTAGAACCCGTTTCAATAAGTGCAGTTGCCAGAATGGTTAAAGAACCTCCACCTTCAATTTTACGTGCCGCACCAAAGAAACGTTTTGGTTTGTGTAATGCATTTGCATCCACACCCCCCGTTAATACTTTACCTGATGCAGGAGAAACTGTATTGTACGCACGCGCCAAACGCGTGATAGAATCCAATAAAATAATTACATCGTGCCCGCACTCGGTTAAACGTTTTGCTTTTTCTAAAACAATATTGGCAATGCGCACGTGCTTTTCGGCCGGCTCATCAAAAGTTGAAGCAACAACCTCTGCTTTTACACTGCGCGCCATATCGGTAACCTCCTCGGGACGTTCGTCAATTAACAACACAATTAAATAAGCTTCAGGGTGATTTGCAGCAATGGCATTGGCTACCTCTTTTAATAAAACTGTTTTACCGGTTTTAGGTTGCGCAACAATTAAACCACGCTGGCCCTTACCAATAGGACAAAACATATCCATCACACGTGATGAAAGTGTTTCGCTTTTATGGCCGGTTAATTTAAATTTTTCGTAAGGGAAAAGAGGGGTTAAAAAATCAAAAGGAACGCGGTCGCGCACCCAGGCCGGATCGCGGCCATTAATTTTTTCAACTTTCACTAAAGGAAAATATTTTTCACCTTCCTTAGGTGGGCGCACACTTCCACGCACGGTATCTCCGGTTTTTAAGCCGAATAATTTTACCTGCGATTGAGAAACATACACATCATCGGGCGAACTCAAATAATTATAATCGGATGAGCGCAAAAAACCATACCCATCGGGCATCATTTCTAAAACTCCTTCGGCATGAACTATGCCGTCAAAATTAAATTGCGCTTCGTTTTGTCTGTGTTGGTGGCTTTGTTGGTGACTTTGATGCTGAACGTTACCGTCTGTTTCTTTTTTAAAGGCAAAGTCGCCCTTTTCCTGTACAGGGTTAAGCACCGGCGCTTGCTGCACAGGTTCAACTTTGGGTTCGGTTACAACAGGCGTAGCTTGTACTACGGGTTCTTCGTGAACCTCCTCCTCTACCTTAATTTCGGGGGTTTTAGTGTCTTCTTCTAAAGGGTCTAATTTTACTTTACGTGGCCTTTTAGATCTTTCGGGTTTACCGCTTTTGTCTTCTTTCATAATGAAGTAATGGCTTAGAACAAGCCGTTTGGTGATTTTTATGGGATTTTGTTGAAATTCAAGGATAAGGGGTGATGTACAGGTATTTACTACCTGTTTTAATACATAAACAACAATTTTGTTTTTAAATGACTAAACAAATTATTTCAGGATTTTTTTGAGTGATGCTGGTGTAAGAAATACAACAGTACTATGTAACTCAGTACAAATATGCACTTTTTTTTTAAAACAAAAAAATTAATTTATAGCATCGGATTACCGCTTTGTTTCTTCAGAACTTCGGCCAAAGTGGTTTTTTCGATACGCGAGGTAACCCAGGCGGATATATCAAAATAACTCAGTAGCGTTTGCTGTACCGCATCGGCACTAACATTGCTTTCTATACCTTCTTTAAGTTTAATAAAAAGTTGCTTGAGCTCTGCCGCCTCGGGTTGTTTATTAATATAATTTTTAAAGAATTTAGTAAGCAATTGCAAGGAGCCCAGCATCGAGTTGCGTTTTTCCAATTGGCGCTGGGCGTGATTGAGCCTGTATTCAAGTACATCTGTTTTGCCGCTCTCAAAATAAATAATGAGACTGAGCACATAGGCCATACACGTAATATCCGAGTTGTACTCTAATTCATTATTAATAATATGGTTTAATTGCCTGGAAGCTTCTTTTAAATTGCCAGAACCGTAATGCACCTTAGCGAGGTAAAAATAAAATTGTTGCTCAGAGTAAATGTTTTCGCTGGGCGGAAGTCCCTGACGGAAGTGCGCATACTCATCCATTACCTCTAACGATTTTTCGAAATAGCCGCAGGAATTATATACATCAATCAATAAATTATACAACATGTATTTTTGAAAAATCGTGCCACGGTTTAGTTCTTCCATTTTTTTTGTAAGGAACTGTATGGTTTCAACTGCTTCGCCAAATTCGCCCAGGTTAGAATGTGTAAGGGCTTTATTGTAATAGGTATTATAGTAAGCCGCAAACCTTACCTGAATCATGTGCGGGTATTTTTCCCAGAGTTTTAACAGCTCATTGCGTATGCGTACCCCGTTTGTATAATCTTTGGTGGCATAGTACACAATGCCCTTGGCCAGGTAAAAAAATATTTTGTGGTTAAAATTGTAATTGGTGTCCGACTCCAGTAATTCATCTTCGTACACATCCTTAAATTCGGATGTTTTTAAAATATCTCGTATAAAAGACGACTGATGGTGCCTTAAACGAACCAATGCAAATAGTTTACGGTAATGCAAAAATGTTTTTTTTGCGTTTAGCGTCTTTGCAATACGCTTTTGCAATTCTGTATTGTCTTTTTTAATACTGACTTCAAGTTGCGCAATACTTAAATAGCTGTCGAATAGTTGCAGCTTAAACGCTTCTTCTTCGGCTTCTTTTAAAACTTCTTCTAAAAAGGGTTCGTATTTTTTTTGCAGACTGAGGCTTGCGCAATTAATCTTGCGGCGCAAAACTACCTGGGGTAATTGACAAATTTCTTCAAGGCGATTAAGAATAAAATGATAGAGGTAGTTTTTGGTAAAGGCAAAATTATTGAGGTTCTTTTCGTAGCCCAGTTTTTTAATAATTTCTTTCTCGTTATAAACAGCTTGCGAAATAATTTCGTGAAACAGCAACATATAATTATTAGAGCCGCTTTTTTTATGCTGGTCGGATGTCTTTAAAATATATTCAATCTCCTTACCCGAAAGCGATTTAATTAACTCGAATATGTTTTCGGATGGCTTCAATTTAATTTCC
Source organism: Bacteroidia bacterium (assembly GCA_038214655.1). Classification (GTDB taxonomy): domain Bacteria; phylum Bacteroidota; class Bacteroidia; order B-17B0; family Aurantibacillaceae; genus PALSA-968. The sequence goes on along the minus strand of JBBQRR010000066.1, from coordinate 10,380 downwards.
GGCTATTTTAATTTGTTTTTCTACCAGTTCTTTCAGTTCACCAAAGTAATCGTCAAATATTTTTATATTTTTTTCGGTAGGCGGCTTCAGGCTGTGTATGGCTACCTGCCATTCAATAATTTCGTACAGCATTTCGTAATTGGCTTCTTTACGTGCCAGTTTTTTTGCTTTGGCTAATAGTTTTTCGCCCTGACTGTTGATGCTCTTTTCCAATAAGATTTCTACCTGATTAATGTAACTGCGGGCCTGAGTGGTGCTGTTTTTATGATACTCCTCTAATCCAAAAACCATTAAATCAAAAACATCTTTTTGTACATCCACAGCAAAACCGCCGGGTAATGCTTCGGGGCTCGTTTCAACCAAAGTAAAGAAGTCGTTGAGCTGTTCGGCTTTTTTGGGAGATAAAACGGTTATGCGGGTTTTAAAAAATTTTTTCAGGTACCCTTTTTCGGATGCCGACAATTGAGAAAACAACGCAGCGGTTTTTTGTGCATAATTCATGCCTTACAATAATACTAAAATAAACTAACCTGAAAAACTAAACCGTTTTAAAAAGCGATAATATTACCCTTCTCACAGGAGAAACCCTTATTTCTTGCTTTGTTTAAAGCCTATAAGTAAAACCGCGCAACCCGAACCATTGTTTGAAGGGTCAAGTTTGGCCTCAATAGTTACCTCAACAGTAGACTTTACTTTAAAATCCCAGTAAGCTGAGTTTTTATAGTCCTTATTGGTAAAAAGCAAATTGCGCTCCTGATCATAAATAGAGAAAATCAGATTACCATCAGTTAAACCGCTGCAAGCAGCTATACGGTAAACCGTTTCGCCAAAGAAAGTAGTCTTAAACTCAGCTGTTTCCTCGGGGTTTAATAATAAAGAGCGGTATTGCTGTCCGTCGGATATAAATGAAGCTATAATGTGCTTGGCGCATAAACTGGCAATGGTATCGCACTGGGCAGCGCCCTTAAAAGGGTTTGCCAATAAAAATGCTACAGCTAAAAAACAGGTTACAAATATCTTTTTCATAGGTAAATTAAGCTTTAACTGGGTTAACAATTTTTTTACGGATACTTTCCACTTTAACAGTGATTTTTTCTAACTGTTCTTTGGTTATGCTAACGTCAGTGTGGCTGTTAATTGTAGTTGTTTTGGCCGCTACATCAGTCTCAGGCATTTCGTAAACATACTTATACTCAATACTATCGTACACTTTGCTTAATTCTTTTAATTCATTGATTATATCGGTGTACTCGGGTTTTGCTACGCTTTGAGAAAGTAATTTAACGATACTGCTTATAGCCTGTTTTTGATCGGCTACACGGCGCTTTACCTCTTCGTTTTCTTTGGCTTTATTAACTTGAAGAGAAAAATATAAACTCTCAATCCAACCACCGGCCAGGATTAATCCGCTTATATCGTTACGCTTGTTGTTTTTAAGGAAAGCATCGCCAGAGCGGTAAGCCAATCCAACCAACATCATCATAGAATCTTTATTTGAGATGTTTTTGTTGAAACGCTCCATTGTCTGAGTATCAAATGCGCCCGAAAGACCTAAATCATCCGATAACTTCTTTACAGCTGCAAGGTAAGAAATAGCATCCTGCGTTTTATTATACATCGATACATAACCCAAATCTGCTCCATAAATACCCAAGTTAAGGGCCTTAGAGAAATCGGTTGCGTACTGGTTCATATTTTCTTTAGTGTTCAATATCCCTTTATCATAAGGCGAGCCTGTTTTTTGAATAAGCATAGCAGTTTGCAAAGGCGAAGGAATACTGAATAATTCGCCACCAATATTTAACACGCCGCTTGATACCACCTTGGTAGTATCTTCCTGTATTTCTTCAGGATTGTTTGTTTTGCCGGTACCATCGCCGCAAGAAGACAAAAGCAAAAGGCAAAGAGGGGTAAAAAGCAACGAAAATTTTCTGACTTGTTGTACCATATTACATTTAAATTACTAATCACAAAGAAACAAAAATATTTTAATTTTCAGTACATATCCGACTTAATCAGCCCTATTTTATTGAAAAAATACCTGAAAGAGGTGCCCAGAACTCCTAAACCGTACGTTGCGCTGCGGCTAAAGTTGATAGATGAGGCTTCGTCAAAATACTTGGTGGGACAGGTAATTTCGGCAATTTCAAATCCGGCATAAAAAATCTGTGATATCATTTGGTTATCAAACACAAAATCATCGCTGTTTTTATGATACTTAATGCCCCTTAATACCTCGGCGCTAAAAGCCCTGTAGCCTGTATGATATTCGGATAACTTTTGATTTATGAGGATATTTTGAGAGAGCGTTAAACAACGGTTAAAAATGTATTTATACATGGGCATGCCTCCTTTAAGGGCTCCTTTGCCCAATATTCGTGACCCTAACACAGCAGGATAAAGCCCGCTGGCAATTAACTCGCACATGGTAGGTATTAACTTGGGCGTATACTGGTAATCCGGATGCAGCATAATCACTATATCGGCCCCCAACTCCAGCGCCTTATCGTAGCAGGTTTTTTGATTACCGCCATAACCTTTGTTTTTCTCGTGTCTTATTACGTGCTTGATGCCTATGGCTCGGGCCGCTTCGCTGGTATTGTCTTTGCTGCAATCGTCAACCAGCACCACATCGTCTACAATATCAAAAGGAATTTCATCGTAGGTACGTTTTAAGGTCTTCTCGGCATTATATGCCGGAAGTACTACTATTATCTTTTTCCCTTTTACCATGTTGCACAAAAATAAAAATTAATGTTATTATACAATTAAAAGTTATACACGCCCGTTTTTTGATAGATGAACGGCAGTTTGGCGTGATTTTAGCTCTCAAATGATACCTTTGCAACAGGCATGCGCATAAAAACCCTGCATATTTTTTTAATAAAAAAGTACATTCCGCCTTTTTTAGCCACGCTATTTATAGGAATGTTCATTTTTTTAATGATTTTTACCTTTACGTACATTGACGAAATTGCCGGAAAAGGAGTAGAAGCATCAACCCTGGCCAAAATGTTTGGCTACATCTTTCTCACCTTTTTGCCTGCCGCCATGCCTCTGGCTGTGCTCCTCTCCTCTATCATGACCTTTGGCAACCTTGGCGAAACTTATGAGCTGGCCTCGATGAAATCTGCCGGGCAATCATTGCTATCTATCATGCGGCCTGTTTTGGCACTTATTGTAGGCTTGTCGCTTTTTTGTTTTTTTTACAACAATTATACCCTGCCCTATATTCACCTAAAAGCAGGGCAATTATTGTATAATGTGCGTGCCGCAAAGCCTGCATTTAATTTAAAAGAAGGTGTTTATTATAACGGGATTGACGGGTATAGCATACGCGTTGGCACTAAAGACAAAGACGGCATTACCATACACAACATTTATATTTACGACCATACCGAAGGATTGGGTAACGTGGTGCAAATGTATGCCAAAGACGGAGAAATCTCTATGAGCAAAGATATGCGCTACCTTACTTTTAAATTAAAAAACGGCACGCATTACAATCAGCCGCTTAGCGAAGCAAAGCAACAGGTTACCCGACCCAATATGATTATGCATTTTAAGCAGCAAAACATCCGTATTGATTTAAGCAGCCTTAAAATGGAAAATTTGAAAGAAGACTTTTTTAAAGATAACGCCGATGTTATGAATGTAAGCCAGCTTCGTTCTTACCGAGATAGTTCAGAAAAATACAGAGCCGAGTCGTACGACCAAACTTATAAACAGTTTGTAAATCAATATTTTTTTCAGAAGAGTTTGATGCAAACTAAAAAGAATGAAAAAGATACCGACGGAGTTCTATTGAGTAAATATTTAGACGCTCAAACTACTTTAAAAAAGCAAAACGTTTATGAAGCTGCACGCAATATGGTAAAAAGTGCTGCCTCCTTTATTGAAAGCAAGGCAGGCGAAGAAGACGGCCAAAAAATAAGCACCGCCAATTACGAAGTACAGTGGCATGAAAAATTTACGGTTTCTTTTGCTTGCTTTATTTTATTTTTTGTGGGCGCACCGCTCGGAGCCATTGTGCGAAAAGGTGGGTTTGGGATGCCCGTTGTTATCTCCGTCATACTTTTTTTAATTTACCACGTTGTTACCATCACACTAAAAAAAATGGTTATAGAAGGTAAGTTAAATGCCGTGTTTGGCATGTGGGCAGCCCAATGTGTTTTCTTGCCAATTGGTTTATGGTTATCCTATAAAGCCGCAAACGATTCTCCTCTTTTTGATACTTACAGCTACACCCGTTTCTTTACAAAAATATTTTCTGTGTTTGTTCCTAAAAAAAATCATGCGGATACTACAGCTAACCAATAAACCTCCTGCTCCGCCCACCGACGGCAGCTCCATAGCCATGTTTAATATGGCCGCGGGCTTTATTGCCAATGGCGTTGATTTAACCTTACTAACCATCAACACAAAAAAACATTTTAAACGCGATAGCGAAGTTGATGTTGATTTTAAAACTAAAAGCAATTACCAATCGGTTTACCGTAACACAGATGTTAGCATAACAGGGGCTTTAATGAATTTATTTTCGGATCATTCATACTTTGCCAGTCGTTTTTATTTTAAAGAGTTCGAAGAAAAATTAATTGCCGTTTTAAAAGAAAAAGAATTTGATATTGTGCAGCTGGAAAGCATTTTTATGGGCGATTACATTGCGGTAATCCGTAAATACAGCAAAGCAAAAATTGCCGTGCGCACCCATAATATTGAGCACATGATTTGGGGGCGCATGATTGACAATGAAAAAAATCCTGCCAAAAAGAAATATTTAGCACTGCAAAACAGTAGATTAAAAGTTTTTGAATACCGCGTTTTAAAAAATGCAGATGCAATTATTCCCATTACTGCCGTTGACCAAAAATATTTTGAGAGTTGGGGAATAGAAAAACCTTTTTTCTCCTCGCCCGCCGGTTTACTGTTAGATAAATACAAAGTAAATCACGCAACCGAAATCCCGCAAAGCGTTTTTCACTTTGGCTCAATGGACTGGATGCCTAATGAGGAAGCAGTTTTATGGTTTGCAAAAAATGTTTGGGAAAAAATCTTGCAAAAAGTACCGCAGGCAAAATTTTATATTGTTGGAAGGGGAATTTCTGCCAAGGTTGCTTCGCTCGGAATTCCGGGAGTTGTAGTAGTTGGTAAAACCGAATCGGCAGAAAAAGTTTATCAGGCTTATCAAATCATGATAGTCCCACTTTTATCGGGCAGCGGTATGCGCATAAAATTACTTGAAGGCATGGCTTACGGTAAAGCTATCGTTAGTACATCTATTGGCGCTGAGGGAATTTCAGTTACAGCTAATACTAATTGTTTGCTTGCCGATGATGCCGATACTTTTGCAAATGCAGTGATTGAACTTTTGACTAATGAGCCGAAAAGAAAAAACCTGCAAGAGGAAGCAAGAGTGTTTGCCGAAAAAAATTACGACAATACCGTTTTAACAAGTAAATTATTAAATTTTTACAAATCTTTATAGGTGAAGTTTATTTTAGAAATAGTTTTTTGTGCAAGCGCCCTGGCCATGTTGCATACTTACATCTTCTACCCTGCCTTGCTTTTACTACTAACTTCCCTAAAAAAAACGAAGGATGTAGACGTATTTCAATCTGAAAATGAATTTCCCGAAATCACGCTAATTTGCGCTGCTTATAATGAAGAAAAAGTGATTGAAGAAAAAATACATTCCACCTTCAATACAAAATACCCGCTTCCAAAAATTACTTTCCTAATCGGCACAGATAATTGCAGCGACGCCACTGTTTCAATTATTAAAAACCTGCAGCAAAAATATAGTGAATTAAAACTTATTGAATTTACTAGCCGCACAGGTAAAATAGGCATTTTAAATGCTTTGAGTAAAGAAGCTAAAAGTCCGGTTTTACTAATGACCGATGCCAATGTGTATTTTAAACGCGAAACCATTTCTGAATTGGTAAAGCATTTTAAAAACACGGGCGTTGGCATGGTTTGCGGAAACATTAGTAAAAGGCCCTTAAACGCAGAAGCTGTTACTGCAAGCGAATTACACTATATGAATTTTGAAAATCGCTTGAAATCGGCCGAGAGCAATTTGATGGGCCTTGTAATGGGTGCCGAGGGGGGTTGTTATGCCATTAAAAAAGAAATCCTAACTGAAATTCCTGCACATTTTATTGCAGATGATTTTTTTACGACTTGCCTTGCCCTTCGCGCAAAAAAGAAAATTATTTTTGAAAACGACGCGCTTGCTTACGAAGATGTGGCCACCGATACAAAAGGAGAATTTAAACGTAAAGCCCGTATTGCTACCGGAAATTTTCAGAATTTATTTTACTTTAAAGACTTGCTTTTCAGATTTTGGAGTGATATAGCTTTTGCATTTTTCTCGCACAAAGTTTTAAGATGGATTACTCCGTTTTTATTTTTGTTGAATTTTATTACCGTAATTTTACTTTTCAAAACGCATGTGCTCTTTCAAATAATCTTTTATGCCCAAGTGTTTTTACTGCTGCTTCCTGTTTTAAATAAAATGCTGGTTTCAGTTGGAGTAAAAATAAAACCATGTATTTCCCTATCCCATTTTATGATGATGAACGCGGCTTTGTTGGTTGGATTTTTGAGGTATTGTAAAGGCGTTAAGAGCAGTGTGTGGGAGCCGGTTAAACGCTAAACGTATCTTTGTTGAGTCCGCTGAATGTTTTAATTTTTTTCAAATAAAATTCAAGAACCATATTCCCATTATAAATACCGCTATAGTTTGGTTTATAATTTTTATGTGATTTATTCTTTTTTCTTTTAGCCCATGTTTTACCAATAGAAAAATAATATGCAAAATGCGCTTTAATTACAGCCCATGTATGCGCCGGTTTTCCTTCCAATAAAAATTTAATACCGGCAATACCATCTAATACCAGTCGCGCAATAATTACAAAAAACCAATTGCCATTGGGATAATTTTTAGTGAGGGTAATTAAATTATTTCTGAAATTTAAAAATGTTTTACGCGAACTAAGTTTATTTAAAGTGCCGCCTCCCAAATGAAAAACTAGCGAAGCAGGCACTGCCATAATTTTATGGCCGGTGTTTTTCATGCGCCAGCACAAATCAATTTCTTCCATATGTGCAAAGTACGAACCATCAAAACCCTCCATATCTTTAAAAACACTTGCACGTACAAACATGCAAGCGCCCGTGGCCCAAAAAATTTCGCAGGTATCGTTGTATTGCCCACTGTCTTTTTCTAATTCATTAAAAATTCGTCCGCGGCAAAAAGGATAACCATATTTATCAATAAAGCCTCCGGCGGCGCCGGCGTATTCAAATGTATCTTTATCTTTAAAAGAAAGTATTTTGGGTTGACAAGCCCCAATACTTGCGTCGCTTTGCATCAACGCAATAACAGGTTCAATCCAATTTGGCGTTACTTCTGCATCCGAGTTAATCAACACAAAATAATCGGCAGGTACATTTTTTAATGCTTCATTATAGCCTTGTGCAAAACCGTAATTTTGCGTTAAAGCAATGCATTTTACATTGGGGAATTCTTTTTCAACAAACGCAAGCGAATCATCGGTACTTGCATTATCTGCCAAGTAAATTTGAGCGCCTTCGGTGTGTTTTATAACCGAAGGAAGAAATTGTTGCAGCAGTTTTTTTCCGTTAAAATTTAATATAACAACTGCTACAACGGGTTTGCTCATACATTAACGTGGGTTTTGAAACAAGTCGTTGGCGCCCGAACCGTAGTTTGAATTATTGGGAGTTGTTTGGTCAAGATTCATAACCTGATTACTGCGCTGTTTTAATTTTATCTGCCAGCGGTCATCGCGCATTTCGCCGCGTGCATCGCTATGAATTAATTGATAGCAACTGCCGTCTAACTCGCGGTTATAAAAAACAAATTTCTTATTGCTTTGAAACATGCCGGTTACGGGATCTTTAATGCGATAGTATTGCCAGATTTCGTAGGGATACGAATCAGGCTCGGCCGCCTGCTGCTGCGCAGCACTGGGCGCCCCATACTGCAAATAAACGCGGCCCCTATCTGTCATATATCCCGGAATTTTTCCGCAGGCATATTCCTTTTTTACTTTCACAGCCTCTGCTCTGTATTTTTTCCAGGCCAATTCCGGATTTTTGGGCTCTCGGTTTATCCAAAAAGCATACATGTATTGCTGCATTAATTTTGAATCTTCATTTTTAATTTGGTTATACTGCCAGTCACGCTCGGTAGTAGAAGAGATAGGCCACAAACATGCGATATAATCTTTTAATGTATCCATATTTACAACATGGCTAATAAAAGTGCCGGCGGTGTCAATGCTACTTATATCTGCTATTTTAATTTTTACTGCCGCCGCAATCCTCGTAAAAGGAATTTTCTTTTCGCTCATTAATTCGTTTGCGCCATTTCTTACTTCAACAACGAGGTTATAATAGCCTGTAGCAAGTTGTGAAATATCAAACTGCCCTATTAAAGGATTTACCGATGCCGAATTTTGCTTGCTGTAGGCATGCAGACCGCTAACTTTTTCTTTGCTTTCGGCGCCTTCAATAAAATAAACAAATACAAAGCGCGAATCGGCTCCCAGTTTTTGTAAAGCATTATAGGCTTCCACATAAAAGGCCATTTTGTTTATCGACTCAGGGTAATAGCTCAATACATAGGGCATCATATCGTATCCGCTTTTTGAAACGGCATCCGGCACTTCAGTTTTAACAAATGATTCTAGTTTTTCTACACCTGAGAAAGAAATTTCATTTTCCACCGGGGCCACAACTTCAATTGTATCTGTAGCAATTAGCGCCGCTGTTGCGGGTCGATTGAGGTCTTTTAATTTTAATACAAATTCGTATTTGCCCGGCTTTAGCCAAAAGCGTTGCCTGTCAACCAAAACAGGTTTGTTACTTGTGTCAAGAATTTCGGGGCTATTTAAGTTATAGGCATTGCCTTTTACTAATTTACCGTTTTGGATAAACTCCATTTCAACTTGTACTGTTGCCAAAAATCTGTTTTTTTGTTTTTTAAACAGAATTGAATTCCCGGCTATTGTAAGATACGTTTCTATGTAATTGCCTTTTTCGGGTGCACTAAAAACCGCGCAATTAAAGAAAGCTTTTACCGCCGACTTTGGAAGTACTGATTTGGAAGAAGCCGGAACTTGCGAAAAAAGGTTGGAGCCTCCTGCTATCATGAGGATAACGCAACAAAATAACTTTTTCATGATTGAAATGATTTTATTAGCAGGGACGCAAGGCAAAGGTACGAATTATATTGTTTTTAGGGCTAAACTTTGGCTTCCAAACTGTTAACAAATCAAAAAATCCCGCTAAAGACGGGACTTTTTGATTTTAAAGCGGAAAGAATGTTACCAATTTCAAACCTGTATCCCCTAAATGAATTGGAAACCAACCGTTTAAAAAAAGCAATCTCTCCCCATAAAATTTCTTCTGAGGCAAATGTAACTATTTCTGATAATCTTACAAGGGATTTAATAGCTATAAATGAATTTTTACAATATGTAGATGCCGAACCCTATGTTAACCCCGAAAAGGGCGAAAACTTCAAACGTGTGGCATTTAAAAAGAGTAAAGCAACTAATACATAAAGCAATCAGGTTTATTTTACCTAATGAAATTTCTTGCCCTAGCCTGTAAATTTTAATACTCACTTTAGTAATTCCATTTTGTTCGCTAAAATTATAATCCCAATCAGAACTAGGTAATACGGGGTTTTCGTCTTTGTCAGCAAAGGAATTCAAATATTTGAAATTGGTTTTAGGAGTAGTTTATTAGAAACTTGTAATTCCGATTCTTGAAACGTGATTGGCATATCTATTGCCGATCATATCCATCATTTCTTTTTTGAAGGTAAATAATGGTTTTCCGAGTCTTTTATCTGATGGTAGCGCTCCAAAAACATAATTTAAATTTACCCAAACCTCGAATTCAGTATTTTTAACGTAAAATAATCCAGCTCTCATAGAATTATCGCTTTTAGCATTATTATCAATAAGATCGGCTGATATTTTATCAATTACAATACCATACAAGTATTTATTTAATCGACTTTTATTTTGCTGATGGTCGCATGCAGAACTTATTTCAATAGCAATAAGTTTAGAACTACTAATAAGCGTTTTAATTGCAGTTTCATTTGCTTCCTTTTGATTAGCTGGAATTTCCGCCCAAAGAGACCCCTCTTTTCCGCACCAAACAGACCCCTCATTTTGAACCACTATTTTTGGGGTAATCATACTGTTTTAGCACGTTAATTTTTTTGTTTACTGAATGTGTAATATTCGCACAGTAAATATAAGAAACAATGGCGAATAAAGCAATTAGTATGAGCAAAGTACGACAAATTTTAAAGTTCTATTCCAAAGGAAT
>JBBQRR010000065.1:0-17159 GCA_038214655.1 Bacteroidia bacterium | reverse complement strand
GCAGAACACGCTTAAAATTGATTACGAATCTATAACAGAATTTATAATTTATAATTTTTTTAGATAATATGCAGCACGAATCAGAAATTAGAGAGCCCTTAATCCTTGGGAATAAATCATATCATCAGATTACCGAAGATATTGTTAAACCAATTGAGGGTAAGGCTAACAAATATTGGTACATTTTATTAACGGTATCTATTATTTGCTTTATGTGGGGTATTGGATGTTTAGCCTATACTATTGGAACTGGAATCGGAGTTTGGGGTTCTAACAATGGTGTTGACTGGGCATGGGATATCACCAATTTCGTATGGTGGATCGGTATTGGTCACGCAGGAACTTTAATTTCTGCCGTATTATTATTGTTCCGTCAAAAATGGAGAATGGCTATTAACCGTTCTGCTGAGGCGATGACCATTTTTGCAGTAATGTGTGCTGCTATCTTCGTATTGTTACACACTGGTCGTCCTTGGTTAGACTATTGGTTGTTTCCATTGCCAAATCAATTTGGATCATTGTGGGTAAACTTTAACTCTCCTTTATTGTGGGATGTATTTGCAGTATCAACTTACTTCTCTATATCATTAGTATTTTGGTATACAGGTTTGGTTCCTGACTTTGCAATGATTCGCGACAGAGCTATTAAGCCTTGGGCTAAAAAGTTTTACGGTCTTTTAAGTTTTGGATGGGGCGGAAGCGCTCGTCACTGGAGCCGTTTTGAAGAAGTATCACTAGTACTTGCAGGTTTATCTACACCACTTGTATTCTCGGTTCACTCTATAGTATCTTTCGACTTTGCCACATCCATCCTTCCGGGTTGGCACACAACAATTTTCCCTCCTTATTTCGTATCCGGTGCGGTGTTCTCGGGTTTTGCAATGGTGTTAACGCTAATGCTTATTGTACGCAAGATTTATAATTTGCAAGCTTACATTACTGTAAAGCACGTTGAGTATATGAACATCGTTATTATTGTAACGGGTTCTATAGTTGGTGTTGCTTACTTAACCGAACTATTTATGTCGTGGTACTCGGGCGTTGAGTTTGAGCAGTACGCATTTTTAAATCGTGCAACGGGTCCGTACGCATGGGCATACTGGTGTATGATGACTTGTAACGTGGTATCGCCGCAATTATTCTGGTTCAAAAAAATACGAACAAGCTTAGTGGCTACATTTATTTTATCGATTGTAGTAAACATAGGTATGTGGTTCGAGCGTTTTGTAATTATCGTTCCAACTTTATGCCGCACGTTCCTTCCTTCAACCTGGAACATGTATCACCCCACTTTTGTGGATATTGGAATTTTTACCGGAACGATTGGAATGTTCTTTTTCTTCTTCCTGTTATTCTCGAGGTATTTTCCGGTAATTGCACAATCCGAATTAAAAACCATTTTAAAAATTTCAGGCGAGTCGCAAAAGAAAGATGCCGCAGCGCAGTCACACTCTACCGCACACGCACATTAATTGTTTAATAAAAGATTGAAATAAAAATATGGCAGGAGTAATAACAAAAAAAGTAATCCACGGTGTTTACGACGACGAGGTTCCTTTATTGGAAGCTTGTAGGAAATTAAAGGCAGCCGGCATAAAAGTGAAAGATGTTTTTTCACCTTTCCCTATTCACGGAATTGACCCTATCATAGGAGTTCCCCGTACGCGCTTAGCAATTTGCGCATTTATTTACGGACTTACCGGTTGTGGTTTAGCAACGTTGATGATGTGGTATATGATGGTGAGCGATTGGCCTACTGATGTTGGTGGCAAACCAAGCTGGATGTATATCTATAACGTGCCTGCGTTTATTCCAATCACATTCGAATCAACTGTGTTTTGTGCCGGTCACGGAATGGCACTTACCTATTTATTACGTTGTATGTTGGTACCGGGCGCTAAAGCAAAAAACCCTGACCCTCGTACAACCAACGATAAGTTTTTAATTTTACTTGAACTACCTGAGGAAAAAGCAGGCGAAGCAGAAAACGTACTTCGTGCTGCAGGTGCTATCGAAGTAAATCAAAAAGGAACAGTAACAGAAAAATTACCTTACTAAAGATAAATTTTAGAGAGATGAAATTTGTAAAAATCATAAACTTAAAAAATTTAACGCTGGCAGGCCTTGCCGCTTTAAGTTTAAGCTCTTGCAGTAACGCGCCTAACAGCCCGGGTTACGAGTTCATGCCCGACATGTACCGTTCTCCTTCGTTAGAGTATTACTCAACACACACATTAAACGGCGACACTTTAATGACCGCCAAGCAACCGGTAGCAGGAACTATTGCCCGCGGCCATATGCCCGCAATAGCGCCCGGCATTGATTACGAAAAAGCAGGTCTGCATCTAAAAAATCCCATCGCTAACAGCGAGGCGGTTTTAAAAGACGGAGAAGTATTGTACGGAAAATTTTGTGTGCATTGCCATGGCGAAGCAGGTAAAGGAGACGGAAAAGTTGCCGGCAAATTGCCCGGCCCTCCAGGCGCTTACGACGGCCCGCTTAAAAATTTACCCGAAGGAAAAATTTTCTATTCTATAACAAACGGAAAGGGTATGATGGGTTCGCACGCAAGTCAGCTAAGTGTTGAAGAGCGCTGGAAGCTTGTGCACTACGTACAAAAATTACAAGGGCCAAAAGTAGTTGCAGATTCTGCAGCCGCAAAAACACAGGTTGTTGTAGCCGAACTTAAAAAAGAAAAAAAATAAAATACAGAAGGAACTATGAGTAATTTAAACTTTACATTTCCGCAAAAAGCAAAAACATTTACCTATGCCTTAATGGGCGTTGGTGTTGTTTCGTTAATTGCTGCTTTTATTTGCGACCACCCCGCCGAAGCCGATGCGCATTATAGTCACAACCGCGCATGGGCAAATATTTTTATCAATTGCTTTTTCTTTATGGCAATTGGTTTGGCATCTGCATTCTTTTTAGGATTGCAATATGCTGCTGAAGCAGGATGGGCCACAACGGTTAAGCGCGTGATGGAAGCAACCGCTTGGTTTTTACCCTGGGGTTTAAGTTTAATGATGCTGATGTTTATTTTAGGCCAGTTAGGCGTGCACCACATTTATCCATGGATGGATAAAGAAATGGTTGCGGGCGATAAAATGATACAGGAAAAAATGGGCTACTTCGGAATTTTTTGGTGGATACGCACACTTGCATACATGGCAGCTTGGCTTTGGTTTACCTGGAAGCTTCGCAAAAACTCTATAGATGCAGATAATACAACCAGCAACGATCACCACTGGAAAAACGTAAAAACAGGCGCGGTGTTTATGGTAATCTTCGCCGTTACATCTTCAACTTCTGCATGGGATTGGTTATTGAGCATAGATGTACACTGGTTCTCTACTTTATATGGATGGTATATTTTCTCCGGTATGTGGGTTAGCGCCATTACAGCTATCGTGTTAATAGTAGTGTACCTTAAAAAATTAGGCTACATGGAATTTGTTACCGAAAGCACTATTCATGATTTAGGTAAATGGATGTTTGCCATTTCGTTTTTATGGACGTATTTGTATTTCTCTCAGTTTATGCTGTATTGGTATGCAAACATCCCAGAGGAGATTATTTATTTTCAGCAACGTTGGGATGATTACAAACCATTAATGTGGACGGTGTTCTTCATCAACTTTGCATGTCCTATGATTATTTTAATGAGCCGCGATGCAAAACGTAATTTCTGGTTCCTGATGTTTGTTGGATTAATTATTTTTATTGGCCACTATTTAGATGTAGTGATGATTGTAATGCCCGGAACAGTTGGCCATCATTGGACAGGATTAAGCTGGATGGAATTCGGAATTTTTGCCGGCTTCCTAGGATTGTTTCTGCACGTGGTGTTAAACAATTTAACCAAGCGTCCGCTAATGGTTAAAAACCATCCGTTCCTCGAAGAAGCAATGCATCACAGTACTTAGTTGTAAAAAATAACAGAGAGATAATTTAAAAAAGAATAAAAATTTAAAACCAAAATAAAATGATTCTGCTGTATATCCTAGCCCTTTTATTATTGTGCATAGCCTTAAACCAAGTGTTTAAAGTTGTTGAGCTGTCGCGCGATTTAAAAACCGAAAAAGAATGGCATCCTTCCGAAAGTGATAACCGTTTAAACGGCCGCCTAATGATGGTGTTTTTTATTGCCTTTATGTGGTTTTTTGTTTGGCAAATTTACCGTTTTGGCGGCGATCGCATTCTTCCCGCATCAGCTTCAGAGCACGGTGTTAAAATCGATTGGCTTTTAAATATTAACTATTGGCTTTGTATTGTAGTATTTGTTATTACCAGCGCGTTCATGTTTTTCTTTGCTTGGAAATATTACGGAAGAGATAACAACAGGGCAACGTATTATTTGCATAATAATAAATTGGAAATGATTTGGACTATTATTCCTGCAATTGGCCTTGCGTTTATTATTGTGTTTGGATTAAAATACTGGAACGAAATTATGGCACGCGATAACGACCCCAACCCTGTGCGTGTTGAGTTGTATGTAAAGCAATTTGACTGGACAGCGCGTTACGCCGGCAAAGACAATAAATTTGGTATTGATGATTACATGCAGATTAATGGCGCCAACCCGGTTGGTTTAGATACTAACGACCTTGCTTGCAACGATGATATTTTAGTGAAAAACGAATTTCATTTACCAAAAGGAAAAGAAGTTTGTTTTCAGTTTCGCTCGCGCGATGTAATTCATAGCGCATTTATGCCACACTTCCGCGCGCAAATGAACTGCGTGCCCGGTCAGGTAACAAACTTCCGTTTTAAGCCAACTGTTACAACTGCCGAGATGCGTAAAGATCCGCAGGTGATGCGCAACATCGACGAGATAAATGCTATTCGTGTTAAGCGTGGCGAAGACCCTATTGAATTTGACTATTTAGTATTGTGCAATAAAATTTGTGGAGCATCACACTATAACATGCCAATGAAAATAGTTGTTGATGAGCAAAAAGATTACGATGCATGGATTGCAAAACAAAAAACATTTAAAGCGGTAGCGGTAAAAAAATAATTTACAAAGATTAAAACCTGAAATAATGGGAAACAATACACACTCAGAAGTTATAGAACATGGCCACACCGCGCACGATCACGATCACGCGCATGACCACCACGATCACCACGAAACGTTTGTGAGCAAATACATTTTCAGTATGGATCACAAAGTGATCTCTCGCCAGTTTTTGGTTACTGCCGTTATTATGGCTGTGGTAGCAATGGTTATGTCAATTCTTTTTCGCCTTCAGTTAGCATGGCCCGGCGAAAAATTTGCTTTCATCGAAACCATCATGGGAAAAAAATGGGGCAAAGACGGAGTTCTTAACCCCAACGCATACCTTGCCCTTGTAACAATTCACGGAACCATCATGGTGTTCTTTGTACTTACAGGAGGATTGAGCGGTACGTTTGCAAATCTTCTTATTCCTTATCAGATAGGCGCGCGGGATATGGCCTCCGGGTTTTTAAATATGCTTTCCTATTGGTTCTTCTTTATCTCTACTTGTTTAATGTTAGGTTCTTTATTTGTTGAAGACGGAGCTGCATCAGGTGGTTGGACAATTTATCCTCCGCTATCGGCCTTGCCCGAAGCCATGCCTGGATCTAAATTAGGTATGACTTTATGGTTAGTGTCAATGGCATTATTTATTGTATCGGCCTTATTGGGAGGTTTAAATTATATTATTACAGTATTAAATCTTCGCACAAAAGGAATGAAGATGACGCGCATGCCACTTACTATCTGGTCGTTTTTTATCACCGCAATTTTAGGTGTACTTTCTTTCCCGGTTCTTTTATCGGCAGCATTGTTATTGTTGTTTGACCGATCGATGGGAACAAGTTTTTATCTTTCGGATATTTATATAGGAGGGCGTCCTATGGAACAAGCAGGTGGTAGTCCAATTTTATTTGAACACTTATTCTGGTTCTTAGGTCACCCCGAGGTGTACATCGTATTATTACCTGCACTGGGTATCACCTCCGAAGTTATTTCTACCAACTCGCGTAAACCAATTTTTGGTTACCGCGCCATGATTGGTTCTATGCTTGCAATTGGTTTTTTATCATTTATCGTTTGGGGTCACCATATGTATATGACCGGGATGAATCCTTTCTTAGGCTCTGTATTCGTATTTACAACACTCTTAATTGCGATACCATCAGCTGTAAAAGCGTTTAATTATATAACAACGCTCTGGAAAGGAAACATACAATTTACGCCCGCCATGTTATTTTCTATCGGCCTTGTATCTTCGTTCATCACAGGTGGTGTAACGGGAATTATTCTTGCCGACTCAACTTTAGATATTACTATTCACGATACCTATTTTGTAGTTGCTCACTTCCACATTGTAATGGGATTGTCGGCCATCTTCGGAATGTTTGCGGGTGTGTATCATTGGTTCCCTAAAATGTTCTTGCGCATGATGAACAAAAAATTGGGCTACGTACATTTCTGGATTACTTTAATTGGGGCCTACGGAGTTTTCTTTCCGATGCACTTTTTAGGAATGAGCGGCGTACCGCGGCGTTACTATACCAACAGTAATTTTCCGATGTTTGATAATTTAATTGACATCAACGAATTAGTTACTGGCTTTGCTATTCTTGCGGCGTTTGGGCAAGTTGTGTTCTTAATTAATTTCTTCTACAGCATGTTCCGTGGCGATAAAGCTCCGCAAAACCCATGGAAATCTAATACACTTGAGTGGACTACGCCAATGGCGCACGTGCATGGTAACTGGCCCGGTCCTTTACCGGAAGTACATCGTTGGGCGTATGATTACAGTAAGCCCGGCCACGAAGATGATTTCGTGCCGCAAACGGTTCCACTGGGGCCCGATGAGCATGATGGTGGCGAACACTAAAAAGTATAAGGAGATAATATAAGTATAATCCCTCGTTAATAGCGGGGGATTTTTTTTGGAATATGTTTTAATAACAATGCAATTGGGGTTCGTGTCCTATTTGTATATTCGTGCGTATTCATTAGTAATTCGTAGTTCATGAATTTCAAACAACGATTAAAATTTTACGGAATTGGTTTTAGCATAGGCCTGGTAATTTTACTTACTATTTTAAATAAAAAAGGTTGTACAGGCTTAAACGAATTAAAGGCACAGGAACTGGCTTTACAAACCTGGAAGATAAGCGATGTTATGCGTTGTAAATTAAATTGCATCGGCTTAAGCGACGACACCCTTTTTTTAAAAGCGGTGCGCGACTGCAATGTAAATTACAATAAAAGCGAAGTACACGCCGAGCCTTGCGGCACTTATGTTTTAGAGAGCGCTAAAAACGCAGTTACTTCTTTCACACTTTTGGTGGCCGACTGCAAAAACACCTCTGAGATGCAAGACATCGTAACGACAAAAAATTGCGATTGTAAATAAAGTCTTAATGAAAGACAGAAGACAATTTCTTAAAACTACAGGAACTATATTGCTGGGCGCGCCTTTGCTCAGCAATAATTTAGTAGCAGATCAAATAGTAAATCCTCTTCACGAAAAATTAAAGCCAAACGCTTTAAAGGCAGGCGATACCATTGCGGTTTGCTCGCCCGCCGGCGCGGTGTGGGACGAAGCACAGGTACAAAAGTTTATTGGCATCATTGAGGGTTTGGGCTTTAAAGTAAAACTAGGACAAACGCTAAAAGAAAAGCACGGCTATTTTGCAGGTAAAGATGAGTTGCGCGCAAAAGAACTAAATGACTTTTTTGCCGACACAACGGTACACGGAATTTTTTGCATGAAAGGAGGTTGGGGCTGCGCAAGAATTTTAGATAAATTAGATTACGCACTCATTAAGAAAAACCCAAAAGTGATAATGGGTTTTAGTGATATTACTTCTTTACTAATTGCCATTTATGCTAAAACAGGATTAGTTACTTATCATGGTCCGGTAGGAAACAGCGGGTGGAACGATTTTAGTGTAGATTATATTAGGCGCGTGCTGATGAAAAAAGAAGTGGTTACATATGCTTACCCTGATAAGGATGAAGACAAACCTTATATGATAAATGCAGGCAAAGCAAAAGGAATTTTAATTGGCGGAAATTTAACGGTGCTTGCGGGAATTATTGGCTCGCAATATTTACCTGATTGGAAAAATAAAATTTTATTTTTAGAAGAAGCCAAAGAAGAACCTTACTCGGTTGATCGCATGTTAACGCAATTAAAATTAGCAGGCGTATTACAAAACATAAGCGGTTTTGTTTTTGGCAAATGCGTTAAGTGCGAGGCCGAAGAACCCGCCAAAGCATTTTTACTGAAAGAAGTTTTAGAGCAACACATAAAACCATTGGGCATACCTGCCTTTTATGGCGCAATGATTGGCCACATAGAAAATAAATATACAATTCCGCTTGGAGTAGAGGCGGAGATTGATGCGGATAAGAATGTGATTAGGCTTTTGGAGAGTGGGGTGATATAAATTGAGCAATGAAAAAAATCTCAAGAAAGAAAAAAGTACTTTTAAGTATTGCAATCGTTCTGACGATCGGGCTCTGCATTCCACAAAATTTTCAAATGCCTGTTGCGGAGGCTACAAAAGATAATTACAATCAAAAATCATTTTGGTATTACCCATGGGGAAAATCAGGAACACACAAAGGCGTTGATATTTTTGCCAAGACCGGAACACCAATTTTTTCTTCTATATCAGGCATTGTTGTGTATTGCGGGCAATTAAATCGTGGCGGAAATGTGGTAGCAATCCTCGGCCCAAAATGGAGAATTCATTATTATGCGCATCTCGATTCAATTAAAACTTCTCTTTTTTCATTTGTGGGGCATAAAGATATTATAGGTACGGTGGGGACATCGGGCAATGCGCAGGGCAAGTCGCCGCATCTGCATTATTCTATTGCAACCGTTGTTCCATACGTATGGCAAATTGATACGGATCATCAAGGATGGAAGAAGATGTTTTAGTTGAATCCGGTAAAATATCTGAATGAAACAAAAAAATAATGGAAAAAAATATTACAACAATAGCGGCGCTTTTTATTTTGACTTCCTGCGATTGCCTTCAGGTGGTGCGCGGTACAGTTGTAGATTTAAATACAGATAAGCCTTTAAAGAATGTGCACGTATTTAAGGATGGCAAATCTTATGACGAATGTAATACCGATTCTTCAGGAGCGTTTCAAATAGAAAGTATTTCGGGAGGAATGTTCGGCTGTCCGGGTATGACCGTTGTGATTGAAAAAGACGGATATGAAAAACAAATAGTAAAAATTGGTTGCGGCGATTTTAAAAAAATTGCTTTGAAAACAATTGCTGTAAAATAATAAAATAGACAGCGACTATATTATTACGGACATTGAAAGTGGAATTAAAAAAAAGAGAACGTTTGTTAACGGGGAGTAATAATAATCTCCAATATCACTTCGCAAAATTCACCTTCACATTAAAATCTCCACCGCCGCCTTTAACGCGCGTCCATTTGCCAAAGGGAGTTGTTTTAACAAAGGAGGGCACTTTTATAGAGCCGGCAAAGCAAAATTTTGATGATTCTATTTTTTCTTCCAGGCATTCTAAACTAATAAAAAAATCTTTGTCGGTGCTAATAAAATAATCCCGTAAATCAATCCGCACCTCGCCTTGTTTTACATTGGTCTTAAACAAAATGGGTTTCTTTAAAAAAGTTTCTCCGGGGCGGCCTTTTTCATTTACTTCATACAACATAATTCTGAACTGTAAAGAATCTGTGTATTCGTTTTTTATTATGTAAAAACCAAAGTTTTCTAAAAAAACAGTTTTACCATCTAAATTATTGGCTTGTATTGCGGCCTGCTCGCCTCTCCAATTATTGTTTTCGCCAACAAAGGCAGTACAAACCTTTTTACTATAATTAATTGTACCAAAAGTTTTATAAATGCGATTCTCGGGAGTAACTTTTATCTCGCTTAAATTATAAACTTCGGGTTTTAAATAAAATGTTTTATCGGTTTTATTTTTCAGCTCAGTACCCGCAACAAAAAACTTTGTATAACCTATCGAGGTAATTTTTATTGTATCGGCTACGCTTCTAAGAGTCAATTCAAATTTTCCATTCTCATCTCCCAGCGTTCCGTACTGCGTGCCTACAATTCCAACAGATGCAAAAGGAATGGCTTGCTGTGTGTGGCTGTCTTTTATAATACCACTAATAACGTTTTGTGAAAAATCAAAGTGATATAAGACTAAGAAGAAAAGGCAAATTAAGATTTTCATTTTCGAACTGAAGTTATTCACGGCTTATATTTTTCGTAAATGTCAATTAAAATCCGCCCGTAAGTATAAGGCAGGGTGGCGATATCTTTTTTAGAAGTTAGTGCTTTAGTGGGAATGGGCGTACCACCGGTTCTTACACCGCCAACACCGCCCCCCGCAACAACAGCAACCACCGCTACAACGGCTAATGCGGTTATTATTCCATTGCTGTTGGGAGTATGAAATCCTATTACACGAAACTCTGCATCCTTTCCTGTTTTAAATTTATATCCACTTGCGGTTTTAAATCCCGGCAAGGGGTGTTTAATACTACTTACTTGAACTTTTTCATTTTCCACAGGATTTAATTCAAAATACGTAAATGAGGAAAATTTGGTAAGGCTGTCATTTAAATAGAAATATTGATTAAAGCCCTGCCGCCTTTCTACACTGAACAAGAAAATTTTATTTTTCTGTTTTTTCGCGTCGTTCTCGTCAAAAAACTTTTCGGGAGCAAAGTAGGTATTTATACAAAGTGTAATGGAAGAATCTTTTTCATAAAAAGATTGGAGCCTGAAAGCATTTGCGCCGAGTTCTTTTCCTTCCATTTTAAAACGTTCAATAAAATTGCTTACGATGTAAGGATAATTATCAGCATGAATTTTAAGTGTGGCAATAAATTTTAAACGCGAAGTATCCGCCGCACTTTCAATATAAACAAAGCGCCCCACCGCGTAATTGTGTCTGTAATCCGAGCGCTTAACAATTTCTACTTTTTGTGCAAAGCAAAACTTCGCTAAAAAAAATAAAAGTATGAATGACTTTAATTTCATCTCCTCCTTATACTTATACTAACTCCTTAAGCTTTTTACTAACTGGCCCAAGAATCTCTGTCTAAACTACGGTACTGTATCGCTTCGGCAATATGATTAGGTAAAATATTTTCGCTGGCTTCTAAATCGGCAATCGTCCTGCTTACTTTTAAAATTCTATCATAAGCACGCGCCGATAATCCCAAACGCTCCATAGCATTTTTTAAAAGTGTTTTGCATGCCTCATCCAAATTACAATGCATTTGCAACATCTTTGTACTCATTTGCGAATTGCTGTAAACACCTTCTAATTCTGCAAAACGCTTTTTTTGAATTTCACGTGCGCCAATTACACGCTCGCGTATGGCATCACTTTTTTCTGAATGTTGCACCTTACTCAATTCTCCGAATGGAACCGGAGTAACTTCTATATGAATATCAATGCGGTCCAACAACGGGCCCGAAATTTTATTTAAATATTTTTGTACCACGCCCGGCGCGCATACACAATCTTTTTCGGGATGGTTATAATAACCGCAGGGACAAGGATTCATTGAGGCAACCAACATAAAACTTGCAGGATACTCCACCGAAAATTTTGCGCGAGAAATTGTTACGCTGCGGTCTTCCATAGGTTGACGCATTACCTCTAACACAGTGCGTTTAAATTCGGGCAACTCATCTAAAAATAAAACGCCGTTATGCGCCATAGATATTTCTCCCGGCTGCGGATTAGCTCCACCACCAACTAAAGCCACATCGCTGATAGTATGATGCGGATTGCGAAATGGTCTTTGCGTAATTAATCCGGTTTGTTTTCCCAACCTTCCCGCTACGCTGTGAATTTTTGTTGTTTCAAGCGCTTCATCCAAAGAAAGAGGAGGTAAGATAGAAGGCAATCTTTTTGAGAGCATTGTTTTTCCTGCGCCCGGAGGCCCAATCAACAAAACATTATGTCCGCCCGAAGCCGCAATTTCAAAAGCGCGTTTAATATTTTCTTGCCCTTTAACATCGCTAAAATCCGGGATTTCGAGCGAGGTATTGTGTTTAAAAATCTCTTCGGCATTAAACTTTAGTAGTTCCAAAGCGCTTTCATCGCCCTTAAAAAAGCTTATTACATCTTTTATGTGCGAGGCGGCATATACATTTAAACCTTCAACAACCGATGCCTCGGGCGCATTAGAGGCGGGCACAATTACCCCCTTAAAACCCTCTTGTTTAGCTTTTATGGCAATGGGCAATACGCCTCTTATCGGACGAATTTCTCCGTCTAATGATAATTCGCCCATAATCACGTAATCTTCCAAATTATTGAGTAAAACCTGCCCCGAGGCCCCTAAAATGCCCAAAGCAAGGGGTAAATCGTAAGAAGAACCCTCTTTTTTAATATCAGCGGGGGCCATATTTATGGTAATTTGTTTGCCCGGAACCCTGTAGCCGGTGTTTTTTAAAGCAGCATCAATTCGTTGGTGACTTTCCTTAACGGCACTATCGGGCAGCCCAACAAGGTAAAAATTTACTCCGGCCACCATATCCACCTCAATGGTAACTTTAGTGGCTAAAATGCCGTGCACGGCACATCCATAGGTCTTTACAAGCATAGTTTTGAAATAAGAAAACTTTTTCTAATTTTAACGGATATAAAGTAACAGAAATTTTGGCAAGGTTTATGTAAAACCTTATAAAAATCGGGTTTATGAAGAAAATTATTACGCTGTTAGCCATATTCGTTTCGTCGGCAACCTGGGCACAGGAAATTGTTAAAGTAACCGAACTTAACTGTTATAATAAATGGTCGCAAAAGTTTGAAGAACGCGGCGCAGACGAGGTGCACGACGGGCCCTATACCGATGTAATTATTACTTTTCGCCACGGTGCCTCGGCCGAGTGTTTTGAGGGCAAGGCTATTGTAAAAGATAAAAAAGTAGAAGCATTTTATATTTTGTTAGACGACGGTACGTACGACCAGGTGGTGCGCGTTTGGAAAAATGAGAGCGAAAAAAACGTTACCGTAACCAACGGCATCAGCAAAACGCTTATTACAAAAGATAATCAACTTATAAATATTGTTTGGCCCAAAAAACTAAAGGCCCGAAAAGCCGGCTTTAAAAAAGCGGCGGAACCTGTTGACGATTAAGATGCCTTTAAAAAATAAACAGGTTTTTTTTGAAGACCTTGGCCTGCGCGATTATAAAGCCGCTTGGGATTATCAGGAAGAATTACAAAAAAAAATAGTTTTTGTAAAAACCCAAAACCGCGATTTACCGGCACAAGAACAAAAACCTACCGATAATTATTTATTGTTTGTTGAGCATCCGCATGTATACACATTGGGAAAAAGCGGCGACGAGAATAATTTACTGGTAAACGAAACTTTTTTAAAAAGCATAAACGCCACCTATTATAAAATAAATAGGGGCGGCGATATTACCTATCACGGCCCGGGGCAATTGGTGGTTTACCCGATTTTGGATTTAGAAAATTTTTATACCGATATACATAAATACCTGCGGATGTTGGAAGAAGCGGTGATACTTACATTGGCAGAATACGGTATTACATCGGGCCGCAGCGAAAAAGAAACAGGCGTTTGGTTGGATGTGGGCATTCCCTCTAAGGCAAGAAAAATTTGCGCCATTGGTGTGCATTGCAGCAGGTGGGTAACCAAGCATGGCATTGGGTTTAATATTAATACCGATTTAAGTTATTTCAATAATATTGTGCCCTGCGGTATTACCGATAAACAAGTGACCTCGCTGCAAAAGGAATTAGGAAGAGAAGTGAATATGCCCGAGGTAAAGCAAAAACTTAAAAAACATTTTGCCGCTTTGTTTGGCTGCGAAATTGTGTAAATTTCTTTTTTGCGGACGACTAAATTATACGTATCTTTGTATAAAG
This sequence comes from Bacteroidia bacterium, assembly GCA_038214655.1. Classification (GTDB taxonomy): domain Bacteria; phylum Bacteroidota; class Bacteroidia; order B-17B0; family Aurantibacillaceae; genus PALSA-968. The sequence continues at coordinate 3,244 of JBBQRR010000065.1, read as the reverse complement.
TACACGTGTCATGACAACAAAGCTTACTCTCACTGTTGAGAAAGAGATTATAGAAAAGGCAAAATTATATGCTCGTAAAACCGGCAGAAGCCTATCTGCTTTGATAGCATCTTATCTCGAAAACATCATCCGGGAAGATTCAACAAATGAAAAATTGTCGCCAAAGCTTAAAAAATTACTGGGCGCAGTTAAACTACCTAAGGATTTTGATGAGAAAAAGGAGTTAAGAAAATATTTGGAGGAAAAGCATTTATGATAAAAGTCTTTCTAGACACAAACATTCTTATTGACTTAATTGCCGACCGTAGACCCTACAGCAAATATGCTGTTTTGTTATTTAAAAAGGCGGAGGAGAAAAAGGTGAAACTTTATACCTCTTCTCATTCAATAGCCACCTCTCATTACCTTTTAAAAAAGTATATGGATGAAAAGGACTTGCGAAGTACCTTATTAAGCTTGCTAGACTATATTAACATTATTTCGATTGAAACGGATACAATAAAAAAAGGATTAAAATCTTCGCACAAAGACTTTGAAGATGCTTTACAGATAATAGCCGCACAGTCAGTAGAGAAAATGGAATATATTGTAACCAGAAACCTAAAAGACTTTAAAACAGCTGAAATTGAGGTGCTTCCTCCTGAAGAAATGAGTAGTAGAATAAAATAAATGAAATTAATAAGTTTCATTAAATTTGACCCGCAAAATGGCCATTACAAGCGACCTTTTAAAAAATAAATAACAAATACGTGAAAGCTGAAGATTTAATACGCCGTGCCGAAGATATTGCTGTTGCCGTGGTGCCCGAAATGGTAAACGACGAAAACGGTTGGATGGTGTATTTGGTAAATCTTAAAAATGATACGCTTGAAAATGTATTGGTAAGCTCTAAAGGATATGGCGAGATTGATAACCGCAATTTGCGCACTTCAGAGTTAAGACATTATATAGAAAAACTGGGCTCGCATAATTTTTCTAAAATAGAACCTATTATGGAAGATGTGTTTGGACTGGCCAATGAGTATTGGGTAAGTTTTTATGTAAACAAAACCATTTACGATAAAAAATTTGTGTTTTTACCCGAAAGTATTTGCGAAACTAATTTTGTAACAATACCTTTTCTTAACCGAAAGGGAGTAATGATTAAATAAAAATGGAACAGATTAACACCAACAGCATTTTATTTTTAGACATCGAAACGGCTCCAATCGTTTATAAATATGCTGATCTTAAAGAGCCGTTTAAAAAACTATGGGATGTAAAGTACCAGCATAGTAAAGATGTAACGCCCGAGCAACAGTATAGCAAAGCAGGAATTTTTGCCGAGTTTGCCAAAGTGATTTGCATTTGCGTAGGTTATTTTAACGGAAAAGAATTTCGCTTAAAATCTTTTTATGGCGACGATGAAAAAGTATTGCTCAAAGATTTTAAAGAAATGCTTGAAAAGCACTACGATAAAAAAGATGATAAGCTTTGCGCACACAATGGTAAAGAATTTGATTTTCCGTTTTTGTGCAGGAGGTTTTTAATAAACGGAATCAGCTTACCGGCTATTTTAGATTTGCAAAACAAAAAACCCTGGGAGGTGCCGCATTTGGACACGATGGAAATGTGGAAGTTTGGCGACTATAAAAATTACACTTCGCTTAATTTATTGGCGGCTGTATTTGGTATTCCTACTCCTAAAGATGATATTGACGGCAGCCAGGTATCAAAAGTTTATTACGAAGAAAAAAATATTGAGCGTATAAAAACCTATTGCCAAAAAGACGTAGTAACGGTTGCAAGACTCTATCAAAAAATGAAAGCAGAACAACCTTTGAAAGATGAACAAATTGTAATGACTAACTAAACACAACCACACAGCGCAAATTCACATTTCTTTGTGTCTTTGCGCCTTTGTGGCAAAAAGGAAAAACATGCAAGGAAGCGTAGCGGTTATAGGTAACGGAAGTTGGGCAACAGCTCTTGCAAAATTATTGGGCAATAATGTAAAAGAAGTTAATTGGTACATACGCAAAAAAGAAGACGCCGATTCTATTTCTAAATTTAACCGTAACCCACGCTATTTAAGTTCGGTTGAGTTTGCGCCGAGCAATATGAAAATTTTTACCGATTTAAACAAGTGCATCAAATCAGCTGATATAATTGTTTTAGCGGTTCCATCGGCATTTTGTCACGATGTGATGAAGGATGTGCCAAAAGAAATTTTAAAAGGTAAAATAGTTTTTTCGGCTATTAAAGGCATCATTCCCCAATACAATTTAATTGTAGGCGAGTACCTCAATAAGTTTTTTGAAGTCCCGTTAAACCAAATTGGCGTTATAACCGGGCCTTGCCACGCCGAGGAAGTTGCGCTAGAAAAACTTTCTTACCTAACGCTTGCTTGCACAGATATAAGTAAAGCCGAGCAATTAGCAGAGTTACTTCGTTGTCGCTATATGAAAGTTGCGGTTAGCGATGATATTTACGGAACCGAATACTCGGCCGTATTAAAAAACGTGGTTGCTATTGCAGGCGGAATTTGTCACGGACTTGGTTACGGCGATAATTTTTTGGCGGTGCTTGTAAGTAATGCTATACAGGAAATAGAACGCTTTGTAAAAGCGGTGCATCCCATCGACCGTGATATAAAAGCGAGTGCTTATTTGGGAGATTTATTGGTTACAGCTTATTCGCAATTTAGCAGAAACCGAATGTTTGGCACTATGCTGGGCAAAGGCTACTCTGTAAAAATGGCGCAGTTAGAAATGAATATGATTGCCGAAGGTTATTACGCGGTTAAATGCGTGCACGAAATAAATAAACAATACAAAATAGACATGCCCATCACACAGGCAGTTTACAATATCGCTTACGAACAAAAATCTCCTGCTATAGAGATGCAATTGCTGGCGGATAAACTTTCTTAAAAGAACTACGTAAAAAGAGTTTGTTGCCCCTCTTTTTTTAATTTCCAACTGTCCTGTCCTACATGAACAGCTACATCTGAAAGGACGCTTAATATTGTTTGATTTTCAGGAGTGACACCATTTTTTAAAAGAGGAAGTATATATAATATTAGTTCATCAAAATGTGGAATTTTATTTTCTCTTTCCATTCGTCTTAAGGTGGGTTCTAAAAATTCATTTTTATGGATTTTAATAAAAATCGGAGAACCCGTTAACCGATTTTTGGTAATCTGTTTTTCAAAAATACATTATTTTTTTCTTACAACCTACTAATTTTTCTATCTATCTATCTA
>JBBQRR010000064.1:0-17269 GCA_038214655.1 Bacteroidia bacterium | reverse complement strand
GGATAATGCCTTTACAAAATATTTTATTAAGGCCTGCGATGGTTTTGTAACAATGAGCAAGGCGGTGCTTGCCGATTTGCAAAAATTTACTTCGTCACCCCATAAAAAGTTTTTGTTGCATCCTTTGTATTCTTCTTTCGGAGAAAAACTGGATAAGCAGGAAGCACGAAAAAAATTAACTATTTCAGCAACCGATAAGACCATTTTATTTTTTGGACTTATCCGCGAGTACAAAGGACTGGATTTATTGCTGGAAGCAATGGGCGACGCCAGAATAAAAGAACTGAACATAAAATTACTGGTAGCCGGCGAATTTTATGAAGACAAAAAGCTGTACATTGATATTATTGAAAAACACAATTTGCAGAACAACGTTATTTTGTTCGATAAATTTATTCCAAATGAAGAAGTAAAATATTATTTTTCGGCAACCGATTTACTTACGCTGCCATACCGTAGCGCCACGCAAAGCGGAGTTACACAGGTTGCTTTTCAGTTCGAAAAACCAACATTGGTAACCAATGTAGGCGGCCTCTCAGAAATAATTCCGCACGGCAAATGCGGCTACGTGGTAGAGTCAAATCCCAAAGCAATTGCCGACTCGATAATTGATTATTTTGTAAACAACAGAGAGTCAGCCATGAGCGCCGCCATGGCCGAAGAAAAAAAGAAGTATGATTGGAGTATATTCTCAAATGAAATCGTAAATTTATACGGTCAAATTAAGAATGATAATACGCAGTAAAGCACCGTTAAGAATAGGCCTTGCAGGCGGAGGTACAGATGTATCTCCCTACTCGGATATATACGGTGGCGCAATATTAAACGCAACAATTGATTTGTACGCCTACGCATCTTTAGAGCCCTTAGAAAACGGGAAAATAGAATTTTGTATCGACGGCACTGATAAAAGTATTACGCTCGATTCGGCCAAAGAATTAAAACTGGTTGACGGCTTCGAATTATTTATTGGCGTGTACAACCGCGTGATAAAGCAATTTAATTTAAAAGCACAATCATTCCGCCTAACTTCATACATAGAAGCACCGCAAGGCTCCGGACTTGGAACATCATCAACAATCGTAGTGTCTTTACTGGGCGCTTTTATTGAATGGTTAAAACTACCATTAGAAAAATACGATATCGCACATTTAGCTTACGAAATAGAGCGTGTAGATTTAAATATGTCGGGCGGCAAGCAAGACCAATATGCAGCAACCTTTGGCGGCATAAATTACATTGAGTTTTTAGGAGATAAAGTAATTGTAAACCCCTTGCAGCTAAAAGACAATATTTTATACGAGCTCGAGTTTAATTTGCTTTTGTATTTTACGGCCACGCAACGTATGTCGGCGGCCATTATTGATGAACAAGTAAAAAATGTAAAAGAAAAAAATGAAAAGTCGGTAGAGGCCATGCACAATTTAAAAGAGCAGGCTCATCAGATGAGAGATTGCTTGCTTGATGGAGAATTAAATAAAATTGGAGAGATTTTGCATTTTGGCTGGCAAAATAAAAAGCAAATGGCGCACTCGATAACAAATACTTTAATTGATGATATTTATGCAACCGCAATTAAAACGGGTGCAAGCGGCGGAAAAATTTCGGGCGCAGGCGGGGGAGGATTTATGTTTTTCTTTTGTCCGGCCGTTACCAAAGTAAAAATAGCAAAGGCATTAGAAGTTTATGGCGGCAGGGTGCAGCCTTTTAAATTTACACAGCAAGGTTTAACTACCTGGACAATTAATTGAGAGCAACTAAAAATATAGCAGCTGTATTTTTGTCCTCCTTTTCAAGGAGGACAGCCTTGCCCTGCCTTGCAAAGGCGGGCAGGCGGGTGGTTTGCCTTATGTTGTTTGTGCTGTTAAACACAAATGTATTTTCGCAGAAAATAGGCCTGGTACTTAGCGGCGGCGGCGCCGGCGGCGCCTGCCACGTAGGAGTTTTGCGCGCACTAGAAGAAAATAATATTCCGATAGATTATATTGTAGGCACATCAGTAGGTGGTTTAATAGGCGCGCTCTACACTTCGGGTTACAGCCCCGATGAAATTGAAAAAATTGTTACCTCCGAAAAATTTACAAGTCTGCTAAAAGGCGAGATGGAAAAAAAGTACCAATATTATTATTTTCAAAAAGACGATAATGCATCTTGGATAACGCTTAAATTAAGTTTCGATTCTTCTTTAACAACCAATATTCCTACTAACCTTGTTAATTCGGCGCCCATTGATTTTAGTATGGCCGAATTTTTTTCGAGCTCCTTTTCGGTTTCAAAAGGTAATTTTGATAGTTTGTTTATTCCGTTTCGCTGCCTTGCCTCTGACGTAGAAAATAAAAAATCGCATGTGTTTCGTAATGGCGCATTAAACGAAGCCGTAAGAGCCTCGATGACGTATCCTTTTTATTACAAACCTATAAGTGTTGAGGGAAGAATTTTATTTGACGGCGGCCTCTATAATAATTTTCCGGCCGATGTGATGGCTGTAGATTTTAAACCTGATTATATTATTGGAAGTGTGGTAACGGCTCTCAATCCAAAAATAAACGAAGAAGATTTTTATGCGCAGATAAGAAATATGCTTGTAAAAAATCCCGATTTTAGTTTGCACGGCACGAAAGGCATAATTATTAATCCCTGGAGCAGCGTAGGTACTTTTGATTTTGACGTGGCAAAACGATTAATTGATAGCGGATATGTTGCCGCTTTAAGAAAAATTGACTCGTTAAAAAGCCAAATCAGTGTATCGCGCTCAAAAGAAGAAGTTGCCCGGCGAAGAGCAGCGTTTAGAGGAAAAGTAAATGAAAAATTGGTAATAGAAGAAATAGTAATAACAGGTATTAACAAAAAGCAACAAATTTATATAAGGCGCATGTTGGCTAACGGACAAACCGAATTTACTTTAGAAAGTTTAAAGCGCAGGTATTTTCGTTTAACCGAAGATGATAAAATAAAAAGCCTTTTTCCTACGCTTAGTTTTAATAAAGAAACCGGCAAGTATAAATTAAATTTAAATGTTAAGCGCGAAAAGGATTTGTTTTTGCAATTGGGCGGCAACATTTCTTCTAATCCTATAAGCGAAGGCTTTGCTTCTATACAATATAATCACCTGGGTTTAGTGGCCACTTCCTTATACGGTAATGGTTATTTTGGCCGGCTTAATACTTCTTTTAGCGGAAGGCTGCGTATTGATGTGCCGGGCAAGTGGCCTTTTTACGTTGAGCCTAATGCTACTATTGCGCGTTGGGATTATTACCGCAGCAGTAATTTATTTTACAGTTTGCAAAAACCCGCTTACTTAACGCAGCGCGACAGATACGCAGAAATTATGTTTGGCCATCCGGTAGGCCCGCGTGCCAAAGTAATGTACGGCGGGGGAGTGGCAGAATTATCGAGTATCTATTATCAAACACAAAATTTTAGTGATAAAGATACAGCCGACCAAACCAATTTTTTATTTGTACATGGTACTGCCGAGTATGAGTATAATACACTAAACAGAAAACTCTATGCCTCGGAGGGAATGTTTGTAAATGTAAAAACAAAATTTATAAATGGTTCAGAGACACTAATTCCCGGTAACACAACAGTTCAACAACCGGATAGTAATATTATGCATCAATGGGCAATGTTTAAAGCTAAGTTTGATTATTATTTTAAGCCTTTTCAATTTTTTAAAATTGGTGTTTTGTTAGAGGGGGTTTATTCTACGCAACAATTATTTAAAAATTATACTTCTTCTGTTTTGTCGGCTCCGGCTTTTATGCCAACGCCCGAGAGTAAAACGCTTTTCCTCCCCAATTTCAGGGCCTATCAATATGGTGCTGCGGGTATGAAAATGATTTTTCACCCCATAAAACAATTGGATTTACGTTTTGAAGGATATTTGTTTCAACCCTACCAATCAATCGTAAAAAAAGCAGACTTAATTACAGCCGATTTAAGCAAACCATTATTGCACCAATATATTGTGGGTATGGCTGCGCTCGTTTATCATACACCCATTGGGCCAATCAGCGTAAGTGTAAATTATTACCACAAAGAACCGCAGCCCTTTACTTTTCTCTTCCATTTTGGATATACAATCTTTAACCGTAAATCGATAGAGTAGTATTTCACTGCAAAGATGCGGAGATTACTGCTGCCGTGTAGTTAGAAAAGGCCCTATTTTTTTAGTAAACTTAATTCTTGAAGAAATAAAAACCAAAACTTAGCGCCTTTGTGTCTTAGCGATGAAAATTACTTGCGCATCAACCTCTCAATCTCTTCCGCCTCAATCGGAATAGTTGCCATTAAATTTGTTGGCGCACCTTTGGCGTTAATAACCAAATCGTCTTCAATGCGTATTCCCAAATTTTCTTCGGGAATATAAATGCCGGGCTCGCAGGTAAACACCATGCCCGCTTCAAACTTGCGGTAGCGATTTCCTAAATCATGCACATCCAAACCTAAATGATGCGAGGTGCCGTGCATAAAATATTTTTTGTACAGCGGACTATCGATAGCTTGTTTTTTAACATCTTCAGCTTTCAGTAAACCCAATTTAATTAATTCTTCTTCCATTACAGCGCCCACTTCACGGTGATAATCGGCAAGTACGTTGCCGGCAACCAACATTTTTTCGGCACTGCGTTTTACGCGCAGCACGGCGTTGTAAACATCTTTTTGGCGCTGCGTATATTTACCGTTAACCGGCAAACAACGGGTTAAGTCGGAATTGTAGTTTGAGTATTCAGCAGCAATATCCAACAATAAAATATCACCGTCTTTGCATTGTAAATCGTTAGAGATATAATGTAGTACGCAAGAGCTGGCGCCACTGGCTATAATAGGTGTGTACGCAAAACCATTGCTGCGGTTTTTTACAAATTCGTGAATCAGTTCGGCTTCAATTTCGTATTCCCACACGCCCGGCTTTACAAACCCAAGCAAGCGACGAAAACCTTTTTCGGTAATATCACATGCGTGTTTAATTAAAGCAAGTTCGGCCTCCGATTTAATGGCGCGCAAATGATGCATGATAGGAGCAGCGCGCTCGTAAGCATGCACCGGGTATTCGTTTAAACACCATTTTACAAAACGTGCCTCGCGGGTTTCAGTTTCTACAACCGCGCGCACATGTTCGTTAGTATTTAAATAAACATAATCTGCCTCCACCACCAAAGAGCGGAAAATAGTTTTAAACTCGCCCAGCCAATAAATACGTTGTATGCCGCTAACTTCAAGCGCTTCTTTTTTAGTTAGTTTATGCCCTTCCCAAATTGCAATAAGCTCGCTGGTTTCTTTTAAAAATAAAACTTCTTTATGCAGCCCGTCTTTTGCATCAGGGTAAATCAATAAAATACTTTCTTCCTGGTCAACCCCGCTCAGGTAAAATAAATCGGTGTTTTGTAAAAATTTAGTGTGGCCGTCGGCATTGGTAGGCAAAACATCGTTGGCATTAAAAACCGCTAATGAGTTGGGTTTTAAACTTGCCGCAAAGCGTTTACGGTTATCAATAAAAAGCTGTTTGTTTATGGGGGCGTAACGCATAAATTATTTTTTTCAAATATATGAAATGCCTCTTATAAAGGTAGTATTTGATTGTCTTTACTTGTAAAATCACGCCTTTGGAGGGGTGATGGGCGAATTAGGATTGGGGCGTTTCCCCGCCTTAGATTTTGGGTATTATTTGTATTCGGGGGCGGGGTCAGGCTGCAAGGGGGTACCGTTTTTTGCCATGTATAATATCCTTCGGAGTGTATTTATGCAGCAAAAGAACCAAGCCCCTTGCATCCTTAACGCAAATACAACATCACGCTAAGTTTGAAAATCACTCTAATAGTAAAAATTTGTATTTGCGTGAAGGATGCCGCAACGGTGTTGAAGCTCTTTTTTGCTTGTTTTAGCATTTTTATTACCAAATACATAGTTTCACCGAAAACTAAACAGATGTAAAATGATGTATTGCAAAAAAAGCGAATGCGGGCTGCCTGACCCCGCTTAAAAATATTGAGTGGAAGAAAACTTTGCAAGCGGGGGCACGCCCAAATCACTCTCGTTAACACGCAAATCACTCTCGGTAACGCCCAAATCATTCGCATTCACGCCCAAATCATACTCTTCAATTAATTTAGGTTAATAAGTGGCCCCAAATGTTAACGAATAAGATGGGCGGCTCAACAAAAACACGTAAATTTACAACCGATGAGCGACTCCATCCAACACGAATGCGGCGTAGTTTTAATACGCCTTTTAAAACCACTTCAGTTTTATAGGGATAAATACGGTTCAGCACGATACGGCCTGCATAAACTCTATTTAATAATGGAGAAAATGGTTAACCGCGGGCAAGATGGAGCCGGAATTGCAACGGTTAAGTTAGATATGCCTCCGGGAGTTCAGTATTTTGACAGATTACGCTCGGTGCGCACCAAAGCAACCTTAGATATTTTTAACCAGGTACACGAAAATTTTGACATAAGCCGTAAGCTAAATCCCGAAATTTATAATGATGCCGAGTGGCAAAAGCAAAATATTCCGTTTAGCGGAGAGCTTTTGATGGGCCATTTGCGCTACGGAACGTTCGGTAAAAATAATATTGAAAACTGTCACCCTTTTTTTAGAGAAAATAACTGGCGCACGCGTAACCTTGCCGTTGCCGGTAATTTTAATTTAACCAATGTTGACGAGCTTTTTAATCACTTAGTAGAAATAGGCCAGTATCCGCGCGAGAAAGCCGATACGGTTACGGTGATGGAAAAAATTGGCCACTTTTTAGATGAGGAGAATGAAAAATTGTTCCGCATTTATAAAGCGCAGGGCTACAGTAATTTTGAAATCTCTTCTTTAATTGCAAAAAATTTAGATGTTGCCTCTGTACTTAACGAAGCCTCGCGTAAGTGGGACGGCGGGTATGTTATGGCAGGTGTGATGGGCCACGGCGATGCATTTGTGTTGCGCGACCCTAACGGAATACGCCCCGCGTTTTATTATTATAACGATGAAGTTGCAGTAATGTGCTCTGAGCGCCCCGTGTTGCAAACTGTTTTTGATGTTAAGCTTAGCGAAGTAAAAGAAGTTAAGCCCGGCCACGCGCTTATTATTAAAAAAGACGGACTTATTACCGAAGAAAAAATACGAACGCCCCGCGAAAGACTTTCCTGTTCGTTTGAACGTATTTATTTTTCGCGCGGTAATGATGCCGATATATATAAGGAGCGCCAGCAATTAGGGTACAATTTGGTACCTGCCGTTTTAAAGGCAATTGACTACGATGTAAAAAATACCGTATTTACTTATGTGCCCAATACTGCCGAAGTTGCTTTTGGCGGATTGATTGATGGTTTGCATGAGTATTTAAATAAATTTAAGGCCACGCAATTACTTACTTTAAAGAAAAATACCGAGCCCGAGGTAAGCGAAATTTTAAGTACGCACCCGCGCATAGAAAAAATTGTTTTAAAAGATGCCAAGCAGCGCACCTTTATTACGGATGATGCGCAACGCGATGATTTGGTAAGTTTGGTTTACGATATTACGTATGGTGTTGTAAGGAAAGGCGTGGATACGCTTGTTGTTATTGACGATAGTATTGTGCGCGGTACCACTTTAAAGCAAAGTGTATTAAATATTTTAAACAGGTTAGAGCCAAAGAGAATTATAATTGCATCATCGGCACCGCAAATTCGATATCCGGATTGTTATGGTATAGATATGTCGACCTTAAGTAAGTTTACAGCTTTTGAGGCGGCCATTGCTCTTTTAAAAGAGCGTGGGCTTGAGCATATTATTGAAGAAGTTTACGAAAAAGCTAAAGAGCAATTAAAATTACCTAAAGAGGGGCAGGTAAATGTGGTAAAAGAAATTTACAAACCTTTTACTGCCGAAGAAATTTCGGCAAAAATTACAGAGTTGCTGCGCCCGGCTAATTTAAAAGCTGAGCTTGAAATTATTTACCAAAATATTGAAGGCCTGCATCAGGCAATTCCAAATCATAAAGGTGATTGGTATTTTACGGGTAATTATCCTACGCCCGGTGGTAACCGCGTGGCCAATAAAGCCTACGTGCATTTTATGGAGGGCAAATTAATACGGGCGTATTAATCTCCTTTTTATCGTTTAATTCCTCTTTTTAGACAAAATTCTTGATTCGCTTTAGCTATATTTATGCTAAATAGGGGTTTAATAAATTTTTTTCCAAAAAAATTGTGACTTTCGGTGATTTTCGGCGTTATGATTTAAAACGCACCAATGCTTGCCTTATCTTTAAAAAATATGACCGAAGCCGCTTATCATGTAAGTGCCGCAGCCATTGAAACTGAGGCAATGTTGGTTAGGGCCGCGCAGGAAAATCCGCGCGATTTTGAACCGCTTTATAAAAGCAATTACGAAAAAATTGTAAACTTTGTTTATCATCGCCTGGGCGATAAAGAACTTTCTTTCGATATTACTTCGCAGGTTTTTTACAAAGCACTCAACAACCTTTCAAAATATAAAAATACCGGGGTTCCTTTTTCGGCCTGGCTTTTTAGAATTGCAACCAACGAGCTTAATCAGTTGTACAGAAAAAATAAGGCCCAACCGGTTTTAAGTATAGATACATCCGGCCTTACGGAACTAAAAGGCGACGTAAATGAAGTATCGACCGCGGTGCAAGATGCGAAATTGTTTGATGCCTTGCAGAATTTGGCGGAAGATGAATTGGAACTGGTGAATATGCGCTTTTTTGAAAAGCGTTCATTTAAAGAAATCAGCGATATAACCGAAACAGGCGAGAGTGCCTGCAAAATGAAACTGTACAGAATACTGGATAAACTAAAAATAAAATTAGTCGGCATAAACGAATAAAAAAATTGAAATGAAAAAGCCAGAGATAAAATTAAACCAAGATCCCTTAAGCAAAACCGAAATAGAAAGTAAAATGAATTTTGATAAATTCCTTTCGGGCCACGCTGCCGCAAGCCACGTAAGTTGGCTGAGCAAAACGGCTAAAATATATTTGTCGGTTTCGGCCTCGGTTGTGGTTGTGGCCGGACTTAGTTACATGGTTTATAAAAATAAAAGCGCAACAGCCGACTCTGCAAGCGAAAAATTTATTAATCCGCCTGTTGCTGATTTACTTGTTAAGCCCGACAATTTTTTAATAGATACGCAAAAAGACACAACCATTACGTTAGAAAACGGAAGCTCTGTTTTTGTTCCTGCAGGCTCGTTTGTTACTAAAGACGGAAAGGATGTTGATGGAAAAATTGAACTCAGCTACCGCGAGTTTCATGATCAGGTGGATTTAATTTTTAGCGGCATTCCTATGAATTACGACTCGGCCGGAGTTAAATATCAGTTTGAGTCGGCGGGCATGTTTGAAATTAAAGCTTATAAAAACGGAGAGCTGTTGGGCCTTAAGCAAGGAAAAGAGATTACTGTTAATATGATTTCGTATAATGAGGGAAATTATTTTAATGTGTATTACCTCGATACCGTTCAAAAAAAGTGGGTGTATAATGAAAGTAATACAAGAACCTGCAAAGAAAAAATAGCAGGTGTGTGGGATGAAAAAATTATTACTTCGGATGTGCGAATAGAGCCTGAAAAATTAATTGTCCCTAAAAGAGCGAATCCTGATTTGTATAATTTTATTATCGACTACAATAAGGAAGAATTTCCGGAGCTGGCGGTTTACGAAGGGGTAAAATTTGAAGTGCCTAAAGAGGATAAAAACTTTGACGTTAAGTTTGCAAAAATAGTGTGGGATGATGTTGTAATAAGGCGCCACAATGAAACTCAGTATTCTGTTACTTTTAAGTATGGAAAAAAATCGGCGGGATTTTTAACTACTCCGGTACTTGACGAAGAAGATTTTGACGCGGCGATGAAGGAGTACGAAAAGAGGAGGAAGGAACATTTAGTGGCCGAAAGAAGGAAAAACGATTCGTTGAATGTTACAAATGTAAATTTTACACGTCAAGCTAATGCAAATAACAATATTAATGCGCGATTTGACAGGGCGGTTCTGCAAGGTACAGTATATCGTTCTATTGTAGTATCTAATATGGGTATATGGAATTGTGATCATCCTTTCAGATTTGTTTTGCAGGAAAGAAATGAAAAGGAGCAGAAAATCGGATTTCCTACAGCCGCCTTTGAGTCTGACAATGGAGAAAAAATGGAAATGAAAAAATTGTTCCTCGTAAAAAGAAGTACAAATGCTATTTATCCACTGTCTGAGAAAGAATTTAAAAGATTTCCGGTTAGTATAGCAAAAACGGCGGACATTATGATGGGCGTAACTGGTGCCGACGAAGTAGTATATTTGGAAAATGTGGAGCTTAAAAATATGAGTATCACCGGAGACAACATCATCATTAAAATGCATCAAATTTCTTATTATAACAATAACCTCAAGGGAATTAAAGCAATGTTGAAAATATAAAATGCGTATAAGGTTCATAGTTTTTTTACTTGCGTTGACAAGTATTTGTAAGGCACAAAGCGTTAAGGGAAAAACTATGGTCTTTAAAGTACGCGCACCTTTGGCGTCCTGCAAGATAATTTTTGACGAACCCCATTTTTTGTTAGAGAAGGAAAGTATTATTAAAATAAAAATCAAGGGCCGAAACCCTAAAATAAAAGTTGAGATTAAGGGTGGAAAAATTGTTTGGGAAAAAGATGATACGTATAAATTAAGATTCTTCAGCGCGGGCACTGCTGTTGTTTCGGTTTATCAAATAACCGATAACGGAACAAAATTAATTGGCATTAAAAAAAATGAGATAAAGGCCCCGCAATTCTTTTTTTTCGGGCTTGCAACCGATTCTTTTACAAAAGTGCTGCACCTTGGCCCTTGCCACATTTACTCGCATTCCGAATTTTTTAAGAAAGACCTCCCGGTAAAAAAATTTGATATGCTTTACTACGACGAGGTTTTGATAAACGGAAAATGGAAAGAGAAAATAGATACATTGCGATCCGATACCTGTAGGCTTACTCCCGAAATGCGTAAAAAGCTGAATGCTTTTCAACCTAAAACCAACAAAATGTATTTTTACAATTTGGTTTGCAGCATGCCCGATGGCACAATTCGTATTTTAGAGCCCGTTGAACTTTTAGGCTTGAGAGATAGCGCTGCTCTGACTGCACGGCCGGTTTGTATATTTACATTAAAGAGGAAAAAAGTATAATTTTTTTCGGCTTAATTTTTTTATTCCCTTTTTAAATTTATATTTGTTTTAAACCTTTATTTGTGAAAAGCAGGATACTTTTTCTTTTTGTGATATTTCTTATCTGTGTTAACTGCCCGGTAAAAGCACAGGAAAAAGTAAAACTGCTCAACACCGATTCTTTACTACATGCGTATGATGCTTTGCCCGATGATACGGGCAAGATTGGTAAATGGAATAGCCTTGCTTTATATTTTAATCAAAAAGGAATTTACGATGCAGCACTTTCTATCGGAAATAAAACGCTGGCCTTATCAAAAGAATTAAATTACAAAAAAGGTATCATCAATGCAGGCAATAATATAGGGATTGCTTATATGTATAAAGGTAATTATCCACAGGCCCTAAGTAATTATTTGGAAAGTGCACGTTTGTTAAAAGAGGCAGGTAATAAGCACGAAGAAGCAGTGCTCACTAATAACATAGCCGGTATTTATTATGCAATTCAAGATACCTTGCATGCCATGGAAAAATACCGCGAAACTTTTAAAATAGCATCTCAAACAAAAGATAAAGAAGTAATGGCGATGGCCACATTAGGAATGGGCAATATTTTTTACGCTTATAATAAGGATGTTCAGACTTTGTATTATTACAAGAAAAGTCTTTTTTATGCCCGGGAAGCCGGATTGCATAATAGGGTTGCAGATGCACTGATCAATATAGGAAACCTTTACGGAACCTTAGGAAGTCAGGATAGCGCTTATGCGTATTTTGTGAAAGCGTTGCGTATACGCGAACAAATAAGTGATTTGAAGGGAATAGCGCATTGTCAGGAAAACCTCGGTATTTTATGCTTGGATATGGGAAGAAAAGCCGAGTGCGAAACTTGGTTGAAAAAAAGCATTGTTAGTGGGCGAAAAATTGGCGCGCTGGATATTGTGAAAGAAGCTGAAGCGGATCTGAATGAATTATATGAAGGTACGGGTAATTATAAATTAGCGCTTGAGCATTATAAAAATATGATACTGGTTAATGACAGTTTGTTTAATGAGGCAAACACTAAAAAATTGGTTAAAACAGAAATGCAATTTGAGTTTGATAAAAAAGAAGCCTCCGCCAAGTTGGAACAAGAAAAAAAGGAAGCTGTGGCCGCTGCCGAAAGTAAAAAACAAAATATAATTATTTGGAGTGTGTGCGGCATTTTATTACTCGTAATTGCTTTTGCCATATTTGCTTACCGCAGTTATTTGCAAAAACAAAAGGCAAATGAGGCAATTATCAAACAAAAAGAAATTATTGAAGAAAAGCAAAAGGAAATTTTAGATAGTATTTATTATGCCCGTCGTATACAGCGCTGCTTAATTACCAGCGAAAAATATATAGCTAACAGACTGGCCCGTTTAATGTCAAAAAATTAAATACATCACAGATTCTTGTAACTCGGATCTATTTTTAAAGCAAATGTCATACGTTTAATTGGCAACCGCGCGTGAAATGTAATAAATATTAAATAGTATATAAGTTACTGCTACGATGATGCGGGCAACCATATCAAACTTTTTTGCCTTACTTATTTTATCTCTCTTAACCAGGTTTAAAGAATATGCAGTTGAGACAATAATTGCAAAAACATATAAAAGTGTAATTCCATGAAGTGTGTCTACCAGCGTAAAGGAACTGGATTCGGGCAATACAGAATCAATTGTATATTTATTTCCTACAACTGCAAAAATAGAACCAACGGCTAATCCGAAACGCGATTCAACCGAATCGCCGTGGATGTAAAAACTAACAAAAGCTATCAAAAAGGCCACGTACATGCCAAGAAACATTTTCCAAAATAAATCAAGCGCTTTTCGCTCAATATTAATATTAACAATGTAAGCGCTGTATTCCGAAACGGGTTTTTGAAGTTTGCTATCTCCAAAGTCTGTTTCATAGCGATTTATTTTACTTGATATATTGAAACTATCAATATCCCAATCGCTTAGTGTGAATTTTGGATCAAAATGCATTCCTGCGCGATCCTCAATAAAAATAAGTGAGCGTGAATCAAACTGCGAATTCTCAATGGAGAGTCTTAATTTCTGCCGGTCAAAAGGAAAGTTATGGATTTTCCAGGAGTCTTTCATAACACACTGCAACTTCATTAATATATAAACCTTGTTGCCTGTAGTATCAATGGTTGAAAAGGATTTTACAACCGTTTTGGCCTGGGGAACTTCCAGATTCTGCAGAAAGTCGAAATCTTTATTCTTGTATTTTAACCAGAGCCAAAGGCTAATCGTATATTCTTTTTGTATGAAATCAATATCGTGTATGCTTGTTACATAAATGCCGGTATAAACAGTATCCGGAACAGTCTTTTGCGCAGTGGCTTTATAAATTGCCGGACTACAAGTAAGGAAAAGCATTAAAAGTAAAAAAGCGCGGTTCATTTTTTTGATTTGTTTAAGCAAAGTAACACAATTTGCAGATAATAGAGGTTGCAATAAGCGCAGAAATTTTGGCAAATTTTTTAATCCTTAGCAGATTTACACCGCTTTATCTAGCGTTCTGCAATTCCATACTTGCCGGGATGTTAGGAATTCCTTCTTAAATTTCGTAAAACAAAAGCCCCGCTCAAATGAGAGCAGGGCTTTTAATTATTTTATAAAAAAAATTATTCAGCTAAAACTATCACTTTGTTCTTCAGCACCTCAACCACTTGCCACTTGGGTATTGTATTTAAGTTTTATTAAATTGTATTTACTTTGGCTTGCATCAATGTACAATTGCCAGTTTTTTGCTCACCCACGCTTCTCCGGTTTTTAAGCGAATAAAATAAATACCCTCGGGCAAGGAACTTAGGGTAAGCGCTGTTTTGCCGGTTATTTTGCGACTCAAAACTATTTTCCCGCTCAGGTCGTATAGCTCCATACTGCTGATGTTTTCATTAAAGAATAATTGCTCGTTTGCCGGGTTTGGATAAAAGTCTCTAGTGTCTTTTTCATGCTGTGTAATTCCGGTAGAGCCGCTTACAACGTTGAGTGAGATTATTGAATTGGCCGAACTCATTTTATATAGACTATCCAGCATACAGGTGTTAGCCATGCAGCCGTTTGCATCTGTAATGGTTGCACATACATTATACCATGCGGCCGCCGTGTACGTGTGACTTGGATATGCAATTACATCATTCGGACTTCCGTCTCCCCAACTCCAAAGATATGTGTAGGCTGGTGTGCCTCCCGCATACGTAGGTGTTGCATTCCAAACCTGCGGAGAAATATTTGTCATACTAAAACTTACCGTAGGCAATGGATTTATGTATACAACAACAGAAGCGCAGGAAACGCATCCCAGAAAGTTGGTACCACAAACAGTGTAGATTGTTGTAGACATAGGAGTAGCTTGAGGGCCAGCGCATGAAGTACAACTCAATCCGGTGCCCGGCGCCCAGGTATAAGTTGTGGCGCCGCTGCATGTAAGCGTTGAAGAAAATCCGGAACAAATGCTGGAGGGTACTGCTGTAGGCGTAAGAACGGGATTAGCGTTTACCTGTACCGTAAACACGTTTGAATCAAGGCATGAGCCACCGTTAGATACGCCCCAAAGTGTATAAGTTGTTGTGGTGGTAGGACAAAGCGTTGCTGTTGCAGTGGTCATTCCGCCCGCGTTAACCGACCAGGTGTATGTTTGAGCGCCCCCACCTGTAAAGACCACGCAAGCACCGGTACATATGTTTATTGTGCTCCCCGAAACTTGCCCGTTAACTGTTACGGGGCATTGCGCATTTGCAAAAACGGAGGCGATAATAAAAAGTAAGAATAGTGATTTTTTCATATGTATGTATTTGGTTCAACTAATTTACGAAAATTTCTGAAATAAAAAAACCGGGAGATGCGAAACGAGTTCAGCAGGACTTAAAGCAAAAAAGGCCCTTCGTTTAAGAAGAGCCTTTTAATTTTGTGCGAGAATAAAATTACTCGGCTAAAACAACCACTTTGTTTTTTAGCACTTCAACAACGCCGCCTTTAATTTCAAAAAATTTAATTTCGGATTTGTCGGTGGTAACTTTTACTTTTCCTTTTTTAAGAGAAGCAACCATGGCTGCGTGATGATTTAAAATCCCTAAACTTCCCTCAGAACCGGGAACGGTTAGTGCTTTCGCCTCGCCTTCGAAAAGTTTTTTATCTGGTGTAATAATTTCTAAAAACATTTTTAAATCTTATATTTTTTTTAAATTCTCACTAAACACTAAACACTAAACACTAAACACTAAACACTAATCCCTACTTCGTCTCAGCAATCAGCTTCTTACCTTTTTCAATCGCTTCTTCAATGTTACCTACTAAGTTAAAGGCAGCTTCAGGATATTCATCCACATGCCCATCCATAATCATATTGAAACCTTTTATAGTTTCTTCGATTGGCACAAGTACACCTTTTAAACCGGTAAACTGCTCGGCTACGTGGAATGGCTGCGATAAGAAACGTTGTACACGGCGTGCGCGGTGAACCACTAATTTATCTTCTTCGCTTAACTCATCCATACCTAAGATGGCAATAATATCCTGCAGTTCTTTATAACGTTGTAAAATTCCTTTTACGCGTTGTGCGCAGCTGTAGTGTGCTTCGCCAATAATTTTTGCATCAAGAATACGTGAAGTAGAATCCAAAGGATCCACCGCAGGATAAATTCCTAACTCGGCAATTTTACGGCTCAATACAGTTGTAGCATCTAAGTGAGCAAATGTTGTAGCAGGAGCAGGGTCAGTCAAGTCATCGGCAGGTACATAAACCGCTTGTACAGATGTGATACTTCCTTTTTTAGTTGAAGTGATACGCTCTTGCATAGCACCCATCTCTGTTGCTAATGTTGGTTGATAACCAACGGCTGACGGCATACGTCCTAAAAGTGCAGATACCTCGGCACCGGCTTGTGTAAAACGGAAAATGTTGTCAACGAAAAATAATATGTCGCGGCCCTGACCTGTTCCATCTCCATCACGGAAATATTCTGCCATAGTTAATCCCGATAAAGCTACACGAGCACGTGCTCCCGGAGGCTCGTTCATCTGACCAAACACCAATGTTGCTTTTGATTCTTCCAAAGCTTTTACATCTACTTTGCTAAGATCCCATCCGCCTTTTTCCATCGAGTGTTTAAACTCATCACCATATTTAATAACGTCTGATTCTATAAATTCTCTTAATAAGTCATTTCCTTCGCGCGTACGCTCACCCACACCGGCAAAAACCGATAAACCTGAGTAGGCCTTAGCGATATTGTTTACCAACTCCATAATAAGTACGGTTTTACCAACACCGGCACCACCAAATAACCCAATTTTACCACCTTTTGCGTAAGGCTCAATAAGGTCGATTACTTTAATACCTGTAAATAATACTTCGTTGGCTGTAGAAAGCTCTTCAAATTTTGGAGCCTGACGGTGAATACTTGCGCCATTTTCGTTCGATACTGTATTGATACCGTCGATAGCTTCGCCTATTACGTTAAAAAGGCGACCTTTTACTTTATTACCGGTAGGCATCATAATAGGTGAGCCTAAAGGAACAACATCCATACCGCGGTAAAGCCCGTCGGTGCTATCCATAGCAACAGTACGCACGGTGTCTTCACCTACGTGTTGTTGTACTTCGAGTATAAGTTTTTGTCCGTTTGCGCGAACAATTTGTAATGCATCTAATATTTCGGGTAATTTACCGCCTTGTAAATCAAAGTGAACGTCGACTACGGGGCCGATAACCTGTGCTATTTTTCCGGTTGTTTTAGACATGTAAAATGCGTTTTTTAAATTCGGGTGCAAATATAGCTGTTTTAGGGTGATTGAAGGGCTATGTTTTTAATTTTTTTTTGAAATAGAAATAAACATTATATTTGCAGCCCTGTTGTAAAAAACGGGCCATTTTTGGGAGTTTAGCTCAGCTGGTTCAGAGCATCTGCCTTACAAGCAGAGGGTCGGGGGTTCGAACCCCTCAACTCCCACCAAAGCGGGGATTTCAAATATAATGTTTGAATCCCCGCTTTTTATTTCCCCTGCATCCTTTGACAGTTGCGAGATGTAGCGAATCACAAAATTTATTTCTTTGGTTCGACATCGGTTGATTTTCTTATCATACTG
>JBBQRR010000063.1:0-17563 GCA_038214655.1 Bacteroidia bacterium | reverse complement strand
ATTAACGTGCTAAAACAGTATGATTACATCCAAAAAGCAGGGGTCAGTTTGCTCCGAAATAGGGGGGTCAGTTTGCACCGAAATGCAGGGGTCACTTTGGAGCGGTCAAGTGGGGTCTCTTTCAACGGAATTTCCATTTATATTGCGGCTCCATGTTTTTTACTGTGGTTTCCATAAGGTGATCCAGTTCTTCAAACGTCCAAGCATTCCTGTAAACGGGTTTTAGTTTTAATCTTTCATGGCGAGGAATTTTCCGGAAAGGATTTACAAAGATGATTCCTTTGCGAACAGCTTCCTCTAAAGCAGTAAATAAATTCTTATTGTAATCAATCGTAGTATTGTTACTTACTCTGCCAAGAAGATACTTACTCCAAGCCTTGATCCAATCAGGAGTGACTGCCTGAAAAGATAAAGGCCGATTATCCATGAACCTTTCAAGATGCTTGTAGGTTTTTACATTGTTGTTGTAGTTTTCTTTTCTTCCATTCATATAGGAATGAAACCAAACTACAAAATCGGCTTTGCGCTTTCCTTTATCTACAAGCCCGTTGTCCTGAACAATTAATTCATTCTCTCGCTTTGAACGTATTTCGGTCGCAAGCCTCTTTTTTTCTTTATCCTGTGGCGTAGGATTTTTTTTGTTGATCTTAATTTCCAAGAATTCGTACCAACGTCTTTTGTTGTGATAGATGTCGAGGTAAAATGATACCTGACCGCCACCCAATTTTTTTTCTCTTAAATAGACTCCCATTTTTTTGTTTTTAAGGGTTTGACATTCCCCTTCAGTTGGCAATTATAGCCAACGTGAAAGGTTTTATTTCGGTTCTTGAACCTTCGTGAACCTTTGAGAAAATGCCGGGTAACAAGGGAGTAACAAAAACCCTTAAAAAAGGCAGAATTAGAGCAGAACGCTCATAAGTCTACCTTAGCCTAACTGTTTGATTATTTGGGAGTGTTGCGGTATCTTTATGGTGGGTTCAATTTTTTGAAGTCACAAGTTGTGACTTCAAACTTTGCCATTCTTTTTCGGTTAATTGAAACATAAAATCTTCCGGAAAACGACTGTTATTTCTTTTTACCGCCTGATTAAGAACTTTTGTTTCTACCTGATAAAGTTCCGCCAAATCACTATCCAGCATCACTTTTTCATCTCTTAATAAATGAATTTTGTCTATTATTTTTTGATTAGGTATTATTGATATTTTTGACATAATAACTGATCTACTTCTTAATCCCTTTCATCTCCACCTTTAAACTCTTCAGCATTCCCATTACGCTGTCCAGATTTATTTCATCATCTTTTTTGTCGGATAGATTAAGGCTGCACACAAATTCCCAAATTTCTAAAACATCCTGCGCTTTTACAGTGTAGGGCTCGTATGCTTTATTATCCGAGTGAAGTTCCAAAA
Organism: Bacteroidia bacterium; assembly: GCA_038214655.1. GTDB lineage: Bacteria > Bacteroidota > Bacteroidia > B-17B0 > Aurantibacillaceae > PALSA-968. The sequence goes on along the minus strand of JBBQRR010000063.1, from coordinate 16,154 downwards.
CATTTAAATTATTTTTGCGCACTATACGTTTGTAAACAATGCCTTCATCTTTAGTAAGCAGCACATACGTTTTTCCGCTGGCAACTTCGCTTAAATTTTCTACATATTTTGTTACTACGTAATCTCCGGTTTTTAACGGCGGCATAGAATCTCCTTTAATAGGGAAGGAGCGGTGCTTGCCCACAACATTAAAAGGTAAACTCATCACGGGTAACTTCTCCATATACTCGGGGTCGGCAAAACCATTAAGGTAACCGGCCGAAGCACGCAAGGGCACCACTTCTATGTACTCATTCCCGCGTTTATCCACCAAAATCGGAAACAAAAAACGGTTTTTACCAATCTTCATCAGGTTTTCGGGATCGGTTTTAGAGAAATCTCCTCTTAACAATGCATCGATAGATACGTGGTAGTAATCCGATATTTCTACCAGCATGCCGTAAGGCGGTTCGGCCCGGTCTTCTTCATAAGAAGCAAAGCGCGAGCGGGGAATTTGTAAATCGTCGGCCACAGTCTCCTGCGACACGTTTTTTATCTTCCTCAAAATCCGAAGGTTTGTTGAAATTTTACTCATTGCTAATAAATTTAGCGCTAAGTTACTAAATTAATTAGCATCTTGCAAAAGATTTTTATGGTTTTTTTAAAAAAGGTTAAAAAACCTTGTTTTTAAGTTTGTAAACCCGGTTTCGGACTGCCCTGTTGGTTGCAGGGCAGTCCTTAAGGGTTATTTAACACAAACATATTATGTTTCACACCAAAAAACCGTACCTTTTACCCTCTAAAAGCTCCGGTTTATGAAACACGCCAATATTATTTGGTTCGAAATACCTGTAACAGATTTAAGCAGGGCCATAAAATTTTACTCTGCCGTACTAAACGTGTCAATTGATAAGCAAATATTATTGGATCGCGAATTTGGTATTATGCGCAGGGAAGATTGCGGCATTGGCGGCGTATTGGTGCAAAAAGAAAATTTTACACCCGGTACAGGCGCGGTTTTATTTTTTTTCGTAAATGTTTTGTCGGATGCACTGGAGCTGGTAACGAAATCGGGCGGACAAATTATAAAACCAAAAACACTTATTAAGCAAACCGATAAAGACGGGCATCGCACTATTGCACAAAATTTAATTGATAACCAGATTGGTTATTATGCCGAGTTATGTGATAGCGAAGGAAATATTATTTCGCTGTACTCGCATTGTTGATTTTTTTTTGTTTTTATTTTGTCTGCGGCTTTTTTTGACTTTCTTTTTTATGGAACGCTTTTTGGCCAAAGCAGCTAAATCCGAACTTGAATCAATAGATTGTTCTTCAAGTTCTTTTTTTGTAAGCCCCCTTATGTTTTTTGTATAAGTTGTGTGTATACTTCTCGACATGATTCTTCGGTTATATTAGTTGGGGTCGCACTAAATTTTTATTTCCTCCTGAAAGCATTTGCCGCTTTGCGTACACTTCCATGCTGCAGCAAAAGTTTTTGTGCAGCTGCAAAATCTAAGTTCAATTCTTTCATCAGCATTAGGGTGCCGCGCTTAACCAATTTGTTATTGCTAAGCTGCATATCCACCATTTTATTACCCTTAACGCGGCCCAGCTTTATCATTACTGCAGTGCTTATCATGTTAAGCGCAAGTTTTTGCGCCGTGCCCGCCTTCATGCGGGTGCTGCCAGTAACAAACTCGGGCCCGGTAATAATTTCTATTTTGTGTTTGGCAACTTTAGCAAGCGGCGTATTTGCGTTACAAGTTATGCAAGCAGTAATAATTTTATGCGTGTTACATTTTTTTAAAGCACCAATAACATAAGGCGTTGTTCCCGAAGCGGCGATACCAATTACAACATCCTTACTGCTAATTTTATATTTAGTAAGATCTTTCCATCCCTGCACTTCATCATCTTCGGCAAACTCAACCGCTTTGCGTATGGCCGCATCGCCACCGGCAATTAAACCAATTACTTTTCCTTGCTCAATACCGTAGGTTGGCGGACACTCACTTGCATCAACAATGCCTAGTCGTCCGCTGGTACCTGCGCCCATGTAAAAAAGCCTGCCGCCGTTTTTCATTTTGGCGGCAATTACATTTACTAGCTTTTCTATTTGTGGAATTGTTTTTTTTACAGCCTTAGAAACTGTTTTATCCTCTCTGTTAATGTTCTTTAACAACGCAGCAACATCCATTTTTTCGAGTTGCTTATAACGTGAGTCGGTTTCGGTGGTTTTTGCTTTGTTGGCCATAATGGAACGCTGATGACGCTGATGATTATGATAAAATACGATTTTTAGTTCTTGTATTAAAAAATTAAGCAGCGAAAATCATAAACATCTGTGTCATCTGTGTTCTATTGTACTAAGCCGCCTTCAATCCGCCAAACTGTTCGTTCTGTAATTTCTTTTTGGCGTAATCAATAGTTACCGTAAATTCTTTAGGCGGATTTTTTTCGGAAGGAATTTCGTACATAATGTCCAGCATAATAGCTTCGCAAATTCCGCGTAAGCCACGTGCACCTAATTTATTCTCTAACGCTTTTTCTACAATCAAATCAAGCACCTCCTCGTCAAAATGCAATTCAATACCATCAATCTTAAATAAACTCTGGTACTGTTTCATTAAAGCATTTTTTGGCTCAGTTAAAATACGGCGCAATGTTTTTCCATCCAACGTATTCATATAAGTAGTAATAGGCAAACGGCCAATCAACTCGGGTATCAATCCAAAAGTTTTTAAATCCTGAGGAATTAAATACTGTAATAAATTATTTCTCTCCACATCATTCGCATTTTGCGAAGCACTGAAACCTATAGCAGTAGTATTTAAACGACGGGCAATAATTTTTTCGATGCCATCAAAAGCCCCGCCGCATACAAATAAAATATTCTTTGTATTTATCTGCACCATTTTTTGCTCGGGATGTTTACGTCCGCCTTGTGGTGGAACATTTACAACAGAGCCTTCCAGTAATTTTAATAATCCCTGTTGCACGCCCTCGCCGGATACATCGCGGGTAATAGAAGCGTTATCGCCTTTGCGGGCAATTTTATCAATTTCGTCAATAAAAACAATACCGCGCTCGGTAGCGGGCACATCGTAATTGGCGGCTTGTAACAAACGGCTCAGTACACTTTCTACATCTTCGCCCACGTAACCGGCCTCAGTAAGTACGGTTGCATCAGCAATACAAAAAGGTACATTCAATAATTTGGCAATGGTGCGGGCCATTAATGTTTTTCCGGTACCCGTTTCGCCGGCCAAAATAATATTCGATTTTTCAATCTCAATTTCTTCCTGATTAATGGTGTTATTGCTGTTGCTGATACGTTTAAAGTGATTATAAACTGCAACGCTAAGTACTTTTTTAGCCTGATCCTGCCCGATAATATAATCGTCGAGGTATTTTTTAATAGCACTGGGTTTTAAAAGGGTAAGCGTTTCTTTGGCAGTCTCTTTATGCGTAGTCTCACTCTCGGCCGATACGATTTTATAAGCTTCTGATACGCAAACCTCGCAAATATGCCCGCTTTGACCTGCAATAAGCATTTTCGCACTTCGTTTATCGCGTCCGCAAAAAGAGCAGGTAATAATATTCTTAGCCATGGGGGTGTTTATATAGGTGCAAAGGTAGTAAAAATAAGGTTGTTTTTTACATAATGAAAGTTAACTTTGAAATGCGAATATGAAGGCAGTTTTAACCACGCTGGCAGCGTTTTTTATATCGATTAGCGGTTTTTGTCAGTATAATACTGAAACCGTTAAAAATTTGCGCGGTACTTTAAAAACTGCGCCCGATTCTTCTGTCGGAAAAATTTACCATCAGATTTTTGTGGAATTTTACTCGCACTCGGCCTTCGATTCGGCAAGGGCGGTGGCGCTTGAAGGAATTAAAAAGGGCCAAAGTATCAAAGACCGCAAATTTGAATCGACGGCCATGATATGGCAGGGCATGGTTGAGTTTGAAAGAGGAAATTACGATAACGCACTTGCTATTTATATAGATGCGCTTAACATAAAAGACGCCATAAAAGATTTAAAAGGCGAGGCTTCTTTGCTGCTTAATATGGCCGGGATTTATTACGAAAGAAATCATCCCGAAAAAGCTATTGAAATTTATTTAAAGGCCCTGGAAATAAAAATAAAACTAAAAGACAAAAGCGGGCAGGCCAGCATTTATATAAATCTGGGAAATGTTGCAACCGAGCAAAATAAATTAAACGAGGCGGTTAAGTTTTATGCAAGAGGCGAAGCACTTGCAAAAGAAATGAAGGACTCCATTCTTGTAGCTATAAGCGACCGGAGTATGGCCAGCGTTTATTTAAAGCAAAATAAAGTAACCGAAGCCGAGAATCTTGCTTACACGGCCTATAAATACCTGCGTTTAAAAAACGACCGCAATTATACACAAACACTTATTTTATTGGGAAAGGTGCATTATAAAAGAGGTAATTATTATAAGAGCAAAGATTATTTGGAAGAAGCCTTTCAAACAAGCATTAAAAACTCAACGCCGTTTCTTACGGCAGATGCCAGTCAGGAATTGGCTAAAACCTACGAAAAGCTAAAGGAGTTTGATAAATCACTTATTTACCAGCGGCTTTATTCTCACCTAAGCGACTCGTTGCAAGGCGCTAAGATGGGCGAGCAATTGGCCGATATGCAGGTAAAATACGAGACCGAAAAAAAAGAAAAATCAATCGACCATTTAGAACTGGAAAACAGCAAGAAAGAATTAGAGCTTACTAAAAAACGCGATCAGATTTTATTGATAAGCGGAGTTTTTGTTTTTGTATTGATTGTTTTTATTGCTTTTAATATTTATAGCAATGCTAAAAAACAACATTTAATAAATATTGTAAAACAGCGCAGACAAAAAGAAATTATTGAAACCATTATTACCACCGAAGAAAAGGCGCGTAAAAAAATTGCTGCCGATTTGCACGACGGGCTGGGTCAGATTTTAACAGCGGCAAAAATAAATCTGGCAAATTTAAATGAAGAAGGCTCCAAGGAAAAAGAAAAACTCATGCAGGTAACCGAATTGGTTAGTTCTGCGCTGTACGAATCAAAAAACATGGCCCTTAATTTAATGCCGCTTACCTTGAAAGAAAACGGCCTTACCGACAGCATTCGTCATATATGCGCCAAATACAATAAGCCCGATATTCAGGAAATTTCGTTTAACTCGTATAACATTCCCGATAAATTAGAGTCGGTAGTAGAAATTAATACCTACCGCATTTGTCAGGAATTACTTAACAACGCCGTAAAATACTCTAAGGCCCAAAGAATATTTTTGCAACTTTTTTGCAGAGACGGAAAGCTAATAATACAAATTGAAGACAATGGTATTGGCTTTGATAAAACCAAAACTAAAACCGATAGTTTGGGCATGAATACTTTAAAAGAGCGCGTGGCCCTGCTAAAAGGTGAAATTGAGATAGATACGGCACCTCAAAAAGGAACTAATATTTTTATAGAATTAAGTTTATAAAAAGTATCTTTGATATATGATAAAAATCATCATAGCAGACGATCATTACATCATTCGCGATGGCCTTAAAGCTATGCTCGAAAAAAATGATTTTTGCAAAATTGTAGGCGAGGCAGCTAATGGCGAAGAATTACTTGAGTTGTTAAAGACAACGCCCTGCGATGTAGTATGCACCGATATTTCTATGCCGGTTATGGATGGGGTAGAGGCAACCAAACAAATTCTGAAACATTTTCCAAAAACAAAAGTAATGTGCCTTAGCATGCACGAAGAGGCCGGTTTTATTAAAAAAATGATGGAAGCCGGTGCGGTTGGTTATGTATTTAAGGATGCATCCAAAGAAGAATTGCAAACTGCCATAAAGGCCGTGCATGGCGGCAAAAAATATTTTAATCAAAAATTGTTCGACATTTTGTTGAATATGGAAAGCGGCGGCAAAGAGGTAAATATTTTATCGGCCCGCGAAAAAGAAATTTTAAAACTGATTTCGGAAGAATACACCAATCCAGAAATTGCCGAAAAACTTTTTTTAAGTGTGCGTACTGTTGATACCCATCGCCAAAACCTGATCCAAAAGCTGGATGTTAAAAACACAGCGGGTTTGGTTAAGTACGCTATCAAGTCGGGCTTAATTTAACATCTAAACCGTTTTCATTTTCAAAATTACGTGTATTCACGTAGGCTCTTTTACGTGTTTTAAGGTAGGCTTTTAGCCAAAAATGTGTCTATCTTTGACATGTAATTTAATTTAAAAAATAAACCATGAAGAAAGTACTATTTTATTTACACACAGAATGGGCAGGAGAACAGGCAAACGTATTTGACGCCAAAAAAATTACCTGCCTGTCCGGCAGGCAGGTTGCCTTAAATGAAAAGCGGCGAATTGGTTTGACTGTTGTGCGTTGGGATACGTAGTGCTGTTCCACGTGTCTAAGGATAACGCAACCGATGTACAACTGTCTGCTGTACAAAGAAACACAAGGCCGCGAAACAAACACCGGTCTGCCGTTGGAAAAGGATTTGTCACCGTGCAATAATTAATTTTTTGTACACGATGTTGTGTTTGTTTTTAATTGTCAAAGTATAAACACCGTTGTCAAGGCTGTTTGCGTCAATGTCTGCAGTACCAACAACAATTTTACTAAACATGTGTCTTCCGTTAACGTCATACAAATCTACGGTTTGTTTGGCACCGGAATTTGTTACAAAAGTAAATTGCCCATTAGAAGGATTTGGGTAAATGTTTATTTGAAATTTTACGTTCGGACCTTCAGAAACAGCATCTATGCCACTTACTTTCCGAATACGGTAATTACTTGCATCAGCAATATATAAATTACCTGCCGCATCTAAGGCAACTCCCATTGGATTATATAATTCAGCAACTGTCGCTATGCCACCATCACCGCTAAACCCACCTAGGCCATTACCTGCAACGGTACTTATAATACCTGCTGTATTTACCATGCGGACACGGTTATTTTCGTTATCTGCAATAAACATATTGCCCGTCGCGTCAAAAGCCACACCGCCGATAGGAATATTTAATTCGGCAGATAAGGCTGGGCCACCATCCCCGCTAAATCCGCCACTTCCTGTGCCTGCGCCAAATCCATTCCCTGTTATTGTGGTTATAATACCTGCTGTATTTATTTTGCGTATAACATTATTCCAACTGTCCGTAACATAGATATTACCCGCAGCATCTACTGTAATTCCCTGCGTGTGATGTAATCGGGCGACACTAGCCAAACCTCCGTCGCCTGTATAACCCGGCAGACTATCGCCGGCAATTGTTGTTATTATACCATTCGATATATTTAATTTACGAACACTGTTAGAGCTCGTTATATATATGTTTCCGGCGGTATCACAGGCTACCCCATTGGGTTCTTCCAGTTGCGCTAAGGTTGCTAGTCCTCCATCTCCGCTATATCCGTACGTTCCATCTCCAGCTACAGTTGTGATTATGCCCGAAGTATTTACCTTACGAATAACGTTATTATTGCGATCAGCGATGTATATGTTTCCTGTTCCGTCATAGGTTACACTAAAGGGTTTTGCTATCCCCGCGGCAGTAGCTGGCCCTCCGTCTCCAACATAAGCCCCTGAACCAGATCCAGCAAATTGACTTATAATTCCTGAAGTATTTACCTTATGAACCATGCTGAAACCGAAATCAGCGATGTACATATTGCCTCCGCTATCAAAAGCTATTCCGATTGGATTAGATACCGGAGCGGCAGTTGCTTGCCCGGTATCTCCGGCCCATACAATTGTACCATTTCCTGCCACAGTGATTATTATTTGTGAGTTAGATTGTTTCGCCAAGAAGACGAGACCAATAAAAAATAATATTTTTTTCATAATATAAAATAATAAAAGCGCAGAGAACAACATACAAAATCGTTCTCTGCGCTATATAAAAGAAAACTAATCTATAGTTACAAATTTACCATTACTAAGTTGAACACCGTCTTGTACTAACTTAAAAAAATAGACGCCATTGGGTAAATTTCCTTTATCTACCATAATGCTTGTTGAAGATATATTTGTAAGTGTTGCAACAACGCGCCCTGTTAAGTCTGAGATAGTTAAGGTTGCATTTGTAATTTTTGCATTAGGGTTTAATCTCAATTCAGATGTTGTTGAAAACGGATTAGGATAGAATCCTGAATTTTCAATTGAAGAAGTTGATGGATTCATTATTCTATGAGCCGGACCCTGCGAACATGCGCCAGTCGCACCATATTCAATAGTAACGAAATCAAGACCATGATTAGTAATCCAACTGGCACCTTCTACTAAAATTATATCCGTTGCATAACAGGAACTATATTGAACTTTAAGAGAGTATTTCCAGAAAGCTTCGTCAGTACCATTATTAGTTGCATCGGTACTCATGTCATAGGTTGCTGGCCCCCACGTAGAAGCGCCTGTCGTTGCGTTATATCCGATAGTTGTAATGTTAATGTTGTGTGCGCTACTTCCTTCATCTGCCATACCAGTGATGTAAATTCTGTTGCTTGTTGCACTGTATTCTATAGCATAACCCAAGTCGGTGCCCACCGCCTCGGTTCCAGTTTTTGCACCATCGTATGATACCGGGTCAGCCGTGTTCCAGTAACTTGCGCCATTTGCAAAACCACCTGCGCTTGTGTAAGCGGCGAGACAATAATCCCTATTTGTTGACGATACCGTTCTATACCCTCCAACATATACGGCAGGGGCCGTAGTTGATGTACCTATAACTTCCATGTCCGACCATGCATCTGCTAAATCATTAAAATTATAGAACACAGGAAAACCGGTTTGCGCGACTCCGCTTTTATCGTATTTCATCAGGTAACCATCTTTTCCTAAACCGGTGCGCGTGGAGTACCCGGCCACATAAACATTACCACTTGCATCCAGCGAAAGAGCATTGCAAGCATCATCTCCGTTTGCCGTGCCATTATACGTTTGAGGCCAACTTGAACCTGCTATTACAGCGCCTGTACTTGCATTGAGGCCAACCGTAAAAATATCTTTTGTTATTACGCTACTGTTCGTCTTATTTATCCAACCTGTTGCATATACACCATTTGCATTAACTTTTATATCGGTTGCGCGATGCTCGTAAGTTCCTCCAGTAACTCCAGAGTTGTATGTATAATTCCACAACCAGCCCGAGCCGCTCGGATCATTTTTTACCACTGAAAAATACCAGTTAGTTGATGAACCGATATATTGTGATCCACCGACATAGACATCGCTACCGGAAATTGTGAGACATAAACCTGCAGCACCATTGCCACCGCAAGCTGTGCTAGAAAAACGTTTAGGGTAATTGGTTTGAAGAGTACCTGACGAATTATATTTAAGTAGCACAAGATCGCTATAGGTTCCACCAGTTTCTTGAAGCGAAGCAGCTACCCAAACATTACTACTTCCGTCAACAGCGATAGCAAAACCTGATTCAACAGGGCAATTAGTGCCACTGTTAATGTTTACCGTTCTAGTCCAAGTTGCGGATCCAGCGTTGCTGTATTTAATCGTTGTAACATAATAATCGTTACCCCCTCCGTAATTAGCGCCTCCCGTAATATATACATTTCCCCCCCCATCAGTAGTAACTGCCCGGCCGTAATCATCATTTGCTGTAACGAGTGTATTATTGTAAAAAGCGGTCCATGCTGGAGTTGTTGACGGTTGCGCTAAAACCGTATTAACGAGAAAGTAGATTGCCGATAGCAATACTACTTTTGAAAGCTTTGTTTTTTTCATGTTTTTTGTTTTTTAAGGGTTAAATTTAAAATACCACGCCTCGGATTAAAAATACAGTAGAAAATATAGTACAATAATAAAACAATTTTTAACACTGCAAAACAATTTAACAGTCTATTTTTGATTATTTAGGCGCGCAAGAGGCAAACTCTTTTGATTTTTGGCTTTAAGGCTGTTGCCAAAAAACAAATGTGTTTGCGCAGGGATAGCCAAAACGGCTTCGCCGCGTCGCGCGTAGGAAAGGAAAAAATTTTAAAACCATCCGTTTACCGAGATGTTATTTTGAAAGAAGATGGGCTGCTGAGCGGTCGCCGGTTGGAAGAATAAAGTTGAAGTTTACCGGGATTAGTCCACGGAGAAAAATGTCAACGGGGGCATTGTGCGATTGGGCCATACCTATTTTGTCGCCCAACTCCCCATCAATAGTAAGCGATTTATTAAAATAAGTCTCCGCATCCGTATACCTGTTTTCGGTTAAAAAAATGGCGGCAATATTATTATATAGTGCGCTTAATTTCTTTTTATTGGGATTATAGCCATTCTCCAGAGTACCCTCTTCTAAAATTTTTGTAGAACGTATGTAATTTTTTAAAGCCTCCGGATAATTTCCTTTAAAGTAATAAGCAATGCCAATGGTATTTAGTGCCGTGGCAATTCCTTTTCTAAAAGCCAAACTTTCAGAAAGTTTAAGCGCTTGCTGGGCATAGGCCAAAGAGCGGTTGCTGTTGGTTGAGTAAAACTCCCACGATAAATTATTTAAAGTGGTTGCTTTGTTGGTGTCTTCTTTGCAGGCAGCTAAAACACGCAGCATACTGTCTGCCTTACTTTGCGAAAAAATTAAACTTTTTCCTGCAAGGCAGAGAACAAGCAAAAATATGAGCTGAGGTTTGTGCACAAAAAATAGTTCCCCAATATAGAAATTATTTTCAGTAAGGTGCAATAAAAAAGTCCCGCCATTGGCAGGACTCTTTAATAAGCGATAAATTATATTATTTCTTCACTAAAACTTCATCAATCATACCGTATGCTTTCGCTTCTTCGGCAATCATCCAATAATCGCGGTCGCTGTCGGCCCAAACTTTTTCGTAGGTCTGTCCGCTGTGCTTGGCAATAATTTCGTAAAGTTCTTTTTTAAGTTTCTGTATTTCGCGGGCGGTAATTTCAATATCAGAAGCTTGGCCCTCTGCACCGCCTAATGGCTGGTGTATCATTACACGCGCGTGTTTTAATGCGGTGCGTTTTCCTTTTTCGCCGGCGCACATTAATACCGCGCCCATTGACGCGGCCATGCCTGTACAAATGGTTGCTACATCAGGGGCAATAATTTGCATGGTATCATAAATACCAAGGCCCGCGTAAACGCCGCCGCCCGGCGAGTTAAGATAAATCTGAATATCTTTTTTTGCATCAACGCTCTCCAAAAAGAGTAATTGAGCCTGCACAATATTAGCCACCTGATCGTTGATGCCGGTGCCTAAAAATATAATGCGGTCCATCATTAAACGCGAAAACACGTCCATTTGCGCAACGTTTAACTGGCGCTCCTCGATGATGTATGGGGTTAGAGACGAAACATAGCTGTCGTACGTTAAGCTGTTTATGCCTTTGTGTTTGGTGGCATATTTTTTAAATTCATTAGTATCGAACATAGGATTTTGGTTTAAGTATTTATATATCTCTCAAATTAACCAAACTTATGCCAAACAAACAAATGATGTTTTTAACTGACATATGGGCATAAAAAAGCCCTGCAATTAACAATTGCGGGGCTTTTTAAGACAATAATTACTTTTTAGTAACAACCAATCAAAGTTTTCGCTTAATCCTTAATCCCAAAAAACTCGTTATAGCTTACCTCTTTATTGTTAAGCTTAAAGTTGTTTTTAAATAGGTTTAGGCTCTTCACAAAAAATACATTTTCGTAAATTTTTTCGGCTTCCTTTTCTTTCTTTAAAATATCAATAGCCACTTTATCAACTTCAGCTGCATCGGGCGTTTGCCCGTAGCGCGCGTACTGGCTGTGCACAAAACGTTTTGCTTCTTCCAAAGCTTCTTCGTGGCTAACCTGTAAATTGTGTGTTTTTACAATTTTTTTTTCAATCAGTTTCCACTTCATCATGCGGCTCCAGCTTTCAAATTCTTTTTCAATTTGCTCAAGCGTAACGGGTTTATCGTTAACGGCCATCAACCAACGCTTTAAAAATTCTTCCGGCAAAGAAGGGTTAATTTTTTCTACCAAAGTTTTTTCTACGTTTTCGTAAAATTTGCGGTCGCTGTCCTGCTCAAACATTTTGCCCAACTCGTCTTTAATTTTAGCACGAAACTCTTCTTCGGTTTTAATGGTGCCTTCGCCGTATACTTTGTTAAACAGTGTTTCGTTTAACTCAGCATCTTCCATGCGTGCAATATTTTTTACCGTAAGTTGTAAGTTGCAATTTAAATTCTCGGCAGCTTCTTTATCAATGCCTAAACCTACCGATGCGTCAATGGCATCTGCATAAAGTTCTTTATTGCTTAAAACAATTTTATCTTCTTTTTTAGAACCCAGCAATTTTGATTTTGCTATTTCGCTTTTTAAACGCTCAAGGCCAAGGCTGGTGCTTTTATAAACACCGCCTGCTTTAATTGCTCCTGTTTCATCAAGCTCGTTAATATCAACAAACACAACATCTTTTTCGCCGGCCACTTCAGGGTTAACCGGTGTGCCGTAATTTTTGCGAACGTCTTTAAGGTATTTTTCAATCAAAGCATCATCCACTTTTACCTGCATGTAATCAAATGCAACTTTATCAGATACCTCAACTTCAAAAGCGGGAGCCAAACCAATATCGTATTTAAACGTAAAGTTTTGCCCTGCTTCAAAATCAACTTTTTCTTTTTCCTTAGGTAAAGGATTTCCTAAAATTTCAATTTTGTTTTCGGTAATGTATTTATGTATGCTGTCGTTAAGCATTTTATTAAGCTCATCGGCCAAAATATTTTTGCCGTACATTTTTTTAACCATGCCTACAGGCACTTTTCCCGGACGAAAACCGGGCATATTGGCCTGGCGCTGCACTTTTTTAATGGCTTCTTCAACACGTGGTTCGTAATCTGCAGGTACTACTTCAATGGTAACTACCGCGTTTAATACATCTAAATCTTGCTTACTAATATTCATTATTCTGTTTTTTTAAAGAGGGGGCAAATTTAGTGTTTTTTTGCTGTATTTAGCCAATAAAAGGGCCTTTTTAGCTCACCTTTTGTGTACTTTTTATGCCAATCGTACAATTTTGCATAGCAAGGGCTAAAATATTCACTTGTATTGTGTTATATTTACCGCCCATTCAGAAATAAGAAATATGAAAAAACTACTCGTCATTTTGTTTGTTTACCTGGCTTCGTTTGTTAGCGCCCAGGATTTTTTAGGATACTCGGCCAGCGAATACGCCGGCGTAACAGCAATTGATATACAACCTGCCAACCTTGCCGATAACCGTTTTAGGTTTGATATGACTTTGGGCGGCGTAAGCTTTAAAGCCTATAACAATTATGTAGGTATTAAAAGGTACGGCTTAAAAAATCTGAATTCAGGTCTGTTAAATTATTATCCGGCCATGTCAGACAGCACTAAGCATCTAACTGGTGATCAGATAAAAGCAAACTATCTAGAAACAAGAGACGGTGGCGGAAATAAATCGGTTTATGTAAGCAACCGTATTGTATTGCCTTCTTTTCTTGTAGAAATTAACCATAAAAATACCATAGCTTTTACCTGGGATGTGCGTAATATGGTAAACGTGGATGGCGTTACACCCGATTTAGCAAAGCTTGCATACAACGATTACAAGGTTCCGGCTTTATGGCCCAAGCAATTAAAAGCAACTAATTTAAGTTTCCAGTCAATGAGCTGGGCAGAGTACGGCGTAACCTGGGCACACGTTTTAAAAGAAGATAATGAGCACGCCTTTAAAGTTGCCGGAAGGTTTAAAATTATTCAGGGAGTTGCCGCGGCTTATTTATTTGTTAAAGATTTAAATTACCAGTTTCCAAGCGATACTACAATGAATATTGTGGGTGCCAGCGTACAATACGGACACTCTAATAATTTATATTTAAACTCGGCAAACGAATTAAAATACAAATTTGTTTCTAACCCGGGCTTTGGTGTTGACCTTGGCTTTGTATACGAGTGGAGGCCTGATTTTGAAAAGTATAAATACGACATGGACAACGAAACCGGCCGTTGGAGAAGGGATAAAAGTAAATACAAATTTAAAGCCGGACTTTCTGTACTTGATTTAGGTGGTGTACGTTTTCAAAAAGGAGAATTCAGCAATAACTTTACGGCAAACGCAAACCTTTGGGAAATACGTAAATTAAAATTCGATTCAATTCCGCTGAAAGCGTTTGATGATACTTTACGTAAGCGTTTCGTTGTAGATAATTCCGAAAAATCGTTTTATATGGCTTTGCCCGCAGCTATCAGCGCGCAGGCCGATTATAAAGTTTGGAAAGATTTTGATATAAACTTTGTTGGCTATTTTGCTTTTCAATTTAAAAACTACGCGCACAAGGTGCACGATTTTTCGAGCATAAGCATTACGCCTGCCTACGATCATAAGTGGTTTGGAATATTTTTACCTGTGCAATACAATTGGTTGTATGGTTGGGCATATGGTGCTTGTGCACGCGTGGGTCCAATTATTGTTGGTACAGATAATTTAGGTGCCCTTTGGGGAAACAAAACTTTTTTTGGAATGGACGCTTATGTAATGGTAAAAGTTCCGATTCCTTTTGGCCCGCCTAAAGACAGAGATAAAGACAAAGTATCTAACAAAAAAGATAAATGTAAAGATGTACCGGGTGTTTGGGAATTTATGGGATGCCCCGATACAGATGGCGATCACATACCTGACAGCGAAGATAAATGTCCAACTGTACCGGGTACAAAAGAAATGAAAGGTTGTCCTGACCGCGATGGTGATGGCATTACTGATTTGGAAGACGCTTGTCCGGATGATAAAGGACCAATTGAATTTAAAGGATGCCCTGACCGCGATGGCGATAAAATTATTGACCTTAACGACGAGTGTCCGGATGATGCGGGTTTACCTGAGTATATGGGTTGCCCTGACCGTGATGGCGATAAAGTAATTGATAAATTAGATTTATGTCCTGATGTACCGGGTCCTATCGAGTTTAAAGGATGCCCTGATAAAGACGGCGACAGCGTGTTAGATAAAGACGATGCTTGTCCGGATCAAGCTGGTCCTCCTGAGAACAAAGGTTGCCCATGGCCGGATACTGATAAGGATGGTGTAATTGATAGAGAAGACGATTGTCCTACAACACCGGGCTTGAAAGAGTTGAAGGGTTGTCCGCCAATAAAAGCGGAAGAGCAAAAAGTAATTGAAAAAGCTTTTGCGTCTCTTGAGTTTGCAACCGGCAAGGATATCATTAAGAAAACATCTTTCCCATCGCTTAACGATTTGGCTAAGTTGTTGAAAGAGCATAGCGGTGAGTGGACCTTAAAATTATCCGGTCATACGGATAACCAGGGAACACCTGATAAGAACATGCTCTTATCTGAAAAACGTGCCAAGGCAGTTAAGAAATACTTAACCACCAAAGGTGTTAAGATGGATAAAGTAATTGCCGAGTGGTTTGGACAAACCAAGCCAATTGACAGCAACGATACTCCGGCGGGTCGTCAGAAGAACCGTAGGGTAGAGATGAAGATTATTTTTAAATAGGGATTGTCAGTTCGAGCGTAGTCGAGAACTGTAGAAAATAAAAAACTCCTGCTTATAAGGCAGGAGTTTTTTTTTGAAAGTTACCTTGGAAAACACGCTACTTACCAAATCATGTGGAAACGAAGTACATATTTAACTATATTTGATATTGAAAACAGACTAATGAAAAAAATCTTCCTAAAAAGTATAAGTTTTTTGTATTTAATGATGAGTACGGCAATCGCCCAAACTTCGGTTATAAATACAATTGCAGGAAATGGAACAAATGGGTATGCAGGAGATGGTGGTCTTGCTTCCGCATCTGTTATTTCTTGGCCTCAAACTTTAGCAATTGATACAAATGGCAATATTTATTTTTCTAATTATGGTAACAGCATAATACGTAAAATAGAAAAAAGTACAAACATCATTACAACAGTCGTTGGTAGTGGAGTATGTTGTTGCAGTGGTGATGGAGGTCTCGCTACGGCGGCAAAGCTAGGAACAGTTGATGGAGTTGCTGTAGACAAAGATGGAAATATTTACATTGCAGATAGAACCTGTAATGTAATTAGGAAGGTGGACGCGCAAACCGGAATTATTACCGCTATTGCCGGAATGTATAGTGTTTTTGGTTATTCCGGAGATGGAGGGCCTGCAACCTCAGCCATATTTTATTGGCCCGAATAT
>JBBQRR010000062.1:0-18014 GCA_038214655.1 Bacteroidia bacterium | reverse complement strand
AAATTGAATTAGATAATTTAAAAAACTAACTTAGCCGACAGATGTTAAAACAGAAGTATGATTACCCCAAAAATAGTGGTTCAAAATGAGGGGTCTGTTTGGTGCGGAAAAGAGGGGTCTCTTTGGGCGGAAATTCCAATAACGCGATAAACAGTTATGTCTAATGATTTGCCCAGAGAAGAATTGACGTTAGTTGAAAAATCAATGTTTATACTTTTAGCCGAATTTACATTCGTTACTAATTCGGTTATAGCCGGTATAAGTCCCAATCTAATTAAGGCGCTTGGCATGAGGTTATGCGAAATACTTCTTACTTCTGTACAAGCATCATCAATTATTTTTAGTGAGCGTTCAACATCCGGCCTATCTTCAATAGGCACCGCATCTTCAAGGCTTGCTACATTTAAGCGGGCCGATGAAAGAAGTTGGCCCAGCCCGTCGTGCAATTCCTGCGCAATGCGCGAGCGTTCTTTTTCCTCGGCCTCTATAATTTCTTTAAACCTTAATTTTTCAATTTCCAGTAATTCGGCCGCGTGGCTTGCTTTTTGCTTTTGTTTTCTTCTGTTATAAATAAATAAAGAACTCACTGCTAATAAGCCCGTAAGGCTCAAACTCAGGATTAACTGGTTTTTTCTTTTCTCACTTTCTTTTTCAATAATCAGTTCCTGCACTTCTGTTCTTCTTTTTAAAGACAGGTTTTCTTTTTCTTTTTTTTCTGATTCGTATTTGGTTTGCATTTCGGCAATTTGTTGGCTACTTTCTTCGCTAAAAAGCGAATCTTTTATTTGCGCATATAATTCGTGATACGCCAATGCTTTTTTATAATCATTTTGTTTGGCATACAGATTAGAAAAGCTCTGATAGCAGTTTTTTATGGCCGGTTTTATTCCCACCTGTTGCGCAATTTTTAAAGCTTCGGTAAGCAGTGGTAACGCCTTGTCGAATTTATTAATATCAATATAAATATTTGCAACGTTGTTCATATAAAGTGCCATTCCGTGCTTATCATCAATTTCTTTACTTACTTCCAATGCTTCCGTGTAGTATTCCAGCCCCTTTTTAATATTATTATTTTTTCGATATATCAAACCTATATTATTTAAAATACCCGCCATATTTGGTTTATCGCCAATCTCGCGCGTCAGCTTTAATCCCATTTCGTAATATTCAATTGCTTTCTCGTTATCACCTTTCAATTCGTCGGCCCGGCCAATATTTCCCAACACCGAAGCCATTCCGGCTTTATCGTTTTTACTTTTTGCAATTTCGTAGGCTTGCTGGTAATATTTGTTGGCTTTGTCGTATTGCTTCAGGCGCCCGTAAAGTTCGCCAAGGTTATTTGCAGAGTAGCCTATAGCAGTTTGATCGTTAAGTTCTTCAAAAATTTTAAGAGCCCTGATGTTTTTTTCCAATGCAGTTTTATAATCTCCTTTTTGCTGATAAGCAACCCCCATTTTACTTAGTGTGGCTGCAATTTTTCTTTTGGCCCCAAGCTTATTTATCAGGGGCAGAGCCTTGTTATAATAATCAAGCGCAACATCATATTCGCCGTAACGCAAGTAAACAGTTCCTATTGAATTAAAGCACTCTGCTTCTCCGGTTTCATAATTTATTTGTGTTGCTAAGGTTAATGCCCTATTGCCATAGTATAAAGCTTTTGATTTATCAGATGCGGCATACTCCCAACATATGTCCGACAGGATCAGGGTTTTTGCGGTATCGGCAAGATTTGTTTTTAATTTAACAAGGAGGCTATCAAGTATAGGATTATTTTGGGCCATTATGCAGCTGCCCGACAAAAAGAAAAAAAAGGAAATGTAGTTTTTAAAAAAATGAAGCCTTAACATTACTCGTTTTGTTTGCTAATATAAACTATTTTATGCGTAGCCACCTGTTCTTATTGTAATTTGGTACGCAATAATTAATGCGGTTTCTTATCTTTGTGAAAATTTTTTTATGACTAAAATTAAAATAGGCGTGCTTCGCGAAGAGAAATCGCCACCCGATATGCGTGTGCCCTTAACGCCGCTTATTTGCGCGGATTTAGTAAAACAATACCCCAATCTTGAAATATATGTGCAACCAAGCACTATTCGTTGCTATCAGGACGAAGAGTATACTGCATTTGGTGTTCCGCTAAAAGAAGATTTAAGTGATTGCGATATTTTAATGGGAGTTAAAGAAGTACCCGAAGAAAAACTGATGGCCGGAAAAAAATATTTTTTCTTTTCGCACGTCATAAAAAAACAACCGCACAATAAAAAACTCATGCACGCTTTAATAAAAAAGCAAATTGAGATGATTGACTACGAAACGCTGACAGATAAAAATCATAACCGCATAATAGGTTTTGGCCGCTACGCGGGAGTAGTTGGAGCGTATAACGGAATTTTGGGTTACGGATTAAAATATGATTTGTTCAGGCTAAAACCTGCCAACAAATGCCGCGACAGGGCAGAGATGGAGGAGGAGTTAAAACGCGTAAAGCTTACCAATATTAAAATTGCGCTTACAGGCGGCGGGCGCGTTGCAAACGGCGCCATAGAAACGCTTTCTGCTTTGCGCATTCGTAAAGTTACGGCCGACGAATTTTTAATGACTTCGTTTCGCGAGCCGGTTTATTGTCAGCTAAATCCGCGCGATTATGTTGAGAGACCGGGCGATCATAACTTCGATTTAAATGATTTTTTTAAACATCCCGAACATTTTGAAAGTAAGTTTGCACCGTTTACAAAGGAAACCGATTTATACATTTCGGCACATTACTGGGACCCGCGTTCGCCCAAAATGTTTACTACGGATGATATAAAAGAAAAAGACTTTCACATAAGCGTTATTGCCGATATTACCTGCGACATTGACGGTTCGGTACCAACAACTATCCGTTCAACTTCCATTACGGCGCCTTTTTACGGGTACAATATGAAAACCGATAAAGAAGATTTACCATTTACAAAAGATACTATTTGTATTATGGCCGTAGATAATTTGCCTTGCGAATTACCGCGCGACAGCAGCGATGATTTTGGAAAAGATCTGGCAGAAAGGGTAATTCCGCACCTATTAGGAAATGATAGCGATAAAGTTATAGAAAGGGCCACCATTTGCCGCACCGGAAAACTAACAACCGGGTTTGAATACCTGGCCGACTACGCTTATTAACAAACAATAGTTTACCAATACTTGCGTTAGGCGGAATGCCGATACTTGTTTTACTTAATTTTATCCTTTATTATATTAATGGTAAAAAACAGGTTGAAAATATTTTTCCTTGTAATGCTTTTTGCAAATCACTTGTTTTGTCAAGTTGATACTACACTAAAATCTAATCGCACACCTAAACCCTGCGAGATAAAATTAACCGACGGCTCTGCTTATAAAGGTTATATCGAACGACAAACGGATTCTATAATTTATTTAAAAGGAAGCTCGGGCGTACTCATTCAAATTCCTAAAAAAAAGGTCGCCGAAATTGATTTTATTAAGGAAAAAGGCCAACTAGACAGTATAAATTATACGCACTTGCACAGCCGATATTCGGTAGGAAGAAAATATTACGTAACCACAAGCAATGCTTTTTTGTTTAAGAAAAAGGAAATTTATTTAAGCTCGTCTTATCTTTTATTGTATCAAATAAATTATGCTTTTAGTCACCATTTTTCATTGGGAATTTCAACTTCCATAATAGGCGCGCCATTGGGCATTAAAGCAAAGAGTAGTTTTGAAATTGGCCATAAATTATTTTTAGGTTTAGAAGGTGTTGCTGGAAGCATGATGTATTTAGGCCCAAAAAGCTATGGTACAGGCGGCGTGCTAAAAATTACCTGGGGCGATGAGAATAAGAACTATACTTTTTTTGCAGGATACATGGACGCGGAGTATTGGGTTGCATCAAGAAGAGGTAGAAGGGGCAGGCCGCCTATACATGCCGATTATTACCTAAGATACAGTTCACTTTTTGGAGGCATGGCAGCTTCCTTTCCAATTTCACAGCGCACAAGTTTTACAGCCGAAGCCTTTGCCTTTCCTTCCGTGGCAATTTATACAGCTTCGGCAGCAATACGTACCATGGGATGGCAAAAGTTGTCGTTTGTATTTGGTATTCAGATGATTGGAAATGCCAGCCTAAATGTAAACAGAGCTTTTACATTACCGTATGTCGGCTTTTCAGCAGGCTTCTAAGTCCCAAAAAACTTATTTGTATATTTATGGCTTAAAATTTGGTTGAGCGGCTCATATGCGCAGGATAATCCTCTTATTGTTTGCCTTCCTGGCCTTATCAACCGATTTGGTTGAATACTCTTATTTTCAAAAAGACGATACTCAGGCAAAAATTAAAGCAACCTTCGTTTACGGTTTTACAAAATATTTTGAGTGGCCCGGCGGTAACGGCGACTTTGTAATAACAATTTTAGGAGAAAACCCCGGCCTGGTAGTTGAATTAAATAAAATTGCCGCTACTAAAAAAGTAGGTGCGCAAAAAATTGTTATTGTAAACCACCAAACTTTAAAAGAGGTAGAAAAATCAAACATCATCTTCATTACTCCCGATAAATCACATTTTTTAAATGATGCGGTTTCTAAATTTAAGGGTAAGGGAACATTAATTGTAACCGAAAAACAAGGTTTAGCCAAAGTGGGCTCCACCATCAATTTCGTTATTGAAGAAAACAAACAAAAATTCGAATTAAATAAATCTGCTGCTTCTAAGGCCGGGCTAACTATTGGCTCAAGCTTAGAGAAACTGGCAGTGAACGTGTATAACTGATGAGGGCTGTTAAACATATAAGCTTATTGTTCTTGCTGCTTTTTGCGGCCGGCCAAAGCTTTGCCCAGGTCAACAAGCTTGAGAAAGCATTGGAGTTGTATCAGGAGAAAAAGCTTGATTCGGCCAGGATTTATATTGACGAAGCTTCATTAAACCCTACCACCAGAAACGAATATAATGTTTGGATGGTGCGCGGGTTTATTTACAAGGATTTATACAAAACTAAAGAAGCAGAAAAACCGATTTCAAGTTATCGCGATGTAGCCGTTGAATCATTTAAGAAATCGCTGGCATTAGACAGTACAAGCATAAATCCTCAGAGAGAAGGAATTTTAAAAGGATTAAAATATATTGCATCAACATATCATAACGATATCAATAAAACATTAGACACTATTCGTTTTCAAACTTCACTCAATAACGCCGCTAAGTTTTCGGCATTATCTAAATTCCTTGACCCATCGTTTAAAGAAAGTTTCTATAATTACGAAGTGTATCTCACTATAGGCTCTATGTTCGAAAAAGAATATGAACATAAAAAGAGCAAAAATAATTTAGATTATGCCAAGGCTTATTTATTTAAGGCGCATGATATCGACAGCTCCTCTTCCCTCGTAAATAAAAATCTTGGATTACTTTACTACAACCAGGCGGTAGAAAGTATTAATAGTATTGACCCGGATACCCCGCTTGATCAGCTTGATGTTATTCAACAACGCGCGGTAGATCTTGCTAAGCAGGCAAAATCATATTGCCTTAAAGCACATAAAATAAATCCAAAAGATAAAGTAGTTATAGAGGCGCTAATGGGAATTTATTACCTACTCAATGATATGGTTATGTATAACAATTACAAATTAATGCTTGAGGAGCTGAACAAACCACACTAAATGGCTTTTAAATTCACCATAGGAAGTAAGATAGGCGCCGGTTTCGGAATCGTCTTATTATTTGTTGTGATAGCCTTTATTTATACCAACGTTACCATTGCCGAAAGTAAAATGAAAACCGATCAGGTAGTGCGCGTGGTAACTCCCAGTGTTGCGGCCCTCGAAACATTTCAATTAAAATTACAACGCTCACAAATTTTAATAACCAAGTGGTTTCACGTACAAAGCCCCGACGACGATCCCTTTAAAAAAGAACTTCGCGAACTTATTAAATTCCGTTATGCCGAATCTAAAAAGCAAATGGACAGTCTTTCTGTAAACTGGACCAAGCAGGAGAAGGAAGACATTAAAATGATTTTTGCTTTAACAGATAAGTTGTTTGTGCATTATCATGATGAGATAATGACGCAACTTAATTCGTTTACCATTTATGATGATGCCGGAACTTTATTTACGGTCCGTCTTGCGTTTGAAGAAGTAGACGACCAATTAAAAATTATTTACACAGAGCTCGACGCGCTTATTGATTCGCAAAAAACAAACGCAAAAGACGTTACTGGCGCCATGTTTAAATCGTTTAACCTTTTAATGCAAGTGGTAAAATGGTTGGGTATTATTTTAGTTATTGGCGGGTTACTAACAGCTGTATTTACTGTACGAACTATTGTAAAGCCTGTTAAAACATTAAAAAATATTTTACAAGGAATGAGCTACGGGGTTTTGCCTAAAGACCGCATAGAATATCGTTCGGATGAAATAGGGGATATGAATGTGGCGCTTAACGGCCTTGTTGAGGCGTTGGAGCGCACAACCGAATTTGCAAAGCAAGTAGGTAGCGGAAATTTTGAATCGTATTATCGTCCGCTGAGCGAACATGATAATTTGGGCCACGCCTTGCTAAAGATGAGAACAGATTTAGCGGAGAACGAGCGTATGCTTGAGCAAAAAGTTATTGCGCGTACAGAAGAGGTGGTGATGCAGAAAAAAGAGATTGAGTTAAAAAATCATGAACTCGAAATTATTTACAAGCACGTTACCGATAGTATTCGTTATGCAAAACGTTTGCAGCAGGCAATTCTGCCACCGGATGCGGTTGTAAAAAAATATTTCGAAAAATCTTTTGTATTGTTTAAGCCAAAAGATATTGTTAGCGGAGATTTTTATTGGGTAGATAGCCACGAAGGAAAATCGTACGTAGCTGCGGTTGACTGTACAGGGCATGGAGTGCCGGGCGCATTTATGAGTATTGTAGGATACAATTTATTAAAAGAAATTTTAAATAACCCGGCTAATAAAGACATACCTCCTTCGGTTATTATGGATAAGATGAGCAAGGGCGTTGTAAAAACACTGCATGCAAAATCGGGCGGCGAAGATTCTTCGCAACAAACCAAAGATGGTATGGACATGAGTATGTGCATTGTTGATTACGAAAAAATGCAAATGCAATATGCAGGCGCCTTTAATCCGCTTTACTTAGTACGCAACGGCACCATTACACAATACAAAGCCGATAAATTCCCGATAGGATTGCGTGCCGATGACGAGATTAAAAATTTTACCAATAATGTAATTCAATTACAAAAGGGCGATACTTTTTATATTTTCTCAGACGGTTATGCCGATCAGTTTGGCGGGCCGAAGGGAAAAAAATATATGACCGGTAATTTCCGGGAGCTACTTCTTAAAATAAGCAAAGAACCCATAAATAAGCAAAGAGATATTCTTGATAAAACTGTTGAGATGTGGCGCGGGGAATTAGAGCAGGTGGATGACATTTTGGTTATTGGAGTTCAGATTTAGAAAACAATCTTTATTTATTTGTTAAAACCGCCTAAATACAGGCGGTTTTTTGTTTTTTGTGACAAAAGGTTTTTGAGTGTGCTAATCTTAACGTACTTTGGCTTTAAAATTAAGACGCATGAAAAATAAAATTTCTTCTATTTTTATAGTAAGCTCAATTATAGCTATTGGCTTTCTTTGTTCAAACGGTTCTCATGAACCCGAAACAAAAAAGAAATTTTTTAACGAAGGCGAGAACGAACAACATTCGGATGCCATGGACGCGCTGCAATTTTTTTCGGAAGCTGCTGCTTTTCCCAATAAAGATATTCCCGCTAACGCCTACGCAGGCGCAATGGATTGGTATCAACAAAACGCTTTAACTAATCGTACTTCACAAACGGCAACGGCTTGGCAAAGTATTGGTCCGCGCAATATGGGCGGCCGCACAATAGCGATAGCTTTCGATCCAACAGATACAGCAACCATTTGGTTAGGCTCTGCCGGTGGCGGTTTATGGAAATCAAGTACAGGCGGTATAGGCACAAATGCCTGGAATTACGTGCCGCTTGGCTTTCCGGTTTTGGGCGTAAGCAGCATCGCTATCAACCCTTCAAATAAAAATGAAATGTATGTTGGTAGCGGCGAAGTTTATAGCTACGGAAGCAACTCGCAGGGCATAGGAGACATTCGCCCCACGCGTGGGTCTTACGGCATGGGTTTATTTAAATCAATCAACGGCGGCACTTCGTGGACGCAGGTAATAAATTGGACCTACAATCAAAACCGCGGCATCTGGGATATTGTTATCAATCCGCTAAAACCAAGTACTGTTTACGCAGCTACTACGGAGGGAGTTTATAAATCATTCGACTCGGGCGCTACCTGGACCTTAGTATTAAATCAAAAGATGTGTATGGATTTGGAAATGCACAGCGTGGATACCAATATACTTTTATGCGGAATAGGAAATTACGGAAGCATCGTACAAGGAGTTTATCGCACAACTAACAGCGGAACAACATGGGCGCAAAACACTAGCGGCTTACCCGCTACTGCATATCAAGGGCGCATCACTTTTACCAAATACAAAAACAACAACGATATTATGTACACACATATTTGCGATGTATATAACTCGGTGGGAATTTATAAATCAATTAATAAAGGTGCAACATGGGTGCAGCAAACCACGCAAAACATTTCCAGCTATCAGGGTTTTTACACCAAAGGTTTATTGGTACAGCCGGGCGCGCCTAATAATGTTTTGGCTTGCGGTGTTTATGTATTTAACTCAACCAACGGCGGCGCAAGTTTCAGTCAGCTAAGTGGTAATTATCACTCAGACATACATGATATTATTGTAAACCCACAGGACGCAAATAAAATTTACGCGATTACCGATGCGGGATTATTCCGTTCAAACGATTTTGGAGGTACTTTTTTTGAGTGCACGGGCGGTTACGTTACCACGCAGCATTACATAGGAAGTATTTCTTCAACGGATACAACGGTTTTATTAAGCGGGCTTCAGGATAATTATACCATTAAATATTTTGGAGGATATACCTGGTATCCGGAAATTGGCGGCGATGGTGCTTATAATGCAATTGATCACACAAATGATCAGATTCAGTATGGCGCTTATCAATACCTTAATGTGTATCAAGATGCAAGTCAGGGTAACGGAGGTTTTAATACTACCATACTTTCTAATTCTTCGAGTGCAACCGGCGGAAATTATGCTGCGTTTTTAGCGCCCTACATGTTATGTTATTCAAATACACAATATATGTATGCCGGCGGACAAGCATTGCAGCAATCTGTTGATGGCGGAATTAACTGGAATTATATGGGAAGCAACCCTGTAAACAACGGTACACAAATAATGGCGATAGCCTGCTCTTTTACCAATACAGATTCAATTTATTTTGGAACGGCCCCTAATGCTACTAATAACATGAAAATGTTTTTTAGCGCAAACGGCGGCACAACAGTTACCAATGTTTCTGCCGGCTTACCAAATCGTTTTCCAAGAAGAATTGCCGTTAACCCAAAAAACAGTAAGGAAGTGTATGCAGTTTTTTCGGGCTTTGGAACGGGCCACGTTTTTAAATCTGTAAATAACGGCGGCACCTGGACCGACGTTAGCACGCTTTTACCGGATATGCCATTTGAATGTGTAATTGTTGATCCGCTCGATCCTAACTTTGTTTATGTGGGTTGCGATTACGGAGTTTTTGTTTCTGCCAACAAAGGTGCCACATGGACATCCTACGACAACGGTTTTCCGGATGCCACTATGGTATTTGATTTACAAATTTCTCCAAGCGCGCGTTATATGTACGCGTTTACGCATGGCCGCGGAATTTTTAAACGCGACTTGAGTGATTTGGGCGCGGGTGTAAATTATCAGTCAAAAAATAATGATCTGGTAAATCTTTTTCCAAATCCTGCCGTAGAAGAAATTACTATTTTAATTAAAAACGCAGGCGCTGCAAAATACAGTGCGCATATTTATACGATGGAAGGTAAAGAGATAAAAAGTTTTGATTTGCTGAATAGTCAAAATACAATTCCTATTAGCGAATTATCCAAGGGTGCTTACCTTGTTAGTATTCATAAAAACAACGCCCCGTTTAGCTACAAATCTTTTATTAAGCAATAAGCAATTAACTTTTTTAAAGAAATCTTTTTCCCGCATTTTCGTCGATATATAAACGACAGTAAATGCGGGATTCTTTTTTGTAAAAAACTCACCGCACATTTCTAATCATTCACCGCAAAGAAAAAAAAGTGCATCACCACTTATTGGTAAAAACGCGCCACTTACCAAGTGGAAACACGTATTCTGCTATTTCTATGCAACTTTTTACTGCTAATTGCGTCTAAATATAAAAGAGACACAGTTTAATTACCGAAT
Organism: Bacteroidia bacterium; assembly: GCA_038214655.1. Lineage (GTDB taxonomy): Bacteria > Bacteroidota > Bacteroidia > B-17B0 > Aurantibacillaceae > PALSA-968. The sequence goes on along the minus strand of JBBQRR010000062.1, from coordinate 7,651 downwards.
ACTAAATCCTAAAAAAATACAGTTATGGAAACACTATCAATTCAAATTCTAAAAACAATGGGCCGTTGGTCGGTTGTACTTTTAATGCTAGGCAGCCAGGCCGCAAACGCACAAGAAAGTTTTTCCTCTTCAGCAGGCGAATCAATTTGGCATAATGCTTTATTTGTTTTCAGCATTTGCTTTTTTGTGGCAGGCTTTGTTTTTCTATTTATGGTAAAGGCGCGCGAAGAACATAAAAACAAAGTGCGCACACGCTATTTAAGACACAGGCATAATTATAAGCACTAAATGTTTGCTTGCTAAGCTCCCCCTTGTTTCAAATAAAATTGGAGTTGGGGGAGCAAGGCTACTTGCCAACTAAGGTTTTGTGTTTATCTTTAGCGCATGAGTTACGATAAATTACAAAACCACATGCAACGCATTGCCGATGTGGTATACGCAGCATCTGCCTTAGCATGGGACCAAGAAACCTACCTGCCGCCCAAAGGGGCGGGTTTCCGCGCCGGGCAACTTTCAACGTTAATGGGTATTTCGCATCAGTTATTTACTGATGAAAAAACAAATACCCTATTAACCGAGTTAAAAGCAAACGCTGCCTTAAATGAATTTCAAAAAAAGAACGTCGAAATTCTTACTGAAGATTATCAGCGACAAAAAAAATATTCAACCGAGTTTGTTGAACAGATGAGCCATGCGGTTTCCGCTTCTTTTAACGCATGGCAACAAGCTAAAAAAGAAAATAATTACAAACTCTTTGCCCCGCATTTAGAAAAACTAATCGGCTTCAAGAAAAAGGAGTGCGATTTATTGGGATACGAAGCACATCCTTATAACGCCATGCTTGATTTGCATGAGCGTAAAGCCACTGTGGCCGAGCTCGATGTTTTATTTACCGATGTACGTAAACAACTTGTGCCTTTCGTAAAACAAATTCGCGAAGCAAAACAAGTTGATAATAAATTTTTCTTCCAGCACTTTGATCACGATAAGCAGTGGGATTTTGGTTTGGGGCTTTTAAAACAAATGGGTTTTGATTTTAACCGCGGTCGCCAGGATATTTCCTCGCACCCGTTTACAACAACGCTTAGTCAGGATGATGTACGTGTAACAACGCGCATTAACGATACTGATTTTAGTGAAATGATTTGGAGCTGCATTCACGAAGGTGGGCATGCTTTGTACGAACAGGGCTTACCGCCGCAGCAATACGGAATGCCATTGGGAGAAGCTGTTTCATTGGGCATTCACGAATCGCAATCGCGACTTTGGGAAAACAACGTAGGCAGAAGTTTAGCCTATTGGAAAAGTAATTTTAAACACGCTTTGCATTATTTTCCCGAACAATTAAAAAATGTAACACCCGAAGCTTTCTTTAAAGGAATGAATAGGGTAGAGCCTTCGCTAATTCGCACCAATTCCGACGAGTTGAATTATCATTTTCATATTATGATTAGATACGAAATAGAAAAAGCCATTTTTGAAGATAAATTAAAAGTAGATGAGTTGCCTGAGTACTGGAACGCTAAATATAAAGAGTATTTAGGTATTGATGTGCCCGATTTTGCGCACGGCGTTTTGCAGGATGTGCATTGGAGCCATGGTTCATTTGGATATTTTCCTACGTATTCTTTAGGTAGTTTTTATGCCGCCCAGTTTTTTGAACAGGCTAAGAAAGAAATAAGCGGACTATCAGAAAAAATTGAAGCGGGAGATTTTACCGAACTGCTTGCCTGGTTGCGTAAAAACATACATATACACGGTAAATTTTACACCGCAGCCGAGTTATGCCAGCGTATTACGGGCGAGAAACTGAACTTTAACCACTTTATGACTTATGCCCGAAATAAATTTGGCACAATCTATGATTTATCATAACCTTGTAAAAACAAATTGTATATGAAAAAGGTAATTTTTTTAATCAGTCTTTTAGTGTTTGGCTATTCTTTAACCAACGCGCAAAGCAAAACCGGGTCAAAAACCAAAACTAAGTCAGCGGGACGTAAAATCGCCCCTAAACTTATACTGGATTTTGTAAGCAAGGGTGGCGGTATTGATAATGAATCTTTCGGGGAAATAGAAGAGCTGGCCAAAAACCATCCCAAAAAGCCTTTTTACGAGGTTGTTGCTAAAGGAAAAGAAGGCGAAAAGAAAATGTACTTCCCGCTTAATGAACTTACCGCCGACGAGCAGATTGCTTTTGTAAACGATGTTAAAAAATTGATTGATAAACCCGAAATGGTTATACTTACTTCAAAGGTGTCGGCCCCAAAGGTGGCCCTCGAGTCGGGAACAGCCACAGCTGAAGGTGTAAATGTAAAATATCGGCTGGTTCTTTCTTTTATAAGCAAAGGTGCCGGCACCGATCATAAAACAATTGAGAAAGTGAAAGAGTATATAGAATCTCATCCTAAAAAACCGGCCTTTGAGGTTAAAACCTGGGGCAGAGAGGGTGAAAAAGACTATGCTTTATTGTTAAAAGAGCTTACAGCAGATGAACAAAAGGTTTTTGTAGAAGATATTAAGAAGCTGATTGCCAGTTCGGAATTAGTCTTGTTAAAGGAAAATACAACGGATGTTAAAAAAGGCAGGTAATTGTTGATTACTATCAATAAAAACAGCCCCCAAAAAGGGCTGTTTTTTTTATATTTGCGCCCTCATCAATTTTTTAAGGAATGAAGGAAGTAGGAATAAAGCCCAAGAATCAGGAGTTGAAAGCAATAGGATTAGGAGATGTGGACACTGCTTATTGGAACCTGAGCCCCGAAGAATTAATTAAAGACACTCTAACCCGCAAACAAGGCGTTTTAACTGATACCGGTGCCCTTGCCATTGATACCGGCGAATTTACGGGCCGCTCTCCTAAAGACAAGTTTGTTGTGTATGATGAGAATACCAAAGACAGCGTTTGGTGGGGCGATGTAAACAACCGTTTTGAAGCCGATAAATTTGATGCTTTGCAAGCTAAAATGAACGCTTATTTTGCCGGAAAAGAAATTTTTGTGCGCGATGCTTATGCTTGTGCCGATCCTGCGTATAAAATAAACATCCGCGTGGTTAATGAATATTCTTGGAGCAATTTATTTGCATATAATCTTTTCTTGCGCCCCAATGAAAACGAGCTTGCTGATTTTAAACACGAGTGGCTTATTTTAAATGCGCCCGGCTTTATGGCCGACCCAAAAACCGACGGCACCCGCCAACATAATTTCGCTATTATTAACTTTACTAAAAAAGTTATTTTAATTGGCGGAACAGGGTATACCGGCGAGATTAAAAAATCGATTTTCACGGTGCTTAACTATATACTTCCACACCAGAAAAAGGTACTTTCCATGCACTGCTCGGCTAACATTGGTAAAAACAATGATACCGCTATTTTCTTCGGACTTTCGGGCACCGGTAAAACAACTTTAAGTGCGGATCCTAACCGTAAATTAATTGGTGATGATGAGCATGGCTGGAGCGATACTTCGGTATTTAATTTTGAAGGTGGTTGCTATGCAAAATGCGTTGATTTAACTGCCGAAAAGGAGCCACAGATTTTTCATGCAATAAAGGCCGGTTCTTTATTAGAAAATATTAACTTTTTTGAGGGAACCAAAACCGTTGACTACAGTAATATTAAAAAAACTGAAAACACACGCGTTAGTTATCCCGCCAATTTTATTGATAACGCGGTGGATCCTGCCATTGGAGAAATTCCAAAAAATATTTTCTTTTTAACCTGCGATGCTTACGGAATTTTACCTCCCATTTCTAAATTAACTACCGAGCAGGCTATGTATCATTTTATAAGTGGGTACACAGCAAAAGTTGCCGGTACAGAGATGGGTATTACAGAGCCAACACTTACTTTTTCGGCGTGTTTTGGCAAAGCATTTTTGCCATTGCACCCTGCTAAATACGCTACTTTGTTAGGCGAAAAATTAAAGAAAAATAAAGTAAACGTTTGGTTGCTTAACACCGGTTGGGTGGGAGGTAAGTACGGAGTTGGAAGCCGCATTAAACTTTCGTACACACGTGCCCTTATAAGTGCCGCGCTTACCGGCGAATTAGATAAAGTTGAGTATGGCCAAACGCCTTTCTTCAAACTAAATTTCCCTAAATCTTGTCCTGGTGTGCCAAACGAGATATTAGAGCCCCGCAATGCTTGGGCCGATAAGGCTGATTTTGAAAAAACAGCTCAAAACCTGGCCGCTTCGTTTATTAAAAACTTTGAACAATATGCCAATGGAACCAGTGCCGATATTTTGGCGGCGGCTCCCAAATCGGCTGTTTCGGTATAGTTTTTCTTCGATAAATGTACTTATAGCCTCCCCTCAGGGAGGCTTTTTTCTCCCCTTTTTTTTAGGGGAGACAGCTATACGGCCGAAGGACGTAGCAGAGGGGTTGGGGAAGAGCAAAATTTGAGGACAAAACCTCCTTATATTTTTTGATATAACCAAAAAAGAATTATCTTTGCGCCCCCTATTGGGATTTAAAACATTTATACAGTGGACGCTATTAGTTACAAAACCAAATTTACCAGCGCGGCAGAAGCCGATAAAAAATGGTATTTAATTGACGCCGAGAATCAAGTTGTTGGCCGTTTAGCCTCTCAGGTGGCTATGATTTTAAGAGGTAAACACAAAACTTCTTTTACTCCGCACGACGATGCCGGCGATAACGTGATTATCATCAACGCAGAAAAGGTTCGTTTTACCGGTAACAAGGCCGAAACGAAAGAATATAAGCGCTATACCGGTTACCCGGGTGGCCAGCGTATTGCTACACCAAAAACTTTGTTGAAAAACAAACCAACCGAAATTTTGCACCTTGCCATTCATGGTATGTTGCCAAAAGGACGTTTGGGCCGCACCCTTAACACCAACGTATTTATTTACGCGGGTACCGAGCACAAGCACGAAGCGCAACAGCCCATTAAATTAGATATCAATACCATTAAGGCTTAATATAAAGGATGGAAAAAATCAATACATCAGGAAGAAGGAAAACAGCGGTAGCCCGTGTATACCTAAGCAAAGGCAAAGGTACTATCACTGTAAATGGCCGCGATTTTAAAGAATATTTTGCTACAGGTACTTTACAATATTGCGTAGAGCAGTCGTTAAACGCTGCCAAAGTACGCGAAGAGTACGATGTTAAAGTAAATGTAGCCGGTGGCGGTACTAACGGACAAGCGCAGGCTATCCGCTTAGCAATTGCAAAAGCTCTTGTAGAAACCAATGTAGAACTACGCGTAACCTTTAAGCCGGACAAATTACTTACCCGCGATAACCGTATGGTTGAGCGTAAGAAATTCGGTCGCTCTAAAGCCCGTCGTCGTTTCCAATTCAGCAAACGTTAATCTTTTTATATAAAAAACATGTCAAGAACCTCGTTCAACGAATTATTAGAAGTAGGAGCCCATTTCGGCCACATGCGCAGCAAATGGAATCCTGCCATGGCACCTTATATTTTTGCCGAAAAAAACGGTATTCATATTATCGACCTTAACAAAACAGTTGTAAAAATTGAAGAGGCGTCAAACGCTCTTAAGCAATTGGCACGTTCGGGTAAAAAGATTCTTTTTGTTGCTACTAAAAAGCAGGCAAAAGAAATTGTTGCCGAAAAAGTAAAAAACATTGGTATGCCTTTCGTTACCGAGCGTTGGCCCGGTGGTATGCTTACTAACTTTGCAACTATCCGCAAAACCATTCGTAAAATGGCGCAGATAGATAAAATGACCAAAGACGGTACTTTTACAAATATCTCTAAAAAAGAACGTTTAAATATTTCTCGCGACCGCGCTAAATTGGAAATCCAGTTTGGTTCTATCGCCGATTTAAGCCGTTTGCCTTCTGCTATTTTTATTGTTGATGTAACTAAAGAACACATCGCGGTTGCTGAAGCAAAACGTTTAAACATACCTACATTCGCTATTGTTGATACTAACTCTAATCCTAACGTAGTTGATTATCCTATTCCTGCTAACGACGACGCTTCTACTTCTATAGCATACATTATAGATGTTATTTGCAAAGCCGTAGGCGAAGGATTATCTGATCGTAAATTAGATAAAGACGCGCAGGCTGCCGAAGAAGAGAAAGAAAAAGATTCTCACGGAGAAGCTGAAGAGTTAGCGTTAAGCTCTGTTAAAGTAAAAGACAGCTTGCTTAAGGAAGACGACGGTAAAGCTCCTGCTAAAAAGGCCGGTGCACGTAAGCGTACTACTACTCCTATTAAAAAATAGTTATTGAATTATTTAATGTTGAGTTGTAGATTTAAACAACCTATTTAAATAATTCTAAACAAATCAATAATTTCAAAAATGGAAAAAATGGCAATTACCGCTGCTGATGTAAATAAACTGCGCCAACAAACCGGTTCGGGCATGATGGATTGTAAAAAAGCTTTGGAAGAAGCCAATGGAGATTTTGAAGCAGCCGTAGATATACTTCGTAAAAAAGGACAAAAAGTTGCAGCTAACCGTGCTGATCGCGATGCTAAAGAAGGATTAGTACTTGCAAGTGTTAGTGCAGATGCAAAACACGCTTCTTTAATTGTTATAAACTGCGAAACTGATTTTGTTGCTAAAAACGACGATTTTGTTGCTTTTGCAAATACAGTTGCTAAGGTTTCTATTGATAAAAAACCGGCTACTTTAGATGATTACAAAGCATTACCCTATAATAGCGAAATTACTATTAACGATAAGTTCATTGAGCAAATCGGTAAAATAGGAGAGAAGATTGAATTAGCATCGTATCAGGTTATTGACGCGGCGCAGGTTGTAGCTTATAACCACCCGGGTAATAAAATTGCCTGTATCGTTGGTTTTAACAAGCCTGTAAGCGAAGAAGTAGCAAAAAACGTAGCCATGCAGGTTGCAGCTATGTCGCCTGTATCGGTTGATAAGGATGATGTTGATCCTAAGATGTTAGAGCGCGAGCTTGACATTGCACGCGAGCAAATACGTGCCGAAGGTAAAGCTGAAGAGATGGTTGAAAAAATTGCACAGGGTAAAGTAAACAAGTTCTACAAAGAATCAACTTTACTAAACCAGGAGTTTATTAAAGATAATAAAAAAGACGTTCGCGCTTACTTACAAAGCATCGAAAAAGATTTAACCGTTACCGCTTTTAAGCGTAGTCAGTTAGGTTAATATTTTTTAAATAAATTAAAAACCCATTCTCAAAAAGGATGGGTTTTTTGTTTTAGGAAAGGGATTGAAATTATTTTTTAAAAGTATAAAGTGTAAAACGCTTATCTCCTTTCTTCTTTAAAATACCTTTTAGTGTGGCATCTTTTAAATCGCGGCTGGCCGTGGCCTGCGAAATTTCTTTGTAGTGCCTTAAATACATTTGACGCGAAAAGGGCTTAGTGCCGGCAACATCTTTGTATAATTTTACGCGGTCGGTGGCGCTAAGACTTGTGTTTTGCCCCGACAGTAAGAGTTCCAGCGCCTCGTTAAGTAATCCCAGCATAAATTCTATAAAGTGGGTTGAGTTGCCTGCTTTATCGGATAGGGTGGAATTTCCGCCCAAAGAGACCCCTTTCGACCGTTAGAAGAATACCCCTTTAAAATTTTCCTTTCTCATTGAGAATTTGTTTAAAAACACCGGGGGCTTAGTAAAACGAAAAAGAGGGGGCTATGATTCCGAAATTTCCA
>JBBQRR010000061.1:0-18260 GCA_038214655.1 Bacteroidia bacterium | reverse complement strand
TGAAGAAATGAACAAATTGCGCTGTAAAAAATAGGATAGAAAAAAATAAAAATGGGAGTATAGAAAAAAATTCCGAAAAAAAATTTTAATTTGAAACGAAAATAGAATACATTTGCTAAAATCAATTTATAGAACTACCCTGTAATAATAACCCGGCAAAAAGAACCCCTGCGGGCCTTTTGTATCCTAACGCAAATACAAAATTTTACTTGTAAATTTCTTTTTTAGCAGCTAAAAGCGTGTTTTTCAACAGAGAGGCAATAGTCATTGGTCCCACGCCGCCGGGTACGGGAGTTATGTACGAGCATTTAGGAGCCACTTCATCAAACTTTACATCGCCCACTAATTTAAAACCACTTTTGGTTTCTGTACTTGGTACTCTATTAATGCCTACATCAATAACCACCACGCCTTGTTTTACCATTTCGGCAGTCACAAAATTTGGACGGCCAATAGCTGCAATAATAATATCGGCTTGTAAAGTATGCTCTTTTAAATTTTTTGTTTTGCTATGACAAAGCGTAACGGTGCAATTGGCGTTGGGAGAATTTTTTGCCATTAAAATACTCATGGGCGTACCCACAATATTGCTGCGACCAATAACTACACAATGTTTTCCCTGTGTTTCTATTTTATAATGCTCCAACAATTGCACAATGCCATATGGCGTGGCACTTATATAAGTAGGTAAATTTAAAACCAGGCGCCCTACGTTTATAGGATGAAAACCATCTACATCTTTACTTGGTTTTATAGCCTCAATAACTTTTTGCTCGGATATATGTTTAGGCAAAGGAAGCTGAACAATGTAACCGTCTAAATTTGCGTCGTTATTTAATTCTTCAATTTTTTGCAACAGTTCTTTTTCACTTACGTTTTCATTAAAACGCACCAAGCTGGAGGTAAAGCCCACCTTTTCGCAGATTTTTATTTTAGAGTTTACATAGGTTTGGCTGGCAGGGTCGTTGCCCACTAAAACGGCCGCCAAATGGGGCTTTTTGCCACCTGCTTTGATAAATTGTTCAACCTCAGTGGCAATTTCCAGCTGAATTTTTTCGGATACTTCTTTTCCGTTTATTAATATCATTCAATTTTCTAGGTTAAAACACGTAATTATAGGTCTGTATGGCGGCAAAAATAGCGCTTAGTTGCTGTTGTGAGAAAATATTTTTATATTTACTTATCAAAAACAACACTATGAAAAAAATCTACTTTTTATTTATTGCAACTTTAGGCGTTTCTTTTGTTTTAAAGGCGCAGGTTATACCGGGAATTTGTATGGTAACTGTGGACGATTCGTCTAAACACAATATCGTTTATTACGACAAAACACAATTTGGAATTAACGATAGCATTGTGCTCTATCGCGAAAATGTTTATACGGGCGCCTACGATAGAGTGATGGCTAATCACCAATCGGCATTCAGCATGTTTTTAGATATGGATACTGCGGGCAATCCAAATATTCAGCCGCATAGATATAAATTGCAACTTTGGACCCCCGGAAATGGTTACGGCCAAATGGGTTTATACCACGCTACTATTTATTGCGCTCAAACAATTGCAAATTATAATTGGAATTCGTATGATGTGCAAGGAACCGGTGGCGGTATGGTAAACCAATATTGGTTGCTGCGCGATGATAACAGCACTAACGGATGGCATGTTATTGATTCGGTATCGGGCACTACCAATACTACAACCGATCCGGCTGTATTATCTTTTCCTAACGGGCAATGGCGCTTAATAACCAAATGGGGCATCACCTGCACGCCTACGGCGCGCTACGGCAATAACGAAGTGCAAACATCTATCGTAAAATCAAAATCAAACATTACCAATAATAAAATGGCAACCGTTTCTACTTTCAAATCATCGGGAGTAAAATTATATCCTAACCCCGCCACCGATAAAGTTACGTTGAGGTTAAATTTTCCATCTGCACAAAGCACAACAATAAAATTGTATAATTTGTTGGGCAGCGAAGTTATGCAAACCGTATTGCCTGCCGGAAAAGACGAATTAGAAATTAATGTAAGCGCCTTGCTAAAAGGAATTTATGTGGCCGAGTTTATAAATGCTTCGGTTAAAATAAATAAACGCTTGGCGGTAGAGTAAAATTTACTCTTTAGGTTTAGCCGTTATCTCAATTTTAGTTACAGGATGAATTTCCCAAGCTGTGGCGCGCCAGTTTCTCTCGCGGCCCGGGTTTGTGTTTTCTGCCTGATTAGCGTGTTCTTCGTCAAATAATAACCAACCGCTAAAACTTACCCATCTTCCTAAAAGTTTATCACGCAAGGTTTTTGTACTCCAGCCTTCTCCGCTTTTTTCCATCAGCTTGCGCATGTGCGGCGTTACTTCTACAATCATCCGCAACATTTTTTTGTCGTTCATCGGGTCAGCCAATAACTCAATGTGCGTATCGCGTTCATCTAATACTTTCGTTTTGCAATTACAGGTTTCTACGCCGCCCGGTTTTACATCGTACACGTATCCGGTAATTTTTGCGGCTTTTAAATGGTTCCATCTTTTTGTATCGTCGCCGACCTCTAATAACTTTTTTAAAGTTATAGATTGGTCAAAATCCGTTTGAGAGGGAATTTGGCTGCGGTTTTTTAATTTGTTAAGGGCAATAAGGTGGCTGGTTTGTGCGCTTCCTTCGGGCGGACAATCTTCCTGGTAAATATTTGTGCTTACAACTTGATTGGTATTAATAAAGTATCGGGAGGCAGAAAGTAAAATCAAAAAAAACGAAATACCTGCCAGTAATTTTTTCATTCTGCAAATGTAAAGAAAATGACAGCTTCTTGAGGCCATATCCTAAAAAGGATTAAATTTGTTTTACCAAAAATAAAACATGAAAAAATTTTTACTTGTAATTGCAATGCACTTTTCGGTTTTTGTATCGGCGCAATCTCCCGTAACGCAACCCGCAGGCAATGCCGCAACATCTCCGTCAAGCGGCTGTTTGGCTTGCGCAGGCTCTACCTGGAACAATGAATTAAATGTTACTGTCTTAGATGGTAATCCGGCTGATATAAGTTTGATGCAGCATGGTTTTTGTTTTCAGTCAACTTGCTTCACCTCCCGATATCTTACCGCCGATCAGTTTGGTTTTTCTATTCCTGTAACGGCAACCATGGTTGGCATAGAAGTAAATATTACTCGTAAAGCTACCGATAGCACGGCTATAAAAGATTCGGTTGTGCAATTAATGCAAAGCGGCGCACCTGCCGGAACTGTAAAAAAGTCATCCGCCTACTGGGATACTTCTTACACTACAGTTACCTATGGCAGCCCTACTGATTTGTGGGGAATCACCAGCGCATTTTGGACCCCGACCGCAATAAATTCTTCGAGTATGGGAGTGAATTTAAAAATATTTAATGCTTTGTCTGTGGCCTCGCAAAACGTTTATGTAGATTATATCAGCATGACCGTTTATTTTTCAAACACAACGGGTATTATAGAATCACAAACAGCATCAACTAAAGGTTTTTTTGTAAGTCAGGAACAAAATTTTCTAACTTTTTCTTTTCCCGGTATGCAAGATGAACCCGGCACTATTAAATTGTATAACGCGCAAGGGCAATTGGTTTTTTCTGAAACAACAAATGCCCAAACTTTAAAAACAGAGACCAGAAATTTAATACCGGGAATTTATTTTGCGCAATACAGCACCCATGCAAAACAGGTTTGCAAAAAAGTTTTAATCTCAAACTAAATTTATTTATGAGTAAAACCGACTGGCCCGCGGCTATGAAGCCCTTATTAGCCAAATACAAAAACAAAAAGCATCCGCTTGATTATAAAAATATATATCAGTTACTGGTGGCGGTAATTTTATCGGCCCAGGATTCGGATAAACATATTAATGAAGTGGCACCACCTTTTTTTAAAGCTTTTCCGGATATGAAAAGTTTGGCAAGAGCTGATGCCGAAACCTTGTATCGTTTTATTGGCAAGGTGCGCAACTTTGGCAATAAAACAAAATGGCTTCTTGAATTGGCTAAAAAAATTAAAGACGATAAAAATATTCCGCTTACTATGGAAGCGCTGACAGAATTACCCGGCATTGGCCGCAAATCTGCCAACGTAATAATGCGCGAGGGCGGTGTAAAAGCCGAAGGTATTATTGTTGATTTACACGTATTACGCGTTGCGCCCCGTTTAGGAATTGCAACCGGTACCGATCCTAAAAAGGTTGAAAAACAAATGATGGAAATTATTCCGCAAAAAGATTGGGGACAAATAGGCATGGCCATTTCTTTTTTGGGGAGAGAAACTTGCAGGCCCACTAATCCGCATTGTACGGAGTGCGTGGTAAATAAAAGTTGCGCGTATTTTAAAAGTCTTAAATAAGTCAATTATTTTTTTTGCTTAAGGGGGTAGGCGCGTTAAGAGTAAGGTGTATGCGCGCAGGAATTTCCAAACCGAACTATGTTCAAGATAATTAACGTTAGGTGCTCAGTGCTGCGCGCTAATACTTTTATGCCTCCATTTAAATTGGCTTAAAATAGTTAAATGAAGTAATGAGCTTTTTAGAATTCTTCGTAATTCCTCAAGGGTTAAGTCTTCCAGATCTCTTTTTTGATAAATAAGTGAATAGTATAGAATTCTTTTTACTATTCTTTGCTTGAGAACCGACTCTGATATTTTGTTTTTATAAATCATTTTCTATAGATAAATTGTGGTTGCAAAAACACTTCCAACATTGTCTCCTTACATAAAGTTATCCCTGCATTTTTTGAAAGAATTTTATCAGCTTCGCTTGATTTTGTTGGAAAGCTGTAAATTTCAATAATTACGAATAAGATTTAGTGTCTTTAAAACTTCTGGACTTAATAAGTAACCTAAATGCATTAAGAGATGAAACGATAAATAAAGCATCTACCAAAGCAGATTCTTTGTTACAGGCAATAAGAATTGAAGAGCCCACTAACATAAAGCCGGTTAGGAAAGAAGTTGATACAAGCTTACCGCCGTTTTTGAGCGCCTTAAAAAGTTTATCCTGATCGCCAATCTGAATGTCATGAATAAGTTTGCCATTCTTTACATTAGTAAGTATTTCATTTACGTCGCCCGGAAGAGTTTGGATTACTTTAATATAATCTTTAAGCAAAAATAACCCCTCGCTAGCCAGTTTTTTTAGCGCGAAGTTTTTTAGCATTATTTCTTTAGCGTAAGGTTTTATGTAATCAACCAGTGGCATCTCAGGGTTTAACTCATATCCAAGTTTTTCAATAGTGGCCAATGTTTTAGTTAAAAGAAAAATATTTGAAGGCACAGTAATTTTGAACTTAACCAGTAATTGAAGACATTCGTTAGTAACCGCTGATATTTTAACATCGGTGCAATCTATGCAGGTGTATTTATCCATTACGTGTTGAATAGAAAATTCAAGGTCTTCCATTTCCTTAAATAGGGTAATCCCCGACATATTTACCAACGTTTCTGCCACTTTTCTAGCGTCCTTTTTAGCTAAACCCATCATAAGCGAAATAAGATCTTTAATTTGGCGGGGTTTCATTACACCAACCATTCCAAAATCAATCAAGGCAATAGAATTATTTTTTAACACGAATATATTACCAGCGTGTGGGTCTGTGGAAAAAACCGTGCTCGAGTATCATCTTTGTAAAAGTTTTTAAGCCCTTTTCAGCAACTATTTCCGGATTTAGATTATTCGAAATTAGTTGCTCGCGGTTTTTGACAATAACTCCATCAATAAATTCTAAAACGATTAATTTTTCGGTAGTATATTGGCTAAACACCTTTGGTATATAGCATAGATCTGAATTTTTAAAGAGCTCAGCGAATCGGACGGTGTTTGCAGCTTCATTAAAATAGTTTAACTCCTGCGTTAAAGCCTCACCAAATTCATTTACCATCTGTGGCAGATCTACACTTTTAAGCGTTTGCAACTCATTGCCCAATTTAAAAGCTATGTAATGAAGCAATCGTATATCCACTTTTATTTTCTCGGAAATATCAGGACGCTGTATTTTTATAACAACTAATTCTCCGGTTTTTAGAATCGCTTTATAAACCTGTCCAATAGACGCAGAGCCAATGCATACTGGGTCGACATATGAAAAATAATTAGTTATAGGACCCCCTAATTCCGTTTCAATAATTTCAAATGCAATTTCATTGCTTATAGGGCTTACATTTGAATGAAGCTTTCTTAGCTCATCTCTCATTGCTTCACTTACAAGATCCGACCTGTCGGCTAAAATTTGTCCAAATTTCACAAAGGTTGGTCCAAGTTTTTCAATCATAATTCTTAATCGCTCTTGCGACGAAAGGATGATTGAATTACGTTTATATGCAGCTGGCACAAAATAATGTCCAAATTTGCTTTTGGCCATTCTATTAATTGCATAATAGATAAACACGGTGCGTAGTATGTAAATTCCCCTGAAAAAATTGCGGCTGTAATCCTTTAGTTTAAATAATAGCATAAAACGAGTTTTAAATTTGTTGAGTCTTTGAGAATATTGAATTCAAGTATTAAGCCATTTACTTATTTCCTTTAAACTATTGCAAGCCAATGCTTTTTATTATAGCAAAACTAAAGATATGGTAATAATGAGATTGAAATTGTCAAAACGAGAATTTTGGGCATTCAGGTTGGATTACAGAAAATGGTAGTAGTGAATTAAGCTGTGCTGTTTACTTTATAAAAATAAAATTTACAAGCCTTTGTTTGGAATAGATTTTGCGGGAAATTATAAATAATGAAGAAAGATATATAACAATTTATTAATTTTACGTAGTCATTTCCTTGAAATAAGTGCGGTAACAAACGATTATATTTAAAATATAAAAATTTATTCTATCTAACGTGCATGAAAGAAAGAGTTCTAAATTCGGAATATAGAGCAATTGTATTTACGCTAGCAATTATATTTATTGTTGTAGTAACTGGTGTTTTCTTCTATAAAAATTTATCAGGTATTTCCGAAAAGGTTTCTACTTCAGTAAAAACCGGCATACCCGCCTCCCTCGTAACTGAGCAGCTATTAAATGAGCTTCATGCTGCCGAAAATAACGCCAATTCTTACAGGCTTACTCAAGATTTATCTTACATACGCGCATTTTACAAATCAGCGCCGATTCTTACAAATTACTACATTACCCTAAAGCAATTAACCTATGCTAATTATAAAGAAAATCAAATCGTTGATAGTATTATATTGCTGAGCCGCAGGAGACTTGTTTTAATAAAGCTACAATCTTATATAGGCGATCCGGTAAATGTTACCAATGAATTAAATTTAATTTCACAAAAAATAGATGAAACCTATCTGGCAAATAAAAACGAAGAAAAAAGCGTTCTGAAAAGCGAAAGCCAAGATACAATTAAAAGGCACAAAAGTTTTTTGAAAAGATTGTTCTCGAAAAAAAAGGAAGCAAAAGATACCGCGAAGGTTACGCCCGGCCCTTTTCCTAAAAAGAATGACAATAATTATAAGGCGCAATTAAAAAACACGGTATTTAAAGTTAAATCTTCACAGATAGAACAACTTTCAGAGTATAAACAGAGTGAATATAAATTAACTCAAGATGCGTCTAAAATCACAAATCAAATAATAGATTTTAATAATGAAATAAAAAAAATAGAAAGTGCAGAAATTTTTCGGGAGAAAAACAGGATAAATGAAGAAGTGGAAACAGTTAAAATGTATTCCATCCTGTTCTCTATCATTATCTCTTTCTTTCTTTTTTTATTAATTTATTTAATGCGGACATATGTTAAAAAGAAAAATCAATTTGAATTGGCGTTGCTGGAATCTAAGCAGCGCGCTGAAGAATTGGCCAAAGCAAAAGAAACCTTTCTTGCAAATATGAGCCATGAAATTAAAACGCCGCTAAATGCAATAAGCGGATTTACAGAGCAAATTTTAGCAAGTAATTTAAGCCCGCAGCAGGAACATCAGTTAAGCATCGTCAAGAATTCGGCTAATTATTTAACGAAGCTTGTAAATAATATTTTAACCTATGCCAAACTGCAAGCGGGTAAAACAGAACTTGAAATGACAAACTTTAGTATAAAAAAGGAGTTTCAGGATATTGAAGAATTATTTAAGAGTCAGGCAAAAACCAAAGGAATTAATTTCTTAATTAAAATTGACCCATCTGTTCCAATGTATGTAAGAGGAGACTTGCATAAAATAAAACAAGTAATGTTTAATATTATTGGAAACGCTATGAAGTTTACCAATAAAGGAGAGGTTAGTGTTGGCTTGAATTATCTTCATACAAAGGAGCACAGATTAATAGAGATAAAGGTTACTGATACCGGAAGAGGCATTGAAGCTGATACATTGCCTAAGTTGTTTAATGAATTTGAACAAGGAGATAATAAGATACATAGAAAATATGGGGGAACTGGATTAGGATTAGTAATTGCAAAACAATTGGTTGAACAGATGTCGGGGTCAATTGAAATAAGAAGTAAAATTAAAGTGGGAACGGAAGTTAGCTTGACCATTGTAGTAGAAATTCCTGAAAACGCATCTGTGATTGAAGAAACGAAGACGGAAAAGACAGGCATTTTGAAGGATCTAGGTGGGCTAAGGATACTAATTGCAGATGATGAAGAGTTTAATCGTTTACTTCTAAAGGCAATATTAACAAAGCAAAAAGTTAAAATAGTTGAAGCTGAAAATGGAGACGAAGCGATAAGTATTGCAAAGAACGGCGAGATAGATCTAATAATTATGGATGTAAGAATGCCGGTTAAGAATGGGATAGAGGCAACTATAGAAATAAGAAAGTTTGACAAAAAAGTGCCTATACTTGCTTCTACCGCAGTTGTAAGTGAAGAGAAAATAGCAGCTTGTATGAACGCAGGTATGACCGACATTGTGTTTAAGCCTTTTACGGAAAGCGAGCTGATTGAGAAAATGACTCATATCTTGGCAACGGGAGATAAAGAAATAAATAGTTTTTCGAATATTTTAAATACGGATGCTAAAGCAGATCAAAAAGACTCTATCATCAGTCTGGAAAATCTAAATTCCTATACTGATGAAAATTTCAGAAAGGAAATGATTCAAATATTTTACAATTCAATCAATGAAAGTTTGATCCAAATTGGAGAATTGTCAGCAAAGGGCAATTATTCTGAAATCAGCGAAATAGCACATAAAATAATTCCATCGTGCAAGCATTTTGAAGCAAATACATTATATGATTGTTTAAAGTATTTTGAGAGTTTAAGAGATCAACATAACTTTGAGAAAGAGAGGTTTAGTAAAAATCTACAGGAATTCAAAGAGCAAATCTCATTAATTAATGCCAAATTGAAAGTATATTTGTAAAAAGGCGAAGCAAAATGAGTAAAGTGTTTAAAGTTTTTATTTTGGAAGACGATGAATGGTATAATAAACTGTTAGTACATTCTGTATCATTGAATCCGGATTACGAGGTGAAAAGTTTTTTTTCGGCAAATGAGTTTTTTAAGTGCATTAAGGAAAAGCCGGACGTAATAACTATTGATTATAGATTGCCGGACTCGAATGGAGAGGCCGTTTTGGAAAAAATAAAAGCTATGTCTCCGGATAGCGAAGTAATTGTAATTTCTGAACAAGAAAACATTGAAACCGCCGTTAATTTGCTTAAAAATGGAGCCTATGATTATCTGGTAAAGGAAAAAAACATCAGAGATAGATTGCTGGCGGTTATAAATCATATACAAAAAAATGGCGCATTAAAATCCAGAATTAATGTGCTTGAAAAAGAACTCCAAAAAAAGCATGATTTTTCAAACACAATTATAGGATCAAGTGAAGTAATGGGCAATGTTAACGCTTTAATTGAAAAGGCCTTGGGCATCAATATTACAGTTACAATTACAGGTGAAACCGGTACAGGAAAAGAGGTTGTTGCTAAGGCTATTCATTACAATTCAGATAAAAAGAGCAAGCCATTTGTAGCAGTTAACGTTGCAGCCATACCCAGCGAATTAGTAGAAAGTGAATTATTTGGCCATGAAAAAGGCGCCTTTACCGGGGCACAGAGTAGGCGAATTGGAAAATTTGAAGAAGCCCAAGGTGGTACACTCTTCCTGGATGAAATTGGCGAAATGGAATTATCTTTTCAGGCAAAACTATTAAGGGCGCTTCAAGAAAAAGAAATTGTTCGCGTAGGATCTAATGCGCCCGTTAAAGTTGATTGCAGAATAATTGTTGCTACGCATAGAAATTTAAAAGAAGAAGTTAAAAGTGGGCGCTTTCGCGAAGACTTGTATTTTAGACTATACGGGCTTATTATAGAATTACCTCCTTTAAGAGAAAGGGGTAAAGATATTTTAGTTCTTGCGAAATATTTCATAGACCAGTTTTGTAAAGAAAACAAAATGTCTGGAAAATCTTTAAGTGATGCAGCGCAAAAAAAATTGTTAGCGTATCATTTTCCGGGAAATGTTAGGGAATTAAAATCTACTGTAGAGCTCGCTGTGGTTATGAGCAATACGGATTTAATTCAAGCGGAAAATATTAATCTTTCTTCTTCTGATACTTTAACCGAGGCAATGTCTGAAGAAATGACTTTGAGAGAATATGAATTGAAGATTATAAAAAGCTATCTTAAAAAGTATGATGATAATATGAAGTTGGTTGCAGAAAAGCTGGATATCGGGCTTTCTACTATATATAGAATGTTAAAAGAAGAGAGCAATACATAAACTTTTTTCAATCAATTAAATTTAAGCCGCCCCTAAAGCGGCTTTTTTTATTCTCATTTTGAGAGATTTTTTATTAAAATAACTAATTTTTTTAAATCGATAATTTATTAAAAATTTAATTATCAAATACTTAAATAATTGGCTCTTAGATTGAATTACGGGGTCAAGAAACCTTAAAGACTAATATTATGAAAACAAGAAACAAAATTCTAGCAGCAGTTTTTACACTGGCAGTATTGTTTAATATAAATCTTAAGGCTCAGGAAAAAACATTAACGCCCAGTGTTAATTCATTTGATTATAATAACGCAATAGGCGTAAGGGCGGGAGAAACATCCGGATTAACATTTAAGCATATGTTTAACGGTGGTCATGCCTTTGAAGGAATAGTGAGCTTTTGGCCATATACAATTGGCGTAACCGGCTTATACGAAAAATATATGCCTACAACGGCGCCCGGTTTAAACTGGTACTTTGGTGCGGGGGCCCACATTAACGCAGGGAGCCCGCGGTACAAAGCGTACTACTTGTATAGGGATCATGCGTATGTGTATGCGTACAATGCTAACGCATTTGCGGTAGGAATTGATGGTGTTTTAGGACTAGAATACAAATTTAAACCTATACCCTTTGCAATAAGTGCCGACATAAAACCATACATAGAAACCGGCAACTTTGGTTACAGTTATTTTACGCTTGATCCGGGCATTGGACTTAAGTTCACTTTCTAATTACCACATAAAATAATAATTAATAAAAGAAAATCCGGATTGGCGTATGACAATTAAAATGACCGATGTCCCGGCCAATTTCTTAAAAGTAAATGTAGATGTAACCGTGGAAAATATCCAATAGTTAAAGAATAGTAAGAAAAACCTTAAAACAAAAATCATGAAAACTGCACCATATTTTAAGATCGCGATTTTAGAGGACGACGATTTTTATAATAAATTATTAACTCATCACTTAAAAAACTGCCTGCAGCAAGCAGGATTAGTTCAGGGGTTTACTTGTGATGTACAATCTTATACATCCTATAAAGACTGGGCTAGTAATTTTGACAACGAAACAACATTACTCTTTACCGATTATTTTTTAAGCGATGGCTATAGGGCACCCGATGTAATTCAATTTGTTAAAGCAAAATCTTCCGGCTGCAAAGTGGTTGTAATGTCTCAGTTACAGAATTTGCAAACCGCAGTTGTTTCGATACTCGAGGGCGCCTATGATTTTTTTAAAAAGGATTACAAATTGCTATTCAGGTGCCAGGATATTTCGGAAACCATCATATGTGAAAAACTTGGAAAAGTAAATTAGAATTTATTCTTAATTATTTTACTCAAACAAGTGGCATAATTTTTTTTAATATGCTACGGTTTTATAATTAATTGTTCAACAAATTTTAAAATAAACGATCATGAAAACTAAAATTAACATAGCGAGCGTGGCCCTCCTTATAATGATTTTGACGAATATAAATTCAAGTTATGCCCAGGAGCAAAAAGAGCAAATTAAAAGCAATGATATTGAAGGATTTCACCTTGGAGGTAGATTTGGTCTTGGCGAGAGTACTATTAATTGCGATGGCTTACCTAATGCAGTTCCAAAACTTGCAATCATTGGAGGAATCGCATCAAATTATCAATTCAACAAATATCTAGGAATTAACGTTGGTTTGTTATTAAGCTCATTGGGCGCAAAGAATCAGGGGCAAGACACAAAAACTAATGTTTTTGGTGCTGAGGTTAATTACAGATATAAGGAACGGTTTGATTTGCTCTATGCCGAAGTTCCTTTAACCGGACAGCTTACCTTTTGGATTAATAATTTTTTTATTAAAGGCTACACCGGGCCCGGAATGAACTTTAAACTTTTAGCGAGTCAAACAAAACAATATGATGATTCAGATTATAATAACCAAAATGGTTACATGGGTAAAGATATATTCGATGCAAATAATATCACTTACTCCATGATTTACGGATTTGGAATCGGAGCTGCTGATAAACAGAACCGAATTTTCTTTTTAGATTTTCGTTCAAACCGAAGCCTTACATCACTCGGAAAAATCAATAATGCTAATGCTTTTAGTAATTACTATTGTATTTCTGCAGGGTATCTTTTTTAGTGCCGGTAGAAATAAATAAATAATTCGGCGTTCATTTTTTCTGAATAAAATAAAAACCCTGAATAATTGAGATATGAATTCAATAGTAGGTGGTAAAATCTTACTGTTGGGGTCTCGGCAGGAAGCGCATGAAGAGGCGAGGCTCTTCACCGCGAGCGAGCCTGACGGCCTGCATATCAAAAGAAATTGAGTGTGATTTCGGCAGGAATCGAACCTGCATCAAAAGTTTAGGAAACTCCAAATTTTTGTTTCCCAAGACCATTTAACACATTGAAAATCAATGAAATAAATTTTTCGCTGATTTTCATTTGTGAGATATTTGTGAGACTAAACCCCAAATCCGTTTTGAAATTGTCTTCAAAAATATCGTTGTGGCTTCGAGAAGAATCGAACTTCTATCCTCGGTTTAGGAAACCAATGTTCTATCCGTTGAACTACGAAGCCATTAATAACAATGAAAAAAAACGTTTTTTCAGATACAAAGATAACCTTTCAAATTCTTATTTCAATCCATTCAAAAAGATAATTTTCCGCCCCTGTATATTTGAACCTATTTAGAGGTTTTTTTTTGCTGCTGCGGACTGATATTTTCAGCAAACATAATCGGATTTTTAGGAGCAAGATTTGTTCTCAATAAATAATTTTTTACAAGCCAAATGGAAATAATATCGTCCTTACTTATCTCATAAGGTTCGTAAGTTAGATTATCTGATTTCAGCATAAATTTTTTCGGACTTTCGTGGCTATGAATCCTTTTAATTACACAACCCTCTTTCGCTACTAAAACGTATGCCCTTCCATATTGTAAAGTTTTTGGGTCTTCTATGTGTTCTATAACAATATGGTCTCCCGGTGAAATTGTTGGATACATGCTGTCCCCAATAGCATCAATCATATAGAGGTCTTTCCCTTCAATAAACGGAAGATGATACGTTTTGCATTCTAAATACTCTTGAGAATGTCCGGTTAAAAATCCGGCTTGGGCTTCAATTGGCACATACGTTACATTTCCTTTTTTTGATTTGTTGTAGATCAGTATTTCTTCGGGTTGCATACGAAATATTGTTGCAAGCTCGTAAAGCCTTTCTAATGTCAATTTACTTTCTCCTCGTTCAATTTTTCCGTAAGCAGAAAGATTTACTCCTAATTTTTTAGCAACGTCTTCCCGACTGGGTCGAAAGCATAGAAGGTGAAGGCTCTACCTTTTATTTTACACTGCCATTAGATAAACCTGCTGATAAAATAGAAACAGGAGACAAAATCGAATTTGATAAAAGTGCTTAAAGATTATACCTCCATATTTTTTTAAGATGTAGGAATATAAATATCAAACTGTGCGCCCTTATCTAACTTGCCAGTTGCTGTTATTAAACCGTTGTGGTTTTCAACTATTCGTTTGCAGATAGCAAGTCCGATTCCTGTGCCTTTGTATTCATCATACTCGTGAAGCCTTTGGAAGACTTCAAAAATTCGGTCTTTGTATTGAGGATCAAAACCAATTCCGTTGTCAATAAAGGTTATATGACAATAGTTAGCTTTAGGTAAACCCGTTTCAAATTTTAATAATTTACCCGGTGTAATTTCACATTTTATTGTAATACGAGGAAACCTTTTAGGATGAGCAAATTTGAGCGAATTACTAATAAGATTATGTATAAGCTGACGAAACTGAAAGCCAATAATCTTCGCTTCACAAAGTCCGTTGGCAGTTATTACTCCCTTTTTCTCTTTTAGAGCTTCATGGAAATCGGCTATAACCTCTTTCGTAATTTTATTGATGTCTGATTTTTCAAAACTAGGTGCTCCTTTTTTAACACGTGCGTATTTAAGTAAATCATCAATAAGCATTTGCATCCGATTAACGGTGTCGTGCATTCTTTTTAAATAATCTTTACCGGAGCGAGATAATTGTTTATGTTCTTCTTCGAGCAAACAGGTTGCGAAATTTTTAATTTTACGTAATGGTTCTTGCAAATCGTGGCTCGATATGTAATTAAACGTCTCCAACTCTTGATTCACTTTTTCTAAAAAACCATTCTTTTCTTCAAGAGACTTATAACTTTTCTCTAAGGCAATTGTTCTATCATCAATGATATTTTCCAATCCTTTCTTTTCCGCCTTTATTTTTTTTGTAGCCTCTGTGACATCAGTAAAGGTGAGTAATATTAATTGTTCATTTAACGTCTTTTGTACAATTCGCCTTGCGTTAAGCAGCATTGTTTTTTTTCCTATATCTGGAAATGTGTGAGTGATTTCATAAGCATCGAAATAAGTATTTTTAGGAATAATAGTTTCTAAAAGTTCACGCAGACGTGGAATATCCCATTGATGATTACCTAACTCGTATAACAATAACCCTTCTGTACCTGTTTGAATAACGTGAAACTTTTTAAAGAATGCTTTGTTGGCTGATTTTATGCGGAAGTGTTTGTCAAGAATGAGCATTGGCTCGTGCATAGTTTCGGCAATGGCTTCGGCAAAATTGTAGGATTCAGCTAATTGTTCATTACGTACTTGTAATTCCTGATTAGTAGTCTGAAGCTCTTCATTAGTTGCCTCAATTTCCTCCTTTGATGTTTCAAGTTCTTCATTTAAGGTCTGATATTCTTCACTTGCCGAAACAATTTCCTCATTTGCCGCTTGTAATTCCTCTAAAGACTTCTCCTGCGACTCAATGATCGTAACCATTTCCGCACTTGCTTTGTGCAACTCTTCTATTTGTCTTTTAGTTCTAAGGTCTTTTAGTGTGGGCTTATTTTTTGTACTTTTATTACTTTCTGTGTATTTTTCAACCTGCTCCTGAAATGTGAAAACAATAACGAACAAAGGTTCGTCTATTTCTGAAGTTATGGGTCGGACTTCAAAAGACACTATTCTCCGTGCAGCTCCTTTTTTTTCGGAATTTAATTCAAGACCAGACTTTAGTACCGCTTTTTTTGTTTTAATTACCTTGTGAATGGCATTGCGAAGTTCAAAAGCAAATTCCGGGCGTGCCATTTTTAAAATGTTTAAGGTCGCATTTCCAGATGTATGAGATAAAAACAAAGAAGTTAAGCCTCTGAATTTGATAATTTCCATATCCTTATTAATAATTGCGCAAGCAGGCATATAATAAGAAAGGAGAGTTGAATCTATTGTACTATCGAGTTCCGTAGAACTAAAATTTTTATTATTTTTTGTGGTAGGTTTTGCAATTTCAAAAATGGTCGTCCCTTTATGATGAGGCATTAGTTCAGGCACTTTGCGAATGCCAGTATTGGGTTTTCGGGAATAGATTTTATACTTATTGCTTATTGTGTTGAAGAATTGGGATGCCGTCCCTGTCGTTTCTGATTTACCAAGCATTAAATATCCCCCGTTATTTAATGCAAAGTTAGCTACTGCAAGAGCTTTTTTCTGTGCAGCCGGGTCAAAATAGATAAGAAGGTTGCGACAACTAATAAAATCTATGTGCGAAAAAGGAGGATCTCTTAAAATATTGTGGGGTGCAAACAAGCACATTTCACGAATACTTTTAATAACTCTATAATTATCTCCAGCTTTGGTAAAAAAACGCTTTATCCGTTTTTCACCAATAGGTTTTATATTTTCCGCAGAATATTCACCAATACGCGCATCATAAATGGCTTGATCGCTAAGATCAGTTGCAAATATCTGAATGGGAATTTTACTGTTTTTACTTTCCTGTAACTCTGTTATTAACATAGCAATGGAGTATGCCTCCTCTCCTGTTGAACAAGCAGGTATCCATACTCGTAATGTTTCGTCAGGTTTTTTTCCTTTAAGAAGTTTTGGTAAGCAAGAAGTTTTTAAATATCGGAAGGTTTCCGCATCCCTGAAAAAGCTCGTTACATTAATAAGCAAATCCTTATAAAGCATATTTAATTCGTTCTTGTTTTTAAGCAATATCTTAGAATATTCTTTTATTGTTTTTGTTCCACATTGAAGCATTCGATGCGTAATGCGTCTCTGTATAGTAGTCGTTTTGTACTTACTAAAATCAACCTTAATTTCTTTATACAATATTTCTAAAACAACTTTCAGATCGGGATCATTGGCATCAAAAAGATTTTCTTCCAATTTTCTTTTAATTATTCTGCTTAGAAATCCTCCTTTGTACAAGAGGGTTAACTTCCGGGCTACTTCTTTAGGCGATAAAACAAAATCAACTGCCCCTGAAGCGATTGATGTTTTGGGCATACTACTCACTTGTGCGGAATTGTCTTGTGCAAATGTAATTCCTCCGGCCTCTTTAATTGCTTTTAATCCTTCAGTACCATCACTACCATTTCCCGAAAGAACTATGCCAATAACATTTTCTTTATGAGTTTCAGCAAGAGAAGAAAAGAGGACATCAATAGAAATAGGCTTCCCACCTTTTGAGCGGGGAAGTAATTTTATGTGCCCGTCAGTCACTTCAATACCCTTATCATTCGGAATTATATATACATTATTAGGCAGAATGGTTTCCATCTCTTCTATCTCCTGCACTTTCATCATAGTTACCTTTGATAAAATAGACGTTAGGAGACTTTTGTGGTCGGGACTGAGATGTTGAACATAAATAAATGCCATACCCAAATTAGGGGGAAGTTCTCTTAATAAAGCTGAAACGGCTTCAAGTCCTCCCGATGAAGCGCCAATGGCAACTATTGGAAGAGATTTTTTTTTTGTTGCATTAATCACAACCGAAGATGTTTTTTTAAGGGGAGAATTTTTTTTTACCAATTGTATGTTTTTTAAAATGATGATACTTTTTTAGCTTACTTTTTGCAAGTTGAGAATAAACTTATTTCTTGAAGGCCGCTTAAAATTGTTTTCTACAAGCATGGCGAGAATATGTTGGAGTTGTTTTTCAAGTTCAGATAAGTCACATTTACGCATATAATAATGCGCTCCATTTCGGTAAAGAATGTCGGCAATTTCATCATTGAGGGAAGTTGAATAAAGGATGATAGGAAAATCTTTGATTTTTTTATTCGATTTTATTTCAGTAAGACATTCAGAGCCATTTTTACGAGGCATATTAAGATCAAGAAAAAGTATATCTGGTTGTTTTTCTGAATTTTTAGCAAGGTATTCCATGAGTTTCTCTCCATTGCTAACTGTTGTAAGTTTCGTTTTAATAGATAATTGCTCTAATGCTTTAGCAAAGAAGAAGCGATCATCTTTATCATCATCCGCAAGTAGGATGTTAAGAGGAGTATGTTGTTGTTTAGTGTTCATTGAAAATTAATTATTATGCCTGCAAAAGCTATTGCAAAGCGATGGTTAAACAAAGAAGTAGTATGGAACTTTTTCGCTCCAAAGCGGAGATGCGCGCTGTATTCCCTTAAAAAATGCGGGCGGGGGAGGTATTGCTTTACAGTATTCAAAAGTATAAAAGTTGAGGAAAATTATATCGGCAAATGTACGGCTAATTTGACAGATATTACTTTT
>JBBQRR010000060.1:0-18555 GCA_038214655.1 Bacteroidia bacterium | reverse complement strand
CAGCTGTCCGAAAACGGAGTGTCCAAAAAAATAATTACTTTTATTCATTGTAGGTTAGTTTTAGCGAACCAAAACTACAAAACAAAAGAAGCCTAAGCATTATGCTTGGCTTCTTTTAAAATCTTTTATCGGACAACAGTGCCTATAAATGGCTATAAATCGATAAGATATCTACAATTTTGGGCTAAGTGTTGTTTTTGATATGCTCAATGAATGAGGGTAGTTTCTTTAAATAAGCCAATTCCTTGAATTTTTCACGGGCCTCGGCAGCCGGGCTTCCAAAATAAACCTTGCCGCTTTCCAGGTCTTTACCTACGCCGCTTTGCGCATAAACCTCAACATTGTTAGGGATAGTAATATCGTTTG
This sequence comes from Bacteroidia bacterium, assembly GCA_038214655.1. Taxonomy (GTDB): domain Bacteria; phylum Bacteroidota; class Bacteroidia; order B-17B0; family Aurantibacillaceae; genus PALSA-968. Next base: position 18,189 of record JBBQRR010000060.1, on the reverse strand, counting down.
CAATACCCGCCTGACCCCATAAAATTACGTTATCGCCAATATCAACAACGCCCGCAACACCTACCTGGGCGGCTATAGTGCAATGCTTGCCAATTGTACTGTCGTGGCCAATGTGAACCAGGTTATCTATTTTGGTTCCTTCGCCAATAATAGTAGAGGCAGAAACACCTCGGTCGATTGTACAACCGGCGCCAATTTCTACATCATCATGAATAATAACATCGCCGCAGGACTCCAGTTTTTCGAGCTTACTTAAACGGCGTTTAAAGTAAAAAGCATCGCTGCCAATAACCGTGTTTGCGTGTATTATTACATTGTCGCCAATATGCGTATAATCGTAAATAACAGTATTGGGATAAATAATGCAATTATCGCCAATAACAACTTCGTGGCCCACAAAAACGCCCGGCATAATAACGGTGTTTGCGCCTATACGGGCAGTTGGACTTATACTCGCGTTTGAGAATTGTAAGGGCTGAAAATGCCTTACAAGTTGGTTATAGGCTGTAAAGGGTTGTTCGTGTAATAAAAGTACTTTACCGTCTGGGCATTCAACCTCCTGGTTAATAATAACGGCAGTGGCTTTGCTGGATAAGGCGTTTTTAAAATATTTTGGGTGATCTACAAACACCATATCGCCTTCGTTTACGCGGTGAATTTCGTTGAGGCCTGAAATGTTTTTTAGGGAACTGCCAATTATTTTGGCACCTATAAGTTTAGCCAGCTCTGCGGCCGAAGTAGAAGGTATTTTCACAGGATAGGGGTTAAATTATATACTCGTTTCGTAAATATACTCTTTTTTTTAAAAACGGAATAATTTTTGAATTATTGTATATCGAAATAAAAGAGCTTTTAATACGTTAAAAAGTATATTTGTGAATTAAAAAACCGAAGATGAAACATGTATTTTATATAATTACTGCCCTGTTTTTTACACTGTCCTGCACAACGTCTAAAAAAGGCACACAAAGTAACAATCAGCAATCGTGGGATACTCCTGTAGAGGCTTTAGAGGGCCTAAACTCGGGTAACAAAGCTCCTGAACTAAGTTATAAAAATCCCAAAGATTCGCTTATATCACTTTCTTCTTTACATGGTAAAATTGTGTTACTTGATTTTTGGGCAAGCTGGTGCGGGCCTTGCCGTATGGAAAATCCGAATGTGGTGGCGACTTACCAAAAATATAAATCTCAAACATTTAAAGGAGGCGAAAAAGGCTTTACCATTTACAGTGTATCGTTAGATGCAAATAAAGCAGGTTGGATAAACGCTATTGCAAAAGATAAATTAGAGTGGCCCTATCACGTATCTGATTTAAAATACTGGAGTTCAGAAGCCGGCGCAAAATACGGAGTGCAGTCAATTCCCACTAATTGGTTAATTGATGGAAGAGGAGTGATATTGGGTAGAGATTTAAGAGGGTATGAACTGGAAAGTAAATTAGCAAGTATACTTGCTGCCGAACCGGTTAAAAAATAATATATGCGCGTCGCCATTGTTGATTTGGGTACCAACACCTTTAACCTGCTAATTGCCGATGTGCATGGCAAGGATTTTAGCGTGGTTTACGCAGGGCGCGAAGTAGTTAAGCTGGGCGAAAAAAGTATTAACGAAAATAAAATTACCGAAGCCGCTTTTAAAAGAGGCATTGATGCTTTTGTAAAACACGCAAGTGTAATAAAAGAAAAAGGGGCGGTAAAAGTAAAAGCCTTTGCCACATCTGCAATACGCGAGGCTCTTAACGGTAAAAATTTTACAACTCAAATAAAAGAACTTACGGGTATTGAAGTGGAAGTTATTGATGGTAACAGGGAGGCCGAATTAATTTATTTGGGTAACAGACTTGCTGTAAACCTCCGGGAAGAAGTGCATTTAATTATGGATATTGGCGGCGGCAGCACCGAATTTATTATTAGCGACGATAAAAATTTTTTCTGGAAACAAAGTTTTAAATTAGGTGTGGCCCGTTTGTTGGAAAAATTTAACCCGGAAGACCCTATAACCGAAAATACAGTTAGCTGCGTAAATGAATATTTGGGCGAAGTATTACAACCACTTATAGCCGCTCTGAAAAATTACAAGGTAAATTGCCTTGTGGGCTCATCGGGTGGCTTTGAAAGTGTGGTGGATATGATTGGAGCCACCTTTACCAAAGAACATGTAATACCCGCCAAGCATTGCTATCAAATTGATTTAAACGATTATTTTGCAATCAGCCATAAAACAATTCATTCAACCATGCTTCAGCGAGAGGGCATGCAGGGTTTAATACCCATGCGCCGCGATATGATTGTTTTAACCTATTTATTAATTGATTTTGTGGTTAAGGCAAGCGGCATTAAGCAGTTTAAGGTTTCATCGTATGCTCTTAAAGAAGGAGCGCTATCGGAATTAATTGCAAATAAATGTTAATTATCCCTTAACAAGAGTGGGGGCATAAAATAAATGCCGTTAACAGCCGTATATACCCCTACACCGTAAATAAATTGTTAGTAAAACAAATAAAACAGAGCTTGAACGGCTTTAAAAACAAATTGCCTACAAACGAATTATTGTATATTCGCAACGAAAGCCGTGAGTAAAAATTTAGTTATTATACCAACCTATAACGAAAAAGAGAACATCGAAAAGATGATCCGCAAAGTCTTTTCGTTGCAGCCGGAGTTTGACTTACTCATTATTGACGATGGCTCGCCGGATGGCACAGCAAAAATTGTAAAGGTAATGCAACAAAAGTACATGGCCTTGCATCTTATTGAGCGTAGCGGAAAACAAGGATTGGGCACAGCATATATTGCCGGGTTTAAATGGGCGCTCGAAAAAAATTACGATTTTATTTTTGAAATGGACTGCGATTTTTCGCATAACCCGGATGACTTGCCAAGATTACTTAATGCGTGTAAGCAGGATGCCGACGTAGCCGTTGGTTCGCGCTACTGCAAGGGTGGCAAAGTAAAAAACTGGCCCATTGGCCGCATTTTAATGAGCTATTTTGCTTCGGTGTATGTGCGTATTGTTTTATGGATAAATATAAAAGATACCACGGCCGGGTTTAAATGTTACAATAAAAAAGTACTGCAAACAATTGAATTAGACCAAGTGCGTTTTATGGGTTATGCCTTTCAGATTGAAATGAAATACCGTGCAATAAAAAAAGACTTTAAAGTGGTTGAGGTTCCTATAACATTTGTTGACCGTATTGAGGGCACATCTAAAATGAGCACCAGTATTTTTAAAGAAGCTTTTTGGGGCGTATTGCAAATGCGCCGCTTTGTAAAATAATTTTCTAAAAAATTTCTGTAAAAAAAATCCCCCGCTTATAACGGGGGATTTTTATTTTTTAATCGCTTAGGCAGAAATAAATTATTTCTTTTCCACAGGTTTTTCTTTCGGAACAATGTAAACTCTTGTTAAATCGCGATACTCCATAGCGTTTGCCGGGAAGTTGCGTACATTTTTTTGTACCAACCTGTCGTTCTCATCATAAAAAATCGGCATAAACGCTGCTTCATCAATTACAACCTGATCGGCTTGCATGTACAGGTTCATGCGCTTTGCTAAATCGGGTTCTTTTAAAGCTGCTCTGAATAAAGAGTCGAAACGAAGATTAGTAAACCTGCCTACATTTATAAACGATTTTTCGCTTGCATTGGTAGGAATATGTTTGCTGTAAAATAAAGTTAAAAATGTTTCAGGATCCGGGTAATCGGCAATCCAGCCGGTACGGAAAAAATCAAGTTTACCTGATTGGTAAGCATCAATCTCTTCGGCAAAAGGCATTACGTTAATACTAACATCCACACCTAAATTATCTTTAAGCATGGTTTGAATTGTTTCCGCAATTTGTCCGTTACGCTCGTTACCTGCGGCGTTAATGGTAAGTGTTACTTTAGGAAAGCCTTTACCATCAGGGTAACCTGCTTTTTTCATTAGTTCTTTTGCTTTTGGCACGTCAAGACTATATCCTTTAAGCGCAGCAAAATCAAAGCCACCTTTCTTAAAAGCTTCTACCGGAGGTACAACACCATAAATACCCGGCTCGCCTTCTCCCTGTAAAATATAATCTACAATTTTATTGCGGTCGATAGCATAGTTAAACGCAAGACGTACTTCTTTTTTATTGAAGATCCCTCCTGTGCTAAGCATACCGTAGTACTGACAAGAAAGGGCGGGTACGTTTTGAATTTCAAAATCATTTTGGCGCGCTTTTGCATTGTCGTAGCTTCCCATAATTTCTTTGTACATCTCAATAGGAATACGGTAAACCATATCCAAATTGCCGCGCTGAAACTCCAGCATCTCGGCTTTCTTTTCTTTAATAAACGTAAACTTAATGGCATCTAAATAAGGCAGGCGGTTGCCATGCTCATCAATGTTCCAGTAGTTTGGATTTTTTTCTAAAATAACAGTTTCGCCTTCTTTAATGGTTTTTACCTGGAAAGGACCGGTACCAACACATTTTGTGCGCATGTCAATTCCGTATTTTTCTAGAGCTTCTTTTGGATAAACATAGCAACCTGTGTGCGCTAAAATATTTAAGAAACCAGAAAAAGGATCGGTTAAAGTAATTTCTAAAGTAGAATCGTTTAGGGCCTTGATACCTGCAACCCCACCTTCGGTGGTTTTGCCGCCCTTGCTCACCTCAAAATATTCGCTGGCACCTTTTACACGATCCTTAAAAGTAATATCGTAAGCGTTGTTGTTAGGACTTGCCTCACACAATTTATCAAAACAATATTTAATATCAGTAGCAGTCATCTCACGGCCTTTGCCATCTGCAAAACAAGCATCGTCATGAAATTTTACGCCTTTGCGTAAGTGAAATGTCCATACAGAAGCATCTGCATTAGCATCCCAACGGTAAGCAAGCGCAGGTACAATCGATAAATCGGCTTGCGACAGTTTTACCATTCCCTCGTACACCTGATTAGCTATACGTTGCGATATAACATCAATGATGGAGAGTGGATAAAGATTTTTGAAATCTTCCAGCTCATTCATTCTGAAAACACCACCGTAAAACACGCCGCCTTTGGCTTCTGTTGTAAGATGCTTGTCTTTGTCCGGTCCGCAAGAGGACAGAATTAGTGCTGTAAACCCCGCTGCAAGTAATAAATGTTTAATCTTCATATAAAAATGCTAAGTCTGTGTAGCCTACAAATTTATAAAAATATTGATGTAAATACCATCAATTAGATAAAAGTGTTATTGTTGAAGGTTTTTAAGAGTTTTTCACCTTCTAAACCCAATTAGGCCTAATACATCTCGTATTTGCAGAAGCGGCACTCGAGCCCTCCGTTAAAAAGGGGTATTTTGCGCGAAGTTTTAAGCCCAACGTTCTTCATGGCGTCTTTGCCGGAGCTGATTATCCATGCAGTAGAGCCTTTGTATTTGTGTTTAAAGGTGTCGCCTGTTTTTTTGTACAGGGCAAAAATATCGTCTTTGTTAAGGCGCTCGCCATAGGGCGGATTGGTAATGATGGTATATTTTTTTTCAAGTCCGAATGTAGTTTCAAAAAAATCGGCCTCAATAAAACGAATCATGTCGTCTACTTCTGCAGCTTTGGCATTTTCTCTGGCTTTGCTTATGGCGATGGGCGAAATATCGGTACCAATGATATCAACCGGAACGTTATTAATTTTTTCTACCGCACTTTCAAATATTTTATGAAAAAGCTCTTCGTTAAAATCGGGCCAGTGCATAAAACTGTAATCTTTACGGTAATAACCGGGCGGAATGTTTGCTGCAATAAGCGCGGCTTCAATTAAAATGGTTCCTGCCCCGCACATAGGATCGTATAGTGCCGATAAACGCGCATCCCATCCGCTTAAGAGTATCATCCCCGCAGCAAGCGCTTCGTTTAGGGGAGCTATATCAGCAGTTTGCCTGTATCCGCGTTTGTATAAGGGCACACCGCTGCTGTCAAGCATCAGCTGCATCTCGTCTTTAAAAATAAAAACATACAAACTAAAATCCGGATTGTCTTTATCTACCGAGGGGCGCTTATCGTATTTGGCTCTGAACTGATCTACAATGGCATCTTTACACTTTTGTGCAACGTATTGGTTGTGGTTGAAGTTTTCGGTGTTTAAAACTGCTGTAACGGCAAGTGTTTGGTCAACATCTAAAAATTTATCCCACTGAATTTTTTGCACTGCGTCGTACAATTCGTCATCATTTAAAACGGTTGCCGAACTAATAGGTTTTAAAACGCGTAATGCAGTGCGCAAACAAATGTTTGCTTTGTACATAAAGCCTTCGTCGCCGTAAAAACTAACGGCGCGGTTGTGGGCTTCAATGTTTTTTGCGCCTAATCGTAAAAGTTCGTTGGCCAGCACTTCTTCTAAACCAAAGAAGGTGGTGGCAATCATTTTAAAATCGGTTGCGGGGAGTTTATTATCGCGCATAGTGGGCGCAAAGATACGGTTAAATTCTTATTCCTATAAGCAAGATATCGTCTACCTGCTCCAGTCCGCCTTTCCAGCCGTCAAAAGTTTCGTCAAGTAATTTTTTCTGCGCTTTAAAATCTTTATGCGAGCTTATTAAAAGTTCTTCCAGTTTTTTGTATTTGAATTTTTTTCCCTTGTCGCCACCAAACTGATCTGCATAACCATCGCTGAAAGTATAGATGCAGTCGCCGGTTTGTAGTTTTATATGTTGTACGGTAAAAGGTTTTGGTTCGTGATGAAAGCCGCAGGGTTGTTTATCCGGTTTGTATTCTTTCAAAACAAATTCATTTGTAGATTGGTTTTTTTTCCCGTCAACCTCCCCCGTCGCCTGCGCGACACCCCCTCCAGTGGGGGCTAGTCCTCCGAATGGTGATAAGACATATACCGAATTATTAGCCGCAGCATAATGTAAAATATTTGTATCGGTATCCAAACAACAAAGTGCAATATCCATTCCGTCTTTGCTTTCGCCTGCGGTGCCGGTTTGTTTTAGAGTGCCGATAATTTTTTCGCGCAGCAGGTTTAAAATTTCATTGGGGGCGTCAATATTTTTTTCGTTTACAATTTCATCTAAAAAAGAAATTCCAAGCATCGTCATAAACCCACCGGGTACTCCGTGACCCGTGCAATCGGCGGTAGCATAAAAAACTTTATTTTCTTTTTTGCTAATCCAATAAAAATCGCCGCTCACAATATCTTTGGGTTTAAACAAAACAAAAGCTTCTTTAAAATGTGAAGTAAATTCAGTTTCGGAGGGAATTAAAGCGTCCTGAATTTTTTTAGCGTAATTAATACTGTCGGTTATCTCGTGGTTTTTTTCTTCCAGTATTTTTCGCTGGTCTTCAATAGTTGCGGCATATTTTAAATTTTCTTGTTTAAAAAGACGCACGCCCAAAAAAATCAAGAGACAAACAAAGGGAATGTTGGGATAGCCAAAAAACCGCAAGGCAGGAGGGATGTTGTAGTAAGATTGAAAAAAATCCATGGCGATAACGTTTACCAGCATAATAAGTATGCAAAGTATGAGGTAAAAAACAGTAACTTTTAGCTCGTCGAAAAAAATATTTACCACTACCGGAAGAAATAAAAAGTAATAGTGCGAATTATTTGCTGCGCCAAAAAGGAAACTGAATGAGCTTATAAAAATAGCACCGTAAATAAGGATAAAATGAAAGGCGAAGCGATAATACCTACGGCTCGCCATGAAAAGTGAAAAAGAGGTGGATGCAAGCGAATAAATAGTGAGCGTTACGCCCCAGTAAAAACCGTTTCGAATGCCTACCAGCATATAAAATAAACTGATAAGAAAAACAATGATGTTGGCATTGTTGAAAACGGTCAGTTTATTGCGCAGCGAAAATGGAGTATCGGGATATATACCCAGATTAGCGATTTTATGGTAGAGTTTTTTCAAAATTTTAATCGGTATCTAAAGTAACAAAGAATTTTTTACAACAAAAAAGCTTTTGGCAGCAAATCAATTAAATCGCTTGCCAGCATACTTTGCGTGCTGTTGGCGCTAACATATAAATCGGCCGCATAACCATGTACAAAAACTGCAATCAGCGCCGCATTTGCGGACGAGTAACTCTGCGCAAGTAAGCCCAAAATAATTCCGGTAAGCGCGTCGCCGCTTCCGCCTTTGGCTAAGGCGGGGTTGCCGCTCGAATTAAAAAATACTTTTGTATCGGGCAAAACAATTGCCGTAAAGGAACCTTTTAAAACAAGAATTAAATTATTTTTTTGCGCAAATTGCCGCGCGGTTTGCAAGCGCTCAAAATCAGAAGTGTGTGTGCCGCATAAACGGTCGAACTCTTTTGGGTGCGGAGTTAAAATGGTGCCGCCGGGCAAAAAAGAAATCCATGTTTTGTTTTCGGCCAGAATATTTAAAGCGTCGGCATCTAAAATTAGCGGCGCTTGGGCATTTTGGATCAAAAGTTTTAAAGCGTTTGCAGTTTCTTTATCGGTGCCAATGCCGGGACCCATTGCAATGGCCGAATAATTTTGATTTTTTGGGAGTGAAGAAATAATGTGGGCATTTAGGTCGGCATTAACCATTGCCTCGGGCAATGCGGTTTGCATGATGGCGCAGGCGGAGGAGGGCAGGTGTGCTGTAAGCAAGCCGACGCCCGAGCGTAGGCAGGCTTTGGCAGCCAGAATGGCGGCGCCAACTTTTCCGGTTGAGCCCGCCAGTAATAAAGCATGACCATAACTTCCTTTATGCGAAAATCTTTTTCGCGGCGCCAATAAAGCTCTTACATCTTCGCTATGCACAAAAAAATAATTACCCGGCAGCGATTCTATAAATTCTTCATTCAAACCAATATCTAAAATTTCAAACTCGCCAACATACTGCGCAAAATCAGCAAACAAAAAAGTAAGTTTTGGCCTTTGAAAACTTAATGTTTTTCTTGCGCGTATAATATGTTTGTGCGTGGGTTTCTCGTCACAAAATAAACCACTTGGAATATCTATTGAAATAACCGGTAAGCCCGAGTCATTAATTAATTCAATCGTTTCCGCTAAAATCCCTTCAATAGGTTTGTTGAGTCCTGTTCCCAATAAAGCGTCAATTACAAATGTGTTTTGTTGCCGCTCTAATTTAATTTCTGAGGCCGAATTTATCTTGTTAATTTTTACTTTTCCGAATTTTTCAAGGCGTGCTAAGTTTGTTTTAAAATCTTGGGAAGCATTTTCACAATGATTAATCACAAAAACTTCCACTTTACGTTTCATATCCGAAAGTAATCGGGCAATAGCCAAACCATCGCCGCCATTATTTCCTTTTCCGCAAAAAATAATAAAACTGCTATCCGGATGCGTAATTTCAGCAATACGAAGCGCACAAGCCTTAGCTGCGCGTTCCATTAAATCAATAGAAGAAATAGGTTCGTTTTTTATGGTAAAAGCATCCGCTTCTTTAATCTGCTTTGCAGTAAGAATTTTCATTTATCTGTATTCCTCTCCTTTTTATTGGTGCCCAAAATAGCCTCGAGCACCGAAGTTACAAAAGAAAGGATGATGCTGAAAAACAAAGCCGTTAAAAAACCATCTACATGAAAATTAGTAACCAACTTATCTGCCAATAAAATAATTACCGCGTTGAGCACCAAATAAAATAAACCCAGCGTAAGGATAGTTATAGGAATGGTTAAAAAAGCCAAAATCGGTTTTAAAACTGCATTTAAAAAGGCAAGGGCCACCGCCACCATAAGCGCCGTTAAAAATTTGTCGGAATCACTCGCCCCGCTAATGGTAACACCATCCAAAAACCAGCTGGCAATAAGTACCGCAAGGGTAGAAACAATGAGTTTGGCTATAAATTTCATAAAATATTTTATTTATTTAAATCGTGTAAAGTTCCGCTAAAATTTGTAATTTTATAGTACCATGAGGATATTTTTTTTACTTCTTATTTCAATCAGCTGTTTAGGTCAAAATAGCAAGATGAACGGCTACCTTTTAAAAGTCTTAAACAAAGATGCAAATAAAAACTATGCAGTGCTGGTTAAAGGTAATGTAGCTTACATAAAACAATTTACCGAGTCGCACCAGGGCTTGTTTAAATACAATTGCGGCGAAATAAGCTCTATCGTTTTAAAAGGAACTCATTTGCAAATGCTCGCTAAAATTAAAACGGTAAGCCGTATTGAGTATTATGAAAAAATTGCACGCCCCTTAGATGATTCTTCTATCGTAAAAAATAATATTTTAAAAATTCATAATGGCACAATGCCACTTGCCCAAGCCTATGATGGTACGGGTGTAACTTTTGGATTAGTTGATACCGGTATTGATTTTACGCATCCCGATTTTATTGATAGCGCCACAGGCAAAACAAGAATTAAATGTATTTGGGATCAGGCGCTTACCACCGGAGGAATAACGCCAATGCCTTATGGGTACGGGCAGGAGTGGGATAATGTGCAAATAGACAGCGGCCATTGCACGCACATTGATATTAATGATATTGGCCACGGCACAAAAGTTTCGGGTATTGCGGTTGGTAACGGAAATACCAATGCTATTTATAAGGGCCATGCACCAAAATCGGATATTATTTGTGTAGCACTTGATTTTAACGGAACAGGTCCACTGGTTTTAGACGGAATTAATTATTTATCTACAAAAGCAAACGCATTAGGGCAGCCTTTTGTTTTAAATTTAAGTATTGGAGATTATTACGGCTCGCACGATGGTCAGGATTTACAAGCTCAGGCTATTGATGCGTTGTTTGCCAATATACCGGGAAGAAGCGTGGTTGCTGCTGCAGGAAACGCGGGCCAGATACCTTTTCATTTAAAATATACTTTGAGCACCGATACCAATTTTACTTTTATAAGAAATACAGCCGGACCGCAATCGCAGTTTTTACTTTATGCCGATACAAATAATTTTAAGCCGGCGCATTATACCATTGGTGTTTACGACTCAACTAATTTGAAATACATTGGCAATATCGGATTCAGGGATATTACCTCTTGCCTGGGAACTTTAATTACCGATACCATTAAAAACAGCAATGGCGATAGAATTGGTTATGTAGAAACCGCCGCTGATTTTGTGGGTGGCTCTTACGAAATGCTGATAAACATTGTAGCCGATTCAATTGGCTATTTCTGGACTCTTGAAAATACCGGAACCGGAAATTTTGACGCCTGGAATTTTGATTTTGTGGATAGTCCGCTGCCCTCAACTGTAACTTTACCTCGCATTGCTTATTACAAAAGCCCCGACACCTTACAAACCATATGTACAAGTTTTCAATGCAGCAATCAGGTAATAACTGTGGCTGACTATACCGAGCGCAGGGGGCACGTATCTTGTCAACACACCTATTGGCCAATGCCGGGGCCTTATGATACTTTGTTATTTTACTCGAGCCGTGGCCCAACACGCGATAATCGTTTAAAGCCGGATATTGCGGCTACGGGAGATAATATTGTAACAACCGGAACTTTGTTTTGGTGTAAATATTTGGCGGTAAACTTTCCGGCTACCAATCAAATTATAGCTGAGGATACTATGCACATGACTTTTTCGGGAACTTCTTCTGCCTCGCCGTCGGTTGCCGGTTTTGTGGCTTTGTATTTGCAAAAAAATCCTACGGCCACTACTATTCAGATTAAAAATGCCATAACGGGTTGTGCCAAACAAGATTATTTTACAGGTAGCAGTTTGCCCAATGTGAATTGGGGGTACGGTAAATTAGACGGATATAATGCCATGCTTTGTGGTGGAATGGGGCTGCAAGGGCGTAATTTTGAGGAACTAACCGTGTTTCCTAACCCGGCTTCCACACAAATTCAGTTTAATTTTACCAATGAGCCGGGGCAGTTCGACTTAAAAATATACTCAATTTTAGGTGCCGAGGTAAAAACCATTCATTCTAGCCAAAAAAATCTTCCTGTTAACATTGCCAATTTGCCGCAAGGTTTATATTTGTATAAGATTTTACGTAGTACTACGTTAATCGGCGAAGGCAAATTTATTAAAGAATAAAAAATTTCGGTTATGGCAAAAAAGAAAAAAACTACAAAAGCTAAGGCTGCTAAAAAAAGTAAGCCGGCTAAAAAGAAAAGTTCTTCAAAAAAGAAATCTCCTGCAAAAAAACATTCCAAGAAAAAGATCGCGAAGAAAAAAGTGGTAAAGAAAGCAGTGGGCAGTAAGAGGAAGGCAGTCGGCAGTAAGAAGAAGGCAGTAAGTGGTAAGAAAGCAGCTGTGAAAAAGAAGGCAGTTGGCAGTAAGCAGTCGGCAGTGAGAAGCAAGAAGGCAGTTGTGAAAAAGAAATTAATTAAAAAAGTGGTTGTAGAAAAAATAGCGCATGTTAAACCTGTTGTGCATAAAATTGAACATCACGAGGTAAAAATTGCAAAACCTGTAGTGCAGGAAGTGTTGCAATTGGAAGTTGTACAACAAGAGGCAGGTCACAGCGGCGATCACCGCGAATCGTTTGTGCCGCACGTAACAAGTTTAAAAGTGGGAGATACAGCGCCGTATTTTATGGGTAGCGACCAGCATGGCAATCTTTTATCTTTAAATGATTTTCACGGAAAAACTTTGATACTTTATTTTTATCCGAAAGATGATACGGACGGATGTACCGCTGAGTCTTGCAGTTTGCGCGATGAGTACGCGTATATTTCGGCACAAAACCACGTAGTGGTTGGTGTTAGTGCCGATGATGTAGAGTCGCATAAACATTTTGCCGAAAAATTTAATTTACCGTTCTCTTTAATTGCCGATACAAACATGGATATGATTAAAGCGTATGATGTATGGGGGCAAAAAAGATTGTTCGATAAAATTTACGACGGCATAGTGCGTACTACTTTTATAATTAAAGACAATAAAATTGCGCGTGTTATTACTTCGGTAAACAATAAAAACCACGGCAAACAGGTGATGGAGTCATAATACCATTGCTCTACCGCAAATTATAATTTATCCAATTTATGGTATTATGCAGAGCGATCCCAAAATAATAATAGTAGAAAAAATGTATTTCGCCTCTGTATAAATGATAAAGCTCTCTGTTGTAATTATAACTTTTAACGAAGAAAAAAATATTGCCCGTTGCCTTAATTCGGTAAAAGAGGTGGCGGATGATATTGTTGTGGTTGATTCTTTTAGCAAAGACAAAACAAAAGAAATTTGTTTACGTATGGGCGCGCGTTTTGTAGAGCATGCTTTTGAAGGGCATATTCAGCAAAAAAACTGGGCCATTACGCAGGCACAAAACCCCATTGCGCTTTCTTTGGATGCAGATGAAGCGCTGGACGAAAAATTAATTCAATCTATTTTAAAAGCAAAGCAAAACTGGAACAATCCCGATGGCTATCGGGACGGTTATTACATGAACCGCCTTACCAATTACTGCGGGCATTGGGTAAAACACTGCGGCTGGTATCCCGATAAAAAATTGCGTTTATGGGATAGCAGAAAAGGGGAGTGGCGGGGCATAAACCCGCACGATAAATATGAAATGTTTGCCGGCGATGGAACAACAGGTTATTTAGAAGGAGATATTTTGCATTACAGTTTTGATACCATTGATAGTCACATAAAGCAAATAGAATATTTTACCGATATCTCTGCCAAAGCACTTTTTGCAAAAGGGAGGAAACCAAATTTTGTAAAATTGTATTTAAGCCCCACGGCAAAATTTATTGAAAGTTATTTTTTAAAAGCCGGCTTTTTAGATGGTAAATACGGTTACCAAATTTGTAAAAACTCAGCTTGGGCTACGAAGTTAAAGTACAGGAAGCTTAAGAAGTATTGGGCGTCTAATGCGCAAAACTAATCTCGTAAATACTCGGCCACATCTTACCTGTAATATAAATTTTATCGTTGGCCGCATCATAAGCAATGCCATTCATTTCTTTAGCGCCGCTGTATTTGTGGCGGGTTTCTTCAAATAAAGGGGCTAATAAAAGTTTACCTACAATTTTACCGTCGGCGGGATTTATTTTAACGATACTGTGCGTAGTCCAAACATTGGCGTAAATAAAACCTTTGATATATTCTAACTCATTTAAATAATCACCGGCATAACCGTTTTCAGAAACAGCGAGTGTTTTTATTGGTTTTAAAGTTGCGGGGTCAATAAAAGTTAAATTGTTGGTACCGTCGCTCATAATAATGCTTGTGCCGTCGGTGGTTAATCCCCAGCCTTCTTTGTTTGTATACCTAAACTCGCCCGTTCTTTTAAAAGTTTTTGCGTCGTAAATAAAACCTATTTGATTTTTGTAGGTAAGCTGGTAGACTTTATCATTAAAGAAAACAATTCCCTCACCAAAATAAATTTTGCGGTCGAGCTCTGCCTTAACAGAAATTTTTCCGGTTGCTAAATCTGTAATGCCAAAAAGAGATTTGGTCTGTGGCAAATCATCAGGCGAGCCGGTGCTTTCAAATAATTGTCCGTTATGAAACAAAAAGCCTTCTGTAAAAGAAAGCGTATCGTGAGGAAATGTTTTAGTTATTGTATAAGAAATTGCAGGAACAGAAGTCGTTTTTTCTTCGATTTGCGCCGGTTTTTCCGGTTCATTTCCGCAGGAAAATAATAAAGCAGAAAACAGAAGGGAGGAAATTATTCTTTTCATTTGTTTGAACGTAAAGAATTAAATATTTGCAAATACTCATCCGTGATTGCCTTAAGCGAGTATTTTTTATTTACAGTTTCAAAAGCATTTTCGGTAATGGCCTTTGCCAATTCGGTATCGTTTAAAATTTCGTTGATGCTTAATGCAAGCGCTTTATAATCTTTCACGTCGCAAAGTAAGCCGTTGCCGTCAACCATTTCGTGTAAACCACCCGCGTTGGTGCTTACTACCGGAATTTTATATTGAAAAGCATCCAGCACACTGCTGCCCAATCCTTCTTCCTGAGAACTCATGGTGTACACATCAAAAATCGAAAAGAAATCTTCCACATCATCCACATGCCCCATAAGATGGTACCAACGACTTACATTTAATTTCGCAATTTCTCTTTCTACTTCGTGTTGCAATTCTCCTTCGCCAAAATGCAAAAACATAAAATCATCGCGCATTTGCGATAATTCATAAATGGCATTTACCATTGTAATTGGGTCTTTATGTGGAACCAGCGCTGCTACAGTGCCTATAATTTTTTTGTTGTGCCAGCCCCTAAAGTGTAACAGTTTGCTCGCTCTCTCGGTATTTAATTTTTTTGGATTGGCAATATCCGGTATAACAGTAATATTGCTTTGCCCGAAATTTTCTAATATATTTTTAATAGCCGCTGAAATAGCAACGAGTTTATCGGTACGGTTGTATTTTAACCGGGTAAAAAACCCACTCGGAACAAAATCAACTCGTCGGGTATATACCACTTGAGTTTTATGAAATAAACGTGAAATAACTCCGTACATCTGCGCCGAAGCAGTTTGCGCATGCACCACATCTACGTAGCGCGCATGCTTCATCAAATAAAGTATGGCTTGCAAGCCGTTGCTTACGGGGTGAATATTAATATCAAGTTCTTTGGCCTTATGATGTAGCGGAAAATCTTTGCGACAAAGCAATTCTACCTCGTGCCCCTGTTGTAAAAAACCCTGAATATTGTAATAGGTTTGCCGCTCGCCGCCGCGCCAGGTTTTTTCGGTATTTACTTGTAGTATTTTCAAACCGACGAAAATTACAAATTATACTCGTCGTGGTGAAATAAGAATTGGGTAAAAAATACACAAAATGTTACCCCTGCCTGGGTTTCAAGCGTATCCTCATTAAAAAACGACAAAAACTGGATGAGCATAAAGAGTACAAAAAAGCGAGAATGTTTTTTACAGAAAAGGAATGGCGAGAAGAAGGAGAGTATAAATAAAAAGAAACCAATAAAGCCCAGAGCCACTGTAACAGCCAAAAACTGGTTATGCGAACGCAATTGCCAGCGGGGCTGTAAAGAAGTTTTATCTTTTAGATATTGCTCCTTAAACGCAATTTCAACATCGCCCGTGCCTACGCCCGCAATTTTATTTTCTTGAATAATGTGCCAGGCAGTTTTCCAAAATTCAAGGCGCATGGCCAGCGAATGGCCGGTGGGGTTTTGATTTAATTTTACCTGATCTATCTCCCAAATTAATTCATGTATACGCGTACGCATACCCGAGTTGCTGATGTACATATAATTTGGAAAGCCATTTTCAATGTTTTTAACATCAGTAACACTAAGTTGATTTATGCCAAACGAATCTCTGGTTAAATCTTTAGAAGCTAAATAGCGAACCAATGTAAAAAAAATCGGATTGCCATGATAATCCAAACTATCATAGGGACGCCAGCTTTTTTTATTCCATTCTCTTTTCATTTCTTGGTCCTGAATTAAAATCCAGACAAGATTTCCATTTTCGGTAAGTTTAGAATTTGTGTCGTTGTAATACCGGTTATTACTTTTGGTTAAATAAGGCAGGGTTGCGTAATCTACTTTCTTTATTTCGTGAAATTTTTTCCACTCGTCGGCAACAAGATAAAGCATGTACCCTGTAGTTCCCAATACCAAAACAGAAAAAGATAATTTAATGAGCACCGAGTTTTTTGAAACTAACATCCACGAAAGCCCTGTAAAACCAATGAGCCCGGCAATAATAATTCCGGTAAAGGATTGCAATAAAATTAAAAAAGCAAGCAACCAGGCAAGCGTGATTATATAAAGTAATTTATGACGTGTATCTTTTTTTAATAAAACAAAAAATAAATATAAAACCGAAAGCACAATCATTAAAGAAAATCGTATGTGCGATTCGAAGCGTGAAATATCCCTTACATCATGAATCTGAATTTTAGTGAGTCCCAAATAAACCAGCATGCTCCAGAAGGAAGCAACAACCACAGCCGCCACAAAAAAATGGAGAACCGAGTGGTATTCTTTTTTACTGAGCTTTGGAGTAGAGAAAAACAAAACCGGCAACCACAGCATAGGCAATTTAATGCGAATGTCTTTTAATCCGTATGCATAATCACGGGTCCAGAGCAATGCCGCCAGGTAAAAAAGAAAAATGCCGGTATAAGCCCAAAAAGGTTTGGATTTTTTAAGTAAGCTCCATTTTTCAATAAATTTCCCTTCCACAATCCAATTGCCAAGCAAAACAAATTGCGCAACACTTACTAAAAAACGAGAAACAGGGATGCCAACAACAAGCAGAACAAGCCCGAAAAGAAAAATATTTTTGTGCGTCAGGTAGCTTTTAAATTGCATAGTACGCCATTCCTATATTTAATTTACAATAATTTAGGGCGTAATGGAGAGCAAGCTTAAATGTTATCATAGAATTAAAATACATCTTGCCTCAGCATTACTCTTTAGTCAAACGGCCCCAAACTCCCAACGGTAGTTTAATGCCGCTTTTTGCTTGTAAGTACAATTCACCTGTTTGCAGGTCCGATTGATGTTTCTTAGCATGAGAACGCAGAAAATTCTCTATTATTATGCTTGAGAAGCCCAATGAGTAGGCATTTAATATTAACAAATGTTTAACAGGGTCAACGAGTTTTAAAACCTCTTCCATCATTTCGGCAATATTTTCTTCTAATTTCCACTTTTCGCCATTGGGACCGTGGCCATAAGCGGGTGGGTCAAGTATAATGCCGTGGTAGGTATTGCCTCTGCGGACTTCCTTTTTTACAAATTTAAGGGCGTCGTCAACAATCCAACGAATGTTATCGAGTTTAGAACCCTGCATGTTTTCATTGGCCCAGCTAACTACTTGCTTTATGCTGTCAACGTGCGTTACCTCTGCGCCTGCAGCCCTCGCGGCTATAGATGCGCCTCCCGTATAGGCAAAAAGATTTAAAAACTTTGGTTTTTCAACTTTAGAAATAAATGCAGTAATAGCATCCCAGTTTACAGCTTGCTCCGGAAAAATACCAACATGCTTGAATGACGTTAGCCCTAAACGAAACTGTAATTTGCCGTAATTAATTTTCCACTGCTCGGGCATTTTCTTAAACTGTTTCCATTCGCCGCTCGAAGAGGACTTAGGCATAAATTTTACATGCGCTTGTTTTTCCCAATCAAAATTGCTCCATTGCTTGTGCCATACAGCTTGAGGTTCAGGCCTTATGGTGATATATTGGCCAAAGCGCTCTAATTTTTCAAAGTCGCCGGCATCCAGTAATTCGTAGTCTTTCCAGTTTTTGGGTGTAATTAATTGCATGCGCGAATTTACGATAGTTTAAAACAACAATACTTTATTTTTTCTCCTTTTTCGGTAAAAATTTGC
>JBBQRR010000059.1:0-19193 GCA_038214655.1 Bacteroidia bacterium | reverse complement strand
TGTGCACGAGGCATTTAAATGGTATCGGCAAAATTTTGGTATGGATATTCCCATTTTGGATGAAAACTCTGAAGCAAATCAAATGCTGCCTTATACGGGTGGCAAGGGCCATCAGCGTCATGCTATTTTAGCAATCAATTTAAAAGGGGGCGGTGGTTTTGAAATTTGGCAATTTGTTTCGCGTACCCCTCAAGCTGCAACTTTTGCTATTGAATTAGGAGATTTAGGTTTTACCATTGCCAAAATGAAAACCGACGATGTTAAAGCTTCCTACAGTTTTTTAAAAAGTAAAGCACTTAGTCTTGTAACCGAAATTGTAAAAGATCCCGCCGGCAACGAGCATTTTTATTTGAAAGACTTAAACGGAAATTTATTTGAAGTTGTAAAAGGCGATGATTGGTTTGATAAAGGAACCATGAACATGGGTGGCCCAAGCGGAATGGTAATTGGAGTAAGTGATATTGAGAAATCAAAAAAGTTTTACGCGGATATTTTGGGTTACGATACTGTTGTGTACGATGAAGAAAAAATTTTTAATGATTTGAAAGGTTTGCCGGGTGCTGACCAAAAAATGCGTAGAGTATTGTTAAAACACAGTAAACCTCGGCAAGGAAGTTTTTCTGAACTATTAGGAAGCAGCACTATTGAATTAATAAAAGTAAGTGGCCGCACACCAAAAAAAATATTTGAAAACCGCTTATGGGGCGATTTGGGCTTTATTCATTTATGTTTTGACATAAAAGATATGCAAGCCCTAAAAAAACATTGTGCTGCTTGCGGAAGCCCGTTTACTGTTGAGAGTAATCCTGATTTTGATATGGGAGACGCGGCGGGACAATTTGCCTACATTGAGGATCCGGACGGCGCCTTAATTGAATTTGTGGAGACACATAAAATCCCGATACTGAAAAAAATTAACTGGTATCTAAATCTCGATAAAAGAAATCCCCAAAAGCCATTACCTTCGTGGATGCTAAAAGCACTTAAATTTAGCCGTGTAAAAGAATGAGTACTAAGTTTAGAAATAAAACATTTTTTATTCTGCTCTTCCTCTTTTTTGTAGGGAGTACAAAAGCATTTTCTGTTCCGGATTCATTGATATATAAGATAGATATATCAGAAGCCATGGGCGTTGGTTTTAACGGAGTAAACATTTCATTCAGTATTAAAGAAGAAAATTACAAATATTGGTTTTTTTCTCCGACAGATAGATACAGCAATGCTTTAAAAAATGCGGATGAAAAAAAATGGAAAAACACTTTTAGCGATATAGAGGTTGGCGAGGATAGTTTATTTAAGGGGATAGGGTGGTTCAGGCTGCACTATAAAGCTAAACCTAATGTAGCCGGCAGCACCGTTATGTTGCGTATAAGTCATTTTGGAGCCTCAGAAATATTTAATGACGGAAAATTTATAAAATCATTTGGTATTGTTTCTGATAAGGCGGAAACCGAAATGACTATGAATTCGGGCAATTCCTATTTTCCTTTATCTGTTTTGGATACGCTTGAGCACGTTATTGCCATTCGGTATTCTAACCATAGTTATACTAAGAATAATGCTAAATACAATGTACAGCTTGTGGGGTTTATGTTGCGGATATTTTCTTATCAAAAAATGATAGAAATGACTACAATAGGCGAAAGTCAGCGTAATTTTTATTTGGGAATTTCAATGTTTTTAATGGCGCTTGCATTTGTGCATCTGGTAATTTATTTATTCGAAAAGTCGAGAAAATTTAATTTGTACCACAGCCTATTTGTAACCAGTCTTTCTCTGGTATTTCTTTTTCCTGTAATAAACCGCCTTGTTGAATCGCCTTTGGTTTTATTCCGAATATATTATTTCACCAATTTTATTGTTCCAACAATACTTATGACGGCGCTGGCATTGGTCTACAATCTTTTTCAGCGTAAGATTAACAAATACTTTTACATAAGCCTTTTATTTTATGTAGGGGCATTAGTTGTTGCTTATGCGTTTGATAATTTCTCCGGATTCTTTTATATAGCGCTTTTCTTTAATGTGTTTATTGGCGCTACCATACTTTCTATAAAAGGAATTCGTCAAAATTTTAGAGGAGCAAAAATTGTAGGCTTCGGGGTTTTAGGAATAACAGTTTGTCTGATACTTGCTATTTTGGTTTTGGTATTGTTTGAAGATAATGGGGTAATTCCGGCTATTATCCTGGCTATTTTAGGAATTTTAAGCCTGCCTTTGTCAATGAGTGTGTATTTGGCTTACGATTTTGCCGGAGCCAACAAAACACTAAAAGAACAAATTATTCAGATAGAAGACCTTTCGGCCAAAGCAATAAGGGAAGAAAAAGAAAAAAAGGAGATCCTTGAAAACCAAAACCAGTTTTTAGAAGAGCAGGTAAAAGAACGAACTGCAGAAATAGCCGAACAAAATTCAGTACTCGAAAATCAAAAGAAAGAAATTACAGATAGCATTACCTACGCTAAACGTATTCAGTTGTCAATTTTACCTGATGCAGCCGAATTTGTAAAATGCCTACCTCAGAGCTTTGTGCTTTACATGCCTAAAGATATTGTGAGCGGTGATTTTTATTTTTTGAAGAAAAAGGACAAAGAGATTTTAGTTGCGGCCGCTGATTGTACCGGGCACGGAGTACCGGGCGCATTAATGAGTATGGTGGCGCACGAAAAACTGGAAGACGCTGTTGAATTAAGTGCCGAGCCGGGAAAAATTCTTTCCTTGCTAAATCAGGGGGTTAAACGAACCTTAAAGCAAAGTAATGCCGATAACTCTACCCGCGATGGTTGCGATATTATTTTAGTAAGTGTAAACAAGAAAAAAATTAGTTACGCAGGTGCCAACAGAAATCTTTATATTATTAGAAAAGGGGCAAGCGTTCTAGAAGAAATAAAATCAACCAAATGTGCCATTGGCGGACTAACAGACGAAGAGCAGGTGTACGCACAACACGAGGTGGAAATGCAGGAAGGAGATTCGATTTATTTAACCAGTGATGGGTATGCCGATCAGTTTGGCGGCGATAAAGAGAAAAAACTTACTACCAGAAAATTTAAAGAGCTATTATTGTCGGTTCAAAATTTATCAATGGAAAATCAGGGGAAACACCTGGAAGACTTTAGTATTACCTGGCGCAACGAGTTAGAGCAGATTGATGATATTTTGGTTATCGGAATCCGTTTTTAAATTTATCTTGCCAATTAAAAAAGCTTCCTGTTTATTTCCTTTCAAATTGTTTTCGAATTCAGTTTTTTTCCCTGCGCTTACAGAAATTAAGAGGCCTCCCGAAGTTTGCGGGTCGCAAAGGGTAATAAACTCTAATCCACCTAACCATTTTACTTTTTCTTTAACTGCATTGTAATTGCGCGTGGTGTTATCCGGATAAATAAATTCTTTACTGTATTGTTCAGCGCCTTCTAATAGCGCAATTTTATTTACTTCTAATTCTGCAATAAAATTTTTTCCTTCCAGCATCTCGCACAAGTGGCCAAGTAAACCAAAGCCGGTAACGTCGGTCATGGCATTTACATAATCTAACTCTCCGCAAGCAGCACCAAAAGTATTTAGTGAAGTCATATTTGCAAGAAGAGCAGGGTAGTGGTCAGGGTTTAATTTCCCTCTCTTTAATGCCGTTGCTAAAATACCTGCGCCAATGGGTTTGGTTAAATAAAGTAAATCTCCTTCTTTACAAGTATTATTTTTTTTAATATTATTTTTTTGCACCAAGCCCGTAACAGCTAATCCAAAAATAGGCTCCGTACTATCAATGCTGTGCCCGCCTGCTAATGGAATTCCGGATTTTTTGCAAATTTCAATAGCGCCTTGCAAAACACGTTGCGCTTCGCTGGTTGCAATTTTCTCAACGGGCCATCCTAAAACAGCAATAGCCATAATGGGTTTTCCGCCCATGGCATATACATCGCTTATCGAATTAGCCGCCGCAATTTTTCCAAAATCAAAAGAATCATCCACAATCGGCATAAAAAAATCAGTGGTGCTTATTATACATTGTCCGTTGCCAATATCGTAAACCGCGGCGTCATCATTACTTTCGTTGCCTACCAATAAATTTTTATCCGGAACTGATTGCAGGCCGGATAATATTTGCTGTAATGCTTCGGGGGCAATTTTGCATCCGCAACCGGCGGCTTTGCTATATTCTGTTAGTTTGATTTCAGGCATTTCGCTTTTTGCACTAAGGCACTAAGACGCTAAGTTTTTTTGTATTGCTTTGCGCCTTTGTGTCTTCGTGGCTATTTTAGTTTAATAAACTCTATATTACGCTTTAATCCTTTAAACCCCGTTCTCTTAACCGCACTTCCCTTAAATGTTTTTCTAAACACTTCCTCGGTAATCTCATTCCACTCTTTTTCTCCCCACTCTAAAAAGCCGCTTGTATTATTAAACATAGGCTCTTTGTGTGGCTTGCTAAAACTGTTCCACGGACAAACATCCTGGCATATATCGCAGCCAAAGGCCCAGTTATTAAATTTGTTTTTATAATCGGCAGGAATATTTTCTTTCAGCTCAATAGTAAAATACGAAATGCATTTACTCCCGTCAACCACATAAGGCTCGGTAATAGCTTGTGTAGGGCACGCATCAATGCATTTGGTACAGGTGCCGCAATAATCTTTTATGGGGCCATCGTATTCTAATTCTACATCAATGATTAATTCGGCAATAAAATAAAACGAGCCGCTTTCTTTGTTAATCAGATTTGCATTTTTGCCAATCCAACCTAACCCGCTTTTTTGCGCCCAGGCTTTGTCCATTACCGGGGCAGAGTCTACAAAACATCTGCCGTTTACATCACCTATTTCTTTTTTTAGGATTTCAATAAAAGTTTTGCATTTATCTTTTATTACCAAATGGTAATCGGCCCCGTAAGCGTATTTAGAAATTTTAGGTACGGAATCACTGTCAGTTCGAGCGTAGTCGAGGTTATTGGAATCACCGTCAGTTCGAGCGTAGTCGAGGCCTTTAGAATCACTGTCAGTTCGAGCGTAGTCGAGGCTTTTGGAATCACTGTCAGTTCGAGCGTAGTCGAGAACTTGTGTTTCCTCAGGGTAATAATTCAACAATAAGGAAACTACTGATTTTGCTCCATCAACCAATAACCTTGGGTCGAGGCGTTTATCAAAGTAATTTTCCATATACTTCATTTCGCCATGCATGTTCTTCTCCAGCCATTTTTCCAGTCGCGGCGCTTCTTCTTCTAAAAACTCGGCTTTGCTTATACCGCAATACTCAAAACCCAAACTTTTGGCGGTTTGTTTAATGAGGGAGGTGTATTTGCTTTTGTTGAGTGGCATTTTGATAAATGTAAAGATAAAGAGAATGTAGACAATAGCAATTACTAAAAGAAGCCTTTGATTTGATTATAAGAATGCCTACCTTCGGTATATCGAAGATTTGCTTTTGTTATAAACATCGGGAGCAAAGCCTCTCGACAGAAAAACCGGAGGAAATGAGGAAATATATGAAAATCGTATGTCGAGAAATTCCTATTGTATCTTTTAAAATAAATTTACTTATTTCTTTGTTGATTAAAGCGGGTATGTTAAGAGTTTCGGTATTAATATTTGGATTTTTTATTGCTTCATGCGCTGGAATGAACCCACGCGATTTAATGAATAAAAAACCACTGTGTACAAAATTCATAGTAGATAAAAGACAGATATACACGGATTCGACTAATCTTGAGGTGCGCAAAAAATATTGGACTTACGGGCCCATTATTCCCTTAGATACTTTTGTTATACTGAAGCCGATTATTAGTGTAAGTCGAGTAAAAAATGATGATTGGTTTCTTAAACCTGAATTGCTGGATGCTGATATTCAAGATTTTTGGTTTGAAAACGATGTGCAGACTAAATATTATTACGAATTTGATTGGTATTCTTTTATTCATAAATTCATGTACATATTAAAGCCACATTATTTGCCTTTAATATCTGAGAATGATAATAAAATAATTGAAAGACAAGTGCATAAAATGGAGGCTGCTTTAGATACAGCTAAGTTGAACGAGTTAACTTTGAACGATAGCTTATATGACGTTCTGAAAAAATATCCGGGACATTATTACATGCTTCATAGCTTAAAAGAACGTTACTGGCAAGGCGTACATTTTAATATTAAATCCAAAAATAATTTTTTACGAATGAGGGTATTTGTTTTTAATAGTCAAACAAAAAAAGCCATGTATTATAACAGGGAGTATGTGGCTTTTGGGTGGGGTCCTTATTGGGTGTCGTGCCGTATAATTACAATAAATTAGCCAGGAAACTTATGCGAAGGTTTAAGCACTCCTTTCGTGGTAAATTCATAGCATTCTAAAATAATTTTAAAATAAAATTCGCCTTGCCGGCAAAAACGCCAACTGTCAAAATATTGAATAATTTGACAGTTGGCGTTTTTGCTGTCAAATGGCGATAGCTCCGGCACTTAGTATCAAAAAATGAATGAATTTGACAGTTGGTTTAACAAGTGTCAAAAAATGCGTATATTTGACGAAATGAAAAATATATGTCAGCTACCGTAACTGCCTACGACCGCAATAAGCCCTATAACCAATTACCCGCATTGCCGCCGCCCGAAGGGAAGGTAATAACGCTGGAAGTTTTGAAAGCCGTAAACAGGGCCAACAAAGCGCTGGCTGAGTTAAAGGGCCTGGCAAAAAAACTGCCCAACCAAGCCATGCTGGTAAACACCATTGCCCTAAGGGAAGCAAAAGCCAGCACCGCCATCGAAAACATATTTACTACCGACGATAAACTATATAAAGCTTTATCTGACGAAGCAAGTAATTTGGATGCAGGCACAAAAGAAGTTTTAAATTACCGCAGGGCCTTGTGGGCCGGGCACGAACTACTGAGGAAAGAAAAGGTTTTTACAACTAACCTGATGATAAAAATTTACAGGGAAATTAAACAATTAAAAGACGGAATACGGCCGCCCGGAACAGAAACTGTAATAATGAAACGTGGAAGCGGCCCGCTTGGAGGTACCGTTGTTTATACACCGCCAAGAGGAGAGAAAATAATTAAACAAAAACTCAATAATCTTACCGCGTATATTAACGACGATAAAAAATATAATTACGACCCACTGATAAAGCTGGCTGTTGCGCATTATCAATTTGAAGCAATTCACCCGTTTAGAGACGGTAACGGAAGGGCCGGAAGGATATTAAATATTCTTTTTATGTTGCATAAACAACTGCTTGATGTTCCGATACTTTATTTAAGCGCTTACATTATTGAAAACAAAGAAGATTATTATACATGCCTTAATAGGGTTACGCAACAAAAAAATTGGAGCGCCTGGATATTATATATGCTGGCAGCAGTTGAAGAAACTTCGGTTTTTACGCTGAAAAAAATAAATGAAATAGACCGGTTGTTTGAGCGGACTGTTGAACTTGTTTCAAAAAAATTACCGCATATAAGAAAGGAAGTAATTGAAAAAATATTTGAACAGCCCTATATAAGCCCCAAAAAATTACTTGGCCAAACTATTAAAAGCGTTAATACGGCAAAAAAATATTTGATGCAATTAGAGAAATTAAAAATTCTGACATCCGAAAAAATTGGCAAAGAGATTGTTTACCTTAACATTGATTTATTTAATTTACTTTCTGAAACTTAAAAGCAGAATTTTACCTCCCGTAAGCAATAAAATTCTTTAAATAAGCATATCTCCACCTCTTGGCAGCTTTTGCATTTGCATATTCAAGCAATGGGCGCTGGTCGGTGTTAATAGCAACGGTACTTAAGTCGGGTACTTTTTCTTCGAGCTGTGCAAGTAAATTTTTAGTGATTGGTTGTACCGAACAAAAAATTTCGAAGTTTCTAAAATCTTCATGCGTTTTATCGCCCACGTAACAAATTTTATAGTGCAGTCCGGCTTTTTGCAATGTGTTTAATAAAATTAAATTTCCTTGCGCGGTGGCATCGCTTAAATAACCATAGGTATTAATTACCATCATTCCGTTTTGGGTAAGCAAAGATTTTATTTTAGTAAAACTCTCAACACTCATTACATGCGCGGGAGTGGTTTCGGCATGAAATAAATCCAAAAATACCAAATCAAATTTTTTGTTGAGCTTATATAAGGCATGGCGCGCATCATCCTTAATAATTTCTACACCCGGGTTTAAATTAAAATATTTTTTGGCCACTTCGGCAATACGCTCGTCCAACTCAACAGCAGTAACTTGTATATTTTTTTTACTCAGTTCATTGGCTAAAACTCCGCCACCAAGCCCAAGTATTAATGCAGTTTGGGGATTATTGCCAATACTGTCTAAATTATTTTTTAACAAGGTGGTGTACTCTAATTTAGATTCGCCCGTTTTTATACTTACCGCCGATTGTATAACGTTATTAATTAAAAGTAAACGGCAACTATCCAACTCTTGATTTGTGCTGAACTGATACATGGCATCGCGCACTTCTAATTTACCCAACAAGCCTTCCGACAAATAAACCGAATTGGATTTTGTATTTGCTTTATATAACAGAAACGCCGCAAACAAGCCGTATATAAAAACCGAAACAATATTTTTATTTTTAATAAAGTAAACACAAGGAAAAATTGCCAGCAATGCCGAAACAATAAATAAAGAATAATGCAATCCCCATTGAGGAATAAGATAAAAGCCGGTTAAAAAGCAAAATAAAATTCCGCCAAGAGTAGAGATGGCGTAAACTTCTCCGGCTTTTTTGCCGCTCTCTTCCGCTTTTTCGGTTAAAGATTTAATTAAGAGTGGAGAAACCATGCCCATTAAAAAAACAGGTGGCAATAAAACAACCGCGCTACTTACTAATACCGCCGGAATTAATGAAGTAATGGTGGCGAGGTAAAGAAAGAAGCCCGAGAATAAGGGCAGCGCACACATATAGGCAGCGGCCATCAAAACGGTGGTCATTAATATTTTTTCGTGATTTTGTTTTTGCGATAACCTTCCGCCAAAAAAATAACCGCAGGCCAGTCCGCCCAATGTAAGTGCCATTACGCAGGTCCACACATATAATGAGGTGCCAAAATAGGGAGCCAGAATTTTTGCGCCAATTAACTCGGTAGCCATTACGGCCCCACCTTCGGTAAAAGAGAGCGCGTATAAAAATTGTTTTTTACGTGAGTTTATCACTTGGCAATTTTTTCGAAGATAACAGCCTGAAAACGCTGGTCGGTAGAAATTTGGTTTTGCTGCAATACATATTGCGCAGGCCTGCGCTGAAAATAATCGGCTGTAACCGTGTTCTTATTTAATTTAGGGCGATAACCATAGTGACTTTCCCAAACCATGATAGAGCCAACGGGAGCTACTTCTAAAGAAAGGCTATCCATATACACCTGCTTTTTATAAACACCGTGCTCCAGCTTATCAAAAAAGTATTTAAACAAAGTATGGTTTACATAAATGGGTGTTTCTTTTTGTGTGTATTTTTTTGAGATAAGTGATTTGGTAATTCTTTCCATCGTTAAATCTTCGGGCGTAAGTTTAAAGGGCCTTACTGCCACCAGCGCAAATAACAAAGCGATTACTACAAGCGCTGTTGTTAAACTTTTTTGTTTTGAAATAATAATGAGGCAAGCCAAAGCAGCGATTGTAAAAAGCAAAGGAAGATAATCGTGCGGTGCGGCTTCGTTGGTTTGCTCGTTAAACTGATCGATCAGTACTACATTGTTATGCGGATACGAAAGAAAAACGCCCACAATCATTAAATAAATTACCATCATGCCCCATACGCCTGCTTTTTTAGTAATGTATTTTAACCTGTCTAAAGCAATACAACCCAGTAGCGCAACAACAGGTGCCACGGCATCCATGTAGCGTAAATTACCACCGGTAGAGGCGCCAATTTTTACACTCTCCCAGTTAAAAATGCAGTGAATTAATAAATACATAACAAAGGGAACAGAAAGAAATAAAGCGGAATATGATTTATCGGCACTTAATTTATAATCTTTTGCATAATCTGTTTCGTTAAAAATTTTAGCGCGCCTGGCAATAAAAATTACGAAGAATAAAAATACCAGTAAATATTGCACAGCGCCCCAAATAATAATACCCATTTTAAAATAATGGTCAAAGCCCTGCCGCGGCCACTCATCGGCATACTTGGCGGCTGTTTTTGCGCTGGAGGTTAATAAATACAAGGGCTCGCCGGTTACGGCATAGCCCCAGATATTATTTAGTAAAGGAAAAATGCCCAATAAAATAAAACACATCCATCTTTTATTGAGGGCGTGCCATATTCCGTATAGCGGTATCAGCAATAAAAATTCCTGCCGAATTATTCCTGCAAAAGAGAGTATCAGGGCAGATGTGATGTATTTTTTTTCGAAATGAAAATACAGCGCGGTAATTAAAACAAAACCGCTAAAGGTATCGGCGTAGTTTCTAAACGAAAGTTGAATCCAGTAGGGTTGAAGTGCCACTAAAAAAAACGCAAGCCAGGCAAACTTACTGCCAATGCGTTGCGCTACTTTAAAAGTGATAAAACACGTAAGCGCCGCTAAGGCTGAATTAAAATAGATTAAAAATTTATTTCCTAAGAGAGAGGGCAAAACATAAATAAGTTTGTAACCTGTTTTGGCCGAGTTACCCAAAATAACACTGGGGTTATTCCAAAACTCGCGCATGTTAAAATAATGCCCTATCTCGTCGTGCTGATAAAAACCGGTACTAAAGAAAGAGTAAGTTACATAGGTAGCAAAAGCCATTAGTGTAAGCCACAGTGCCTTTTTATCATCGGCCGAGAAGCGGTTTTGAGTTAATTCTGCCATACGGGCAAATGTACTGATTTTTGGGGATTTGGATTATTAGTGGGGCTAAAGGATTGAGTTTTGTGAGGGAAATAAAACACAGAGGAAACAGCCGAGAAGATGCAGAGGACGCGGAGCTTATTGTTGTAATGACTTGTATTTGCGTTAGGGATGCAGCGGGCCCGCAGGGGTTCTTTTGCCTTGTACTAACAATCAAAAAAAGAGAACACCACGGAACAGGAAGATTTTGTTAAAACAGAGAAAGCTGTTACTGCAAAAAACGGTACCCCGCAGCAGCCCGACCGCGAGTGCGCCTGTATGCCTGATTAAATGATGTACGCAAATCCGCACCTCGCGGTAACGCCCAATTAGGCAAACTTCTTCTCGAATTCCTGCATGGCTTCTACCAATGCCTGAACGCTCTCTAAAGGCAAAGCATTGTACGTAGAGGCGCGATATCCACCCACGTCGCGGTGGCCACGAATGCCGCTGATGTTGGCTTCTTTCCAAAGCTTATCAAACTCGGGCTCCAGTTCGGGCTTGTTTGCAAGAAAACAAATATTCATATTACTGCGGTCTTCTTTTACCACGGTGCCCACAAACATCGAGTTGCGGTCTATTTCATTATACAAACAATCGGCTTTTTGCTGATTAATTTTTTCTATCCAGGCAATGCCGCCGTTTTTCTTTAACCACTGTAAAGTTAAAAGCGTAACGTAAATTGGAAACACGGGAGGTGTATTATACATACTTTCGCCTTTAATGTGCACCTGATAATCCAGCATGCTAAGCATTTTGCGTCCGGTTTTTCCTAAAATATCTTTTTTAACCATTACCATAGTTGAACCTGCTGGACCCATATTTTTTTGCGCGCCGGCATAAATTAAACCAAAATCTTTTGCGTTTACTTTGCGGCTAAAAATATCTGAACTCATATCGCACACCAAAGGTATTGGCGATTTTGGAAATGATTTCATTTGCGTGCCGTAAATAGTATTGTTGGATGTGATGTGCAAATAATCGGCATCGCTTGGAATTTCAAATCCTTTTGGAATGTAGTTGTATTTTTTGTCTTCGGATGAAGCAACCACTTTTGTATTGCCAATATTTTTTGCTTCTTTAATTGCTTTACTGGCCCACACACCTGTGCTAACATAAGCGGCAGTACCGCCTTCGCGCATTAAGTTGTAAGGCACCATGGCAAATTGCAAACTTGCGCCGCCGCCTAAATACAAAACCTCGTAGTCGTCGCCCACTTCAAAAAGTTCTTTTATAATTGAACGCGCTTCTTCCATTACTTTCTCGTAATTTTTGCTGCGATGCGAAATTTCCAGCAAAGAAAGATTCATGTTATCAAAATTAATACAAGCCTCGGCAGCTTGTTTTAAAACTTCGGCGGGTAAAATACCGGGACCGGCGCTAAAATTGTGAACTTTGGTTTGTGTGGCTGTAAGTGACATGGGTTTGAAATTTGAGGTAAAGATAAGTTTTTTGGGAATAAAGGCTCAGTAAAATCAATAGTTTTTTTTCTCTTTTATAAAAGCCTGACCTTCTTATTTATAGCAGGTGTTTTTTGTTATATTTGTTTAAATTAGAATGACATCGGTGAATAAATATCGAATTTATATTTTCTGGCTGGTTATGTTGAATTTGTTTCAGCAAAGAACGCACGCGCAAACCAAGCAAATTGATTCTTTAAAGCAAGTTTTAAGAACCGCTAAAGAAGATACCAATAAGGTAAACGTTTTAAATAATTTGAGTAGAAAAATGATAGATGTAGGTAATTATGATACCTCTACGCTATGCGCCAATAAAGCTAAATCGTTGGCAGAAAACATCGGCTATAAAAAAGGTATTTCAGGTGCGTACATGAACATTGGGATTGCCTTCGATGACTCCGGAAACTATCCTGAGGCATTCAAAAACTATTTTGCAGGCCTGCAGCTGGCAAAGGAGATAGGGAACAATAAAAACGTTGCGGCTTTTTATATTAATATAGGCCTTGTTTACCGCAGTCTTGGTAATTACCCCGAAGCCTTAAAAAACTTTTTGGCGGGAAAAAAACTAGCCATAGAAATAAATGATGCATTTGGAATAGCGGCCGCATCAAGCAACATTGGGGGTGTATATTATAGGGAAGGGAACTATCCCGAGGCCTTAAAAAACTATTTTTATTGTTTGAAAACAATGGAAAAAATAAACAACAAAATAGGCATAGCAACTTCATACAGTAACATAGGGGGGGTATATTGTAGTCAGGGTAATTTTGCAGAAGCTTTAAAAAATCATTTCGCTGCTCTAACTATTCAACAAAAAATACAGCATAAAGCAGGTATAGCGGGTTCCTGCAATCAAATTGGAACTGTGTATGAACGGCAAGGTGATTATGCACAGGCGGAAAAAAATTATGAGGCTTCTTTAATAATCTATAAGGAAATTGGTGATAAAAATGGCATAACGTCCAGTTATAACAACTTGGGTAATGTTTATGCAGATCAGGCTAAGTATAGTGAAGCTATAAAATACTATTTGATTTCGTTAAAAATTGAAGAGGAAATAGGGGATAAGCAAGGTATGGCAGGAGCTCTTGTAAATATTGGGGCAACGTATAAAGATTTAAAAAAATATAAGGAAACGGAAAGCTATACACTGAAAGGCTTGAAGCTTTCTAAAGAAATAGGAGAGATGGAGCTTGTTAAAGAAGCTAACCTTTTGCTTAGCGATGTGTATGCCGCCACAGGAAAGCATAAACAGGCTTTGGAAAATTATAAAGCATACATTGCCGCAAGAGACAGCTTGTTGAATGAAAATAATACAAAAAAAACGGTGCAAATGCAAATGCAATACGAGTTTGATAAAAAGGAAGCTGCAACAAAACTGGAACAGGAAAAAAGAGATGCAGTTGCCGCAGCTGACAGTAAAAAACAAAAAATTGTATTAATTCTTGTGTCTTGCGTCCTGATTCTTGTTTTTGTGTTTGCAGTGTTTGCCTACCGAAGTTATTTGCAAAAACAAAGGGCCAATATCGAAATAACAAAACAAAAAGAAGTTATTGAAGAAAAACAGAAAGAGATTTTGGATTCTATTTTTTACGCGCGGCGTATACAGCGCAGCTTGCTTACAAACGAAAACTACATTTCTAAAAATTTAAAGCGCTTACTAGACTAATTCCCAATATAAACAGGCAATCTGCCGGGTGTATAAGGCAGGCCTATTGTATCCAATTTTTTCTCGAGGTTACGCAAAGCGTCATCAGCACTCTTTACATTGGTGTAAACAAGGCCAAATTGCTTTTTAACCTTTTCATATACATCTTCAAAAGTTTTAGATGGCATGGCGGTTGTGCCGTACAAGCCTTCTATTACACTTCCAACTTGCCCTGTTAAACCGGGGAGTGTTTCGTACTCGCGTTTTGCCATGCTGTTATCACCATCTAAGGCTAAATCCACTTCGTCCAGTTTCTTTTCAATTTGCTTTAAATCGGCAAGCAAACTTAAATTATTGCCTTGCGCTTGTTGTAAACCGGCCTTAATAAATTTAATGCGGTTACGCATCTCGCTGCGGTAAGACGAAGTTCCTAAAACAACTTTGCGCAAATCGGCAAGTTTTAAATAAAAAGCGTGCAGCGCTTGTTTATCGGGTACAGGAATACTTGCGTTGTTCAACGAATTAATAGTAAACGCAACAGGCTCGCAAAGTTTTTCGTTGCTGCCGTCACTCTTCACTAAATATAATGCTGCAAAATATTTTCCGGGAATTACTAAATGCCCCCCATCTTCGCTTTCGTAGGGGTTATCAGCATCGGGCACATAAAAAGTAATTGGATTTGTTTTTGCCGTGCGGCCATCCCAGGTAATACGGTAAACTCCTTTTTTTGCGCTTTGTTTTATTTTACGAATAATATTTCCCTGCTCATCACTAATCTGCACAATAACATAGGCAGCTTCTTCTTTATCTTCCATGCGAATAGAATCTGCACTAGGATAATAGACCGGCTGATTATTTTTTACTTTTTCTTTCTCGCTCTCTTTGCGTTTTTCTTTAATAGTTTTATAATCGTTTTTTAAATAATAAGAAATAGTTGCACCCATCGCAGGATTCTCGGCTGTGTAAAAAGATTCACCCTGAAAAGATTTGCCTTTGTGACCCAATGGCTGCGATGGAATAAAAACCAATCCGTCTTTTATCGGAAAAATAGTAGCGGGTTTATCAAAATCTTCTTTCTTCATGTTTTGTAATGGCGAGTAATCATCCAGTACATAAAAACCTCTTCCATAAGTGGCAATAACCAAATCATTTTCTCGCTTCTGAATAGTAATATCCGACACGCAAATAGTTGGCAAGCCGGCTTTCATTTGTACCCAATAAGCGCCCCCGTCCATCGAAATAAAAATTCCGAATTCAGTTCCGCAAAAAAGTAAATCTTTGTTTTTATAATCTTCACAAATTGCATACGTATTTCCTTTCTCAGGAAGATTATTGCTGATGTTAGTCCATGTTTTTCCTTTATCGCCACTCTTTAAAAGATAGGGCTTAAAATCGCCGTTACGCTGATTATTAAACGTGCAGTAAACAATATTCTCATCAAATTGTGAAGGCGTAATATTCTGACACTTTGTATTTGCCGGAACATTTGCAAAATTCGAAATTTTTGTCCAGCTATTTCCTCCATCTAGTGTAACATGAATCAATCCGTCGTCCGTTCCTGCAAATAATAAATTTTCATTTTTTGGAGACTCGTTAAATGCGGTAATGTTTCCGTAAAGTGTTGTCGACTGGTTTTTAGCAATGGCGTCCATGCTCCAAACTTTTCCCATTACAGGTAGTTTGTTGCGGTCAATTCCTGCCGATAAATCTCCGCTTAAAGTTTTCCAGGTATTTCCGCGGTCATCGCTTCTAAAAACTTTATTGGCGCAAAAATAAAGGCGTGTGTTTAAAAAATTACTTATGATTAAAGGTGCATCCCAATTCCAGCGGTAAGCGGCTTCTCCATCTTTCTCCTGCGGTTTAATGTCAAATGCTTCGCCGGTTTTTTTATCGTAACGATTTAACCCGCCAAACTGCGATTCGGAATAAGCAATGTTAGGGTCTTTAGGGTCAACCACACTTTTAAATCCATCGCCGCCAACTGTAATATACCAATCAGAATTTACAATTCCCGATGAACTAATGGTTCTTGACGGGCCTCCGCAGGAATTATTATCCTGTGTGCCGCCATACACATTATAAAAAGGCGCAGCGTTATCCGTTGTTACTCGGTAAAACTGCACAATAGGAATGTTAGCTTTAAACTGCCAGGTTTTTGCCATGTCGTAACTCTCGTACAAACCACCATCGCAACCAACTAAATAATGTTGTGTATTATCCGGGTCAACATAAATTGCGTGGTTATCTACGTGTTTGTTTTTTTCGCCAATGCCAACAAAAGTTTTTCCGCCGTCGTTACTCACTTTCATCCAGGTGTCCATCGAGTAAATGCGGTCCATGTTTTTTGGGTCGCAAAAAATTTCCTGATAATAATTTCCGGCAGTAGATACGTTGCTGCGTTTTTCCCAACTCATTCCTTTGTCGGTACTTCTGTAAAAACCTTTTCCTTCTTCATCACCCTCAACCATCGCAAAAATGTAATCGGTATTGATAGTTGAAACCGCTAATGCAATTCGGCCCACATCACCGCTTGGTAAACCGCCGGCTAATTTGTTCCAGGTATTTCCTCCATCGGTACTTTTATAAACCGCACTCTCGGGCCCACCGCTGATGTACGTGTATTCGTGCCTGCGGCGCTGATGTGCGCAAGCGTACAGGGTATTTTTGTTACTCGGGTCAATATGAATTTCGTTAAAGCCGGTATTCTCGCTTACATTTAGAATTTGTTTCCACGTTTTTCCTCCGTCGGTAGTTTTATAAATACCACGGTCGCCACCCGCGCTCCACAACGGACCATAAGCCGCCACGTAAACAATATTTCCGTCTGTGGGGTCGATGGCAATTTTACCAATGTGTTCTGATTTTTGCAGGCCCACATTTTTCCATGTTTTGCCTGCGTCTTCGCTTTTGTATAGGCCATCGCCGTAGGCGATGCTGCGTTGGTTATTGTTTTCTCCGCTGCCCACCCAAACAATATTGGGATTACTTGGATCGAGCGCTAAACAACCAATAGAGTAGGAGCCTTGTGCGTCGAAAATGGGTTGAAAGTTAGTGCCGTTATTGGTGGTTTTCCAAACACCGCCACAGGCCACGCCCAAATAATATTCTGATTTATTTTTTGGATTTACTGCTATATCAATGATACGGCCCGATTGTAGGGCGGGCCCAATGTTGCGGAATTTAAACGCCGAAAAAGTAGATGCATTGTGCAGCGGATTTTTGTCGGTCGGCTTAGGCTCTTCCTTTTTAGTTTTTTGCGCTAAGAGTGTAAAGCTTGCCAATGAAAATAGCAAGCAAAGTGTTTTTGTGAATTTCATAAAACTGGATTTGGGATTACGAAGGTATGATTTTTAGATACATGAAGTTAAGCAGCCGTTTAACAAAAAAACAAATGGGGACCATAAGCCCCCATTTATTATCAAACTTAGTACAGAAACACTTATTGGTTACCGAAATTATCGGCATGATTTCTATCGAACCAAACTTTCGAAGAAATGCGGTCGTCGGCAGGCATTAAACCTTGTATGCCTATATTTACATTAGCCGAGTTTAAAGATTTTTCGTCTGAATTATAAGCGATACGCCTTGGCACATAACCTGTAACAGTAGCGGCACCACTTGCAGGTGTAAATTTAGGATAGCCTGTTCTTCTCCAACTCGTAAACGCTTCAACGCCTTGTCCGAATAAAGCAACCCATTTTTGTTCCCCAATCTGACGTCCGCTTTTAGATGCTGTAAAAGCAAATTTAGGATCGGCTAAAGCAGCATTAGCATCTGTAAGCGTTAAACCATTTTGCAGAAACGAAGCTCTAACTGCGTCTTCGTAATTAATTTGAATGGTGGTATCCAGTTCTGCTTTTATAAATAACAACTCGGTATAAGACATAAAATAAAACGGAGCGGTAGGTTTGTAAAAGTTAGAACCAAGCATAGAGGTTTCTGATTGCCCGCCGGTAACACCATTTTGTCCGCCGGCATAAAGTCCCGAATCATTTACATCGGCATAAACTTTTAAACGTAAATCGGCCGGGGCTGTTGAGTCAACAGAACTACCCATCATATATTCAACCAAAGTATTGCTCATGCGGTAATCATCTCTTCTGTCCGACAAAGGATTTACCCATTGGTAAACGGGGTTTGAGTTTGTTGAGGGCGAAGAAAGATAATGAATAGCGGCATCATCAGCAGCAGAAGAAAATATATCGCCGCTGGCAATAATGGTATTGATAGCGGCCACTTTATTTGTGCCGCCCGCTGTCATTGTTAAATAAACTCTGATCTTAATACCGTTTGCAAATTTTTTCCATTTAACCATATCGCCTGCGTATATCACATCATATTTAGCTAATTCATCCGAAGTAATATAAGGCGAAGCGGGATCCATCAAACTAATTGCATTATCCAAATCGGCAACAAGCGCATTAAAAACGGCCACCTGATTATCGTACGGAATGGCAGTAACGCCGTCTTCTCCAAGTCCCGCTTTTGTATAAGGTATATCGCCATACAAAGTGGTTAAATTATAACCAATAAAAGCTTTCATTACTAAAGCAATCGCTTTGTTGTTGGGGCGATTGTCGGCATCTGCTTTCTTAATGGCCTGAATACAATCTTCAAATCCACTAATGTAAAGGTTGCTCCATACGGCATCCATCCTGTCGGCACGCGCTTTATAACGGTCCTCATCCATATAGGTCGTTGCTTTGGTATGCTGTACCCACTGATCGCATAAAATCAATCCGGCATTCAGTTGTACGAACTGCGAGGAAGAAAGCATAATGGATGGAAACAACATTTGCGAAGGCACCTGCGTAGGATTGTTTGGATTTTGATTTAGTTTTTCAAATCTTTTTTTGCAAGATGTTAGCGCTACAACTGCTACGAGTATAAGGACGCTTAAATTTTTGAGTTTCATTTTCATTTTGTTTTATATAAGATTTTAGAATACCACTTTTAAATTCATACCAAAAGAACGTGTTGACGGAACCGCGTTGGTTTCGAAACCACCCGAGTTGGCGCTGTTAGCGCTGTTAACTTCGGGATCCATATAAGGTAGTTTAGAATAAAGAATAAGCACGTTACGAGCGTAAACACCAAACGTAATACTTGTAAAAGGAGATTTGCTAAGGTATTTGGCCGGAATTTTATAGCCAAAAGAAACCTGCCTCAACTTAACAAAGGTTGCATCGTATACGTAATTAGAAAAATCGTTAAATGTTCTTTCGTGCCAGTATGTGCTTGGGTCAACTTTAACCTGATTGGCCTGGCCC
>JBBQRR010000058.1:0-20789 GCA_038214655.1 Bacteroidia bacterium | reverse complement strand
GAAAATGAGTCACCAAAAATTTCAAAGTTGCATTGATGCTTGTGTAGCATGTGCAGTAGAATGTAATCATTGCGCAACAGAATGCTTGCAAGAAAATGATATTAAAATGATGGTTAAGTGTATTCAACTTGACAGACAATGCGCTGTTATTTGTTTCGCTGCTGCTCAATTAATGAGTATCGGTGGAGAACACGCTTCACATTTATGCGAAGAATGTGCAGAAATTTGTGAAGCATGTGCAGTTGAATGTGGAAAACATTCAAACGAACATTGTAAAAAATGTGCTGAAGCGTGCAAAAAATGTGCTGAAGTATGCAGAAGCATGACTAAAGTAGCAGCATAATAGTTGAGTTAATTCATTAGGGGGATAGTTGTAATAAACGTTCCCCCTTTTATTTCTTTATGGAAGCTCAAATTACAATATTGACAAGAGCCTGATTTTTTGCGAAAATCGTTAAAAGTACAATTGGCTCACCTGTTACGGTAATATTACCATAAAATACGGTAACACCACTTATTTCTGAGCAACCCTAAACACCTTGTAGAAGTGGCTTATCGCCCTTAAATCGGCTAAAAATCGCTGAATTTGGAGTTCTTTCGATTCTTCGGGGTTTCCGTTGGTTATTTGGTTCGAAAGTTGTAAACGACACCCCGCACAAAAAAATCAAAAAAAGTCCCGTTTCGGCGGGACTTTTATTTTCCGTAAATTTGCCCTTTCCTTTTTTATGGACAATTTAAACGACCTTACAGCAATTTCTCCGGTAGACGGGCGCTACCGCAAAACCTGCGCGCCTTTTGCCAACTACTTCAGCGAGTTTGCTTTAATAAAATACCGCGTTTGGGTAGAAGTAGAATATTTTGTGGCCTTAACGCAAATTCCATTGCCGCAATTAAAAGATTTTTCAAAAGATAAAATTAAGTCGCTTCAGGCTTTGGTTACAGATTTTTCTTTGACCGATGCGCAAAAAATAAAAGACACCGAAAAAATTACCAACCACGATGTAAAAGCCGTTGAGTATTTTATAAAAGAAAAATTTACCGGGCTGGGTTTAGAAAAATATTCGGAGTTCATACATTTTGGCTTAACGTCACAGGACATAAACAATACTGCCGTTCCACTAAGTTTAAAAAAATGTTGCGAAGAAGTTTTTGTTTCTTCCATGCAATCTTTAACAGATAAAATAAAAAGCCTTGCTGCAGATTGGAAAGATATTCCAATGTTGGCGCACACCCACGGGCAACCCGCCTCTCCTACCCGCTTAGGAAAAGAGTTATTGGTTTTTGCCGAAC
Organism: Bacteroidia bacterium; assembly: GCA_038214655.1. Lineage (GTDB taxonomy): Bacteria > Bacteroidota > Bacteroidia > B-17B0 > Aurantibacillaceae > PALSA-968. Next base: position 19,499 of record JBBQRR010000058.1, on the reverse strand, counting down.
GCTTACAATTGCAGCTCGACACACTTAAAAAAATTCCATACGCTGCAAAGTTTGGCGGTGCCACCGGAAATTTAAACGCCCATCACGTTGCGTACCCAAGTATTAACTGGATTGATTTTGCAAATAACTTTGTAAATAAAAATTTAGGGTTGAGTCGCAGTCAGCACACCACCCAAATTGAGCATTACGATTTTTTAGCGGCCTGGTTTGATAATGCAAAACGCATCAATACTATTTTAATTGATTTTAACCGCGATATGTGGACCTATATATCGATGGAATATTTTAAGCAAAAAATTAAAGAAGGAGAAATTGGTTCGTCGGCCATGCCGCACAAAGTAAACCCTATCGATTTTGAAAATTCAGAGGGTAATTTAGGAATTGCCAATGCTTTGTTTGAACATTTATCGGCAAAACTTCCTGTATCAAGATTGCAGCGTGATTTAACTGACTCTACTGTTTTAAGAAACATAGGAGTCCCTATTGCGCATAGTTATTTAGCATATCAGTCGGTTTTAAAAGGTTTGAATAAATTAATATTAAACGAAAAAGCCCTGCACCATGATTTGGAGCAAAATTGGGCCGTAGTTGCTGAGGCTATTCAAACTATTTTACGACGCGAGGCTTATCCAAAACCTTACGAAGCATTAAAAGAATTAACGCGTACCAATACGCAGATTACGCAGAAATCCATTCAGGATTTTATTGAAACACTAAAGGTGAGTGATGCCATAAAAGCTGAGTTGAAAAAAATTACTCCACACAATTACACGGGAATTCAGAATTAAGAATGAAGAATTCAAAATTATGAAGGTATCAGGATTTACAATTGCTAGAAATGCAGTTAAGTTCGATTATCCCGTGGTTGAAGCTATTACTTCGGTACTTCCACTTTGCGATGAATTTATTGTGAATGTTGGCCAATGCGACGATGGCACCATGGAATTAATAAAATCCATAAACTCGCCCAAAATAAAAATTATTGAAAGTATTTGGGATGATAGCTTACGCGAGGGCGGAAAATTATTAGCCGTCGAAACAAATAAAGCTTTTGATGCAATCAGCTCCGACAGCATCTGGGCTTTTTACATTCAGGCCGATGAAGTATTGCACGAAAAATATTTAGACGTTGTGCGCGCCGCAATGGAAGAACATAAATACAATGCACGGGTTGAAGGCTTGCTTTTTAATTACACGCATTTTTACGGCAGTTATGATTATGTAGGGAATTCGCGCCGTTGGTATAGGAATGAAGTGCGCGTAATTCGTAACGATAAAAGAATTCGCTCGTATCGCGACGCGATGGGTTTCAGAAAGACTGATGAGAAATTAAAAGTAAAAGCAATTGACGCGCATATATATCATTATGGCTGGGTAAAACCACCTAAAGCGCAACAGGAAAAACAAAAAAGTTTTCATAAAATGTGGCACGATGATAAATCGGCCGAAAAAATGGCGGGTATTGCCGATGAATTTGATTATTCGCAAATTGACAGCCTCACACTATTTAACGGAACGCATCCCTCGGTAATGAAAAAACGTATTGCCGAAAAAAATTGGAATTTTAATTTCGATACTTCTAAAATAAAACTCTCGGCAAAAGATAAACTCCTGATGCAAATTGAAAAGAGTACAGGTTGGCGCGCCGGGGAGTACAGGAATTTTAAAGTGATTTGATTTTTTAGAAGACACGAATTTTTTTAATTAGTTAAATTCGTATCCTAAAACGTAGCACTTAGCCCCCCGTAAATCATTCTTGCTGTAGATGGTATTATGCCGGGCCCGGGATACTCCGGCGTTCTTAAAGTGAAATATTTTTTATCTGTAACATTGTTTACACCAAATTTTATTTGATACTTTTTGTATTTATACGAAGCAGAAATATCCACAATTGCATAAGAAGGAATTTTTCCTATCAGTGCATCATGACTAAAACCTGTATTTGCAGCATCACCAAAAGCATCTGCCTGATAGGAGTATTGCGCGTTTATAGAAAATCCTTTGATAGCATAATTTATTCCGCTCCGGTTAATATATTTAGGTGCATACTCAACTTGTTTGGTGGCGTAATCTCCGCTTATATAACGTGCATCTACGTAGGCAAAAGAATTGTACAAACTAATTTTTCCGATTTTACAGGAAGGGCATATCCAATTGCTTAGGTTTAATTCAACATATGCCTCAACACCTTTGTGCTCGCTGGTGCCCGTATTTGTGCGAAACAAATAAGAAAGAGTATCCTGCGTTTTAAGTACGTAACCAATGCGGTTTTTGTAATTGATATAGAAAACACTTACGTCAAAATTTAAAATATTTTTTAATGTCCCTCTAAAACCAAAATCTGCATTATCGGCGTAAGCATCTTTTAAATTTTGATCTATTTTAGCAACAGAACCAAAAGGTGTTAAATCAGAATAAGTAACGGGCTTATAACTCTGACTGTAATTGGCATAAAAACTATTTCTCTCGTCTACTTTATATTGAAACCCAATACCGCCCATTAAAAAAGAACGCGTGTGCGTTTGATTATTTGCGTAAATTTTTTCTTCATTGCTATCGTGCACCACATTTTTGTTATATCCGTTTACGGTGGTCGATAAAAATTCGTACCGAACGCCGGGAGTAATGCTGAATTTTTTTCCGAAATAAAATGTGTTTTCTATAAAAGGTGCAATGTTTGTGGTATAAAAATTTAGCGAATATTCGTACTCACTTAAGGTTGTTAAATCGTAATTGCTTGCTGTAGTTCCTTCTGCCCCACCCTGCCTTTTCATGGCAGCATAGGCCTGCCGCACCCCAAACGCTAAAGTATTTTTTGCTTTTAAGAATTTATACTTTGTTAAAAAGCGCAATTCGTTTGTAATGCTTTTAAAAAATTCGCGTTCCACTTCTCTTGCAACATACACACCGGTTGGAGTAATCGTATCTTTTACATCGGGCCAGCCATCTTCGTTACGCCAGACTAAATTACGCTGAGAAAACAAGTAAGAAGATTTTAAACTGATGGAAGTATTTTCGTTGAATTTGTATTGGAGGTTAGAAGAAATAATATTCCACGGGCTACTCAACCAATTTCTTGCCCTGCCCGATTGCTGTGGGTTTGCGGCAAACATGCTATCCGTTAAGCCGCCCGGCATATGAATTAAATTGCGGAGCATCGTATATTCGGCTGAGACAGAAAATTTTTTAGAAAAATCGTATTGTAATTTTGCGAAGGCAGATGTTTGTGTTTGGTTTGAATTTGCACGCCATCCATCCATGTGGCGGTATTGTACAAAGCCAAAGTATTTAAACTTTTTTATAGTGCCACCAATCGAGTTGTACGAATTAAACATGCCGTAACTTCCCACGGTTTGTGAAGTTGCAAATTCGAATTTTTTAGCAGGAGCGTCTTTTAAAACATAATTAATCATACCGCCAATTTGCGGACCAAATTGTAGGCACGATGCGCCGCGCACAAACTGAATTGTTTTTACGGCTTCCATGGGTGGCAAATAATACGCTTCGTTGTATCCAAAAATATCGGCCGAAACATTGTAGCCGTTTTGGCGCGTATTTGTTTCGATACTTTGATATGGATTCAATCCGCGGAACGCAATTCCGTTTGCGGTAAATCCTCCGCTTTCTGTTTCAATAATATTTACTCCGGGAATTCTTCCGATAATTTGACGCGTATTATTAATTGCTTTGTTGGCGTCTAAAGAATCAATTTGTAAAACCTCTGTTTTTTTTCCGGCGTAAATAATCTGATCGGCATCGTCGTTCATGCGGCCCACGCCGTTCATGGCTTTGTACTGAATAATGTTTATCTCAATTAAATTTACGGTATCGCTGATCTGCGCGCTTGCACCAAGTCCTGTCAATCCCAAAAAACCCGCTATAACAAGCCTTTTCATCACTATCTTTATTTAGACTAATTCCATTTAACAAGGCAAATGTAATATCTAAACCGCAATAAATGATACCTTTTTTGGGGTAATTAGACCCCTCTGCCTCTTAAAAGAGGCGTCTCCCCTTGTAAAAGGGGAGAAATTACTGACAAGAGTAAATAGTTGCAACTAATTAATAATCAGTGCCTCCGCAATATTGCTGGATTAATTTATAGGCCACATCGCTGCCTAGCTGATCGGCTTTGGTTAAATCTTCGCAAGCGCCTTTTTTATCTTTGCTTGCCATTTTTATAGCCGCCCGATTAACATAAGTACTCGGGTAATTAAATTTAAGTTTTATGGCGTAATCAAAATCTTTAAGCGCTTCTATATATTGTTTTAATCCGCCTTTGGCAGTACCCCTAAAATTATACGCTATATAGCTTTTTGAATTTATTTTTATAGCCTCCTCGCAATCGCTAATAGCAGCCGAAAAATCATTTACTTCAATTTTAGAAGCGCCTCGATAAGTATAAGCAAATTCGTTTTTGGGATTTCGTTTTATGAGTGTATCAAAAACTTTTATCGCTCCTTTATAATCGCCGGTTTCAAATTTTGCCTGTGCCAAATTGGTGTAAACCTCCTCGGTAATATTTGCATACTTATAAAGTTTTATACCAATCTCAATATCTTTAATAGCATACGAGTATTGTTTAAGTTTATACTTCAGCAACCCTCTGTCTAAATAAGCCAGGGCATAATTTTCTTTTTCCTGTATCACCTGATTATACAGCTCAATCGCACCTTTATCATCTTTACCAAAAGCACGTAACTCGGCAATAAAACACAATAACTCCGGCTCAACCGGATCTAAAGCCGCGGCCTCATCGTAATACTTTTTTGCTTCGGAATATTTTTTATTGAGGTAGCAAACGCGGCCCAAATATTTTGTACAATTAAAATTATCGGGATCGAATTTTAAAGTCAGGGTCAGATTTTTTTGGGCATTATCATAATCCTTAAGCTCGATAAAGCAAAAGGCCATCTTGTTATAAGCCTCCGGGAAATTTTCGCGCTTTTTTACGGCCTTTTCATACAACTTAATGGCCTCTTTATAGCGCGTAGAATCTTGCAATTTTAAGGCTGCTTTATAATAATCGGCGGCCGGATCCAGGCTACGGGTGGTATCCTTCTTATTCTTTTGCGAAAAGAGGCTTCCCGACAAAAGGCATAAAAAAATCAAATAAATTACCCTCCGCATTGTATAAAATTACTAATTTCACACAAAACAAAAAAACATGCCGCAAATTGCCACCATAGTTACTTTAGCTCTGATAGCCTTTGTGCTATTGGGCTGTTTTAAAACAGTTACGCAGGGAAGCGTGGTTGTTACTACCATTTTTGGGAAGTTTAACCGCATTTTACACCCCGGCTTAAACTTTAAAATTCCTGTTATAGAGCGCATTTTTAAGAAAATCTCTATCCAAAATCGGTCCTCAGAAATGGGCTTTACTGCCGTTACCATCGACCAGGCCAACGTAAATTTTACCGCTATGTTGCTTTATGCAGTGTATAACACAGAGCAACAAACTATTAAAAACGTAGCCTTTAAATTTATTGACGAGCGTAACTTAATGCAAGCGCTTGTACGTTCGGTAGAAGGTTCGGTTCGTGCCATTGTGGCCACTAAAAAACAATCGGAAGTATTATTATTGCGCCGTGATATTGTTGACGCGGTGAAGGATCAGCTTGACAAAACTTTAGAAGAATGGGGTTATCACTTAATTGATTTGCAGTTAAACGATATTACTTTTGATGAAGAAGTAATACGCTCGATGGCAAAAGTAGTAGCATCAAACAACTTAAAAGCCGCTGCCGAAAACGAAGGACAGGCTTTATTAATTACAAAAACAAAAGGTGCCGAAGCAGAAGGTAATGCAATTAAAATTGCAGCGCAGGCTGAAAAAGACGCGGCGCAGTTACGCGGACAAGGTGTTGCTTTATTCCGCGAAGAAGTGGCCAAGGGTATGAGTTCTTCTGCAAAATTAATGCAGGATGCAAACTTAGACGCTTCCTTAATTTTGTTTAGTATGTGGACCGAATCGGTAAAAAACTTTGCCGAGCATGGTAAAGGAAACGTTATCTTTTTAGATGGCAGTACCGAAGGAATGCAGCACACTATGCGCCAGATGATGGCCATAGGGCAAATGGATTTAAAAGATCAAACTAAGAAAAAATAAAATATATTTAAATAAAAAGAGGCTTTAAAACGGCCTCTTTTTAATTTTAGCTTTATAAAAAAACAGCAGCATGCCTATCTATCACAAACTCGGAGATTTTCCTTATAAGCGGCACATTATTTTTAAAGACGCAAAAGGACAGCATCGTTACGAACAGCTTTTTGGCACTGAAGGTTTTTCGGGGATGCAAAGTCTGTTATATCATGTGCATCGCCCCACGCAGGTAAAAGAAATTTTAAAAAGTTACGACGTTACGCCAAAAATTGCCATAGATAAAAATATTAAAGCCTTACAACTAAAAGGTTTCTCTGTAAAACCGGTCGACGATTTTTTAGACAGTCGCAAAGTACTTTTATTTAACAGCGATGTATGGATGGGGCTTGCTGCTCCGCGCAAAAGTTTAAGAACTTACTTTTATAAAAATGCAGATGCCGACGAAATGCTTTTCATTCATAAAGGAAAAGGAACGTTGCGCACTTTTATGGGCAATATAAAATTTGAATACGGAGATTATTTAATCATTCCGCGAGGAATGATTTATCAGATAGATTTTGAAACAGAAGACAACCGCTTATTTTTCTTAGAGAGCTTCCATCCTATTTACACGCCAAAGCGCTATAAAAATTCGGCCGGCCAAATGTTAGAGCACTCACCTTTTTGCGAGCGCGATTATAAATTGCCAACTGAATTAGAAACGCACGATGAGAAAGGTGACTTTTTAATTAAAATAAAAAAAGAAGGACAGATACACGAAGTGGTTTACGCCACGCATCCTTTTGATGTGGTGGGTTGGGACGGATACAATTTTCCCTGGGGATTTTCTATTCATAACTTCGAGCCAATAACGGGGCGCGTGCATCAGCCGCCACCCGTTCACCAAACTTTTGAAACAAATTCGTTTGTGGTTTGCTCGTTCTGCCCGCGTTTGTACGATTATCATCCGCAATCTATTCCTGCACCGTACAATCACAGTAATATAGACAGCGATGAAGTTTTGTATTATGTGGATGGAGATTTTATGAGTCGCAACAATGTGGCTGAGGGCGATATTACTTTACATCCTAAAGGAATTCCGCATGGCCCGGCACCCGGAGCGATGGAGCGAAGCATAGGGCAAAAAGAAACAAAAGAACTTGCCGTAATGGTGGATACTTTTCGTCCGCTAAAAGTTACTGCCGATGCGATGAGCATTGATGATGGAAAATATTATAAAAGTTGGGTAGAATAATTAATTTCACTAAAAAATCAACAACATGAACAGAGTAAAAACAAATAAAATATTGGTGCCTTTTGATTTTTCGAAAACAGCCGGCAACGCTATTAAGTACGCAGCTTTTACAGCTAAATTAACTAAGGGCGAATTAATTTTATTGCACGTTCAGCGCAAGAATGAACTGGTAGATATTATTATGCCGGCTATAAAGCTGAAAGATGTTTCGGTGATTACGGATTATATAGAAGCGAAATTAGAAAAAGTGGCGGCCGACATCAGCAAGCACTTTGGAATAAAAGTGAGCGCCCTTACTTCGATGGGCAATATACCTACTGAAATTGCCGCCATTGCCGAAGCCGAAGGCTGCGGGCTTATAGTAATGGGCACACGCGGAAAAGATTCTACAAACGATCTGTTTATGGGAAGCAATGCCTATCACACGGTTACTAAATCTGATTTTCCGGTAATGACCGTGCAAAAAGCCGCAGAGAAACTTGGCTTTGCGCGCATTGTTTTACCAATGGATTTATCGGCACACTCCCGCCAAAAAGTTGACTCGGCCATTCATCTTGCAAACAAATTTGCTTCGCATATTTACGTTTTGGGTTTATTGCATAAAAACGAAATGCAGGATAAATTTAAACTGGAAGTAGTATTGGAACAAATAAGAAAACTGGCTGCAAAAAAGAATATTGTTGCCAGCGGCGTTATTGTTCAGTCGGATAACCACGCTTTAAAAACAATTGCTTACTCAAGAAAAGTAAAGGCTCAATTAATTATTGCCATGAACGACCAGGATACTGAATTTTCGAGAAGTATCATAAGCACTTACATACATCAGCTCGTTAACGATTCTAAAATTCCGGTGCTTTGTATTCCACCAGATGTTAATGGTGAAAACATAAGTACTTCTATAGGCGGAATGTGGTAGGTTATTGCTTTACTGCTCTGGCGCTATAAATAGGCGTATTATTTTTTACAACGTTTACCTGATATATGCCATTGCTGTAATTTGTAAAATCTACAGGCGTAGTATTGCTTTGCAACGTTTGTGATAAAACTTTTTGTCCAACCGTATTGTAAATTTCTACACTTGCATTTTCGTAATCACTTAAAGAAATTGTAAACGAGCCGCTGTTTGGGTTTGGATAAATTTTTATTCCGTTAGAAATAGCATGAGAAGCAATTCCAACGCCTCCCGGTTTTAATGTTATTTGCTTTACTGCTTCAACACTGTCGCCAAAATTATTCCACACTGTAAGTTTCAAATTATAATTTCCCGCCGCTAAACCCAGCGTGTTCCAGTTTGCAACCGCAGCATGATGATATTCAAACATCGAATCTTTTACAATCCGAGTCCAGCCTGTGTTACCTTGCAATTGGTAATAAACACTGTACTTGGCAAAATTCATCCAGCCGTTTCCACCACTCGCCCAATCAATCCATGCCGAACCGATAACAGGAAATGTTGTATTGGTATAAGAAGTATCAGGGCCATCAATTTTATCCATAAAAACAGTAGCGCCGTCGTAAAAAACAGGATCTGCAGGCGAATTACTTTGTACATACACCAATAAACTTTTACCAATAGCCTGCGGCGCCGAAAAAGGTTCGTTGCCATAAGCAAAAATAAAAATACCGTTCTTCTCGCTGCGGCAATAAGAATATACCGTAGCACCAAAAGAAACAATAGAACTTGTATCGGTTGCCCAATAATAACCACCGCTGCCGTCTAACAAAAACGGATTCACTTGCGTAACAGTTGCGTGTTGCTGTGTACCAACTTCGCCAACCTGGCAATTGGCTACATCTATATGCGATTTATCAAACACATACAAACTCCATGTTTGCACATCGGTATTTATTAAATTCATATACCTGTCGCTTAAAGGCGCTACAAAGTTCGTGTAACTTGAATTATCATTTAGTCCCTGCACATTTGCTGTATCGTTATGCTGAAACCAACAACCAATGGCGCGTATTTTTGAATTGGAAATAGTAACAGTTGAGCCGTTAACGGGCATCATGGCCCACATTACATTATGACAAGTGTCGGCCGACACGTTGTACTCAATTCCTTTTACGCCGGTAATAGTTTTATTAAAGACGTAGTTGTAAACTGTATCTCCGTTGGGATAAGCAAAATTAATTAAGGCCGTATCCGGAAACTGATGCCATAAAAGTAAGGTGTCGGTGTTTTTAAAAATTGCTGTTGCGCTGTCGGATAAAATATATTCGCCCGCTAAATTCATTCCATCAATAAACAAAGTTGGTTTGCCAAATAATCCACAAGTGGTCCAATCGTTTTCATGTACATTTTGCATAGCTACTGTAGCGTTACCGCCAATTACCAGGTTATGCGACATGCCGCTGTAATTAAAAGAACTGTTGGCCACGTACACCGTTGCTGTTTGCACGGCGATTAAAGAACGCTGATAAAAATATTGTTGCGGAAACGTAAGTGAAGAAGAGTCGGCAAGCATTTGTCCGTTTTGAAAAACATAAATCTCACCGGTATCTACTACGGTTGCTTTATAAAAAATTAAAACACCATTGCCTAAAACAAGTATGGGGCCGTAGTGCGTCCAGTTGCCTGTGATAACTAATGTATCGTTTGGGGTTGCGCCTACAATAATGGTATCGCCAACGGTTACCCATGCTGGGTCCATAGGGTTTGTTGATTTGCAATTTTTTAATTGCTCCATTTTTTGGAGCATGCCCTGCACGCTTTGTTGACTGCCGGCAGCTTGTTTTTTTTGCAATGATTTATCCGTTTGCGGATATTTTGCAAGCACTTTACTTGTTACCTGGTTTAGTGCGGCTTGCGGAAAAGCAGCATGGCTTTGCGCTACTAAAATATTAGCGGCTAAAAGAAGGATTGGAAGTAGTAGGAATTTCTTCATACATATTGGATGTATAGATAATGGTAAGGTTTAATCCTTGTCTGAAAAAATTACAAACTCGCGGTCCTGCCGCCGTCAACCGGAATATTTATTCCGGTAATATACGCCGCGGCGGGGCTTGCCAAAAACGCCACGGCGTTGGCAATTTCATTGGCCCCGGCAAAACGTTTCATCGGAATTTCTTTGAGCATGTGCTCTTTTACCTCATCAACGGGCTTTGCATTTTTAGTGGCGTTGTTCTCTATAATATTTTGCAAACGTTGCGTACTTGTTGCGCCCGGTAAAACATTATTTACGGTAATGCCAAATTGCGCAACTTCGTTGGCCCAGGTTTTGCTCCAGTTACCCACCGCTGCGCGAATAGTATTTGACACTCCTAAATTTGGCAAGGCCTGCTTTACTGAAGTAGAAATTACATTTATTATTCTTCCATAACTACTTTTTTTCATTCCTTCCAAACAAGCCTGCGCTAAAATCTGGTTGCAAATTAAATGATTGTTGAACGCGCTTAAAAATTCTTCCGTCTTTGCACTTGTAATCGGTCCCGAGGGCGGACCACCCGTATTATTAATTAAAATATTTATGGCGCCGTGTTTTTCTATGTATTGACTAACGATATTTTTTACCTCATCCGGCTTACTGAAATCGGCAACCAGATAATCATGTTGCTGATTTTTATCCGTATTTAATTCGGCTTTTGTTTTTTTAAGCGCTTCTTCGTTGCGCGCAAGTAAAGTTATATTAGCTCCTAGCAAAGCTAATTCAACCGCAACTGCTTTACCAATTCCCTGCGTGCTGCCGCAAACTAATGCGTGTTTATTTTTTAAATCTAAATTCATATTTTCTTTTTTTGACACTAATTAATTCGTGAAATTCGTGTCTATTTTTTTCTAATCAAAGTAACTCCGTCGCGTAAAGGTAACATCAATTTTTCTACTCTTGCATCAGCCGCAACTTTTTTACTGAATGCATCCAGAGCCAAAGTATCTGCGTCTTTATTATTTTTTAAATCCAAAATTTTCCCGCTCCACAAAACATTATCCGCCATAATCAATCCGCCGGCATTTAATTTATCAAAAACCAAATCGTAGTACACCGAGTAATTTTTTTTATCGGCATCAATAAAAACCAAATCAAATTTGTAATTCAGTTTTTTAATTTCCTCTACTGCATTGCCCAAAATAAATTCTATCCGGTTTTTGTAAGCCGAGCGGTTAAAAAAATCTTTTGCCAAAACAGAAGTCTCCGGATTATTATCCAGGGTAACTAATTTTCCGTCAGCCCCTAATCCTTTTGCCAAACATAAAGCCGAATAGCCCGTAAAAGTTCCAATCTCCAAAATAAATTTTGGTTTTACTAAAGCAGAAATCATACTTAAAAAACTTCCCTGCAGGTGCCCGCTTAACATGCGTGGCTGTAAAGTCTTTAAATGCGTTTGCCGGCCAACTTCTTTTAAAAGCTCGTCTTCGATATCCGAATGTCTGATACAATAGTTCGTTAATTCTTCAGAAATAAATTCCATTTCTTTTATTTCGCTAAAATTAGATATATTTAAAGTCTGTTTACAAATAACATGGAAAGATTTACCGGACTTTTAGGCGTACTTGTAATTTTTGGGATAGCTTTTTTGCTGTCAAACAACCGCAAAGCCATTAATTATCGCTTGGTAATTAGCGGCGTGGGCCTTCAGCTTCTTATTGCCATTTTGGTATTAAAAGTACCTTTTATTACCTCCTTTTTTGCCTGGCTTGGAAGAGGAATGGGCAAAATAGAGCAATTTGCCACACAGGGCGCAAGTTTTGTTTATGGAGGCATTATGGTGGATACGCACGACGGTATGACAAAAAGTTTTGGTGCCCCCCACACCTTTGTGTTTGCGTTTAGTGTTACGGCCACTATTATATTAGTATGTGTTTTAGTTGCCATTTTATATCATATCGGGGTAATGCAGAAAGTAGTTTCTTTCATTGCCAAAATCATGAATTTTGTGATGCGCGTTAGCGGTGCCGAGGCCCTAAGTAATGTTGCCAGCGCTTTTGTGGGACAGGTGGAAGCTCAGGTAATGATTAGGCCATACATTCCTACAATGACTAAAAGCGAATTACTTTCTTCGATGGCAGGCAGCATGGCCTGTATTGCGGGTGGGATACTAATAGTTTACGTAAACATGGGTGCCCGTGCCGAGTATTTGCTTACGGCCAGTTTAATGGCAGCCCCTGCGGCTTTGGTAATTTCTAAAATTATTTATCCCGAAACAGAAGAGCCTGTAACTAAAGGCAAGGTAAAGCTGGAAGTAAAAAAAGAACACACCAATTTAATAGACGCTATTTCTCACGGCGCTTCTGACGGAATGAAAATTGCCATTAACGTAATTGCCATGCTTATTGGCTTTATAGCTTTAATTGCTCTTGTTAATTATGGCCTTGGTAAAATCTGGGGGCCTTTGTCTTTAGATTATATTTTTGGGAAGTTGTTTTATCCTCTGGCCTGGTGCATGGGCGTGCCCGATGCAGATGTATCGCAAGTAGCTACTATAATGGGTCAGAAACTCACAATAAACGAATTTGTGGCCTTTGACACCCTTACCCATAAGTTGGCAGCCCCGCTAAGCGAAAAAGGCCTTATAATAACCAGTTTTGCTATTTGTGGCTTTGCTAATTTTAGCTCTGTAGGCATGCAAATTGGCGGTATTGGCGCTTTGGCACCCGAAAGGCGCGCCGACCTCGCCAAACTTGGAATAAGGGCATTAATCAGCGGAACTCTGGCCTCCTACCTCTCGGCCACCATTGCCGGCATGTTGCTTTAAAACACATTCGTCGAAGCCTTTTTAAAAAGTATTAAAAAATATTACGGCTAATTTACCTTTCATCGTCAAAAAAACCCGATTGGTATAAAAACTAATTTTTGCGGCAAAAAGCTTTGAAAGAAACAAAATTTTTACTATATCTTTACGTTACAATAGAAAATAAAGTACTTACAACCAAGCAATGCCAAAAATGAGCCTCACATTAGACCTACCCCTACAAAGCACCCTTAAAAAGTTCTTCGGTTTCGAGAAATTTAAAGGGAATCAGGAAAAAATCATAAACAGCATATTAAACGGTGAGGACACCTTTGTTATCATGCCTACAGGCGGTGGCAAATCCTTATGTTATCAGTTACCCGCGGTTATAAGCGAGGGTACGGCTATTATCGTATCTCCTCTTATCGCCTTAATGAAAAACCAGGTAGATGCCATCCGTGGCTTTAGCGACGAAGACGGTATTGCACACTTTATGAACTCCTCTTTATCTAAGGCCGAGATTACCAAAGTTAAAAGTGACGTATTAGCCGGAAAAACCAAACTATTATATGTAGCTCCCGAAACACTAACCAAAGAAGACAATATTAAATTCTTTACCGAGTTCCGTGTTTCTTTCTTTGGTATCGACGAGGCGCATTGTATTTCTGAGTGGGGCCACGATTTTCGCCCGGAGTACCGCCGCCTGCGTCCTATTATAGATAAGGTTGCCGAGAAGATGAAAACCAATATTCCGGTAATTGCGCTTACTGCCACTGCAACTCCTAAAGTACAGTTAGATATACAGAAGAACTTGGGCATGCTAAAGGCTAATTTATACAAATCGTCTTTTAACCGCCCTAACTTATATTACGACATCCGTTCAAAAAACAATGTCATTAAAGAAATTATTAAATACGTTAAGCAAAACAGTGGCAAGTCGGGTATTATTTATTGCCTGAGCCGCAAAAAAGTAGAAGAAGTTGCCGAGGTATTAAAAGTAAACGGAATTAAAGCGGCACCTTACCACGCAGGTATGGATGCTAAGGAACGCGCAAAAGTTCAGGACGGATTTTTGATGGAAGACTTAAATGTTATTGTTGCTACCATCGCTTTTGGCATGGGAATCGATAAGCCGGATGTGCGTTTTGTAATTCACCACGATATTCCAAAATCATTAGAAAGCTATTATCAAGAAACCGGGCGTGCCGGCCGCGATGGCGGAGAAGGTAACTGTGTTACTTTTTACAGCCACGATGATATTGTTAAGTTAGAAAAATTCTTAAAAGGAAAACCAGTTGCCGAAATGGAAATTGGTAAAGCCTTGCTTCAGGAAACTGTTTCTTTTGCAGAAACTGCTTCTTGCCGCCGTAAATTTTTACTTCACTATTTTGGCGAAGACTCTGAAGAAAGCTCTTGCAACAAACATTGCGATAACTGCCGCCATCCTAAACAAAAATTTGAAGGTAAAACAGATGTTGTGCTTGCACTTGAAGCAGTACTTGCCGTTAAAGAAAAACATAAAACAAAAGATGTTATTAATGTATTGATGGGCGCACTTACCTCAACCGGTAAAACCTACAAGCATAATGAGCTTGAAATTTTTGGCGATGGTGTTGACGGTGAAAAAGACGAGCGCTACTGGAGTTCGGTATTCCGCCAGGCTTTGGTAAATAATTTATTGGATAAAGACATAGAGAATTACGGTTTACTTAGTTTATCTGATAAAGGAAAAAAATACATTCAAAAACCATACCCTATTATGCTTGTGCGCGACCACGATTACAGTGGTGCCGACAGCGGAGATGATGATGATATGATTACGCCAAGCGGCAAAGGTGCGGGCGCTGCAGATCAATTGCTTTACAATTTATTGAAAGATGAAGTAAAGAAAATTGCCAAAGCAAAAAAACTGCCTCCGTATGTAATTTTTGCGGAAACTTCTTTGGAAGAGATGGCTATACAATATCCTATTACACTGGATGAGCTTACCCGTATAAACGGTGTGGGTTCGGGCAAAGCAAGTAAATATGGTGCGCCTATTATTGCCCTTATTAAAAGGCATGTTGAAGATAATGAAATTGAGCGCCCTGTAGATATGCTGGTAAAATCGGTAGCCAACAAATCCGGTAATAAGATTTACATTATTCAGAATATCGACCGCAAAATAAATCTTGAGAACGTAGCCAAATCAAAACAACTTAGCTTTAACGATTTGCTGCACGAAATGGAAACCATTGTTTCTTCGGGCACCAAACTTAACATTGGGTATTATTTGGATGATGCCATGGATGCTGAAAAGCAGGAAGAGGTTATTGAATACTTCCGCGACAGCGAAACAGATTCGGTTGAAGCAGCTTTAAAAGAATTGGGTTCTGACGATTATACGGAAGAAGAAATTCGTTTAATGCGCATTAAGTTTTTAAGCGAGTACGGAAATTAAAACCTCTTGCATAAACAAAAATAAAAAAACCCTGACTATATAGTCAGGGTTTTTTATTTGAATGGCTTCTTTATTACTCTTTTATTATTTTAACTACTTCGTTGCCTGCTTTTAAAAAATAAATTCCGCCTTTTTCATTACTCATGTCAACGGATAATTTTTTTAAGTTGTTGCTAGTTTCCTGGTAAATTATTCTGCCTACCAGATCGTATATAACAACTTTTGTTTCTTTGCCATTTAATTCTACCGTTACAAAATCTTTAACAGGGTTAGGATACACAAGCACTATCGAATTTTTGCTTCTACTTATGCCGGTATACACAATATTGGTACAAACAGAAGTATCGCTGCAACCGTTCTTAGTTACAATTACAGCGTAAGCGCCACTCGCGAAGGCGTTGTATGTTTGATTTGTTTCACCACCAATAGGTGAGTTGCCGTTATTGCAATCAAGCCACTGATAAGTTCCGGTCGCTTCATTCGCGGTTATGGAATTACCTGAGGCAACAATGCCCACGTTAACGGGGCAGCTATAGTTAATGGTAAGCTTAGGAATCTGGTTGGCATGCTCGCGAGGATAAAAAATAATCTGGTCGGTTCCCACCAGTTTATTACCGGTCAAAATGCTGTCAGGAGAATCTCCAAGATAAGTTGAAAAATTCGGGCCAATGGCACCGCAGCAAGTTACATCATCCGGGTCTTTCATGGATATTGTGCAGAACGAATTGAGCGCGCTGTGATCGCGTATCACAATTGATTTAATATCAGAAGAGGTAGCCCATCCAATAGTGTCTCCAAAACCCGCCAGCATAGTTACCGAATCGGTATAAAGTTGGTTGCTTGGAGAGAATTTTTGCGCCGTGTCGCCTTCAACCCAACCCTGTCGGTTGTTAAGGTTTCTGAACACCATGTTACCCAAGTGGTAATTAATGTTGGTTGCGTTTGTGGTATCCCATACATATACCTGCAAAATTGCATTACTAATTACCGCACCGGCCGGAAGCGAAGAAATATTAAACTTAAGCATTGGGTTAGCGCCTTGGCCGCCGCCAAAACTTAGAAAATAAGCGTCCTGTACAGGGTTAAGGATTGTGCTGTACTGCGATTTCATTGCGAAGTTTATTGTTAAAACAAGCAATAAAGTAAATGAATAGATTTTTTTCATGGTTGATTTTTTTGGTTGATTAAAATTACCATTAAGTATTTTAAATAGCATACGTGTTAAAACGTAATTTGCCCTAAGTGATATCACGTAAATTTTTGCCAATAAAAAAACCCCGGCCTTTCAGTCGGGGTTTTATTTTTATGCAATTAAGATTATTTTTTAGCCTCAGGCTTTTTAGCGTCTCCACCTTTAGCATCAGCTTTTGGAGCATCTGTTTTAGCAGCGCCCTCTGCAGTAGCTGCAGCATCAGTTGCAACAACAGCAGTAGTTGCAGTTTCTTCAACGGCACGCGTAACGTTAACGCTTACAATAGCCATATGAGCACCGCCTAACAATTCGCAACCATCAATTTTTACATCTGCAAAAGTGATTGATTTACCAATGGTAAGAGGCTCAACATTTAACTCAATAAACGCCGGAATTTTTGAAGCCGGGCCTTTTACTTTTACCAAACGGTGGCTAAGAATTAACCTTCCGCCCGCTTTAACACCTTCTGCTTGTCCTTTAATTTTTACAGGCACGCCAATAGTTACCGGCTTACCTTCTACGATTTCTAAAAAGTCGACGTGAATTAAACGGTCGTTCACTTTGTGAAACTGAGCTTCCTGCACCATGGCCTGAGCTTTTTTTCCGTCTAAGTTTAAATCAACAAAACATACATCGGGAGTATATATGATATTTTTAAAGGCACGCTCATCCGCATAAAAGTGGATTTGCTCTTTGCCACCATACAATACGCAAGGAACACTTCCTTTTCTGCGTAGGTTGGTTGCATCCTTTTTCCCTACGTTTGCTCTAAGCAAACCGCTCAACGATACAATTTTCATTTTTTTTAGTTTTTAGTTTGAGTGTTTCAAAAGTCCCGCTTACTTTCTACACACCCGTTTTTATTTTTTGCGGGTTATTATTTTATACAATGAAATGCGTGCTTATCGACTCGTGATGCAAAATATTGTGCACCACTTTAGCAAATAAATCCGACACTGAAACTACTTTTACTTTTCCGGCCTCTTTACGATTTGGAATGGTATCGGTAATAATCAGCTCTGTTAATTTTGATTTCTCGATGTTTTCTATTGCTTTGCCCGATAAAACGCCGTGTGTACACACCGCGCGTACACTTAGTGCGCCACGCTCCATCATCATATCGCCGGCTTTGCAAAGTGTTCCTCCGGTATCAATCATATCATCTACCAGAACAATGTTGCGGCCTTCAATTTCTCCAATAGCAGTCATGTGGTCGATTTGATTTGCTTTGGTGCGTTGTTTATAGCAAATTACTAATTCGGCTTTTAAATATTTTGCGTAGGCGTTAGCGCGTTTGCTGCCGCCCATATCGGGTGCTGCAATAGTAAGGTGAGGTAAATTTAATTTTAAAATGTGCGGCATAAAAATTGTTGATGCATATAAATGATCAACGGGTATATCAAAAAATCCTTGAATCTGATCTGCATGTAAATCCATTGTCATAACGCGAGTTGCACCTGCTACTGCTAACATGTCGGCAACTAATTTTGCGCCGATGGCTACGCGGGGTTGATCTTTACGGTCTTGCCTTGCATAACCGTAGTATGGAATGATGGCTATAATTTCTTCGGCCGAGGCACGCTTAGCCGCATCAATCATTAACAGCAATTCCATTAAATTATCGGCAGGCGGCATGGTAGATTGCACTATGAAAACCTTTTGTCCACGCACGCTTTCTTCGAACGACATTTGAAACTCGCCGTCGCTGAAAGGAATGCGTTTTACGTTACCCAAAGAGGTTCCGTAGGCTTTAGCGATTTGTTCGGCTAAGACCTGCGATGCTGTTCCGGCAAAGAATTTTACTTGTGGCTCTTCCATAATTTAAGGGGTGCAAAGCTAATAAATTAGAGGGTTTTAAGCAATATTTTTGACCCTTTTTGAGTCGAAATTCATAAAAAAGGGTACTTTCGCAGTCCGATTTTACTTATTTAATGGCCTTTGGCGGTCCCGATAGCTATCGGGATGGTAGACGGGGTTGGTTTAAGAACACCAAACAAAAAGTTCTAATGATTATGCCCAGTTGGCGGAACTGGTAGACGCGCTGGTCTCAAACACCAGTATCTTCACGGATATGCCGGTTCGATTCCGGCACTGGGTACTTAACCGGAAAACCCCTGATAAATGATTGTTTATCAGGGGTTTTTGGTTCGATAAAGAATCATGAACACCCAAATAGCTTTATTTTAAAGCATTTACTTGTTCGAGTTTAATAAGGGATTTAGTATTTTTAAATTTTAAACTTTACTACGATGGACTCAAAAATAAATAAGCGTGAAATTGATAAAAGGCTCACTGAGCTTTTTATGGGAGCGTTTGGTTTTGATGAGGCAGAGTACGATTATTTTTTATCGCATTTTACACGAAAGCTGCTGAAGAAAAAAGAAATTTACAGTACTACCGGTAGCATTGCCAATTCCAAAGCATATGTAAATAAAGGTTGTGCGCGAACATTTGTGATTGACGAAGCCGGAAATGAAAAAATCCTATATTTTTCTTTTGAAGATTTCTGGCTTTGCGATTTCGAAAGTTTCAGCACCGGTTTGCCTGGTAAACATAATGTTGAAATGCTTGAGGATAGCGAATTACTTATTATTTCTAAAAACGATTGGACAAAGCTGGAAAAAGAAATACCGAAAATGAATCAGTGGTATATTCGGAAAGTTGCAAGGTCAGCCGGTGCCATGCTTAACAGGCTTGCTGAAGTAAAAATAGATTCTCCGGAAGAACGTTATCTAAACCTTCTTAAAACAAAACCTTATATATTCCAGCGCATACCACTAAAGCATATTGCAGCATTTTTAGATATCCAGCCTCAGTCATTAAGTCGGATGAGAAAAAGACTACTTAAATAACCCTCAAT
>JBBQRR010000057.1:0-21205 GCA_038214655.1 Bacteroidia bacterium | reverse complement strand
ACAGCAGGGCCAATCATGCGCGCGGCTTGTAATATGGTTGTACCTTTTGGTACGTCAATTTCTATTCCGTCTATTGTTACTTTCATTATGCAATAGATTTTTTATGTAACCTGTTATAATGGCTAACATCGTTATACTTTTTACTTTTTGCCACATCAATAAACTCTTGTTTAAAATGACGGATGGCAGCAGCTACCGGCCATGCGGCTGCTTCGCCCAGCGGACAAATTGTTTTTCCTTCTATCTTGCTTTGTATATCCCAAAGCAATTCAACATCACTTTCGTTGGCAGTACCGTTTAAAAATTTGTTTAATATTTTTTCCATCCACCCGGTTCCTTCGCGGCAGGGCGAACATTGTCCGCAAGATTCGTGATGGTAGAAGCGTGTGAACGTATATAAATTTTTTACGATGCTGGTATCTTCATCCATTACAATAAATCCGCCGGAGCCTAACATGGTTCCTGAAATAAAACCACCATCGCCTAAGCTTTCGTAGGTCATTAAGCGTGGTTCTCCTTTTGCAGTTTTTAAAATTAATTCGGTTGGAAGAATAGGAACGGAGCTTCCTCCTGCTACCACGGCTTTCATTTTTTTGCCATTGCGAATTCCTCCGCAATATTCTTCGCTATAAATAAATTCCTCTACCGGTATACCTAATTCAATTTCGTAAACACCCGGTTTGTTAATGTGGCCCGAAGCAGAAATTAATTTTGTGCCTGTTGATTTTCCAATTCCGATTTTAGCATAAGCCTCTCCTCCTTCATTTACAATAGGAACAACTGCTGCAATCGTTTCTGTATTATTTACAACGGTAGGACAGCCCCATAATCCGGCAATGGCAGGGAACGGAGGTTTGATGCGCGGGTTGCCGCGTTTTCCTTCGAGCGATTCTAATAATGCGGTTTCTTCTCCGCAGATGTATGCACCGGCACCAATGTGCATATGCACATGGTGCGAGAAATTAGTTCCTAAAATATTTTCGCCCAAAAAACCTGCAGCGTAAGCTTCTTTAATTGCGTTTTCTAAAATGCGGTGTACATAAAAATATTCACCGCGAATGTAAATGTATGAATCACGCGCACCTAATGCGTACGAAGAAGTAATCATGCCTTCAATTAAAGCATGAGGATGACGTTCCATTAAATAACGATCCTTAAAAGTACCGGGCTCCGATTCATCTGCATTGCAAACCAAATAACGTGGAACGCCTTCAGGTTTTGCAAGGAAAGACCATTTTAATCCTGTAGGGAAACCTGCGCCGCCGCGGCCGCGTAAGCCCGATTTTTTTACTTCATCGGTAACCTGCTCAGGCGTCATGGTTTTTAAAGCCCTCTCAACAGAAGCGTAACCGCCGTGCGCACGATACACTTCGTAGGTGTGTATTCCTGCAACTTTATCGTTATGTATTAAAAGTTTCTTGCCCATATCACTATAGTGTATTGTGATAATCTAAATCCGTATAACTTCTTTGTCTGCCTTCTGCTTTATATTTTGCAATGAGCTCATCTACTTTTTCGTAAGTGAGATTTTCGTGATAAGACGCGCCGCACTGCAACATAGGTGCACTACCGCAAGAACCCAAACACTCAACTGTTTTTAAAGTAAACATGCCGTCTTTAGTTGTTTCTCCGTCTTTAATATTTAATTTTTTCTCAATGTATTTTACAATGTCTTCAGCTCCGCATAACCAGCAAGAACTGGTGCGACAAACTTCAAGCGTACATTTTCCTACAGGTTTTAAATTGAACATGCTGTAAAAAGATGCGACTTCGTAAACTTCAATTGGTTTTATTTTAATTACCTCAGCAACATAATCCATTGCTTCGGGACTAAGCCACCCGCCAAATTCTGCCTGTGCAATATGTAAGATTGGAATAACGGATGATTTCTTTTTGTCGGCAGGATAGCGCGCTAAAATTTCCTGCGCAGCGGCCATTCCCAAATCGCTGAATTTTATTGCAGCGCGCTTGGCTTTATCAAAATGTTGTGCTCCGTGTACTTGTGCTCCCATTGTATATTTTATATTGCGGGTTGGTTATTTCGGGTTTGCCGAGATAAAAAACCTTTCAAATCTTATGCATCACACTCGCCTGCAATTATATTCATGCTGCTCATGGTAATAATCGCGTCACTTAAAAAACTTCCTTTTATCATTTCCGGATATGCCTGGTAATAAATAAAACAAGGCCTGCGAAAATGCAAACGATACGGCGTTCTGCCACCATCACTCACTAAATAAAATCCTAACTCACCGTTACCACCTTCAACTGCATGATAAACTTCTCCGGCCGGAATATCAGTTTCGCCCATCACAATTTTGAAGTGATAAATGAGCGCTTCCATATTATTATAAACCTGTTCTTTTGGCGGCAAATAAAAATCAGGAATGTTTGCGTGCGTTGGGCCATCAGGCATATTTTTCATTGCCTGCTCAATAATTTTTAACGACTGCCACATTTCTTCCTGACGAACCATAAAACGATCGTAAGTATCTCCGCTCGTTCCAACCGGAACAATAAAATCAAAGTCCTGATAAGACGAATATGGGTTTGCAACACGCACATCGTAATCAACACCCGCCGCGCGTAAATTCGGACCTGTGAAACTATAATCCAATGCCATCTCTGCGCTTATAGGCCCACAATTAACTGTGCGGTCCATAAAAATTTTATTGCGCTCTAATAAATTGGCAAACTCTTGTAATGCTTTTGGATATTCTTTAACAAAGTTGCGAATCTTATCCCATGTTTTAGCAGGGAAATCTTGATCGAAACCACCGATGCGACCAATGTTTGTTGTTAAACGCGCACCGCAAATATCTTCGTAGATATCATAAATTTTTTCGCGCCATTGAAAAATGTACAAGAAACCTGTCATAGCGCCTGTATCAACACCAATAACTGAATTACAAATTAAATGATCGGATATACGCGCCAACTCCATAATAATAACGCGCATGTATTCTGCACGTTTAGGAATTTCTGCTTTAATTAATTTCTCAACCGTCATATACCAACCCATGTTGTTGATTGGCGACGAGCAATAATTTAAACGGTCGGTTAAAGTTGTAATTTGTGCGTAAGGTCTGCGCTCAGCTAATTTTTCGAATGCACGGTGAATGTAACCAACAGTAGGTGTTGCTTCGTGAATAATTTCTCCGTCCATCTTCAGCACATTCTGAAAAATTCCGTGCGTTGCAGGATGCGTTGGGCCAAGGTTAAGAATAGAATATTCCTTTTCCATGGTATCCGCCGGAGGTACAATATCTTTATTTTCTTTACTTACTTTTTTGCTCATGATTATCGTCCGAACATTTTATCACTCTTGTCGTCTCTCGACTGGTCTTCTAAAGGATATTCCTTACGCATAGGGTAAATATCCATTTCATCTACATTTAAAATTCGTTTTAAGTTTGGATGCCCATTAAATTTAACACCGTAAAAATCGTAAGTCTCGCGCTCCATCCAATTTGCCGCAGGCCAAATATCAACTGCTGTTGGTATTTCGGGATTGCTCATGGCAAAAAAAGTTTTTACACGTATGCGGAAATTCTTCGACATGTTGTGCAAATGATAAATAACACCTAAATGTTTTTCGTCGGGAGTTTGAAATCCGGTTAAATCGGTAAGAAAATGAAAATTTAATTCGGAATCTGTTTTTAAGAAAGAAAGCGCGTCGTGAATATGTTCTTTATTAATTACAAATACCGGAAAATCGTAAAGCAATTCGGCCGACTCGATGCTGCCGTGAAATTTTTCTTTGAGTTTAGTATGTACTAGTTCTAAAAGTTCTTTCTTATCCATCTTATTCGATACCGTAGGAGGTTAGCATTTTTTTATATTCGTCGGAGTTGCGGCGGCGGAACGATTCGTTCTTGGCCAGTTCCTGAATTTTCATAATCCCTTCTATAATTTGCTCGGGGCGTGGAGGACAACCTGGAACATACACATCAACAGGAATAATTCTGTCTATACCCTGCAACACACTGTAAGTATCAAAAATACCACCGCTGCTTGCACATGCACCAACTGATAAAACCCATTTTGGTTCGGCCATTTGTTCGTACACCTGGCGCAATGTGGGGCCCATTTTTTTTGCGATAGTCCCCATCACCATTAATAAATCTGCCTGGCGCGGAGAAAAACTTAAACGCTCTGCGCCGAAACGTGCCATATCGTAATTGCTGGCCATGGTTGCCATAAACTCAATACCGCAACAAGAAGTTGCAAAAGGCAATGGCCATAACGAATTTGCGCGGGCCAAACCAATTACATCCTCGAGTTTAGAAGCAAAAAAACCGGGGCCTTCTAAACCTGCGGGGCTTTTGGCAATTTCGAGTTTTGTTCTTTTTATTAATCCTTTAGCCATTTTAATTTTTTTATTCTTCCCACTTCAGGGCTTTTTTGGCAATCATATAATAAAAGCCAACTAACAGTAATGCAACAAACGTAAACATTTCAAAAATGCCTGTTAACCCAAGTTCTTTAAAATTAACGGCCCATGGGTACATAAAAATGACCTCTATGTCAAACAGCACAAATAAAATAGCGACTAAAAAATATTTAATGGAAAAAGGCATGCGGGCATTTCCGTGTGCTTCAATACCGCACTCAAAACTATCAAGCTTTATCTTGGTTTTGCGTTTTGGGCCCCATGCGTGTGATACAATCATCACAACAACCACGAAGCCAACGGCCACCATAAGCATTAAAACAATGGGTAAATAATCAACAGGAGAGTTTGTTGTCATGCTTTTGTTTTAAAATCCAGACAAATTTAGCATCTCCTTTTGAAAACCGAAACTTTATTCGACAATTATTCAAAAAAAAACACGCAGCTAAAAAATGCTGCGTGTTCTCATAATGAACTATAAAACATTGGTTTACTCAATAATCATTCGGTACACCAGTTTTCCGGACGAAGTTGAAATGCGCAACGTTAAAACTCCTTTGATTTCGGTAGCTAATGTTACTGTTTTCTGCAATTTACTTCCATCCGCCTCTATTTTATCCTGATAAACTAACTGGCCCAGTGCATTATGCATTTCTATTACATAAACTTCTTTGCTGCCAGCAGGAAAATCAATTACAAAAATACCGTGGTTAGGATTAGGATACACGCTTAGTTGGATACTTCCGGTACTGTTTATTAAACCTGTGCAACCGTTAACTGTTATAGTATGTACAGCCGTATTTGTGCAACCGTTAATATCGGTTCCGGTAACGGTATAACTTGTTGTTACCGTTGGACTGGCAGTTACGTTAGCGCCTGTTGTGGCACTTAGTCCTATTGCAGGGCCCCAAGTATAGGTTACTCCGCCGGTAGCGCTCATGCCTGTTGAATTACCAATACAAATAGTGTCTTGTACGGCACTTGCAACAATACCCGGTAAGGCATTAACATTTACAACTGTTGTAGCAGTATTTGTACAAGTTCCGTCATCACCGATAACCGTGTAAGTGGTAGTTATAGCCGGTGAAACAATAACCGAAGAACCGGTTTGTCCACCCGGATTCCAAGTATATGTAGTTGCACCACTTGCATTTAAATTAACCGGATTACCCGCACAAACAGTACCACCTGCAGCCGCGCTCACGTTTGGTAAATTATTTACAGTTACAGTAGTAGTACTTGCGGCGTTACAAGATCCGGAAGATCCTGAAACAGTATAAACTGTAGTAGTACCAGGACTAACACTGATGCTTGTATTGTTAGATCCTGTGCTCCATGTATATGTTGAAGCACCACCTGCAGTTAACGTTACTGTTGCTCCTGCACAGATAGCTGCGCTATTAACAGTTACCGTAAGATTTGCAACAACTGTTACGGTAGACGTTGTTGAACTAGTGCAGGAACCTGTAGTTCCGGTTATTGTATAAACAGTTGTACTGCCAGGGTTAGCCGTTACACTTGCGCCTGTTGTAGCACTTAATCCGGTACCCGGACTCCAACTATAAGTTGTAGCGCCGCTGGCATTAAGTGTTGTTGGATTTCCCGAACAAATAGACGCTGAGTTTGCATTAACCGTTGGTGTAGTATTAACGGTTACAGTTGTTGTTACCGCGGCATTACATCCGCCGGTTGTGCCGGTAACGGTGTAAGTAGTTGTTGAAGCAGGAGTAACATTTATACTTGTAGCAGTGGCCCCCGTGTTCCAGCTATAAGTAGAAGCACCCGCGGCTGTTAAAGTTGCAGTAGTACCAGAACAAATCGTAGAAGAGTTTACAGTTACTGTAGGATTTGATGTCACTGTAACAGTTGCTGTATTAGAAACATTACAACCTCCGTTTGTTCCAGTTACCGTATAAATAGTCAGCGATGCTGGTGTTACATTTATGCTTGAGGTAGAAGCACCGGTGTTCCAACTATAGGTTGTAGCGCCGCTTGCCGTTAAAGTTGCGGTTGAACCTGCGCAAATGGTAGAACTGTTTACAGCTACCGTTGGAGTAATTGTAACACCAACCGAAACTGTTTGCGTAGCAGAGCATCCACCGGTTACTCCGGTAATTGTATAAATAGTGGTAGAAGCAGGTGAAACACTAACAGTACTTGTTGTTACACCACCCGGAGCCCAAGTATAAGTAGTAGCGCCTCCAGCTGTTAGCGTTGTACTTTGTCCGGAACAAACGGTTGCAGAACCGGCAGTTGCCGTAACGATTGGTGTTGGATTTACATTTACAGAAACTGTTTTAGTTGCCGAGCAGGTTCCGCTTGCACCGGTTACGGTATAAGTTGTAAGTGTTCCCGGAGAAACACTAACTGTGTTAGTGGTTGAGCCACCCGGCATCCATGTATAATTTGTTGCACCACTACCGGTAAGTACAGTGCTTTGACCCGAGCAAATTGTTGGAGAGGCTGCCGTTGCCGTAACAGTTGGAGTTAAATTAACTGTTACTGTTGCCGTCATAGGGCTGCTACATGTTCCGGTTGTTCCGGTTACAGTATAAACTAATGTTGATGCAGGCGAAACGCTTATAGTATTTGTAGTTGGGCCTGTATTCCAAGTATAAGTAGTGGCGCCGCTTGCTGTTAACGTTGCCGAATTTCCCGAACAAATAGTTGCGCTGTTTACTGCTATAGTTGGAGTTGTGTTAACTGTTACCGAAACTGTTTTTGTTGCAGCACAACCGCCCGTATTACCCGTAACCGTATAAGTTAAAGTTGAAGGCGGAGTTACGCTTACTGTACTTGTTGTTGCCCCACCCGGCATCCAGGTATAATTAGTTGCGCCGCCACCTGTTAAAGTTGTGCTTTGGCCCGAACAAATTGTTGGTGCAGATGCGGTAGCTGTAACCGTTGGTGTAGCCGCTACAATAACTGTTTGTGTGGATACAGGACTTGAACCAAATCCGTTTGAAGAAACTAAAGTAGCGGTGTAAGTTCCTGCAGCAGCATAGGTAACCACAGGATTTTGCGCGGTAGAAGTTGCAGGCGCACCACCTGTAAATGTCCAGCTCCATGACGTTGGCGCACCGGTTGATGCATCCGTAAATGTTATCGGTTGTCCGCTGCATTTAGTTGCAGGAACAGAAAAAGATGCGTTAGGTGCTGAACCGGCACCCGAGCCCGCAATGTTTATATTATCTAAATAAATAGCTTGTCCGTAATGCCCGCGATTTTGAAAACTCACCAATACGTTTGGCATCCCGGCGTAAGCATTTAAATAAACCGTGTCTGTTCTCCACTGGGCGGCAGTTGGTGTAAAAATAGCAGCCGTATAATTTGGCGCAGTAGCAAGCGTAGTTCCTCCTTTTACATAAACCTGGTTCCAGGTTACACCGCAATCGCTGGAAACAACAACGGCCAGCGAATCACTGTAAGTTGGATCATATTGCGCGTAAGCAACATCGAAATATAATTTAATGACCGAGAATCCGGCAAAAGTATATTTAGGCGCACGCATTTCATCATGCGAACCAGTTGCGTCTTGATTGTAATTATCATAATAGGTAGAAGCCGTACTTGCTTTACCAACAGTTGCACTTCTTGCCCATTTTAAACCATCGCCTTTATCATCATAGTTCTGCCAGTTAGTTGGCGGAAAAGTAACTGCCTGAAATCCTTCTACCAAAGGCAAAGTATTTACAGGAGAAACTGTAATGTATAAAGTTTTTGTCATGCTATTACTGCCATTAACGTTAGAAGCAGTAAGCTGAACACTGTAAGTTCCCGGGGTATTGTATACTACTGAAGGATTTTGTGCTGTTGATGTAGCCGGTGTTCCTGATTGGAAAGTCCAACTCCATGTGGTTGGGCCAAAACTTGACTGATCGGTAAAATTAACCGTCATACCCGCGCATATAAAAGTTTTATCG
Source organism: Bacteroidia bacterium (assembly GCA_038214655.1). Classification (GTDB taxonomy): domain Bacteria; phylum Bacteroidota; class Bacteroidia; order B-17B0; family Aurantibacillaceae; genus PALSA-968. Next base: position 12,889 of record JBBQRR010000057.1, on the reverse strand, counting down.
GCGGTAAAATTGGCAATAGGTACCATGGTACCGTTGTTTACCAAATCAGCTTCCCACATGCCGCGCCCATACGTAGCTGCGCGAATTTTTCCGGTTGGATAAAAAATTGCAATATCATGTACAGAAACATTTGGTAAGCCTGTATTATATAAGGACCATGATGCTTGAGATGCATCGCGATAATAAATTCCGATATCACAACCCACATATAAACCATCATTGGTATTATTCCAATAAGTAACGCAATTGGTTGGCAAATTTGGTAAACCTGTTGAATAATTTGTCCAAGTGGTTCCGCCATCAATTGTTTGATAAACTTTATTTCCGGCCGAATATCCCGAGAAAGTAACCCAGGCTTTGTTAGGGTCGGTATTAGAAATAGCCACAAAAGTCATTTTTGCACTTGTTACAGGTAAAGTACCCGTAATGTTTGTCCAGTTCGTTCCACCATTGGTTGTTTTCCAAAGTATGTTTCCTCCACCGGCAACTGTTCCACCCTGTATCACATACATTATTGAAGAATTTGAAGGAGCTACAGCAAACTCTGTAACAGTTGTTGTTCCGGTTAGTGTACCTATCTGACTCCAACTTGTACCCTGATTGGTTGATTTAAACATTTGTACGCGCCCACCGTAAATGGTATTGGCAACGTTGGGATCCTGATGCCATGGAGTATTCCAGGCACCGGTGCCTGTTAAACCCGTTGTAATTCCTCCCCATGAAGCACCACCATTTGTAGAGCGGTTAAAAGAACCTTGATATTGTTCTCCATACATTACGCTATTATTACTCCAATCAATAAATGCCGACATACCATCGCCGCCCATTGTGCGATTCCATCCACCGGTAAACAAGTTAGTACCGTTATCCTGGTGACCTGCAATAGCTAAACTATAGGTGCTTGCCGAGTTACCCATCTTATAAAGCTGAGCAATATTCATTGTGCCGCTTATTGAAGCAAATGAGGCGCCACTGTTAGAAGTGTAGAAAATACCGCCGTCGCAACCAATATAAATTGTTGTTCCGTTTTTATATTCAATGTCATGTATATCTGCGTGCACAAAAGGAGCTCCCGAACCGGTCCAGTGCGCAAACAAACTAAAACTCGTTCCTCCATTTGTAGTTCGCCAAGCGTTAACCCCACCTACACAAACTTCGTTTGCGTTTGTGGGCGATGCGGCAATAGATAAAGTGTACCATCCCTGGCCGCCCGCAGCAACATCCAAACCATTACTTGCCCATCCTAATAAATTGGGTGAAGAGGTAAGCTTGGTTGCAAATGATGTTCCGCTATTAACTGACTGGTAAAAGCCCTGAAAACCATAATTGGAAGCAAGACAAGAAACTAAATATACATAAGCCGGGTTGGCCGCTGTTACCGCAATTGCAAAACGAAAAGCGCTGGCACTTGTAGGAAGGCCTGTTGCCGCACCACTCCATGTTGCACCACCATCTGTTGATTTATAAAAAGTAGTTGTGCCCAAACCATACATCTGTGTTGAAACAGAATAAACAGTAGTAGTATCGCCGGGTTTATATTCAATATCGGTATAAGATCCGGCAGCCCCTACAAGGTTCCAGGTAGCGCCGGCATTGGTTGTACGATACATACCAACATTAGAAGCAGCAAAAATTACATTTTTGTTAAGCGGATTGGCAAGCAATTTATAAATACGGCGGCTTTGCGAGGTGGTCCAAACCATTCCGGTAGTAGTCCATGTTGTTCCTCCATTAGTAGATTTTAAAACTCCGATACTATACGAATCGTTGGCATCCGCATCGCCGGTAGCCAAAAACATATTTTGAGAATTGGTTGGATCCCATGCCACATCCGAACATCCAATAGGAGAAAGAAAATCAGTATTTGTTGCCCACGAACCACCATTGTTTGCCGAGCTCCATAATCCTCCGTCAGGCGTTGCCACCCATAATCCGTTTGCTACCGAAGGGTCAAATCGCACATTATTAATACGCCCTGCGTTACCTCCTGTTGGGTCGCCAAAAGGGCCCAAAGGCTGCCAGGTGCTTGATTGTATGCCGTTATTACCTTGTCTTTGCTGACCATATTGCTGTACATAAGATTTGTATTCTTCAACCGCTTTAAATGCAATGCTTTTATCGCCCGAAGGATAAACCCTTGGCTCCATATAGGCTTCCCAACGTTTGTACAATTCATATCCGCCAAGCTCCTGCTCTTCCCACTCGGCCACAAGGCCTTTGCCTTCGCGCTGCGCTTGTTTACGCTCGCGTTGTTCTTCACGTTCATGTTTCTTAAAATGTTTATTCAACCTTTTTTGCGTTGTATAAAAATTTTCATTCGGATCCATGAAATTCATTTTGCCATTCTGTGCTTCGAGATTGAGGCACATTAAATTAAGCAAACCGATAAAGCAGAAGTGTGATATACATTTAATCATTGCGAGGGATTTTGAACTACTAATTAACAAAAAAAAAAGCATAATTCCTACCTTTTTTTATCAAATGATTGGGAGGTTAAAACCATTTAATAGGCGGCAAAAACAGGGCATTCGTCCACACTTTAACAAATGCCTGTTGAAAATATAAAACCCGGCAGGTAATTGGTATGCGATATAAAAATAGATTTATTAAAATTTTTAACCCCACATGAGAAAAACCTCCCGTAACGCCAAGACAAAAAAAATCTTTGTTCTCGACACCTCAGTAATCATTTACGACCACACCGCTATCAAACATTTTGCCGAGCACGATGTTGTAATTCCAATAACTGTACTTGAAGAACTTGACCAGTTTAAAAAAGGAAACGATTCCAAAAATTTTGCCGCGCGCGAATTTTCCAGATACATCGATAAACTTTCGGGCAATCACTCTTTGCAGAACTGGACCCCCATAAACGGCAAGGGCCACGGCATGTTTAAGATAGAGATGAAGCAAAGTGCCAAGATGGACGCCGAGAAAATTTTTGGCGAACGCAAAGGCGATCACAAAATATTGAATTGCGCGCTTTACCTGAAGGAACAAAATCCCGAAATAGACGTGATTTTAGTTACTAAAGATATTAACCTGAGGTTGAAAGCAAAATCGCTGAATTTAATTGCCGAAGATTATGAGACGGGGAAAATTAAACACGTTGACGAACTTTACACCGGCCGCACTACAGTAGAAAAAGCGCCCATGCACGCCATTGATGCCATTTATGAAAAAGGAAGTGTTGATGTTAGCGCAACGCATAAAAAAGATAAACCGCTGGCAAATCATTTCTTTATTTTAAAAAACGGACAAAAATCGGTTCTTACAACTTACGAAGAAGAAACACAAACATTGCGCCGTGTAAATAAATCGGTAGCGTTTAATGTAGTTCCAAAAAATGCTGAGCAGGCTTTTGCTTTGGATGCGGTATTAAATCCGGATATTAAATTAGTTTCTATACAAGGTGTAGCGGGTACCGGAAAAACTTTATTGTCTATTGCGGGTGCCCTTGAACAACGCCGTAATTTTCATCAGATTTATATTGCCCGCCCAATTGTTCCGCTAAGCAATAAAGATATTGGTTATTTGCCCGGCGACATAAAATCAAAACTAAACCCATACATGGAGCCACTTTGGGATAATTTAAAATACATCAAGAGTTTGTTTGGCGAAAAAGAAAAAGAATACAAACAAATTGATGAAATGATTGAGAAAGAAAAAATTGTGGTTTGTCCGCTTGCCTATATACGCGGCCGCAGTTTAAGCAATGTATTTTTTATTGTGGATGAAGCCCAAAACTTAACTCCGCACGAAGTAAAAACGGTTATTACACGTGCCGGCGAAAACACCAAGATTATTTTTACAGGTGATGTGCATCAGATTGACACGCCTTATCTGGATGCGCAAAGTAACGGGCTTTCTTATATGATTGATAAGTTGCAGGGCAATCCGCTTTACGCGCATATTACGCTTGAAAAAGGAGAACGCAGCGAGCTTGCTAATTTGGCAAACATATTGCTTTAAGCTTATCTTTGCTACATGAGTTCAGAAAACAAAAGTATTGATTCGGGCAAAGCGCCTGAGCCTGTGGGTTTATACCCGCATGCAAAACGCGTTGGCAATTTATTATTTTTAAGTGGTGTTGGTCCGCGCGAACGGGGTACAAAAAAAATTCCGGGAGTGGAGTTGGATGAGCAGGGAAATATTTTTTCTTACGATATAGAAGCGCAGTGCCACAGCGTATTCAGAAACATAAAATATATTTTGGAAGACAGCGGCAGCAGTTGGGATAAAATTGTGGATGTTACTGTTTTTTTGACCAATATGAAAGATGATTTTCCGAAATACAATAAATTATGGGCCGAGTATTTTAAAGAAAATCCTCCCTGCCGCACTACCATCGAAATAAATTGTTTGCCTACTCCTATTGCAATTGAATTAAAAGTTATTGCAACTATTTAAAGATTTACACCAAGTATTGTAACATCGTCAACTTGCTCCAACTTTCCGCGCCACGCTGCAAATTCGGTTTCGAGGGCAAGTTTTTGTTCGTCGGGCCCTGCGCTTGAATGCTTCACTAAAAATTCTTTTAGCGGTGCGTATTTATATTTTTTTCCTTTCTGGCCGCCAAATTGATCGGCAAAGCCATCGGTAAGTAAAAATATTTTGTCGCCTTTTACCAATGATAAAGTATGCGTAGTAAAGGGTTTGTGGTTTTCGAATTTGCCCACGGGTTGTTTATCGGCTTTAATTTCATTAAAGTTTCCCGCCTTAATAAACCACAAGGGGTTATTGGCGCCGCACCATTTTACTTCGTAATTTTCTTTTTGCTTTGCCATGCATACCATGGATATGTCCATGCCGTCGCTTACACCGCTTTCGCTTTTTTCGTAGGTTTCTATTACCAACTTGGTAACGGTGTCTAAAATTTTCCCTGGCTCTGTTAGGCCAAATTCTTTTACAGCTCGGTTTAAAGCATTGGCGCAAACCATAGATACCATGGCGCCCGGCACGCCATGACCGGTGCAATCTGCCGCAGCAAAAAATAATTTATCGCCGGCGGCATGAAACCAATAAAAATCGCCGGCCACGATATCTTTTGGTTTGTAAAAAATGAAAGCGCCGGGCAAATGCTCTTTTACCAATGAAACTGGCGGCATAATAGCATCCTGTAAATGTTTTGCGTATTTTATTGAATCAAGAATTTCATTGTTTTTTTCGCTCAGTAAATTTTTTTGTTTTTGAATCTCTCTGTTTTTTTCTTTTAGCAATCCGTTCGCTCTTTTCTTATTTCGGTAAGCATTAAAAATAAACACAGCCGAAAACAAAACAACAGCGGCAAAACCAAATACAAAATATTTAATTCTTTTTTCTTCCGACAGCTGCGATTCTTTCAGCAAATTATCTTTGTTTAACAAAACGATTTCCTGTTCCTTTTTTTCAGTACTATATCTTGCCTGCAACTCTTCAATCACTTCATGATTCTTAACTCCATCAATAGAATCTTTAAGCGTTGCGTACTTTTCCATATAAACGGAGGCCAGCTTATAGTTTTCGGTTTTCTTGTAAACCATGGCAAAATTCCAGTAAATATCAACCAGCAAGGGCAACTGTTCAATTTTTTTTGCCGAGTCCTCCGCTGTTTTTAAATAGCGCAGGGCTTTTGCATTATCTCCCATCTGCGCATATAAATCGCCCAGATTACTTAAGGTTTTTGACAAGCTGTTTAAATCGTCATTAGCCACATCTTCATTATAAGAGAGTAAATAATATTTTTCTGCCTCCGCAAATTTTTTCTGTTTTACATAGATAACAGCTATGTTTGAATAGCTACTGCCCAGTGTTTGCTGAACATCATCGCTATTCATTTTTTTTCTAATCTCAAGTGCCTTAAAACCGTAAATCAAAGCGCTGTCGGCATTTCCTAAATCATTAAAAACAATTCCAATGTTATTATACACCGAAGCTGTATTTGCCAAATTGCCCGATTTTTCTGCGTAGATGGCTGCCTTATGATAATACTTCAGCGCCTCCAAGTGATTTCCTTTATCGGCATTTAACACGCCCAAATTAATACTGGTACTACCCAGGCCTTTTACTGATTTCAAATTTTCGAAAACCGTTAAAGCAAGTAAATAATTCTTCAAGGCCTCTTCGTAATTTCCCTGCAAATGGTTTTCGTTGCCAATACCGTTATAAGCATTACCCACCTGAATAGAATCGTTTACACGAAGTGCCACTTCAAGCGCTTTTTTACAGTAAAAAAGTGATTTGTTAAAATCGTTAAGGCGGTATTTTTTTGCCAGCCTGTTTAACGTATCCGCCTTGAGTGAATCAGGAATATTATCAATAAACTTTAAATCGATTTTGTCCTGCGAAAAAAGGAGCGAGCCGCTTAAAAAAGCAATCAGGCAAAAAAGTATTTTCGGTTTCAGCGTCATACTATCCGCAAAGGTAGTAAACATTGAGTTTAAGAGGGCATTAATTCGGTTTTCTCATTGAAAACAGGGTTTTTTTATTATATTTGCGCCCCTTATTTAAGGGACGTTTTAGTATGAGCAAAAAATATAACGAATACAAAGGATTAAATCTTTCGCAGGTAGGAAAAGATGTTTTGAAGTTTTGGGAAGAAAACAAAACGTTTGAAAAATCAATTACCGAACGCGAAGGAGCAACGCCTTTTGTTTTCTACGAAGGCCCGCCCAGCGCCAACGGTATGCCCGGCATACATCATGTAATGGCGCGCGCCATAAAAGATATTTTTTGCCGCTACAAAACACAAAAAGGCTTTCAGGTAAAACGTAAAGCCGGTTGGGACACACACGGTTTACCAATTGAATTAGCTGTTGAAAAAAGTTTAGGTATCACCAAAGAAGATATCGGAAATAAAAACAGCAAAAAATTTATTTCGGTTGAAGATTATAACAAAGCATGCCGCAAAGAGGTAATGAAGTACACCGATAAGTGGGAAGACATTACAAGTAAAATGGGCTATTGGGTAGATATGCACGACCCGTATATTACCTACGACAATAAATACATTGAAAGCGTTTGGTGGCTGCTAAAAAATTTATTTGATAAAAATTTATTGTATAAAGGATTTACTATTCAGCCCTACTCGCCCGCTGCAGGCACAGGGTTAAGTACGCACGAATTAAATCAGCCGGGCTGCTACCGCAATGTAAAAGACCGCACAGCAACTGTAATGTTTAAAGCGTTAAAAGATTCCGTATTAGCCGGACAAAAATTATTTGAAGAAACTTATTTTTTGGCATGGACTACTACTCCATGGACATTGCCATCGAATACTGCTTTGGCCGTTGGAAAAAATATTGATTATACCATTGTAAAAACATTTAATCCGCATACCCATAAACTGGCACACGTAATTTTGGCCAAAGAGCTTTTAGGAAAATATTTTCCGGAAAAAAATGCTGAAGAAAAAATTGAAGATTATAAAGCGGGTGATAAAGTAATGCCTTTTCAACTTATAAAAGAAGTTAAAGGAAGTGATTTGGAGGGAATTCGCTACGAACAACTTTTAAATTTTGCCCAACCAACCGACGGCGACGCCTTTAAAGTTGTTACCGGCGATTTTGTTACCACGCAGGACGGAACAGGCATTGTACACATCGCGCCTTCATTCGGCGCAGATGACTTTAGAGTTGCCAAACAAAACGGTATTGGCTCTTTAACTTTGGTTGATAAGCGCGGAAAATTTTTGCCTGAAGTGAAGGACGGAATTTTTCTTTATGGAGAAGAATTTGTAAAAGAAGCTTACTTAAACGATGAAGAGAAGAAAAGTGAATTCGAAAATCAAAAAAAATTATTAGAAGCTGCCGGAAAAATAAAAGATTTAAAAGTTTATTTGAGTGTTGACGAGCGCATAGTTTTAAAATTGCAGGAAGAAGGCAAACTCTTTAAAAAAGAAACGTACGAGCACAGTTATCCGCATTGCTGGCGTACCGATAAGCCGGTATTGTATTATCCACTGGACAGCTGGTTTATTAAAACTACCGATGCAAAGGATAGAATGATTGCGCTCAACAAAACCATCAACTGGAAACCTGAATCAACAGGCACCGGACGTTTTGGTAGCTGGTTAGAAAATTTGAACGATTGGAATTTATCGCGCTCGCGTTTTTGGGGAATTCCCTTACCTATTTGGGCCAGCGAAGATAAAAGCGAATTACTGGTTTTAGGAAGCGCCGAAGAATTAAAAAAAGAAATTGACAATGCGCTTGCAAAAGGTGTGATGAAAGAAAATCCGTTGGCAAAATTTGTTGCCGGAGATTTTAGCAAAGAAAATTACAATACGTTTGATTTACACAAACCATACGCCGATACTATTGTTTTAGAAAAGAACGGAAAAACATTATTGCGCGAGCCTGATTTAATTGACGTTTGGTTTGATAGCGGCGCCATGCCTTACGCACAAGTGCATTATCCTTTTGAGAACAAAGAACTCATCGATACTAAAAAATATTTTCCCGCCGATTTCATCGCCGAGGGTGTTGACCAAACGCGCGGCTGGTTTTTTACGCTGCACGCCATTGCCACTATGTGCTTTGATTCGGTAGCTTATAAAAACGTTGTCTCAAACGGATTGGTACTCGACAAAAACGGGAATAAAATGAGCAAGCGTTTAGGTAACGCCGCCGACCCGTTTGAAACACTTGAAAAATACGGGGCCGACGCAACCCGCTGGTATATGATTACCAACGCAGCGCCCTGGGACAATTTAAAATTTGATGTTGAAGGAATTGGCGAAGTGCAACGCAAATTTTTTGGAACACTTTACAATACCTATTCATTTTTTACGCTATACGCTAACGTGGATGGCTTTAATTACAGCGAAAAAGATATTCCTGTAAAAGAAAGGCCGGAGATTGATCAATGGATTTTATCTGAATTAAATTCGCTCATAAAAAATGTAGACGAGGCTTTTGCCACTTACGAACCACACCGCGCAGGCCGTGCCATTGAGTATTTTGTTGACGAGCATTTAAGTAATTGGTACGTGCGCTTATGCCGCCGCCGTTTTTGGAAAGGAGAATACAGCGCTGATAAAATTGCTGCCTATCAAACTTTATATCATTGCCTGGAAGTAATTGCGCAATTATCGGCGCCCATCGCACCTTTCTTTACCGATAGATTATTTAACGATTTAAATTCGGTTACCGGAAAAAATAAATCAGAGTCGATACATCTCAGTAATTTTCCGGTTGCCGACGAAAAACTCATTGATAAATCGTTGGAAGAGCGTATGGAACTTGCGCAGAAAATATCTTCGATGGTACTCTCTATCCGCAAAAAAGAAAATTTAAAAGTACGTCAACCCTTAAACAAAATACAAATACCTGTGTTGGACGATAATTATCGCAAACAAATACATGCGGTGCAGGATTTAATTTTAGCCGAAGTAAACGTAAAAGAAATTGAGTTTGTTGACGAAAGCAAAACGCAAATCGTAAAAAATCTGAAACTTAATTTTAAAACGCTGGGCAAAAAATGCGGGCGCCATATGAAAACGGTGCAGGCCTTGGCTCAAAAAAATGAACATGAAATTATAAGCTCCATCGAAAAAACCGGCAAATACGAGATAACCTGCGAGGACGAGATCATAGTGTTGGAAAACGAGGATGTAGACATAATTCCGGTAGATATACCCGGCTGGAAGGTCGCCAATAACGGCCCTTTAACGGTAGCCCTGGATATAACCCTTACCGAGCCGCTTAAGCAGGAAGGCATTGCACGCGAGCTGGTTAACCGTATACAAAACATCCGTAAAGACAGAGGTTTTGAGCTTACAGATAAGATAAACGTACAAATAGCCCATCATGATATGCTGGATGCGGCCATTAAAAATAATTTAACCTATATTTGTTCGGAGACTTTAACAAAAAACCTTAATATTGTTGACAAAATCATCAGTCAACAGGCTCAAGAAGTAGAAGTTGATGAAAATGTAAGCACTACAATAAGTGTAGAAAAAATTTAATTCTGATTACCATGGCTAAGAAAAATGACAAAAAAGCGAAAAAGTCTGCTGCAAAACCAGCTAAAAAAGCGAGCAAGCCCGCAGCAAAAAAAGCAGCGCCTGCAAAGAAAAAACCGGTTGCTAAAAAGCCTGTTGCAAAAAAAGCAGCAAAGCCTGTTAAAAAAGTAAGTAAACCCGTGGCCAAAAAAGCTGCGCCAAAAAATAAACCTGAAAAAACCAAAAAAGCAGAAGTGAAAACGATTGTGAAAGCAAAACCTGTTGTAAAAGCGGGTAAGGAAGTGAAGAAAGCAGTTTCTAAAGGAGATGCTAAAGGTAAAAAAGCAGTGGCCCGTTTATCAAAAGAAGAAAGCAAAAAAGCAAAACCGGTTGACGTTGAATTAGAAGGAGAAGAATTGGACGTAGATGGTGGCCTTTTAGAAATTGAACCTGTAGATGGGGCCTCTGAAGAAGAGGATGATTTAATTGAAGAAGTTGAAGTAGAAGAAAAACCTAAAAAAGGAAGAGGTCGTGGCCGCGGCCGCGGAAAAAAAGAAGGCAAAAAACACTACGACTCTGAAGATTTTGTGCGCAAACAAATTGTGAAAATAGATTTAACGAGGCCCTTAATTAAAAAACCTAAAAAAATTGAGCCGGAGCCTTATATAAATAACAAAGATAAACGCAGCCGTTACAGCGATAAAGAATTGGGCGAGTTTAAAGAAATTATTTTAAGCAAACTGCAGGAAGCAAAAGTAGATTACGAATTGCTTAAGCAAACTTTAACCAATACAGATAACCATGGTACGGATGATACATCGCCAACGTTTAAATTATTGGAGGACGGCAGCGATATGTTGTCTAAAGAAGAAGTTGCACAGTTAGCTTCACGTCAGGAAAAATATATTGTTAACCTGCAAAACGCATTGGTACGTATTCAAAACAAAACGTATGGCATTTGCCGTGTTACGGGTAAATTAATTCCTAAAGAAAGATTACGCAGCGTGCCTCATGCTACGCTTAGTATTGATGCTAAATTATCTCAGTATAATTAAGTACTATCCAATTATCCAAAAGAGCCCTTCTGCCATTGGCGGAGGGGCTTTTTTATTTATCAGATGTTTTTTATCCCTTATACTTTAAATTTCCCTGCGGGATTAGTGTTAAGGAATTAGTGAAATCCTGTATTAACTAAGCACTAACCACTAATCCCTCTGTCATACGTTCTCTTTTAAGTAAATACTTTTAACTTCGTACAATGCCAATCCTAAATTCCATAGCGTCCTGGTTCATGAAAAAGCGCATGCACCAGATTGAGTTGTTTATGAAATACCCGCAGGATGTGCAAGACGAATGTTTACGTAAATTAGTAAGAAGCGCCAGGGATACCGAGTTTGGCGCAAAGCATAATTTCTCTTCCATAAATTCATACGATGATTTTAAAAAACAAATTCCGCTGCACGATTACGAATCGTTGAAGCCCAGCATTGAAAGAGTGAGGCGCGGCGAGCAAAATATTTTATGGCCCGGCGAAACAAAGTGGTTTGCAAAATCGAGCGGCACTACCGATAAAAGTAAATTTCTTCCTATAACAAAAGAAAGTTTAGACGGCTGTCATTATAACGGCGGGCGCGATACTATTACTTTGCATTGTGTAAATAATCCCGAAACGCAACTTTTTACAGGAAAAACATTAACGCTGGGTGGTAGCCGGCAAACCGATCTTTTTGGAAATCACGAATCATATCATGGCGACGTGAGTGCTATTGTTTTGCAAAATCTGCCGGTGTGGGCCGAATATTTTCGCGCGCCGGATATTGAAATTACATTGATGGATAAGTGGGACGAGAAGCTGGAAAAAATAGCACGCGCCACCATGCACGAGAATGTAACGAGCATTGCGGGTGTGCCCTCATGGATGTTGGTATTGTTACGGCACATTCTAGAATACAAAAAAGTATCTACTGTTAAAGAAGTTTGGCCCAACCTCGAATTGTATTTTCACGGAGGTGTAAGTTTTACTCCGTACCACGACCAGTTTAAAAAACTATTTGGCACCGACGACACTAAATTTATGCAGGTGTATAATGCCTCGGAGGGATTTTTTGGCATACAAGATCAGGTAAATGCCAATGATATGTTGCTGATGTTGGATTACGGAGTATTTTACGAATTTATTCCGCTTGCCGAATTGAATAAAGAAAATCCAAACGTTTACACTATTTCTGAAGTAAACACACAAACGATTTACGCTTTGGTTATTTCAACCAATGCCGGCTTGTGGCGCTATCAGTTGGGCGATACGATTCAATTTACAAGTACAAGTCCGTACCGTTTTATTATTACCGGGCGCACCAAACATTTTATAAATGTGTTTGGCGAAGAGTTGATGGTACACAATGCCGAACAAGCCATAAAAATTGCCTGCGATAAAACCCATGCGCAAATTAATGAATACACAGCGGCTCCGGTTTTTATGGGAGAAAAAGGCGGTGCGCACGAATGGGTTATCGAATTTGAAAAAGCGCCGGATAATATAGAATACTTTGCGGCGGTGCTTGATAAAACCTTAAAGCAATTAAATTCTGATTACGAGGCCAAGCGTTATAATGATTATGTTTTGAAATTTCCATTAGTAAAATGCGTTCCAAAAGGCACTTTTTACAAATGGTTGGGCGATAAAAATAAATTAGGTGGGCAAACCAAAGTTCCACGCCTGAGTAATGAGAGAAAGTTTGTTGAGGAGATTTTGTCTTTGAATTAACTCCTGTTAGGCCGAGCGAAGTCGAGGTCCTTGTACACCGTTCTCGACTACGCTCGAACTGCGCCAACCGAAGTTAGCTTAATAATTTTATTATTTGCGGTGGGAAAGTTACTGAAATCGCCTGATAATTTGGCGATTTCAGTAATAAATTCATTGTCTCCCGTACTTCGACATTCATCTTTTTGGCGATCATACTCAAT
>JBBQRR010000056.1:0-22804 GCA_038214655.1 Bacteroidia bacterium | reverse complement strand
TGTTGTCATTGGATTAAAGCCGGCAGGTGTTGTATTGGTAACGGTTTTATTAATACTTACCTGATTTCCGTCAACCACATAACCGCTAGAAGTTACAGTAACGGCATATCCCGGATTACGGTAATGTGTTGCCCCAAGTGTAGATGCAGAGTAATCAAAAGTTAATGTACCACTACGTACATGCCCATCCAAACAAGTGCTGCCGCTAAAAGTTGCAGTAATAATATGTGTAACCGTATTTGTAGTTACAGTTGCGCAACTTAAGGCCGAAACCTGATCGTTTTCGCCCATTTTATAGGAGGTAAGCTGTCCGCTGCTGTTTTCTGAAGCCTCGCTGGCCATAGAAACTACATCGTTAGATGTGTTTTCAGACATACTGTTATCTGAGGCCGCAGAGGTATCAGTGTCTTTGTCTTCTGTTTTCTTTTTACATGAAGTAAAAGAGATGGCCGAGGCAAACATTAAGGCTGCAAGGGCTAAAGGGAATTTAAGTGTTTTCATAATAGTTGGTTTATTTGGTACTTTGATAGTAAAAGTAGTAAAAGGTTTAACGGGGTTTAATTATTTAACAAAATTAACATTTATGGGGATTTGCCGCCTTGGCATAATTTTTTTAATATTGTTAGATATACAGTTTATATGAAGAAAGCACCGTTTTTAACGATATTATATTTACTCTTTACTTTTTTTAGCAAGGCACAATTAACAATTAGTCCACCTGCGGGTACGCCTCCTTTTTGCTCAGCTACGGCCTATCAGTTTACGGGTAGCGGACTGCCCGGTACAATTTTATCAATACAATGGAAGTCTAACCCAACAACAGGAGTTAATATTGCCACGCCAAATCAAAATTCTACAGATATTACATTTAATACAACAGGCACTTATACTTTAACCCTTATAGAAACAAATTCAACTGGCACAACTGATTCGGCAAAATATGTGCTTACAGTTAATCAAACACCAACACTTTTCGTTAGTATGCCCGGTCAGGTGTGTTTAGGAGGAACGGGAACAATGCTATACGTTGCAGGTGCATTAACTTATACTTGGTCGCCAACAACTGCACTTATTGTTTATGCCAATGGCGATAGTGCAAACAGTAATCCTACTTCTCAGGGCACCTATACTTATAGTGTTATAGGTAAACAGGGTAGTTGTACTTCGGTCGCAAAAACAGTTACTGTTTCAGTTACTCCGCCTCCTGTTCCAATTATAACAGCAGATTTCGATACAATCTGTGCAGGGAATATTGCAATGATTTATGTTTACGGTATGCCTTCTAATACAACATATACATGGACTGCGGCTCCGGCTGCGGGTTTAGGAAGCAATTCAGGAAGTTACTCATATGTAACTCCGGTTTTTTCCGGATCGGCAGATACAACATTTCAATACTTCATTAATGTGGATATATATATTTGCCCTGCATATCCAACGTATACGGTAAACATTGTGGTTATGCCGTGCAATGGTATAGAAGAAAACTTTTCTGATCTGGCCCTAAAATTTTTCCCAAACCCTGCCTTGAAAGAAATAATAATTAACAGTCCCACAGAGAACGCAACTCTGGAACTTTATAATTGCCTTGGCGAGAAAGTTTTTTCCGAAAAAATAAACTCTAAAACTTATACTTTGCAATTAGATATACCAATGGGAATTTATGAGTTGCGATTGATAACTGACGACAAAAAAAATTATTGCAGTAAACTTATAAAAGAGTGAAATTTAAATTGAAAAGAATTTTATTAATTTTACTTTTGCTTGCGTTTACTCGTTCCTTTCCGCAATCAACAACCGAAAAAGTAAAACGTTTCGGTTTTATGGGAAGCTTTGATTATGAATATGGATTCAAAGATAAAATATTAAACCCGGGCCTTACCCGCCGTTGGACTTTTGGAGCAAGTTTTTCAAATAAAAAGAAGGAATTTGTTGTATTTGTAGCAGCCGGAATAAAAGGCGCCAAACTAAACATTTACTCTCCTTCTTTAAGACAATCCTGTCTCAACGATGTTAGACAAAATTATTCTCCCATAAACGGATATACCGAAGACAGCTTGATTGGAGCAAGAATAAATACAACCAACGGAAAAGATTTATGGGGAACATACGCTCAATTTCTTGAGGCCGGATTTATTCTAAATAAAAAAATTGCACCAACGTTTACCTTTTATTATGGCAGTGAGCAATATCTTTTATACGATCGCGCTTTTACTCAGTTTGAGGATCCTAAATATGGCGACATTCACTATGTGGAAATGAATACAGTGTATTACGAATTTAGATTGGGATTTGGCATACCTCTTAAATTTGAAACAAGCACCTCGGTAATTAATGTAAGCATTGGATACAAGTGGGTTGATTATGGTAATTTTGAATTTAACAAAACCCCGCTAAGTTCGTACACTACCGAAAATTTAATTAATAAATACCACAACGCCGGCAAAATAACATTATCTGTTTCGGTAATCATGTGGTCTAACTGGTAACAATATTAAAATGATTTTTAGAGAAGCAAAAATTTCCGATATAAAACAAATGCAGGTTGTAAGAAATTCTGTTAAAGAGAACCAACTTTCAGATCCTGCTTTAGTGCCTGATAAAGACTACGAAGCGTTTATGTTTGTAAGAGGCAAAGGCTGGGTTTGCGAAATGGAAAGCAAAATTATTGGCTTTGCAATTGCTGATTTAAAAGAAAGCAATATTTGGGCGCTGTTTGTTTCGCCAGAACACGAGGGCAGAGGGATAGGCAAAAACCTTCATGACCTAATGTTAAATTGGTATTTCGCTCAAGACAAACAACATGTTTGGTTGGGCACTGCCCCAAATACCCGTGCCGAAAAATTTTACCACATACAAGGCTGGAAGGAAGCTGGCACACATGGCAAAGGAGAAATTAAATTTGAGATGAGCAAAATTGAATGGAAGAATATAATTAAAAGCTTAAAAAAATAATTCGTTGCTTTGCAAATGTAAATGAGTCACACCACAGAAATTAAAAACTCCGAACGCATTTTTGGGCTTGATATCTTCAGGTCGGTAGCGATAATTTTTGTAGTTATAGTGCATGGCGGTTTTCTTCTCAATAACTCTTTTCTGGCAGATTTTCCCTATATCAAAATGATTGATGGGGTAGATATGTTTTTTGTGTTAAGCGGTTTTTTAATTGGCAACATATTACTTAAAGAAATTAATAAGGCCAATACATTCGGAGGATGGGATTTAGTGAGTTTTTGGAAAAGGAGATGGTTTAGAACCTTACCTACTTACTATTTAATTCTGTTGCTTAATTATTTTATTGTAAAACAGGATATCATTCACGAAGACATTACACACTATAGCTGGAAGTTTTTTGTTTTTCTTCAAAATTTTTCTACCGGCTTTTTTAGTTTTTTCTGGGAATCCTGGAGTCTTGCAGTTGAAGAATGGTTTTATATTTTAGCGCCACTCATGTTACTTGTGTTTCTAAAATTCCTATCTCCTAAAAAAGCATTTCTGTTAACAGTGCTTCTTATGATTAGCTTTCCTTTGTTTTACCGAATGAGTTTGCTGAATGCTACAATTGATGATTTTTGGTATGATGTAACGTTTCGTAAAATTGTTTTAACGCGCTTAGACAGCATAGCCTACGGACTATTGGCTTCCTGGGTATTTTTGTATTTCCGCTCGGCCTGGACTAAAATTAAAATACCTGCATTTATGGCAGGCGTTGGCCTGATTATTTTTATCGTTAATTACGAATCGCCTAACACCGGATTTTATAAACAAGTAATTTATTTTTCCATAACGCCGCTATCGGCCATGCTACTGCTTCCGTTTGCCGAAAGTATTAAAAAGGGTAGGGGAATAGTTGGTAAAGCAATTACGCATATCAGTAAAATATCCTACTCTATGTATCTTATAAACCTGGCGCTTGTTGCCGAAGTAATACGAGATAATTTTGCACTGGTAAGCGCGACCGACGGTATACTGAAGTATTTTTTATATTGGACTATTGTGCTAACTGCCTCAACAATTCTCTATAAATATTTTGAGAAGCCCATGATGAATCTAAGGGATAAAAAAATTAATTTACCTAGTTGAGCGCAATGTAAAACTAAATATCGTACCTAAATATCGGTTCCCAATCACTTAAATCATCGTGCCGGGTTTTTAAAAAGAATTGTTTACTTTAACTTCAGTAAATTTTCTACGTAGGTATTCGTTGGATTTTTTTTCATATTTTTAAATGTATCCAGCTGCACAAAGCGTCCGTTGCGCATAATACCCAAAAAATCAGCATTTTTTAAAACCTCATCCAAACGGTGCGAAACAATAATGCAAGAAGAATTATTTTGTTTGAGTTTCTTTTTGATATACGTAAATATTTTTTCTTTCGTAATAATATCCAGATTACTAAACGGCTCATCCAACAATAATAACTTAGGAAACAAACAAAGCGCCTTCATTAAAGCCACACGCTGCCTTTGCCCGTCGGATAAAGTACTTACTTTCTTATCGCGCATAGCAGTCATCTCGGTAAGGCGCAATAGCTCTGTAATCTTTTTAAGTTTATACTCGTCGTGATAACCTATCAGCACGTCCGCAATATTTTCATAAACTGTGTGATGTTCCAGCAAAGCGTAGCCGGTGCTTACCAATTTCATTTCGCTATGGCCGGGTAATAAATTATATGCGGGATCAAGTACTTTTTTTTCTTCAAAATGAATTTCGCCTTGTTGTAAATCGTATAAGCCGTAAATACATTTAAGCAAAGTAGTTTTTCCGCTGCCGCTTTTTCCGGCAATTACAAGTATTTTTCCTTGTTCAAGTGTAAAAGAAATGTTTTTTATTCCGGCAAAATGTGCCTCGAGCGGGTAATTAAAAAATATTTTGTTTAACTTTAATACCATTCCTATTTCTGATTTAATACAAAGCTATGGTATTATGCAGAGCGGGCACTAACAATATTATTTTACAGGAATATATACCGCCTCCGTATAAAATACGCCTTATTTAATAAGTTGTATAAACCCTTTTAAATTGTACGCTTTACCGTTAAGGTCAGTAGCTTTTAAAATGTAATAATAGGTTCCCTCGCTGCAAGTTTCGCCGGCAGTGGTATGCCCGTCCCATTTATCCTGAGAACTGATAAAATCATAAATTAAAATTCCCCAGCGGTTAAACACGGTACACTCAAAAGTTTTTGCGCCGTGCGCACTTGGTTGCCAAACATCGTTTATCTCGTCGCCGTTTGGAGTAAATATGTTTGGAACAGTAATTCCAATTGTATCATTTACAAAAATTAGTGTGCGAATAGTATCGTTACAACCATTATTGCCTTGCGTAATTAATGTTACTGTGTAAGTTCCTGCGGCAGGATAAATTTGATTAGCGGGCGTTTGTAAGACAGAAGTGTTTCCGTTTCCTAAAGTCCAGTTATAAGAAATTGCGTTTAAAGAAGTATTTGTAAACCCAATTGTTTGCGGTATTCCTGCAGTAATTACAGTGGTATTAAACGATGCCGAAGCACTCGGAATTACGATTACAGTTTGCGTAACAGTATCTGTGCAGGCACCGCTGCTTGCTACAACCGTATAAATTGTAGTGGCCGTTGGTGTAGCAATTGGGTTTTGACAAGCAGTGCAGCTTAAACTTGCTGCCGGCGACCAAACCCAGGCTGTACCACCGTTTACAGAAAGATTTGCACTGTTGCCGCTACAAATAGTTTGCGTAGGCCCTGCAGTTGCGATTAAGTTTGAGTTGATAGTTACCTTAACCGAATCGGTTGCGCTGCATCCGTTAAGTGTTGCCGTAACGTAATAGGTGTAAACACCAACCGCAGCGTTTGTTGCAACAACGGTATCGTTATTTGTTACGTTTAATCCTCCGGCAGGCGTCCATGTAAAAGTTGCTCCGGCGCTTGATGTAACAATAATTGTGTTGGGCGCATTAGGACAAACGGTTGCGGTGCCTTGTATAATGGTAATGGTTGGAGGAGCAGAGATAGTAACTATTACTGTATTTGAATTTGCTGTGGCACTTGTAACGCAACCTGCATTAGAAGTAAGTACAACCGAAACATTTTCTCCGCCAACAACGGGCGTTAAAACAAATGTATTTGAATTTGCACCCACATTAGCTCCATTAATCTGCCATTGAAAAGCTGGAGTGCCGCCCCCGTTAGTTGCTGTTGCTGTAAATGTTATTGATGCGCCTACGCAAGCGCTAGCTGGATTTGGTGTAATTGTTACTGAAGGAGTAACCGGCGCAGAAACCAGAATAGTATAAGTAGCTGTAACTGTTGTTGGAGAAACACAAGAGGCGTTTGATGTTACAATTACCGAAACCACATCGTTATTTACCAATGTAGAAGAACTGAAGTTTGGAGAATTTGCTCCTGCATTAACCGCATTAACCTGCCATTGAAATATAGGAGTTGTGCCGCCATTAGTTACAGTAGCCGTAAAATTAACTGTAGTGCCTGCACAAATTGGATTACCGGGCGCCGCCGTTATTGTTGCAGTGGGCGCAACGGTTGGAGTAATTACAACTGTAATGGTATTTGAAGTTGCCGAAACCGGATTTGCACAAACAGCATTTGAAGTTAAGATAACCGTAATGGCATCCCCATTAGCTAATGTGGTTGAAGAAAATGTTGTTGAATTACCTCCAACATTACTTCCGTTAACTTGCCATTGATAAGCAGGAGTAGTGCCACCATTAGTTGGCGTTGCCGTAAAACTAATTGCAGTACCCGCGCATGCCGTTGTTGCACTTGCAGCTATAGTAACCGAAGGCACAACAATTGGATTAACTTGTACTGTATAAGAATTACTTGCCGTTGCCGGAGACGCGCACGCAGCGTTTGAAGTAAGTGTAAGAGTAATAATATCGTTGTTATTTAAGGTAGACGAACTAAAATTAGGAGAATTACTTCCTGCGTTTATTCCGTTTACTTGCCATTGATAAGCAGGGGTGGTGCCGCCATTAGTAGGGGTTGCAGTAAAGTTTACAGTTGTGCCTGCGCAAATAGGATTTACAGGACTTGCAGTAACCGTTACTGTTGGAACTACCGTTGCAAGTACAGTAATAGTTTGTGTTGAAGTTGCGCTACCCGCACCGTTGGTTGCAGTTAATGTAAATGTATAAGCACCCGGAGTTGTAAATGTAACTGTTGGATTTTGCGCGGCAGCATTAGGAGTAAACACTACACCTGCCGAAGGATTAACTACCCATGCCCAGGTTAAAATAGGCCCGTTAGTTGCAGATCCGTTTAAAGTTAAAGTAGCGGATTGACAAATGGTGTCGTTTGGCGCAGGAGTAATTGTTACAACAGGCAAGGCGGCCGCAGGAACGGTTAAAGTAATATCATCCACAGCAAAAGAAGGATCTGTTCCAACCCCATCATCATTATTGATCCAACCAAAAGCAATTTGCACCAAGGGATTATTATTTGCAGAAGCAGGTAAAGCAATCGCACGCGAAACCCATACTCCTTGTCCGCCGCAACCCGTTAATGTTTTAGGAGGATTATCTAATAATACAAAACCTGTACCATCGTTATACCAAACAGTGGCGTCATCATTAGCTGCGTCGCCACCCTCTATGTAATTAAAATTTAAAGTAATGGTGTTTTGTCCGGTACAGTTATAAATAGGAGATTCGGTTCTTCTGTTTGCTTGCGGACAAAATAAAATTCCGCATAATCCGCCTGCATCATAAGCGGCACCACCGCTTGGATTAAAAACACTTGTAACGTGTAAAGTATTATTACCATTATTGGCGACACCGCAACTTCCGGGCGAGCCCAAATTAGGAGTAATGCCACCGCCCTCGTTAGCCGAAATTGTGAAAAAATTGGGATCGGCACCCTCTGCACCTGTAGGCACATTAAGTGTCCAACCGGGACCACCTGTACCCCAGTTCTCACTAAAGATAACTGTTTGAGAATATGCAGTTTTTAAGACTAAAACACTAAGAGCAAGTAGTATTCTTACTTTCATATAGTTACAAGGTTATTAAAGGATAAAGTTACTCTAAATTATTTAAAAATGCAACCGTGTTTATATTATCTGAAAAAGTAAACACATTTGGGCATTGTGCCTGCCCAAAAGCCGTTTTTTCATTGGTAAAATCAGGCCCGGCAACCAAACACTGCAAATCGTTTTTTATACTTTCAAGTTTAGCATTTAAATCCGTCAAATCGTTATACTCCTCGTAAAACAGTACCCCAACAGGCGAATGGAGGTCTTTAGAGGGTTTTATCAACAGGAAGTTGTTATCAAGGAAAGGCGCTTTATTAAGCAGGTAAATGGCACGATGATATTCGTAATTATTAGCGTATTTTTTATTGTCTATCACATTACCAAAATTAAAAAGCCCCTCAAAAAGAGTATCCAGCTTATATCCTTTAGGAATAAATACTTTAGAAACGTTGCGGCATCCCAATCCATAATAATCAAAGATGTCATTACCCAAAAGAGCCAATTCTTCAGGGGTTTCTTTTCCCGACAGCACAGCGGCCGAGGTACGGTTTTTACGTATAATATGCGGATACTTACCAAAATAATAGTCAAAATAGCGAGAACTGTTATTACTGCCTGTTGCAATTACGGCGTCAAACTTTTCTAATTTCCCCTCTGTAAACAGGAGTTGCTCTTTAAATGAAGGTTCAAATTCTATTAATAAATCTGAAAAAAAAGGAATCAGATGCTTATCGTCTGAAGAGAGCTTCATTAAAATTTTATTTCCACTTAAAAGCACGCATAAAAAATCATGAAAGCCCACAGCAGGAATGTTGCCTGCCATAATTACGGCAACTGTTTTTTGAGTTTTACCCGGTTTTACCTGTTTAGCAAATTCTCTTAAATCACTTTCGCTAAGCATTAAAGCAATGCCATTAAGCGCCTTCAGCACATATTCTCTGTTAAACCATCCGTTATACTGGTAGCAGATATCTATCAGCTCATCAAGTTGTTGGTACCTTCCTTTTTTCTCTCCGCCTAAAAAAGCGCGGATAAAATCACCCAGTTTTATAAAAGCCTGTAAACGTTTTTCCATAAAGATTAATAAACCACCATTCAGCAATTAGCTAAATCATCCGTATATTTGCAACGCAAAACTAAGCAAAATGGCCATTAAAATTACGGACGAGTGCATTAACTGCGGGGCCTGCGAACCTGAATGTCCAAACAACGCTATATACGAAGGCGGTGCCGAGTGGCGCTTTGCCGATGGTACCACTTTAAAGGGAATGTTTAAAGGATTAAGCACAGGTGTAGAAACCGACGCCGAAAACCCGCAAACCCCGGGTAGCATGGATGTGTATTTTATAGTGCCGGATAAGTGTACTGAGTGCAAAGGTTTTCACGACGAACCTCAGTGCGCCGCTGTGTGCCCCGTTGATTGTTGTGTGCCGGATGATGACCACAAAGAAACCGAAGAGCAGCTTTTGGCCAAAAAGTCGGCATTGCATTTGTAATATCTACTCTTTAATAGCGTTTATAAAAGATGAACTCGCGGCTCAAATGTTTTTCCATTTTATTTATTTGCCTATCCATTTCTTTTGGGGCTTATTGTCAGAGTTTGACCGAAAAAGATATTGCGTATTTTAAAAAGTACGAAGACAGCCTTATCTATTTTCAAAAGAAAATTTTTACTGCAAAAACGGATACCGGAAAATTTAAAGCCAATGTAAAGTTTCTTAAAATATGGGACGAGGTTTTATTGAATGATTTGTCTTTTCAGTATCCTTTCGATTCTATGAAGCAGGTTTCGCGGCTTGTATCGGCCGATAAAAAAGTGCGTGTTATTACCTGGAACTTGGATAAAGCCGATGGCACTTACCATTATTTTGGATTTATACAGGCCATGCATCCCAAAACAAAACATTACGCGCTGTACGAATTAATTGATAAATCGGCCACTATTAAAAGCCCCGAGAACCATATGGGCGATAACACTAAATGGTTTGGCATGTTGTACTATGATATTATACAAAACGATAATTATTACACTTTGCTTGCTTGGGATGGTAATGATAAAACGGTGACCAGAAAATTTATTGATGTGCTTAGTTTTAAGAGTGACGGCTCTCCGCTTTTTGGAAAAGATGTTTTTAAAATGCCCAAGAAAAATCCTAAACGCGTTATGTTTGAATACTCGGCAAAAGTTACTATGTCGTTACGCAATAACAACGGCGCCATTGTATTTGATCATTTAGCGGCTAAGGATGAAACCAACGAAGGGATGGCGCAGTTTTACGGACCCGATTTTAGTTATGATGCATTTTTTGCTTCGCGGGGTAAATGGAGCTATGAGGCGGATGTGGATGTAAAAAACCCAAAGAGTAAGAATGATAATGTGAAGCGCGATAAAAATAAAAAAGAGAAAGTGGTTTATACGCCTAAATAATTTTCGACCCATTTTTTACTGCGGAGACACCAAGGTGCAGAGATAATTTTAGTTGGTAAATAGAAGAACGCCAAGAAGTGATACAAAATAAAAAACCCGTCCTGCCAGTAGCGGAACGGGTTTCTTTTTAGTAAAAAAAATCTTACTCGTCTTTTTCTTTTGGAGGGTTTGCTTTGTCAACAAACATGTTTCTGCCTTTTACGTCAGAACCATTAAGTTTTTCAATAGCTGCAGCGCCTTCTGATTCATTTGGCATTTCTACAAAACCGAAACCTTTGGCACGGCCTGTAAATTTGTCTTTAATAATTTTTACCGAGTCAACTGCGCCGAACTGGGCAAATACTTCTCTTAACTCATCTTCTGTGAGGCTGAAATTAAGGTTTCTTACGTAAATGTTCATTTTTAAATAGTTTAGTTAATTAATATCACCGTATTAGGGTAATACAAATCTAATAATAACTTGTTAATAACAAATGTTTTTTTAAAATTTGTTTTTCTTATGGCAAAAACCTCCAAAAAAGGCCCTTTTTACAGTTTTTAGCCCATTTATCATAAAGTCTGCCCTACGCACCAAGCCTTACTGTTTGGTTAAATACCTGAACCGTGCCAAAAACGCAAATGCTGCAAAGATTAATCCCGCGCATAATCCAAACCAAATACCAAACACCCCATACTTTAACGAAATACCCAGCCAATAAGCAAGGGGCAGCGCTATTAACCAATACGCGGTAAGCGCAAGTATAGTGGGAATTTTTACATCACTAAGGCCGCGTAAAACACCAAGGCCCGTTACCTGAACTCCGTCAAACAACTGAAATAAAGCGGCTACTAATAATAAACCGGCTGATAGGCGCAGGACTTCTGTTTTTTCGCTAAAAAAAGTGGGAAGCACCTGATTAAAAAGTAAAAACATAATGCCGAAAAAAGCCATTACCGCCGCGGCAATTGAAAAACCTGTTATACCTGCTTTTTTAATATTTATTTTATCATTCAATCCTTTAAAATTGGCCACGCGTATAGAAGATGCGCCGCTTATTCCACTTGCAAACATATACGTAAACGCCGCAATACTTAAAGCGATACCGTGGGCCGCAAAAGTTTCTTTGCCAAGCCAGCCTGCCATAAATCCTGCTACGGTGAATGCTGCTACTTCAAAAATATATTGAATGGCGGGGCCGATACCAATGCTGAAAAGGTTTTTTTGTTCAACCAAACTCATTTTTACCGCCCCCATTAATTTAAAAATTGTTTTCAATTCCTTATGATAAAGCATGTAAACTAAAAAAGCCAATGCCATAAATACTCTCGAAATAAAAGTTGCCCAGGCAGCACCTAAATAACCAATATCCGGCAAACCAAGCTTGCCGAATATTAAACCGTAATTTAAAATCACATTCAAAATATTTCCGGTTACGCTAATATACATTGCCGCGCGGGTGTTGCTTAGTCCTTCACAATATTGTTTTAATGTAAAAAACACAGCCAGCGGAATTAAAGAAAGCGCGATAACATTTAAAAACGGTTTGGCCAGCTCAACCACATCAGCAGGTTGATCAAGATGCTGCAGAAAATTCATCCCAAATAAAATAAGCAAATAGAGTAGGGTGGAGTTAACAATATTCAGCAGCATCGAATTTTTTAGCAGTGAGGCCTTTTCTTTTTCCCGCCCGTTTACGTGTGCCTCTGCTATTTTTGGAGTAAGGCCTTGCGACATACCTATCAAAAACACCAAGAGCAAAATAAATATATTGCCTGATAAAATACCCGCATCCTGACTCTCTAAATTAACAAATCCAAGGAAGGCGTTATCCGTCATTGAGGTGATGATATGCCCAATTTGGCTAATAATCAGCGGAAATGATAAGAATAGCGTTTCTTTTATATGTTGCTTATAGGGCAATTGCATATATTTGTTATAGTTTGAAAAGGATTGCAAAAATACTATTAATTACGGTTATGCTTTCTGTTTCGTGCGGATTGCGGGCACAGTTATTAACCAATCTTGGCCCGTATCGCAACCAGGTATTTGTTAATTCGGGCTATTATCTTTCTTTTGCTAACTACAGCGTGGGTTGGTTTCATACCGAGCGCATAAAATTTTTAAAGCGCGACGTGGCCAGTATCCTTGATTTTAGTTTCCCCATCTCAAATAATTTTTACACACGCTTTGTTTTTCGCAAAGGTATGCAGGCAAATATTTGGCAGGACAGTACATGGCGCATACCTATTGCCATTGTAGGCTCTTCCGATAAAGTAATTACGAGTCTTTTCAGAATTCATAATTTTGTAACGGATGTTTTTTTTAATCCGGGGATTTACAGAAAGAAATATACATTGGCACTTGATTTAGATTATAAAGTAATCTGGTTTTCGCACTACAAGCAAACTGCGGCACCTGACCCTGCAAATGCGCCAAAGCCGCAGCACATAAGAAGTAAATTTGCTGCAGGTATTGCATTTGGATTAAATTACAAACGCTTTACCTATTTGGTGCGTACTGGTTATCAGCAAACAGCCGACGTTGAAAAAAACCCGTATGCATTTTACGCCGTTTTACAGTTTGGGTATAACTGCAATTTCTGGAACCGAAAACACGCAGAACCAAAAACTGCGGAAGAGAAGAAATAATAATTCCCGTTTTATATGCTTGGGCAAATTTAAAAATCAGAGAAATGAAAAAACTCCTCAGCTATGTTGTGTTTATTTTGCTTGCCAAAGAAATGTCTGCGCAAAACGAACACACGTATTTTCCGGACTACGATGCCGTAGTAAATAAATATTTTGATGCATATACTTTTTCAAATGCGGGAGATACTAGCGTTTTGCACTTTGAAAAAAAGCCCGACGGTTGGCATATTACCTTGTGCGGCTATCACAATTTACAAACGCCTTTTAAAGACGAATTGTTTTGGAGCGGCAAAGAGAAAAAATACCTGGCCATTAACTACGAAAAAACAAATGATAGCAGCGTTAACATTGACCAGCGCAACGCGTTTAAAACTTCATGGGATAAACTAAATTATACGTATTGTGCTTTTTATGGATATCCGGGTTGGTGTTGGGATGTTATTGAGCATTATAAAAACGCAGAAAATTTGCCCGACACGATTTTGTATGGCTTGGGCAGAGCCTATTCTGCGTATGCGTCTGATTTATTAAATAACAACTCCGGATTATCTGATATAAAAAAGCGTTTTGTATTGCTAAATTCAAAAAACTGCCTTAGTCCCGAACAATTGGCTACTTACCGAAAATACAGGCACCTAACTACTGAAACGTATAAAAAATTAAATAAACTAAATCCGAAGTTCGAAACTATTGTAGGTAAAATAGGATTAAAAGTTTCGCACGAATACTGCACTGCTTTTCTTGAAATGAGGCAATTTCAAAATGAAAAAGAAGCTATGGCCGAGTTGATTGAAAATCAGTACGAGGATTTTTATATTTCTATTGCAAAAAATTATCTTAGCTCTTGCCCAAAAGACGCTGTTCTTTTTACCAACGGCGACACAGATACATATCCGCTATTGTATGTGCAGGCCATGTATGGTTTTAGAACCGATGTGATGGTGGTTAATATAAGTTTGCTTTTAACCGACAGGTACATTAATAGTTTAAGAGATCCGGTGCTAAGCGCAAAACCTTTGCCGCTAAGTTTTACCCCGGACGAAATTAAAGAAGGAGTAAAAGATGTAATATATATTAAGGAAACCACCGGGGATTATATTGATTTGCCTAAAATGCTTGATTTTATAAGAGACGATAAAAATTTAATAGATGTTGGCACATCAAAGTATGCTGTTGTTGAGGGAAAGAAAATACGTTTAAAAACAAAAGAAGGAATAATGGAATGGGACTTACCTTTCTCTCAGTATTTTTTTAAGAATGACCTGATGGCGCTTGATATTATTGCTCATGCAAATGGCCGCCCGGTGTGCTTTGCTATTACTATGGGCTCCGCTTCTTTGTTGGGGCTAAATGATTACTTGCGCTCTGACGGTATGGTTTCAACACTGCGGGCTGTTAAAAAACCGGCCAATAAGGAATACGTAAATACGGCAGTTCTTTACGATAATGTGATGAAGAAATTTGTTTGGAAAGGAAACGAAACTGTTTTTTCGCACGATAAACTTTTTATAAGTAATTACTCGCTTATTTTTTCGTGGCTGGCAAGTGCTTTGATAGATGAAGGGGATAAAACCAAAGCTACTGAGGCGCTTGATAAATATTTTAAGATATTCCCGGATTCGGTTTTCTACTATGAAAGCTCTACCATACCTTTAATTGAATGTTATTTTAGGGTAGGTAAATTTAAAGAAGCAAATACTATTGCTAACACACTGCTGGATAATATAAAGAAAGGCAACAGCAATACGGCTGATATTATTATCTACGCATCAACTTCGCCCGATGTTTCGGTTATACTGGATTACTTCTCTAAAATCGCCCTAAAATATAAGCAAACGGCGCTTTTTAAAAGAATTACAGAAATGCAGTAAATTACTCCTTCACTTCGTTTCCGTTTACATCAAGCAATTTAACATCATACCCCAATTTTTTAATTCTATCGAGGTTAGCGGCTTTATCGCCAACAATTATAATATTTACATTGTTGTAGTTTAGTTTCTTTTTAGCCAGCGCATTTAAATCGGCAAGCGTTATGCTTTTTAAAATTGCACTTTGTTGTTTTACGTAATTGCCATCTAAATTATAATCCAGCAAACGCTTTAAGAAACTTGCTTTTTGAAAAGGCGCTTCGTATTTAAGCGCATCGCTCTGACCCAGGCTACTTTTTGTAAAAGTAAGTTCGTCGGCAGTCATTCCGCCCTCGGCATACCGTTTCATTTCGCTCATAAAATCTACTACTGAGCTGTCGGTTGCGTTGGCACGCACGCCTGCATTCATAACAAAAGTTCCATCCCATAGGCCGCCGTTAAAACTGCCGCGCGCGCCATACGTAAATCCGCGTTTTTCGCGCAGCAATAAATTAATGCGGCCGTTAAACGATGCGCCAAAAGGAAAGTTC
Organism: Bacteroidia bacterium; assembly: GCA_038214655.1. Taxonomy (GTDB): domain Bacteria; phylum Bacteroidota; class Bacteroidia; order B-17B0; family Aurantibacillaceae; genus PALSA-968. The sequence continues at coordinate 7,383 of JBBQRR010000056.1, read as the reverse complement.
ATAATAGTAGATTTGTAATAATCTCCGGTTGCATCATAAGGCATCGATATACCCCCTATGCGAATTTCTGATTGAGGCGCAGCTTTTTTATCAATAAAATAAATCATAGTCTTTGCAATTACCGGAGGCGTTGGCTCGGCAGGGCGCTCTACTTTTTCGCCGGCCCATTTTGCTAAGAACTGCATTTTAGGCATTAACTGTTGTTGCGTTAAGTTACCCACCAACATTACTTTTGTTGCCGCGGGCGAGAAGAATTTTTTGTAATACGCTTTTACATCATCCAAAGTAAGTTTACCAACGGTTTCGGAAGTTCCTATAGCAGGCGTGCCCATCACGTGGCCCGCACCGTACATTAAACGCATAAAATTAATATCGGCAATGGCAGCGGCCTGCGCCTGTTGTTGTTGTATGCCGTCTAATTGTTGCTTTTTGCAACGGTCAAAATCTTCCTGACTGAATTTAGGTTTAAATAAAATCTCTTCGGCAATAGCTAAAGTTTTATCAATATTTTCAGTAAGCGTAGAAATGTTTATGTTCACTTCATTGGTACCGCCATTTACATCTATGGTAGAACCAAGCGCATCAAGCATATCGCTTATTTGTTCGGCTGTATGTAATTGCGTCGATTCATTTAATAAATCTGAAGTTAAATAAGCCAAACCTGCTTTATCGGCAGTACCAAAACGGTGCCCTGCCGCAATAGAAATTTGCATAGATACTTTCGGAATTTCATTAGAAACAGTTCCAATAAATTTAATTCCGTTTTCAAATTTATCCTGCCAGTATGCAGGTACAGTTACAACCGGGCTTGGGCCCGAAGCGGGTTTTTTACTCCTGTCGAAACTTTCGGGGAGCGGGTTATAAGTTAATCCTTTGTACTCTGCCGACTCGGGCTCAATGGTACGCTGATACATTTTCCAATTATCCGGTTTTGCAAGCAGCTCGGGTTTTCCTTTTGGTACTACACATAAAATAACGTGTGGTTTGTTTTTAATGTATTTGATATAAGCGTTCATTACATCAGCTACTGTAAGTTTGTTTACCGCTTCAATTTGTTTTTTAATTAAATCGGCGTTGCCCGTTAAGGTTTGGTATTGCGCCAACATTGCGCCTTTGCCGTTTACAGTGCTTAAAGAAGAAATGAAAGAAGACTTTGTAGACACTTTAAAAGCATTTAATTGCTCCTCGGTAATTCCTTTTTTCTCAAACTCCACAAATAAATCATTTACTCTTTTTTCCATAGTAGAAAGGCTGTCTTCTTTGTTGGCACGAATTTGTGTAATAAAAATACCGGCCAATTCTCTTTCATAACTAAACGAGCTTACAGAAACCGCTTTTTTAGTTTTAATAAGTTGTTGTTGCATCACAGAAGATTTACTTCCCGAAATCATATCGGCAAGAGCAGTTAAAGCCATCGCTTCGGGATGATACGATTGCACACCCGGCCAAACCAAAGCAAGCATCGGGAATTTAATATTGTCTTCGTACGAAATGTATTTGTTTTCGGTAAGCGTAGCCGGAACTAATTTCATTGGCTTTACTTCGGGGCCCTTAGGTATCACTCCAAAATATTTTTCTACCAAGGGTATTGCCTGCTCGGCAGTAACATCTCCCGCAATAGTAATACAGGCATTGTTTGGCCCGTACCAACGCAAATAAAAACGCTTTAAATCATTTACATCAACGCGGTTCAAATCTTCAATATACCCAATGGTTGACCAAGAGTAAGGGTGGCCCTGCGGAAAAATAGCTTCTCCTATTTTTTCCTGCACCAAACCATAGGGGCGGTTATCATAATTTTGTCCGCGCTCGTTTTTTACAGTGGCGCGTTGTACTTCAAATTTTTGTTGAGTAACAGAGTCAAGTAAGAATCCCATGCGATCGCTTTCTAACCAAAGGCCAACTTCTAATTGGTTTGAGGGAACAACTTCAAAATAATTTGTGCGGTCGGAATTGGTAGAACCGTTTAATGTTCCGCCCGATTCGGTTACAACTTTAAAATGTTGTTCGTCGGCCACGTGTTTGGAACCCTGAAACATCATGTGCTCAAAAAAGTGCGCAAAACCCGAGCGGCCTTGTTGCTCGCGGTTAGAACCTACGTGGTAGGTTACATCTAAATAAATAATGGGGTCGCTGTGGTCTTCGTGTATAATTAGTGTGATGCCGTTTGAAAGCAGGTATTTTTTATAAGGAATAACGATTTCGTCGTTACTTTTTTTCTCAACTACTTCTATGAGTTTTGTTTGGGGTTTTTTAATAGCGATGTTGCCGATGGCTTTGCCCGGTAAATTTGTTTGCGCTGTTGCGGTTAAAACAAAAGCAGCTAATACAATTGATAGAATGTTTTTCATTTTATTGGAATTTTAAGCAAAGATAATTTTTTTGTTGGATGGGCAATCACCCATAATGGGGGAGATGCCATTGCCACGAGGTATGAGGGGTGAGGTACAGGGTAGGAGTGGTAAATTGATGAAAAAAATCTACTCTCCTGCCGGCTAAAAACATCCCCCGTCATGCTGCGCATTGACGTCCCCCTTCAAAGGGGGAACCGCGTATTCTAAATTGAAAGACGATACTATTGACTTAGAAGTGTACGAAAATCAAATTTTAGCAAAAAAATAAATAAAAGTAAAAACGGTTGGGACTAAAAGCATCCCCCCGTCATGCTGCGCGTTGACGTCCCCCTTCAAAGGGGGAACCGCGTATTCTAAATTGAAAGCTGTTACTTCTGACTGAGAATTGCGCAAAACTCAAATTTTAGAAAAAAAATAAATAAAAGTAAAATCGGTTCCCCCTTTGAAGGGGGACAGCTCTTTGCGATGCAATCGCTAAAGAGCAGGGGGATGTTTAAATTGTAACCTCTCCCTCAAAAACGAATTCAGCAGGGCCCTTTAGCCAAATATTGCTAAAACTGTTGTTTGTATTGGTAAAATCTACAGATAAATTACCGCCAAGGGCCTGTACTTTACAGGAGTTTGCCGAACTTGATTTGTTAAACTGCGCGGCCACCAAAGCCGCCGCGGTTACTCCCGTGCCGCAAGCCAAAGTTTCGTTTTCTACCCCGCGCTCGTAGGTGCGGATAAAAATTCCACTATCGGTTTGCTCAATAAAGTTAACATTGGTGCCGCCTGTGCTCTTATACGGTTCGCTTTGTCGAATTTTCCGGCCTTCAGTAAAAACATCGTAAGTCTCTAAATTTTTAACCCATTTTACAACATGCGGCGAGCCCGTATTTAAAAACAGATAATCGCCTTTATCTTCAATTTTAGTTACATCCGCCATTTGCAAAGCAATTTCATTCCCGTTAATCTCCGAATGATGCCCACCATCCGAAGCAAGAAAATGCGCCTTACCGGTAATAATTCCCAAATTTTGAGCAAACCTTGTAATGCACCTGCTGCCATTTCCGCATAGCGAACTCACATTGCCATCGCTGTTATAATAAACCATTTTAAAATCGTAGTCGGGTGCTGTTTCCAATAACATCAGGCCATCGGCACCAATTCCAAAATGGCGGTCGCACAGTATCTCTACCTGCTGGCTGCTTAGTTTTATTTCGCCTTTGCGGTTATCTACAATAATAAAATCATTGCCGCAACCCTGAAATTTTTGGAAAGATATCTGCATGTAGCAAAAATAGTAGAAAATAATTTGCGTTATGCATTTAATAAAATGTATTTTTAGTGCTGAGTATATGCGGATAAACCGGTTTGTATATGTATTTCTTAGTCTTGCAGGCAGCATCTGCGCGCAGGACGACCCCAAAAAAACAGCTTTTGACAATTACGGGCCCTATGGCGCTTTTGTGTATACCGATTTAAAGGACGCCCTTAAAGACGAGACTCAGGTTTATAAAATGAATTTGAGCTATAAACCGGTTGACCCTAAACTATGGCCAAAAATCACCAAGCTTAAAAACCTGCAGGCGCTAAATCTGCAAAGTGTATCGGTTAACCAATGGCCGGTAGATTTTGCACAATTGTATAATTTGGTTTTTTTAGGATCTTACAATAACGAGTTTAAAACGTTTCCCGAAAAAACAGGAATGCTTTCAAGTTTGATGTATCTGGAAATTATAAACAGTAAAATAGATTCTATTCCTGCCGAAATAGGGTATTTAAAAAAGTTGAAGATTTTTAAATTTTCATCAAACAGCGATACACTTAAATTACCCAAAACTTTAAAGTACATGAAAGGCCTGAATGAATTGGTTATTGAAAGCGCGGTACTGGATAGTATGCCCAAACCAATTTTTAAAATAGCAAGTTTAAAAACTTTGGTGCTTGCTAATTGTGGGGTGCAGGCCATACCCGAGAATTTAACACACATGAGTAATCTGGAGGTTTTGGTTTTGGATTTTAATAAACTAACAGTGATTCCGCGCGAAATTTATAAATGCAAAAAACTTTTTTACTTATCGCTTAAAAAAAATAATATTACCAAGCTGCCGGATACTATTTGTCATCTTGTAAATTTAACCACACTTGATTTAAGAGAGAACCCCATAACGGCAGATAAGGATGCTATTGAGGAGTTGAAAGTGCTTTTGCCGGGGTGTAAGATTATAATTTAGTTATTCAAGCGCTCTAAACCGGTAGCCGAAACTAACTGAACATGAAAAATAACACAAGCTATTTATGAGGCTGTAAGCTATATAAGCACCGGGCTTAATAATATATTTCCTTGTGCGCATAAAAAATCCAGCCCCTCCTTGCAAAGGAAAATCGGTGTAATTATGGTATGTTGATTTCGTCTTAAAATAAATTGTATTGGAGGTTATATCCATATTTTGTTGTTCTATATAGGCAAAATTAAACTACACATTGCCTGCAAAACTTACGAAGAATTTTTTTGTACTGGGCTGAAATTTATAGCCAAAATAAAAAGTATTCTGAAGATAATTTGCGGAGGCCTGCCGCGAATAATTATCGTAAAAATTTGAAGTGTTTTTTACCTGAAACACTCCCGAATAACTGTAATTGCCTTGCATTTGCGCATACCCGGATTCAATTATATGTTTTATCCTTGGAAAGTTGATTGCCGTTAATTCTATACCGGCCGAAACATGATAAAAGCCGGTAGGGCTAAGGTATCCAAATCCGTCAGGCTTGTTTTTTTCGGGCTCCGGCAGTTGTAAACCGACGGCATTGTTATACAAATAATCAATAAACTTTCCCTGAGGTAAAGCTACAACTCCGCCACCAACCGAAATATAAACAGAGTTTGGAAATGAATCAGCAAATAAAGAATCAGCCACAAAACCCAAAGAACCGAGGCTTTGCGAAGAAACCGAAACAGGCACAGCAAAAACCAATAGAAAACGTATTTTAAGCAAAAAAGTATTCATAAATCCTTTACTAAATATACGCATTAAAAACTAACGGTTTCTTTTTTTTGAAGGTTTTTTATTATACTTATCGTAATCCAGCTTGCCACGTGTTATCTTGTAAATTTAACCACACTTGATTTAAGAGAGAACCCTATAACGGCAGATAAGGATGCTATTGAGGAGTTGAAAGTGCTTTTGCCGGGGTGTAAGATTATAATTTAGATTTTACTTGCAAACCACCCCACCCGTCATTGTTTCGCAAGCGAAACTAATATGACTCCTCCCCTTGAAGGGGAGGAACCTATACAACTTACTACTTTAGAAAACATTTTTCAAGTTACGAAATGTTGTATTAGTTCTCCCCCTTCAAGGGGGAGAGTCGGCTTAGCGCCGAAGGCGATAGCGAAGAGGGGGTGGGCTATTTCTTTCTCTTAGCCGGCTTCTTCTCTTCCTCATCATACTTATCGTAATCCAGCTTGCCGCCCCAGAAACGCATTTGTTGCAGTGTCCAGATTTTTCTTCCCTGAATGTATTTGCCGTTTATATTTTTGCCGTAGCTGCGCGGGTTGGGCAGGAGGGAAGATAAAATAGCGGCTTCTTCGCGTGATAATTTTGCGGCGCTCTTTTTAAAATAATGTTGCGCGGCGGCTTCTGCTCCGTAAATGCCGTCGCCGAATTCGATTACGTTTAAATAAGCTTCCATGATGCGCTCTTTGCTCCACAGAGTTTCAATCAGCAAAGTAAAATAGACTTCAAAGGCTTTACGCACGTAGTTGCGGCCGTCCCACAAAAAAACATTTTTGGCGGTTTGTTGCGAGATGGTGCTGCCCCCGCGTAGTTTCTTTCCTTTTTCGTTATTCATCATCGCTTTTTTAAGCGCTTTGAAATCGAAGCCGTAGTGCAGCAGAAAGTTTTGGTCCTCGCTGCACACAACCGCTAACTGCAAGTGCGGCGAAATTTCATCCAGCGAAACCCAGTCTTTGCTAAGCTTCATGCTTTTGCCGTCCATTTTTTGCTCTACGCAGCGTTTTATCATTAGCGGGGTAAAAGGAACGGGCACCCAACGAAAAACGAGGGTACTAACAATAGAAACAATAAAGAACCACATGATTACTTTGAGCACTATTCTGACTACTTTCCTTATCATAAAATTATAGTTTAATAGAACGCTGTCCCGATTTCATTGGGAGCGCCGATTGCATATCATTAAATAAGATGTTTTTTAAGTACATATTTAAACACCCCAACACAAAATAGCATATTTTATCATAATCATCAGTGTCATCTGCGTTCTATTGTATTGGCTGCTCCTACAAAAGTATTTCTTAGCTTTGCAAGTAAATCATCCTTTAAAAAATCTTATTAACAGCTATATGAAGAAGTGGTGGCCCTTGGCGGCGTTTGTGGTGGGATTGAGCATAGTATTGCTGTACCAATACCAAAAATACAGAATTGCGCCCGGCCTGGATGTTTTTAGCCTCTCTTATACCGATACGGCGGGTAAGGTGGTTGATTTGAATACCTACAAAGGCAAAAAAATAATTTACTCCTTCTTTGGCACCTGGTGCGGCGAATGCGTGTTGGAACTAAAACAACTTAACGAAGCCAAAAAAACAGATTTAAAAGATATAGAAGTAATTGTTGTAAGCGACGAACCCCTCGAAAAAATAAAAAACTACGCGCAAAGAAAAAATTACCCTTTTACTTTTTTAAAATACGCAGGACTCTTTTCTGACATCGGAGTAAACGCCATACCGGTAAATTATTTGATAAACACCAAAGGAGAAACCATTTACTCTAAAGTAGGCGGCCTTAAATGGAAAGACCACTCGGTTGTAAACATGGCCGAGGAGAGTTTGAAATAATTGAACCCTTATAGCGCTGGCTGTTTTTTATTTGAACGGGTTTTTATATAGGGGAGTTCTAAAAATCAAATTGTTAACAAATAACGATATAACTAATTGATAATCAAATAATTATGATTATATTTACGTTATAAACAAGTTATACAAAAAAATGAAGTTAATACGCTACAAAACACAAGGGAAAAAGGG
>JBBQRR010000055.1:0-25120 GCA_038214655.1 Bacteroidia bacterium | reverse complement strand
CCTATTTCTGATAAAAGCTCTATCGAATTTTGCTCGTCAAATAATCCCTTTTTCCCTTGTGTTTTGTAGCGTATTAACTTCATTTTTTTGTATAACTTGTTTATAACGTAAATATAATCATAATTATTTGATTATCAATTATTTATATCGTTATTTGTTAACAATTTGATTTTTAGAACTCCCTAAAGTATAAAAATTTTTACACATCCGTTCAATACATAAACATTGCAAATAATTTAGGACAAGAAGAAGAAATAATCTATTCGCCTCAATTACATAGCGAAACAAGTACAATTTCAGTTTCTTCTTTAGCGGCCGGGGTTCTTTTTTTAATTCAGAGAGGACAGGGAATAATAAACCGAAAGGTTGTTGTAGCAAATAATTAAGAAAACTAAGCTTCAATAAAAAAGCCCCCTGATGTTTTATCAGGGGGCTTTTTTATTTTTGGTTGTATCTACAAAAAGTAGGCGCAAATAAGCCCGCCCATTAAAGCCATAGTAAGCATCCAGTAGCCAACATTAATAGCCACATATTTAAAACTTTTGCGTTCAAATAAAGCATTCGTTCCGAGGATTGGCAGCGCAATTAAAATAGCGGCTATTGTTCCGTGTAAGGCGCCGTGTTTAAATGTACGGAAGTTGTTTCCGTATTTTTCCATCAGCCCCATGAAAGCAGTATTTCCTTCAGAACCCGGCGTCATTAAATTAGGGTCGTTTGACATTATCGAGAAAAAAGCCATTTGGTGAATCGTAATTGTTGTAAGCGCCAGAGAAAGAAAAACACTAAGAAGATATGCAAGACCGAAAACAAGCCCCATATTGGCTCCTTTTGCTTTTTCGGGCGTCATTTCAGATGCTTTCATCCAAGCGGTTCCAAAAACCTTGGGGTTATACCAAATAAAGCCGATTACCATAGGAATCAAGGCTGCTACGAAAAGAATGTACCAATGAAAAGTCATGTTGTTTTGTTTTAAAGTTTAAGCAAAGATAGGCGCGGAAGGCACCAAATATAAAAAAACTGAAATCGTAATCAACAAAGGTTTGTTAGCTAAGTATCGACTATTTGAAGTAATTTTGTTGTCCTTAAAATGAACAACTCGTACGACATAATTGTAGTGGGCGCCGGCCACGCCGGCTGCGAAGCCGCTGCGGCCGCCGCTAACATGGGCTCAAAGGTTTTACTTGTAACGATGAACATGCAAACCATTGCCCAAATGAGCTGCAACCCGGCCATGGGCGGCATTGCCAAAGGACAAATTGTGCGCGAGATCGACGCGCTTGGCGGGTACTCCGGAATTGTTTCAGATAAATCTGCGATACAATTTCGTATGTTAAATCGCAGCAAGGGCCCCGCCATGTGGAGTCCGCGTACGCAAAACGACCGCAACATGTTTGCGGGCGAGTGGCGAAAAATGCTGGAGCAAACGCCCAACGTTGATTTTTGGCAGGATACCGTTAGCTCGCTTTTAATAAGCAAAGACGGCAAGCGCGTTGAAGGCGTTGTTACCGGAATGGGAATAGAATTTAAATCGAAAGCGGTTGTTCTTACCAACGGAACTTTTTTAAATGGATTAATTCATATTGGAGAAAAGAATTTTTCAGGAGGACGCACAGGAGAAAAAGCGGCTTTCGGAATTACCGAACAATTGCTAACACTAGGCTTTACCAGTGGCCGAATGAAAACCGGAACCCCTCCCCGCCTCGATGGCCGCAGTATTGATTATGCTAAAACCGAATTGCAAGACGGAGATCAGCTGCTTGATAAATTTTCTTATTTAGAAAACACTTCGCCTTTTATTGGCCCTAATGCCAAAAAACAATTGCCTTGTCATATTACATATACAAACCAAAACGTTCACGATATTTTAAAAACCGGCTTCGAAAAATCGCCCATGTTTGCGGGAAGAATTCAAGGGCTGGGGCCAAGATACTGCCCGTCGATTGAAGATAAAATAAATCGTTTTTCTGAGCGCGAAAGGCATCAGTTATTTATTGAACCCGAAGGATGGGACACGGTAGAAATTTATTTAAACGGATTTTCTACTTCCCTTCCGGAAGATGTTCAACTAAAAGCTTTGCGCTTAATTCCGGGATTAGAAAATGTAAAAATGTTCCGCCCCGGTTATGCTATCGAGTACGATTACTTCTCCCCTACTCAGTTAAAACTTTCTTTGGAAACGCATCTAGTTGATAATCTGTATTTTGCGGGACAAATCAACGGCACCACCGGATACGAAGAGGCTGGTTGTCAGGGACTTATGGCCGGGATGAATGCACACTTAAAAGTTAAAGAAAAGGCACCGCTAATCTTGAATCGTTACGATGCTTATATCGGAGTTTTAATTGATGATTTGGTGAATAAAGGAACTGACGAACCTTATCGGATGTTTACCAGCCGATCAGAGTATCGCTTGCTTTTGCGTCAGGATAATGCCGACATCCGACTCACGCCTATTTCGCACGCACTCGGCTTTGCTTCTGATTTACGTATGAAGCGCGTTGAAGAAAAAGTTAAAGGATATGATGAGGTTATAAAATATTTCAATAATAATAGCGCCGAGCCGGCTGAGATGAATCCGTTTTTAGAAAGCATTGGCTCTGCACCCATCAACCAAAAAGTTCGATACCAAAACATACTTGCGCGCCCTAATATCTCCATTCCCGAAATGGCCAAGCACTCAAAGGTTTTGGAAAACAGCCTGGCCCCTTTCGATTCTGAAACCGTTGAACAAGCTGAAATTTTAATGAAGTACGAGGGTTATATTGAGCGCGAAAAAGAAAACGCCCTTAAACTAAGGCGCCTTGAAGAACTTAAAATCTGGGACAACTTTAACTACGACGAGCTCTCCAGTATTTCAACAGAGGCCCGCGAAAAGCTAAAGAAAATAAAGCCGGGCACCCTTGGACAAGCCTCCAGAATATCGGGCATTAATCCTTCGGATATTTCAATTCTCATGGTTTACATGGGAAGATAGTTCCACGTGAAACAATTTAGATTATTTTTGCCGCCCGCTTTGCGCGCAGCCTGATTTACTAGCGGCTGTTCGCAAACATTAATTACAAACGCTATGAAAGAAATCACCAACTGCTTAATATGCGGCTCCGACCAAAAGGAAACCTTTTTGGTTTGTAAAGATCACACCGTTTCGCACAAAGACTTTGAGATAAAGCGCTGCAAAAGCTGCGGATTTAAATACACCTCGCCCCGCCCCGAAGACAAAGACCTGGGCGACTACTACAAGGCCGAAAGCTACGTATCGCACAGCGACACAAAGAAGGGCCTTGTAAACACCTTATACCACTGGGTGCGGTCGTATACCCTAATAAAGAAGTTACAGCTTGTAATGCATTATACGGGGCTTAAACGAGGCAAGATATTGGACTATGGCGCAGGCACCGGCGCCTTCCTTGATACCTGCAAGAAGAACGGATGGGATGCCTCGGGCATAGAACCTGATGCGGATGCAAGGAGGGTGATGGCAGAAAAGTTTAGCCTTTCAACATACCCTAGTTTGAAGGATGCAACTGAGCAGAATGCATTGCGTGAATTTGATGTGATAACCGCGTGGCATGTGTTTGAGCACATTCCAGATTTAAAAGAAATGATAGAAGTATTAAAGAACTCTTTAAAGCAGAAAGCTAAACTAATCGTGGCTGTACCTAATCCAACTTCGTACGATGCCAATGTTTATAAAGAGAGCTGGGCTGCATACGATGTGCCCCGTCACCTTTGGCACTTCGCCCCTGCAGATATGGAAAGGCTTATGAGGGACCGGGGCTTTAAACTTGTTAAGACCCTCCCTATGGTGTTCGATTCGTTTTACGTTTCTATGCTAAGCCGCAAATACCAAACTGGCAGCAGTGGGCTTTTAAATGCGTTCTGGACCGGGCTGAGGTCTAACCTTAAAGCCAACAAGACGGGCAAAGAATTCTCGAGCCAGATATACATCTTTCAGAAAGAATAAGCTAGAAGGTTTCACGTGAAACATTGGTAGCCCTGCCCTAACCCGGCGGGGCTTTTTGTTTTACGCGGGACGGGACACCTACGTAAACACGTGGGCACAGTTCCACGTGAAACATGTGAGTGAAATTAGGCGCACCCTCTCGGTCGCCCAAGGCGACATCTCCCCCCAGGGGGGAGAAATATTTACGAGCAATAATGTTTAGTTGAAACCGAAACGGACGCGATAGGCGATGCCCACATTAAAAAAGAAGGCGTCCTTTATGGCCGAGTAAACGCCCGGGTTGGGGGCTAAATCTTTGGTGCCGGATAAATAAAGCACGCGACTATAATTAATGGTTCTTCCAAACTCGCCAAACAAAACAAATTTCTTTGCAAGGTATACGTCCACAAAAGCTTTTACTTGTATTTCGTTATTCCGCACATAAAAACTTTGGCCGGCATTATCTATGTGGTAGGACCGCGTGTACGATTTAAAGCCGAGACCCGCGTAAAGAAATTTATCTATAAAAGCATATTCGAAACGATAATTATTTGGTAGCGTTCCATACATCTGAAACCGCGGACTAACGCGCCAGTCGAGCCCGAAAATGGGGATAAAGAAGTCGCCAAAAAACTTGCGATTGTAAAACAGCCCGAACTTAATTTTAAAGTCCTTGCTTTTTGAGTAAGTGGCCATAGCGTAGCCCCCTAATTGAAAGTCGGAATTGCCCAAACCCTGTCCGCTAAACTTAGGCATAACAAGACCAAGGTATTTCCATTTTTTGCTTTTGGTTTCGTGTTGTAGCCCTATGGGCAAAATAGCGGAGTAGAGGGTGCCGCTTGAAAAATCGGAATACCAGTTTGGGGTATACTCAGTAACCTGAGAAAAAAGACGCTCGCCGTAAAAACGAACTATCAGCGTGTTTTGTGTATCAAGTTTAATGGGAACCGTAAGGTTAATAAAGGCGTTTTGAGTTTGATTCTTTTTTAAAACGCTGTCAACTTTATAGGTTGTGTTTAAGGATTGATAGCTGGTGTTTATGATATCAATAAAAGGCTGGGCAATTACGCTTTGCAAAGAGAGCAGGAGCGAGGAAGAAAAAACTATTTTTCGAAGATAAGTATGGCCCATTCGTTTCTGGTTTCTTTGCCGGTGTTTTTTAGTCCGGCTGTTTCTGCTGCCGAAATTAACTCTTTACAATCAGTTTCAAAAAAACCACTCAATAAAAGTTTGCCGCCTTTGTTTAAATGCGAGACATACTTAGTCATTTCTTTCAATAAAATGTTTTTGTTGATATTAGCCAAGATCACGTCATAGGTCTCTTTTTCAATTCCCCCAATGGTGCCTTGATAAAAATCAATAATTTCTTTGCTAAAACCGTTGGCCTTTCTGTTTTCTCTAGAGTTTTCTATACTCCACTCGTCTATATCAATTCCTGTAACTAATTGAGAGTCAAGTTTTTTACTAATTATTGCCAATACTCCTGTACCGCAGCCCACATCTAAAACAGATTTTCCTTTTAAATCAAGGCTAAAAAGTGCCTTACTCATGAGCCAGGTTGTTTGGTGGTGGCCGGTGCCGAAAGACATTTTTGGCTCAATGATAATATCTAACAGAGATGAAGCAGGGGCAGGGTGAAAAGAGGCGCGAATACAACATAAGTTTTCGACCGTTACGGGTGCAAAGTTTTTTTCCCACTCTTTGTTCCAGTTTTGCTTTTTTATTTCTTCGAGTGAATAGGAGAAGTCGATATCGGGAAATTGTTCTTTTAAATTTTCGATAACCTCGTCGTTAAATTCATTCTTTTTTACATAAGCGTTAAAGCCGTGCCTGCTAAATTCAAAACTTTCAAAATTTCCTTCAGATAAAGCGGCGGCTAAAATTTCGCTGCCGGGCTCGGCAGGCTCTACTTTAAATGTAAAACACAAATACTCCATCGCACAAATTCTTAAAACGAGTTTATGATAGATAAAAATTCTTCTGCTTTTAAAGAGGCTCCGCCAATTAAGCCGCCATCCACATCGGGACAGGTAAAAAGATCTTTTGCGTTGCCGGGGTTACAGCTGCCGCCGTATAAAATACTTGTTTGCGCCGCAACGGCCGGGCCAAATTTTTCGGCCACGGCAAGACGAATAAAGGCGTGCATTTCCTGAGCTTGCTCAGGCGTTGCTGTTTCACCTGTGCCAATAGCCCAAACGGGCTCGTAGGCAAGTACCGTGTTTTTCATTTGCGTTTCGCTAAGATGAAAAACAACTTCTTCAACTTGTTTTTTTACTGCATGAAAATAAGCATTGCTCTTGCGCTCGTTGAGTCTTTCGCCCACGCAGTAAATTGGAATTAAATTATGTTTGAGTGCCTGTTCTGTTTTTTGACGTAGCTCTTCGGAGCTTTCATTAAAATTAATTCTGCGCTCAGAGTGCCCAACTAAAACATATTTCGCACCGCAGGAGGCAATGGCTACGGCGCTTATTTCGCCTGTATAAGCACCGCTTTCTAACTGGTGGCAATTTTGAGCACCCACAAAAAAATTCTTTTTTTCTTTACAAAGACCTGCAACTTTTTCAATAAATAAAAAAGGCGGAAAAAATATTTTTGTAACAGAACTATCTTCTTTGCAGCCCGAAATAATTGCATTAACCAAAGTTTCTGCTTCAGACAAAGACTTATTCATTTTCCAATTACCGGCAATTATTTTTTTACGTGGCATATGTTGTAAAGATACAAAAATTGAATAGACAAAACGAAGTGGTAGCCTCAACAAAACAGCTGTTTGCCTATTCGGAGAGCGTTAGGGATGTGGCGGGCCCGCAGGGGCTCTTTTGCCTTTTATTAATATTGACATACTGATGGGCATAAATATGAAGTAGAAATTTATACAAACAAAGAAAGCTGTTGTTGCAAAAAGCGGAACCCCGTAGCAGCCTGGCGGCCACCCAAAACATTTATTGAAAGAAAGAGATTGTTAGCCGCAACGCCCAAACTATTTAACCCGTATGCGCGGATCGAGAATGCCATAGATAACATCCACAAAAATATTTATGACAACGAAAAACGTTGCAAAGATTAAAGTAGCGCCCATTACAACAGGTAAATCATTTTTAGTAAGTGCCTCAAAAACTTCGTAGCCAATTCCCTTCCAGCTAAAAATAATTTCTACAAAAACTGCACCTGCCATTAAGCCCGCAAACCAACCCGACACAGCAGTAACCACGGGGTTTAAGGCGTTTTTAAGAGCGTGTTTCATAATTACGGCGTAATAAGTAAGACCTTTTGCACGTGCGGTGCGTATATAATCCTGCGAGAGGACATCGAGTAATGAGCTTCTGGTAAGCTGCACAATAATAGCAAGCGGCCGCATGCCCAGTGTGATGGTGGGCAGAATTAAATTTTTTAAATCAAGTCGTTCGCCCTCCCAAACATCAATGGTGTACAGGCTTCCGACGGGCGAGAGGCCGGTATAATCGGTTAACACATAACCAAACAGCCAGGCAATAATTACTCCGAAGAAAAAGGATGGCGCCGACATGCCTAACGCAGAAAGTACCAGCGCGAGCCGATCAAAAAAAGTGTCTTTTTTTATGGCAGCAATTACGCCCAGAAAAATTCCGAGAATGGTTGCCACAATAATTGAGCTTATTGCAAGCACAGCCGTTTCGGGTAGCGTTTCTATTATTATCTCCGAGACTTTTCGTTTTGTAATGTAAGAACGCCGGAAGTAGGGAGCCTTTGCAACCACACAAGTATTTTCGCCGAGGTTAAGAATTTTTTTGAACGAATATTTTTCTTTGTCGAGATAAAAAGCGCTTTTATGATCTTCGGTATTATGAAAAGAAATAAAAGATAAATCGTTTAGGTACATGAAGTACTGAGTAACCAAAGGCTTGTCTCTTCCCAAATCGCGGTTAATGGCCTCAACGGATTCTTTGTTGGCCCGCTGTCCTAATAAAACAGTAGCGGGATCGCCGGGCAATACATTAAATAAAAAGAAAATACAAGTAATTACTCCAAGTAATACCAAAAACCCGTACGCTATTTTCTTAAAAATGTATTTTACCACAGCAAGTGAAAGGGGATTAAATTACATAAAATTTCTATGCCAAGTATGGCATTTAGCCGTTTTGCGGATTTTTGCGCCTCTGCATAATAAATTGACTGATAAAACCCCTGTTTTGTGGGGGCGAAAACAACCCTACTCGCCATACACTTTTGCCAACATTTCTTCATTTGTGCGCTGTTTTTTATCGAGCACGTCAAATAATTTCCAGGTTTGGTAGGCAGCTTTATCTAAACGATTACTTAAAACCACAATAGTAGTTTTATCGCTCTTGCGGTAATGAAAAGCGGTGCGAAAGCCATGCCACCAGCCGTTATGAAAAACAATGGTATCGCCCATGTTTGGGTTGATGCGAAAACCATACCCATAAAACTGTCCGTATTTAGTGGAGACCTTTGGTTTTGTTGCCACGTTTACCGAAGAAATTATTTTTCCTTCAAAAAGAGCTTTCGAAAAAAGCAGCATATCGCCGGTGGTAGAAAAAATTCCTTTATCGCCATAAACACCATCGAAAACATCGGTGCCCACTTGTTTTTTGCGATAGGTAAACGCAAAAGTTTGATGAGGCAGCGTATCGAGCGGGTGAAAAAAGAATGTGTTTTTCATTCCTGCTTTTTCAAAAATTTCCTGCTTCATGAAAGCGGTAAAATTTTGTCCGGACAATTGCTCAACCAAAAGTGCAAGTAAAACATAATTGGTGTTGCTGTACATAAAACGACGGCCCGGTTTAAAGTAGGGGAGAGGTTTTTTTTCTTTCAGCAGCTCAAGCACACGCAAATTTGTAAGCGGTACGGTATCAGTTTTTGCGTATTGATAATAGAAATATAAATAATTTGGGAGCCCGCTTTTGTGCGTTAATAAATGCTCGACCGTTGTGCCCTTATAGGGAAAGTCCGGAAAATATTTTTCTACCGGATCTTTTACGTTTAATTTATTTTGCTCAACCAATTTCATGATGGCAACACCCGTAAACATTTTGCTTACCGAGGCTAATTGAAAAGCGGACTCGCAACAAAGATTCTTTTTTGTAGAAATATTTTCGCAGCCAAAAGATTTTTGGAAGAGCAGCGTGTCGTGATACGAAACCGCCACACAGCCGTTAAAATAACCAAGCTCGCTTTGTTTGCTGAACATTGAATCGAGTACGCGTTGTTTTTCTCTTAACTCGAACCTGAATTTTGGAACACCAATATTATTTTTAATCGGTTTAAATGCAGGCATTGGTAAAGTAGCGGCCCTGCTCTCCTCGGTACAGGAAGTAGTAAGTTGCATACTGCAGTAAAGGGCAGCAATAACCAGGGGCGCTATGATAAAAAACTTACGGATCACTTAATTTTGCGCAATATAGCCGATTTTTACCCAAATTTGTAACCGCATTCGACGAATTATTAAGAGAGCAGTATGGATAAAAAACTACCCGATATTACAACAGAGCAAGATGTTGAATTTTTAGTGAAGACCTTTTACGGGCGTGTTTTAAAAGACGAAGTGCTTGCGCCGCATTTTGCGCATATAAATTTTGAAGAACATTTTCCGCGCATGTTTGCTTTTTGGAATTTTATTTTGTTGGATAAAGCCGGCTACACAGGAAATGTTTTTGATAAGCATGTCGATTTAAAAATTGGCGAAGCGCATTTTGACCATTGGATAAAACATTTTACCGGAGTGTTGGATGATTTTTTTGAAGGGCCTAAAGCAAATCTTGCACGACAGCGCGCCGAAGTTTTGAAATTTACTTTTTTGAGTAAGATGAAGAAGGGCTAAGGCTTTTTGCCGCAAAGGCGCTAAGACGCAAAGAATTTTTAAGAAGCGGAAAGAATTAGTTAATCTTAAAAACGTAATCCACATTATAAGTACGCACAAAAACTTTATCGTCTTTTCTTATAATGTACGATGGCCCGCTTTTAAGCGGGAGGGTTTGCACAACGGCGCCCGTGCGTTTATCGATGGTATATAAAAAATCGGGCTCGGCTGTAAAGCCGTAGCCGCAAATAATTAAATCGCCAAACAATTCAAAATTGGCGGCGTTGTTTACCAGCGGCTTTGTGCGCCAGATGATTTTATAATTTTTTAAATTGATTGCACTTATGTAAGCGTTCATATTTTTGGAGCTCGCCGCATAGGTGTTGTGCCCGTGCGAAATATACAGGATGCTATCCTCAAGAACCGCCCAATTAATTTTTTGCTCAATAAACATTAAATCGTTTTTTACATATTCCGGACTCAAAACATAATTTCCGAAATCTAAAAAATGCAAAACCGAATCTTTTTTTCTATCTGTAATAAGAAGAATAAATCCCGAAGAAAAATCTTTTCCATAAACAAAAAAATCATACTTATCCGAATAAATGGCCTGCACCAATTTGTTTCCGTTATACGATTTTGGTGTTTTATCAGGCATATTACCAATCGTTCCGCTGAATGAATTAGGCACTTCGTATTGAAGCAGCGACAAATTATTTTTAACAAACCAGTCGGCGTCATCGGTAATACTGTTTTTTGTTGCGCTTAGCTGCGACAATGTAAAAGGGTTACTTTTTACTGAGCTTACTACAATTTGTCCTTTAAACGGCGGCCGTTCCATTGGATATGGATCTTTGTTTAATTCAATTTCAACTGCGCTTTTCCAGGTGCCGTTATCGTATAACAAAACCGCTTGGCCGTCTTCGGTAGTGGCTTTTTTTTGCGCGAAACCTACAAAAAAACAAATTATGAAAATAAAACAAAGCGCGATTTTGTACATAGAAAAACTCTATAAAATTAATTATTCCAAAATTATTTTTTTCGTCTCGCAGCCTTTTTCGCTGTAAATGCGAATGAAATAAATTCCCTTTTTAAAATTACTCAAATCAATTTCGGTTTTTTTAGAATGGAGTTTTTCGGAACAAACTTTTTGCCCCAACGAATTTAAAATCTCATAAAATAAAATATCGTCAGCGGAGCTGAGTGTAATTTTTCCGGAAGAAGGGTTGGGATAAAGCAAAACATTTTCTTTCTTAGTGAATTCCGTAACCCCGCTTCCATTTACATTGCCAACATGAATTCCATTACCAAAAGTAGTAACCCAAAGCTCGTTACTGTTGTACGGATTAAACAAAAGGCGCAACGGAGCGCCGAACTGAAAATTGCCAACTTGTGTAAAAGTAGGCGAGCCCGAATTAATATTATTTGAAATAAATAATCCGTCAACAACAGTAGTAACATACATTTGGTTGGCGTTGTTTGGATTTATTACACAAGAAAAAACCCCGCTTCCGCCTGATAAACCGGTAAGGCAACCAATTAATTTAGTCCAGCTTGCACCGCGACTTGTTGTTTTAAATAAACCACCTTGGTCATTAGGACTTCCGGTATTTGTTGCGTCTTGCCCACCCCAACCACTTGCAACACCAACGTACCATGTGTTTTGCGAAACATCATTTGGGTCAACATAAATATCATTGCAATACCAGGCCATTATACTCATATCCGTAGCATCGGTCCAGCTATTATTTCCCGGATCATAAATAAAAACACCTGAGCTGCGGGTAAATTTGCCGGGAGGCGTGTCGCTATAATCTGTCATGCGCCCGCTAAAAGTGCAAACAATTTTACCGTCGTTTAAAAAAACAATATTTGCAGGATGCCCCTCTGTACGCGGAGGTGCGGGCAACTGTGTCCATGTTGATGAAGATCCGTTTTGCAAATTATTTGTCACCCAAATTCCGCCCAAACTCTGCGCGTGATTTACAACACTAACATACATTTTGTTCGAATTGTTTGGATCAAAAGCCAGCCAATAAACAGGTCGTGTAAAATCGTGTATCGTTGTCCAACTATAACCTGTATCGTTCGACATTAAAAGTTTTCCGTTAGAATAAGAAGGCGCATCAATGCCAGCGTCTTGCAAAGTTGTAGACGCATACATATCGTGTTTATTGCTGGCGCCGCAATAAATATTTCCACTCAGGGGATGTTTTACCGCATGATACATGGTGTTAAAATTGTAATTATTAAACGACCAGTAGTTTCCTCCGTCGCGCGTGCGAATGGAGCCGATGTCTGTTAAACAACCTAAAACATTATTTGCATCTGTCCATAACGCAAACCAGTTTGTGGTGTTTTCTATTGCAATACCGCGGTAAGGTTTATGTTTTGGCGTTGGAGAATTTGTTGCGTTTTGATCTGCAGGATTTACATAACCTTGTTCCCATGTTGTTGCGCCGTTTGCTGTTTTATAAACACTACCCATGTTTGCAAGAACAACTTTGTTGGCATCGGTTGCGCAAACACCCATTCCCGAACATCCTAAATACCATTGGAAAGGATCGCCCTGATAACCCATATAACCGGTAAAAATATTTTGATTGTTGGTGATGTTGTAAACGTGATTCCAGTTATTTCCTCCGCTCGTTGTTTTTACAACGGTTGGTTCTGAGTTTCCATTTACGCCATACAGGTATGCAATACTTGTGTCGTTCTCCGCCATTCCTATCCATGTTATGTGATCGCAGGGATAACACGCCGAAGAAGAAGGAATGGTAAGCCCGTTATTTTTTGTTACCCAGTTTGTGCTTGTGCTATAATCCAAACGATAAACACTTTTAAAATAACCGGTAACTCCGCCGGCCATTGCATAAACATCATCGGTAGTATAAATTCCTGTTGGCATAGTGATACAAAAAAAACGAACTGCGCCATTTTGTTTAGCTGCCGAAAATCCAATAATATCTTCGGTGGGAGGAATGCCCGTAAGAGTAGGTTTTGTAAAATTTAATCCACCGTTAGTAGAAACCAAAATTCCGCCCGGCGTGCCGATGTAAATATTATTTCCGTCGAACAAACAACCCGAAATATATTGATACCAGGGAGATGTTTGTGTAATGTCTTGCAACGTTAATCCGCCGTCGTTAGAAAAATACAAACCATCCCGCGTTGCAAAAGCAACATTGTTTGGATTATCATAATCTACATACAACGAAACAACTGTTTCGGTTACCTGCCAGGCAGACGAGTTTGCAATGCAGGGCAACAATGTCCAGGTAGCGCCCTTGTTTATAGATTTATAAACCGAAAACATAAATCGGTTCGACGTATTGATGCCCGCGGCATATAAAATATTTGTGTCGTTGGTAAAACGGATAACGCTTTTATCGCTTGCCGCCAGTTGTAAAAAACTTAATTCGGTATAAGTATTTCCAAAATCTTTTGTGTGAAAAAAAGAACCCATCTCGGTATGCACATAATACTCGTTGGGATTTCCGGGATTTATAGAGGGCCGCCAAAAAGTTCCGCCGCCGCCAATACCGGTTACTTTCCAGCTTGAGGGTTGCGCGTTTAAAAAAACAGTTGCAGCAAGAAGAAAAACGGATAAAAAGAATTTTTTCATGAGATTGATTTTATATGCTAGGGCTAATTAAACTTTTTTTAGTACAAAAACACGGAGAAGAATATAAGCGCGGATACAAACATAATTTATTCTAAAATAAGTTTTTTTGTCTCACAATATGTTTTTCCATACAAACGAATAAAATAAACGCCCTTAGTAAAAGTACTCAAATCAATTTCTGCGCCGGGCGAATGTATTTTTTCGTAATAAATTGTTTGTCCCAATGAATTTAACACCTCTACCGATAAAACTTCAGTATCAGAACGAAGGTTAAATTTACCGGATGAAGGATTTGGAAAAATGCTTATGATATTGCTGTTTGATTTTAATTCGTTAACACCAACCAGCGGACAAGCCCATCCTAAAGAATTTAGTTCGGCAAGTACATTGGCCCTTCTGTTTGTAATAAATTTTTTTAACCCGGGAATATCGCCGATGGGCGTGTGCAAGGTAAATGTATCCATTCCAAATTCAAAGCAAAACTCCGGAAACATCTGGTTGGAATCGGGTTCGGCATAAATATCCGCGCGAATACGGTTGCCAATACTGTCAATCAAAGAAGTCATAACTGAATTAGAAAAATAATCAAGGTAATCGCAAACAGTATTTAGGTAAGTGGTTTTGTAAGTAGTGTTGGCAAGCATTTTTGTTGTAAGCGGAAAAGTAGACATCAATAAACTTGTGTGCTCAGTTGAATCTTCTGACCAGTAAGGGTAAAATCCAAACGCAACACTTACGTCCCAGGTGGCCCACTCAAACCTTTGTGTTACTGTGTTGTGGTATAAATAATAATTGTGCGGCGCATGAAAGTACGCGTCTAAATCAACAAACAAATTGCGCGCGGCCCATTGCCCTATAAAGGACGTTGTGCTTAATTGCGTTTCGAGTGTATCGTAAAAAGTAGCCGAAGGAGTATTGTTTACGTTGTCAATGAAGTTCACCAAATCCCCCCAGTTGTTAATCGAGTTGTTTGAGTGTAATTCGTACCAAGGATAATAGGTTGCCGGATTGTTACCGCCCCACATAAGCGTGCCCTTCGGGTCGCCCTTAAAAAGATTTCCTCCCCAATTTGCAAAACGCGTTGAAATAAATTCCTTATCAACCTCCTCAATCATTTTATATAAACCAACATACTGCCCGTTGTAAGAAACTCTTGCATAGATACAGCGCGGAGCGGCCAATCCTTTTTTATTCATAAAATCAAGAAGCAGTTTTTCGCGCATCATGGTTGGGTCAAGCGTATTGTTATTTAAATCGAGTACCGTGAGCCCCTCTAATTTTTGCCCGGGAACATATTGATTGAAAGAAAGCTTAATGGATTTTTTTTGCCCGGGATATCCAAAACTGGAATTGCCCTTGAGCTTAACGCCTACTGTATTAATTTGCACGCCATCAATAATAACATTGCCCGACATGTTTTGCGTACTAAGGTTAAATGAGTCGGAATGCTGTTTATAATACATCAGCGAATCCCAGAAATTGGACTGCGTAAATGTAATGTTGATGTTGTGTATGAAGGAAGATTTAAAAAGCGTATCGCCCGGGTTTTGTGCCATCCCCAAAAAAGAAACGCAAACCAAGGTACATACTAAAAATGTTTTTTTTATTCCCATCATTTTTTTAACAGTTGTAATTTGCGTGGCAGAGATTTGCTTATCAAATATAAACAAATTTCATTTCATCTAAACAACGTACCTTTGCAATGTGTTTGATCCCTTTAAAATAGACCTTCCTGTTAAAGATATTATTAACGAAGTACGGCAA
Source organism: Bacteroidia bacterium (assembly GCA_038214655.1). GTDB lineage: Bacteria > Bacteroidota > Bacteroidia > B-17B0 > Aurantibacillaceae > PALSA-968. The sequence goes on along the minus strand of JBBQRR010000055.1, from coordinate 9,991 downwards.
AAACTGTCGGCGCAAAACACATTAATTATAACTGCCCCGCCGGGCGCAGGAAAAAGCACCTTGCTTCCGCTTACGTTATTAAACGAATCCTGGCTTAAAGAAAAAAAAATTATCATGCTCGAGCCGCGGCGTTTAGCCGCAAGAACCATCGCTGCGCGAATGGCCTCTTTGCTTGGCGAAGAGTGCGGAGAAACTATTGGTTTTCGCATCCGCTTCGAAACAATGGTTAGTGATAAAACGAAATTAGAGGTTGTTACCGAGGGAATTCTTACACGCATGTTGCAAAATGATAACGCCCTTGAAAACGTAGGCCTAGTTATCTTCGATGAATTTCACGAGCGCAATCTTCACGCGGATGTAGCGCTGGCGCTTTGCCGCGATGCGCAGCAAGTTTTGCGGCCAGACTTGCGTATCATAATTATGTCGGCTACATTAAATATGGCCGAGCTGCCGCAACTTTTAAAGGCATCGGTTGCCGAAAGTAAAGGGCGGCAATATCCGGTAGAAATTATTTATACCAATGATGCCGATCAAACTTTATTGCCAGAGCTTACGGCAAGCGTTGTGTTTCGCGCCGTTAATGAGCAGGAAGGCGACGCACTTGTGTTTCTTCCGGGCGAGGGAGAAATAAAAAAATGTGCAGAGTTGCTCGAACAAAAATTACCCGACATTTCTATTCATCCATTATACGGTCAGTTGCCGCAGCACGAACAGTTTTTAGCGATCATGCTCAATAAATTTGGTAAACGAAAAATTGTTTTAGCAACTTCTATTGCCGAAACCAGTTTAACCATTGAGGGAATTAAAATTGTGGTTGATTGTGGTTTTGTGCGCACTTCGCGTTTTGATGCGGCCTCGGGATTATCGCGCTTGGAAACACTTCGTATTTCTAAAGATTCGGCCGACCAGCGCGCGGGCCGCGCGGGCAGGTTAAGCGCCGGCGTTTGCTACCGTATGTGGACGCTTGCAACGCAGGAACGATTGGCTTTACATCGCGTGCCCGAAATTATGGAGGCCGATCTTGCCTCTATGGTATTAGACATGGCGCAATGGGGCGTGGCCGATGTGCAACAACTTACCTGGCTTACTTCTCCTCCTAAAATTGCTTTGCAACGCGCAACAGAAACACTCGAACAATTAAATGCGATAGAAAATAACAGAATAACCGAACACGGAAAAAAAATTCACAAGTTAGCATGCCATCCGCGTTTGGCGCATATGCTTTTAATGGCCACTACAAAAGAAGAAGTGCAATTGGCCACTGATATTGCCGCGGTGCTCGAAGAAAGAGATCCGTTGCCGCGTGAATCGGGTATAGATATTAATTTACGAATAGAAGCTTTGCGAAGAGCACGTAGCGGAAACGGCGTGGGCAAGCGTTTTGCACGAATAGAAAAAGTTGCTGAGTCATACCGAAGAATGTTGAAAGTAGAAAAGAGTAATGCCGCTGTAGATTCTTTTGAAACCGGATTGTTGTTGGCATACGCGTATCCCGAACGAATTGCATCGGCGCGGCCGGGCAACAATGCGCAATTTCAATTAGCCAATGGTAAAATTGCAATGATGGGCCACAAAGATGACCTGGCTCATGAGCCCTGGCTTGCGGTTGCCAATATGGATTTGCGCGAAGGATTAGGAAAAATATTTTTAGCGGCACCACTCAACCCAAAAGACCTGGCACACCTGGTAAAAGAAACAGAAAACATTAGTTGGGATACGCGCAAGGGCGGATTGATTGCCAGCAGAGAGATGAAGATCGGCAATATTATTTTGCAATCTAAACCGCTGGCATTACCCGACGAGAAAAAAGTTTCGGAAGTTATTTCGGCGGCGATAAAAAACGAAGGAGAAAGTTTACTTGAACTTGACGAGGAGTTTGAGCAATTACAGAATAGAATAATGAGTTTGCGTAGTTGGAACTCGGACTGGCCGGATGTAAATACAAAACAACTTTTAGAAACAAACAAAGAGTGGCTTAGCCCATATATAAAAAATGTACGCACGCCGTTTGATCTTAAAAAATTGAATGTAGCCGAAGCACTGTTAAGCTCCTTGCCATGGGAAAAACAGCAAGCACTTGAGAAACTTGCGCCAAAGAAAATAGAAGTGCCCAGTGGCTCAAAAATAAATTTACACTATTTTGGCAATGGTGCGCCCCCCGTTTTGGCGGTACGTCTGCAGGAAGTTTTTGGGTTAGCCGATACGCCATTGGTAAATAATGGTAAAACAACAGTACTGATGCATCTTTTATCTCCCGGCTATAAACCCGTGCAGGTAACCGCCGACTTGCGCAGCTTTTGGGACAAAACTTATTTTGAAGTGCGCAGCGAGTTAAAGAGGCGCTATCCCAAACACGCCTGGCCCGAGCAGCCCTGGGACGCTAAAGCCGTAGCGAAGGGGAGGAGCACGAAGTAGGTTTTTTAGTAGCCCGGGCCCCCTCAAAACCACCCCATAACAATAGTTATATAATTGTATTAATAGTTTAGTGCAATTTATGATATAATGCCGAGTGACCCACAACTGATAATATTGGACTAAACGCCACGTCACCTCGGTATTAAAACCAAAGAAATACGAGGTTTTTTTAGTACTTTCGCACCCTTAAATGAAAAGCGTAAAAGAGCAAATAGACCTTAGTAAATTACCTAAGCACATTGCCGTTATTATGGATGGCAACGGGCGTTGGGCAAAAAGCAAAGGCGCTTCGCGTATTTTCGGACATCAAAACGGGGTAAAATCTGTAAAAGACACAGTTGAAGCTGCCGCCGAGCTGGGCGTACAATATTTAACGCTTTACGCTTTCAGTACCGAAAACTGGAGTCGTCCGGCCGAAGAGGTACAAGCCTTAATGGAATTGTTAATTAAAACCATTTACGACGAAACGCCCACACTAAACAAGAATAATATTCGTTTATTGGCAATTGGCGATATAAAAAGTTTGCCCGCCAAATGCCAACAACAGTTGGCCGACGCGATGAAAGAAACTTCAAAAAATACACGTTTAAATTTAGTGCTTGCCTTAAGCTATTCGGCGCAGTGGGAAATTTTAAATGCCGTAAAACAAATTTCGCAGGAAGTGAAAGACGGAAAAATTACTTCGGAGCAGATAAACGAAAATCTTTTCGAATCACATTTATCAACCGCCGGCATGCCGCATCCTGAATTAATGATACGCACCAGCGGCGAGCATCGCATCAGTAATTTTTTATTGTGGCAACTGGCCTATGCCGAGTTTTATTTTACAGATGTGTTTTGGCCCGACTTCAGGCGTGAAGATTTTTATAAAGCCATTATTTCTTTTCAGCAACGCGAACGCCGTTTTGGAAAAACGGGCGAACAGGTAAAACAAGTTTCATAAAACATCTTTGAAAAAAATAATTTACATACTAGTTTTATTTTTTGCAACGCAGTACGCAGATGCGCAAATTACTATTGGCGGAGACACCATTAGCTATGGCGCACCCAAAGAATATGTAATTGCAAAGACCGAAGTAGAGGGAGTTACCACACTTGATGCAAATGTTCTAAAATTAGTATCGGGCCTGGTAGAGGGCGCGCGCGTAAAAGTGCCCGGCGATAAATTTTCTGACGCAGTAAAGAATTTGTGGAGACAAGGATTTTTTGACGACATACAAATTAACGTAACAAAAATTGAGGGCGAAGCTATCTATCTGAAAATTGTTTTACAGGAAAAACCCCGAATGGGCGGACTTGCGTTTAGAGGAGATGTAAAGAAAAAAGAGGCCGAAGATTTTAAAACCAAATTGCGTTTATCAATAGGTAAAATTCTTACCGACCAATTATTAAGTAACGTGCACACGGCGGTAAAAGAATTTTATGTTAACAACGGCTTTACAAATGTTTTGGTAACCGTAAAAACCGAAGACTCGAAAAGATTGCGCGGAAAAAAGGATTTATATATTATTGTGGATAAAGGCCGCAGGGTTCGCATAAAAAAAGTTGAAATATATGGCAACGAAATAATTTCGTCAAACAAGTTGCGCCGCAAACTAAAAGACACAAAATCGTACAAGTGGTATTTGTTTAGAGGCGGAAAATACCTGGAAGATAATTTTGAAAAAGACAAACCCCGCATGTTGGATAAATATTTAACATTAGGGTACAGAGACGCGCGCATTGCAAAAGACACAACGTATTTTGTAAGCAAGAACCGTGTAAAAATTGAGATTACTGTTGAAGAAGGGCACAAATATTATTTTAGAAACATCAACTGGATTGGTAATTCAAAATACCGCAGCGGACAGCTGGATACTATTTTAGGAATAAAAAAGGGAGATGTTTTTAACCAAACAATTTTAGATCAGAAATTATATATGAATCCAAGCGGGTTTGATATCACTTCGCTGTACATGGACGACGGATATTTATTTTTTCAGTTAACACCTGCAGAAGTAAATGTAGAAAACGATTCGATTGATTTAGAAATAAGAATGTTTGAGGGCAAGCAGGCAATTATAAATCGTGTTACGGTTGTGGGCAACACAAAAACAAACGACCATGTAGTTATGCGGGAGTTGCGTACAAGACCTGGGCAATTATTTAGGCGTACGGATGTACAGCGTTCTATTCAACAGTTGCAGCAATTAGGATATTTTAATCCGGAGGCATTAAACGTGGCGCCAAAACCAAATGCGGCCGATGGAACTGTTGATATTGAATATACTGTTGAAGAAAAACCAAATGATCAGATTTCTTTATCGGGCGGCTGGGGCGGTGGCCGAATCATAGGGACTCTTGGAGTTACATTTAATAATTTTTCAGCAAAAAACTTTTTCAAAAAAGAATCCTGGAGCCCGCTGCCCAGCGGCGACGGACAGCGTTTAAGTGTAAGTGCACAAAGTAACGGCGTGTATTATCAGGGATATAATATTTCTTTTTCAGAGCCATGGGTGGGCGGAAAAAAACCGCAGTCGCTAACCGTTGGCGCTTACTACAACGTACAAAACTTTAACGGGCAACCGCGTCACGTTAGTTTGGACGGAGTAAGGTATGTAAATCCGCGTGGTTCTTTCATGACTTCTGCCACAGCCACAATGGGATTTGGTAAGCGCTTAAAATGGCCGGATGATTATTTTCAGATTTATGCCGAGCAAACGTATTCGTATTACACACTTTATCACGCGTCGGTGTTTTTATTTCAAACGGGTTATGCAAACAACATTAAAACAACATTTAATATAAGCCGCAATTCTTTACAGGGTAATCCAATTTTCCCGGTAGGTGGTTCAACCATAAGTTTAACATCGGTACTTACTCCACCGTGGTCGCTCATTAACGGAAAAGATTATGCAACATTATCTCCTGCACAGAAATATAAATTTTTAGAATATCAGAAATACAAATTTACCACGCACTGGTATATGCAATTAACAAACAAAAAAACTCCTGAAGGAAAAGAAGCGCATAATTTAGTTTTACGCGCAAGTTATGGTTTTGGAATTTTAGGAATGTACAATTCGGCAGTAGGCGTTGCGCCATTTGAGCGTTTTTATTTAGGCGGAAGTGGATTAACCGGTTACTCTTTAGATGGCCGCGAAATTATTGCGCTAAGAGGGTATAGCGATAATTCTATTTCGGGAAAAGACGGAAGAGGGAACGCTATTATCTCGAAATATACTATGGAGCTTCGTTACCCTTTATCATTAAATCCACAAGCAACAATTTTTGCGCTTGCGTTTGCCGAGGCAGGTAATGCAGAGCAGCAGTACAAAGATTTTAATCCGTTTAATGTAAAGCGTAGCGCGGGTATTGGCGTGCGTATATTTTTACCGATGTTTGGTTTATTGGGGCTTGATTATGGCTGGGGCTTTGATTCGGTGCAGTACAACCCAACAACGGGTAATGGCAAGGGGCAGTTCCATTTTACTATTGGCGCTTCGTTAGGAGAATTATAAAAACAAATAAAATAATAACCATGAAAAAAATCGTTTTACTTTTTGCCGCAATTATTTTAATGGCAAACATGTCGGTAGCACAAAAACTGGGCTATGTGGATACAGAGTATATTTTAAACCAGATACCGGAGTATAAAGCTGCTAAAGCCGAATTGGATAAAACATCCGGCGATTGGCAAAAGGAAATTGAAGTTAAATATGCCGAGATTGATAAACTATACAAGGCATATCAGGCCGAACAGATTTTATTAACAGATGATTTGCGTAAGAAGCGCGAGAATGAAATTATTAACCGCGAAAAAGAAGCAAAGGATTTGCAAAAACAGCGCTTTGGCGTGGATGGTGATTTATTTAAAAAGCGCATGGAGCTTGTAAAACCCATTCAGGATAAAGTTTATAACGCTGTAAAAACCGTTGCAGAAAAAGCAGGCATTGCAATTATTTTTGATAAGGCTAGCGATATGATGATGTTATATGCAAATGCAAAATACGACAAGAGCGATGATGTCTTGGCCTTTTTAGGGTACACCAAAAAGACAGGAAAATAATTTTATTTAGAAGGAAATAAAAAACCCCGCCAATCAGCGGGGTTTCTTTTTTAGTTTTTAATAATTCGTTTTACAAGGGCAGTATTGTTTGTTGTTATTTGTACAATGTACGTACCGCTTTGATAAGCGCTTAAATCAATATTTAATTTATCGGTTGTGCTTTTTGTTAAATTGTAAACCTCTTCGCCAAGCAAAGAAATTATTTTAACAGAAACTTTTCCTTGCGAAGAACCAAAATCAATTACAAAATTTCCGTTGCTTGGGTTGGGATAAATTGCAAGGGCAGTTTCAGAATTAGTTTTAATTCCAATCTGCCTGTTATTAGTAATGTTTGATTTTGATTTTACGATAGCGCCTTGTGCAGAGTTATTTCCATAACGGGCAGTTGGCGTACAATTAAAACCTAAAGCCTGAACGCGCCAGTTAGCAATAGTTGAATAGGTAGAGTAAAAAGCATCGTTGAGCGTTGTTTGCGTTCCGGTAACAGTACCAATTACAATCCAAGTTCCGTTGTTTGCGTTGTCGCGCAATAAATCAAACTGTGTAACAGGGGTTGTTTGATTTTCTACGGCGTATAAATTCCAGGTAAATGTTCCGGTATGATTATCTACAAAAAATACCGTGTTATGATAAGGGCTTTTCGGTCCTTCGTTGCCGCAGGAATCTTTTACAGATAATTTGTAACGGTATGTTCCAACATTAGGGTCGCCGTTAGAAGGGCCAATACTGCGCGCCGTGTCGGTGTATTGGCTAAGTGCGGTATAAGGAATGGTTGCAATTTTTTTATAGGTGTTAGTTGTTGTTTCTCTGTAAACAATAAAGCTGTCGGTTGTTTGAAATGAAGTTTTGTCCCAGTAAATTACATTGTATTGCGATAAACTGTCGGAGCTAATCTCGCAAATGTTTGGAGCAGCAGGTGGCAAAACCTTTACTGTATCAACTTCGGTAGCACTTGCGCAACCGGTGCTTGGTAACGACATAGTAACTGTAAATATAGTTGTGGTTCCAACGTTAGCAGAAGGGTTCGCGGAAGCGGTATTACTTAACCCTGCTGCAGGGCTCCAAGAATAAACTAAATTAACATTAGCGCTGTTGTTTGTTGTATTTAAAGTAACCGGGTTGCTGCACGTAGTGTTTATAGAGCCTGCGGTATTTATTTGCAAAGCATTTACGTTTACGGTAACTACGTCGGAAGAAACACAACCTTCTTGTGTTGTTATGGAGGCGCTGTATGTAGTATTTGTTGTTGGGCTTGCAATAGGCGATGCCGCGTTTGCGTTATTTAAATCTGCAGCAGGTGACCAGGTATAAGTAATTGTGCCTGCGCCGGGATAATTATCGGTAGTACTTAATGTTGTTGTGTTGCCACAAGTAATTGTGTTTGGAGTTGCGCCCGCCACAAGCGAAATTGCAGAAACAAATACAGTTGTTGTTTGCATATTAGCGGTACAGCCGTCAGACGAAGATGCCATCACCGTGTAATCTGTAGTTGTAACCGGAGAAGCTGTTGGGTTTGCCGAGTTAGGAAGATTTAATGAAGCAGAAGGCGACCATGTATAAGTAACAGTTCCTAAGCCACCATAGTTATTTGTAACGTGAAGTGTGTCTTTAATGCTGCACAAAACAGTTCCGAAACTTGTTGTGGCCGATAAATTAATTGCTCCAACCGTAATAGTTGTAGCGTCCTGTGCTACGCAACCATCGCTCGATGTTTCGGTTAATGTGTAAGTTTTTGTTGTATGCGTGCCTGAAGTAACTTTATAAACATTTGTTGCGTTTAGTCCTGCAGATGGAGACCACGAATAAGTAATTGTTCCGCTTCCTGCATAATTATCCGAAGAAGAAATATCTACCGAATCTCCGCAGGTAATAAAATTACTGTTAGCGGCAACCGATGCGGTAAAAGTGTAGGTGTTTATAAATAAGTCAAGTGTATTTGATGTTTCGCAATTATTGGTAGCCATTACCGAAAGAGTTCCGCTTGTTGCGGCGGCGGAAAAATTAAGTGTAACCGAATTTGAATTTCCCACAATTGTAGCACCTGTTCCTGAATACGACCACACATAAGAGGTGGCGCCTGTTACAGGGGCAATAGAATAACTTACTCCGCTAAGGCCGCTACAAACAGTAGTAGGCCCCGTGGGTGCGTTTGTAATTGTGTCGATAGGGTTTATGCAAACAACTGCAAAGTTATTTCTTGGCTGGCCAAGCACCGAGTTCATGGCGCCGCCCACATATATTTGTGTAGAAGTGGTAGCGGCATCATACAAAGATGCGTTCGCCATAATGTCCCAGCGTGTAGCAACACCTGTATTTATATCTATGGCTCCAATACCAAAACGTGATTTGCCCCCAATTATTCCAAGATTTCCTATGGCATAAATTACACCTTTTCTATAAAGTAGTTTACTTGCGGGGCCGTTACATCCCGGGTCCCATCCGGTAGGAGTGGCATTTGAACTATCAATACAGGCAAGCCTTGTCCTTGAAGTGGCATTTAAAAAAGAAAAATTGCCGCCAAAATAAACATCAGTCCCCTTAGGCAAAATAGCCGACACAGACGCATCGGGCAACGCATCCCAGGAGCTAAGGGATGGACCGGCAGCAGAAAGATAAAATTTAGATAAATAGTTTATTCCTGATGAACCTATATTGGTATAGTTACCACCAACATACAAATTATTTCCATCAACCGCTACAGAATATACTGTGCTGTTAAGATTGGCTTCGGGCCAATTTGTTGCGGCGGCAGTACCTGTGTCTAATTCACAAAGATTTTGCCCTGTTGCAACGGTAAGAAGAAAACTTCCTCCCAAATAAACTTTATTATTTCTTGCTGCAATGCTATAAACTATAAAGGGAGAGGTTATGGCCGGTGCCCAAGTAGCTAAGGTGCCCGAGGGAATATAAAATTTTGCGGCATTAACGCGGCTTTGGGCATTTACAAGAGTAAACATTCCACCTACGTAAAGGGCCTTGTTGTGTATGTGTAAAGAGCGCACATCGTTATTCACCGTAGCGGTCCACGTACGCAGTGCGCCGGTTGTTAAGTTTAAAGCAGCTATACGGTTTCTGGGCGAACCGCAAACGCTGGTGAAACTACCGCCAATATAAACCGTGTTGTTCACAGAGTCAATGGCAACTGCGTACACGCTTCCGTTAGTTTGACAAAAACTTGTATTTAATACTTGGGCTTTATTTGAAATAAAAAAGCTCATAAAAAGAAAAGAAAGTATTAGTTTTTTCATTTGAAGGTTGTTTAAATTTAGAGTGGTAAAAATAGGAAAATACGGCAAGCCTGCAAAAAATTAAAACAACTAAAAAGCAGGTTTTTATATCGAGATAAAACAAATTACGTGTTTACACGTATTTTATACGGCAGTTTTCTTTAGGTGGGTTCTAAAAATTCATTTTTATGGATTTTAATAAAAATCGGAGAACCCGTTAACCGATTTTTGGTAATCTGTTTTTCAAAAATACATTATTTTTTTCTTACAACCTACTAATTTTTCTATCTATCTATCAGTG
>JBBQRR010000054.1:0-25952 GCA_038214655.1 Bacteroidia bacterium | reverse complement strand
CAAATAGGATCGATTTCTGTAACAATAACACGAACACCTTGCGATGATAATGATTGTGCTGAACCTTTTCCAACATCACCATAACCTGCAACAACAGCAACTTTACCTGCCATCATAATATCAGTAGCGCGACGGATCGCATCCACTAATGATTCACGACAACCATACTTGTTATCGAATTTAGATTTTGTAACTGAATCGTTAACGTTGATAGCCGGTAACAATAAAGTTCCGTTTTTCATACGCTCGTACAAACGGTGAACGCCTGTTGTAGTTTCTTCAGATAAACCTTTGATGCCTGCGGCTAATTCAGGGTATTTATCAAATACCATGTTAGTTAAATCTCCGCCATCATCTAAAATCAGGTTCAAAGGCTTGCGGTCTTCGCCAAACCATAGCGTTTGTTCAATACACCAGTCAAATTCTTCAGCATTCATGCCTTTCCATGCGTAAACGGAGATACCTGCAGCAGCGATAGCGGCGGCAGCGTGATCTTGAGTAGAGAAAATATTACAGGAACTCCAGGTAACTTCGGCTCCTAATTCGGTTAATGTTTCAATTAAAACGGCTGTTTGAATAGTCATATGCAGACAACCTGCTATACGAGCGCCTTTTAGCGGTTTTTTAGCGCCTAATTCTTTGCGAAGAGCCATTAAACCGGGCATTTCTGCTTCGGCTAATAAAATTTCTTTTCGGCCCCAGGCAGCGAGGCTCATGTCTTTTACTTTGTACTTTGTGTAGGTTGCAGTTGCTGTTGGCATGTTAAAATAATTTAAATGTTATATTTACGGGTGCAAAGATACGGCAAAGCCAAGTAAAACGCAAATAAAGCCCATTGATTAAGAATAGCCTTAATATAGAGTGTATTAGTCCTAATGAAGCCCTAAAAATGGCCTTATTTGACCTGGAAGAATTTGCCGTTTTTAACGATTTAACCCAAAAGCGGGAGATAGAAAAAAAAGCGGCTCTGTATGTAGCAAAAAAAGTGTTAGACGACGAGGGCATTGAAATTCAGTATCATCATAACGGCAGACCCTATCTGCACAACGGAATAAAGATTTCGGTTTCGCATGCTTATGGTAAACTGGCGGTTTTATTTTCGTTTAACGGAAAAGAGATTGGCATTGACATTGAAAAGGTGCGTGATAAGATTTTAAAAATTAAAGAAAAATTTTTATCGGCCGCCGAATTGAAAGAATTAGAAAATGCTTCTTTAGAAAAGTACACGCTTTATTGGGGAGCCAAAGAGGCGGTTTACAAAGCAAGTAATATTGAGGGCCTGTTGTTTGCCGAGCAAATTGCTATTGCCCCTTTTATACTTGCAGAAGTGGAAGGAAAAATCACTGCAAGCGTAAATCGGCCCGGTTCGGAAAAAAATTATACTTTGCATTACAAAATTTTAACCGAATACGTTTTGGTTTATACAGACAATGGCAGTGAATAAAATTTACACCAAAATACTTTACGCACATAAAAAAAAGCGAGCGCAGCTGGCTGTTTTAATTGATCCCGATAAATTTAATATTGAATTGGTAAAGCTTTGCAATACATGTGCGGTAAGTTATTTTTTTGTGGGAGGAAGCAAATTAAAGGGTGGCAATATCGAAAAGACAATTTCTGCGATAAAAAACATTTCTAAAATTCCGGTGGTAATTTTTCCGGGAGATGAAAAGCAATTGAGCGCGAAAGCCGATGCCGTTTTGTTTTTATCACTTTTATCGGGCCGCAATGCCGATTATTTAATTGGCAAGCATGTTTTGGCAGCGCCGGTAATAAAAAAGAAAAAACTGGAATGTATTTCAACGGCCTATATTTTAATTAACGGCGATAAAAAATCGGTTACGCAAAAAGTTACAAAAACAAAACCCCTTCATGTTGCAACCGAAATTATAAATACGGCTGTGGCAGGCGAGTTATTGGGCTTTAAATTAATTTATCTGGAAGCTGGAAGCGGCGCCAAAACAAATATCGACGCTAAAATAATTGCAAGGGTTAAAAAATCCACTCAGATTCCTTTAGTAGTTGGAGGCGGAATAGATACGGGCGCAAAAGCATTACAAGCCATAAAAGCCGGCGCTGACATTGTGGTAGTGGGAAATGCACTTGAAAAAGATGTTTATTTAATAAAAAAACTATCTTCGCTTTTTGAATAAATGAAATTTGTGGGCAAAAAAAGTATATTTGTGTGTGCGTTGGCACCTTTTGTTTAATAAAAAACACTAAACACTTTTATCAAAGTATGAAAATTGTAGTTATTTCCCAGCCCAAAATGATAGAGAATGAGCATCAAATCATTCAGCAATTATTTGAGGCCGGGTTAGACACCTTTCATATACGCAAACCCCGCCTGCGTACACAACAACTTATTGAGTACATTGAAAAAATACCCGCGCAGTTTCATAACCGCTTGGTTATTCATAGCCAGCACAAGCTTGCCCGAAAATTTAATTTACAGGGCATACACTATACAAAATTGCGCATGGAGCCCAGTTTAAAAAACTGGTGGCGCGAAAAAAAACTGCGCCTTGTTAAAGGCAAATTAATTAAAAGCTCTTCGCATAATAAACTGGCCAGTTTATATGACCAAAGCGAAATTGCTTTTGATTATGTTTTTCTCTCTCCTATATTCGATTCAATAACCGGAAAATACCAGAGTGGCTTTTACGAAGATGCCATCAAAGCCGCTGTACAAAAAACCGGACTTAGAATTGTGGCCAGGGGAGGCATTGACATTACCCGAATAGAAAAAGTGAACGAACTTGGTTTTTACGGCATGGCGCTTAACAGTTGCTTATGGAACAGCCAGACTCCCCTCGAGGAATTTCTTAAAATAATCCGCCGCTGCAACGAATTAGGAATAAAAGTTGAGTAATTATTATAAAGTAAAATTGCCCGATGAGTTTTAAACTGATTGTAATTGCTCCGCCGGCTTCTGTTAAAAACGAAATAAAAATTATTTGCAAATTATTTTCGAACGGGCTACAAGCTTTACATGTTCGTAAGCCGTTATTCTCTAAAACAGAATTACATAATTATCTCTTACAGATCCCTACGGCCTTTCACAAAAAAATTACTATTCATTCGCATTACACACTGCTTAAAGCATTTAATTTGAAGGGCGTTCATCTTACAGAAAGGGCAAGGAAGAAAAAACTTCCGTCTTCTTATAATCCAAAAAAACATTCTCTTTCTGCATCTTTTCATTCATTAAAAGATATTCATAATTCAAAAAGAAATTACGATTACATTTTTCTTAGCCCGATTTTTAACAGTATCAGCAAAAAAAATTATAAAAGCAGTTTTAAAGAAGCGGATTTAAAAGAGTTTCTTAAAACAAATAAAAACATAATTGCTTTAGGCGGAGTTACTTCTGCAACTATTAAAAAAACAAAGAAATTAAATTTCAAAGGGGCCGCAACGCTTGGTTTTATATGGGAAAATGAAGATCCGGTAAAGGCCTATAAACAATTAGCTTCAAAAATCAAGTAAGCCGTTTTTTAGATTAAAAACTTTCTTAAACCCTTTTTCCCTGAGCAATTGCACCGCTTTTTTACTCCGAGCGCCACTGGCGCAATGAACAATAATTTCTTTTTCGGTACTTATTTTACTCAGATTCTCTTTTAGTGAATTAAGTGGAATTAAAACGCCACCAATATTTTTTAGTTTATACTCTACCTCCTCGCGTACGTCAATTAATTGAAAATTTTCGTTCGCATTTATTTTTCGTTTTAGTTCCTGCGCCGAAATTTCTTTCGAGGTTCCGCAAAACACTTCATAGTCGGTTAATTCTGTAATTTTTTTGTTTTCCGGCTTCAACTCGATTTTAAACGTATTGAATTCCATACTGAGGGCGTCAAACGTAAGCAATTTACCACTTAAAATTTTCCCTACGCCTGTAATTATTTTAATTGCTTCGTTGGCCATTAATGTACCGCAAATTCCGGGCAATACTCCCAGCACACCTGTTTCTGCGCAATTGGGCATTTCCCCATCCAAAGAAGGTTCAGGGTACAGACAACGATAAGTAGGCCCGTTCCTATAATTAAATACACTTACCTGTCCTTCGAATTTAAATATAGAACCAAAAACTAAAATTCTATCAAGCATCACACAGGCGTCGTTAACTAAGTAGCGTGTTGCAAAATTATCCGAACCATCGACCACAAAGTCATATTGCGAAATTATTTCTAAAGCATTAGAAGCATTAAGGTGCAAGGTGTGAGAATTAATATTTACGTATTGGTTTTGCTTGGTTAATTTTTCTTTGGCAACTTCGGCTTTATATTTTCCAATATCCTTGGAAGAAAATAAAATTTGCCGCTGCAAATTACTTTCTTCTACTTTATCAAAATCAATTATACCAATGGTACCAACTCCTGCTGCAGTTAAATATTGCAAAACCGGGCAGCCCAATCCACCGGCACCTATAACCAAAACTTTTGCCTGCTTCAATTTTATTTGTCCGCTCTCTCCTATTTCAGGAAGAATCAGGTGCCTTGAATATCTTTTTATTTCTTCTTTACTTAACATTTTACATACTTAAAACCTTATCCCAATCCTTCCACACCACTTCATATCCTTGCTGCATAATCATGTTAGCTATTTCCTTCGGAGTACGTTCATCACTAATTTCAAATTGCTCCAGCGATTGAGGTTCCACTGCATAACCACCGGGATTTGTTTTACTTCCGGCGCTGATACTTGTAATTCCCAATTTAATAGCATGGTTGCGGAATTTTTCGCTCTCGCGAGTTGAAAGCGATAATTCTACTTCTTCATTAAAAATTCGATAAGCGCATATTAATTGTACTAATTCCTTATCTGTCATAAACTCGGCAAAACTCTTCATAGCCGAGGCTTCTGCGTTGCCCAATTCTATGGGGCGCAAGCGTGGAAATGAAATTGAATATTTAGTTTGCCAATGTGTTTTTTCTAAATAATCTAAATGCAAGGCGGTAAAAAAACAGTCAACACGCCAATCTTCTAACCCAATTAAAACGCCCAAACCAATTTTGTGTACGCCTGCTTGCCCTAACCTATCCGGAGTTTCTAATCTATAATCAAAATTTGATTTTTTTCCTTTCGGGTGATGAATTTTATAATTTTCTTTGTGATACGTTTCCTGATAAACCAAAACAGTATTCAAACCTTCCCCCAATAAAATTTCATATTCAGCTTGGTCGAGAGGCTGTACCTCAATTGAAATTAAAGAAAAATACGGCTTTATTAATTGAATAGCATGTTTTAAATAATCAACCCCAACCGTTTGATTCGCTTCTCCGGTAACAAGCAACACGTGGTCGTACCCCATTTCTTTTATAACTGCAACTTCTCTTAAAATTTCTTCGTCGCTTAAAGTTTTACGTTTTATTTTGTTATCGTAACTAAAAGCGCAGTACGTACAAATATTCTGACACTCGTTACTTAAATACAGCGGCACGTACATTTGTATAGTCTTGCCAAAACGTTTTTGGGTTAGGTTATGACTTAGCTGCGCCATTTGTTCCAAATGCGGCGCGGCTGCCGGAGAAATCAAAGCTTTAAAATCTTCGAGTGTGCGTTTTTCTCTTTGAAGCGCCAGCAAAACATCTATACTTGTTTTGGCAAGTATGCTTTGCTTTACTTCTTCGCGGCTATATGTATCGAAAATTTCTTTAAACATTTTAATCTTCTAAAAATGATGTTAGCGGGCTGCTTGCCTCCGCAAAATTTTTGGGCTGCGCCAATTTTGCTTCAAATGCCATCCGACCTGCTTCCACTGCCATCTTAAATGCGATAGCCATTTGCACGGGGTTTTGCGAAACAGCAATTGCGGTATTTACCAAAACTGCATCGGCGCCCATTTCCATTGCTGCTGCCGCATGTGATGGTGCACCAAGTCCCGCATCCACAACCACAGGCACTTTACTTTGCTCAATAATAATTTCTAAAAAATCCTGCGTACGAATACCTTTATTACTTCCAATAACAGAGCCCAGGGGCATTACTGCAGCCACTCCAACCTCTTCCAAACGCTTACATAAAACAGGATCAGCATGCATGTAGGGCAAAACAATAAATCCAAGTTTAACTAATTCTTCCGCAGCCCTTAATGTTTCAATCGGGTCGGGTAATAAATACTTCGGATCTGGGTGAATTTCTAATTTCAGCCAATTTGTTTCTAAAGCCTCTCTGGCCAATTGCGCAGCAAAGATTGCTTCCTTGGCGTTACGAACACCCGAAGTATTAGGCAGCAAACTAAATTGGGCGTGCGACAAATGATTTAAAATATCATCATTTTCCTTTTCAATGTTAACGCGCTTTAAGGCAACTGTTACAAGCTCTGAACCGGATGCCAGCAAGGCCTCCTCCATTAACTTAGAAGAAGAAAATTTCCCTGTACCGGTAAATAAGCGCGAGTGAAAAATTTTACCCGCTATAATTAATTCTTTTTTCATTGTCTGATAAATAATTTTGATTTGGTATTAAGTGCCTTTATTAATTCTTTTACTCTGTCCACTTTATTTTCAGCGTATGTAATTTCACTTGCAACAGCAATTCCGTAAATTCCGGTTTCCATAATCTCAGAAATATCTCCAACGGTAATTCCTCCAATAGCAACAACCGGAATTCGCATATTTTCTGCTTTACACTTTTCAATAATACTTTTATACCCTTCTACTCCAAGTATCGGACTTAATCTATCCTTAGTGGAGGTAAATCTAAAAGGGCCCAGTCCAATATAATTTACTCCTGCTGCGGCATGCATTTTTATATCTTCAAAAGTATTTGCCGTGCCGCCAATGATAAATTCGTCTCCCAAAATTTTTCTTGCTTCTGCAGTGCTGATATCTTCTTTACCTAAATGAACTCCGTCGGCTCCGACTTCTTTTGCCAAAGCCACGTTATCATTAATGATAAATTTTGCTTTATACTTTCTACAAACCAGCTGGGTTTCTAAAGCAATTTCCTTCCACTCTGAAAGTGATTTATTTTTCAAACGCAATTGCACCCAATCAGCACCTGCGGCGCATGCCTCTTCTGCAAGCTGTACATGCGTTTTACCTTCTACCTCCTGTGTTATATACTGTAATTTCGAAATCATAGTTTGTGATAACCAATTAATGTTTTATTGCTGCTCAAAAACTTCTCGGTATAATTTTTTGCCTTTAAACAAGTCCGATGTAAACCTTCTCCTTTAGCAAGGTTAGCCGTTATAGCCGAAGACAAAACGCAGCCCGAACCATGCTTTGCTGAAATAGTTTTACTCTTTGGACGAAATGATACTTGCTTTCCTTCTTTTAAAAACAAAGTATCGTAGCCGATTTTTTTTTCGTTATGCCCTCCCTTTAAAAAAACGTTACAGAATTTTGAAAGATGTTTCCCGTTTTCCTCAACCAACTTGCTTTTACCAAGCAACAATGCTTCCGGAACGTTTGGTGTAATCAAAAACATTTTTGAAAGAACTTTTTCCAATAGTGAAAAATCAATCTCCTTATGAAATTCAAAACCGGCACTTGCCTTTAGAATGGGGTCCCAGATGATTTTGCTATTTGGAAAATGAGAAATCAGATGCGAAACAATTGTTTCGAGCGCGCTCAGGTTTTCAATCAATCCAATCTTTACATATTCAAAAGAAAAACGTTTTCTTAAAATTTCTATCTGCTCTATTATTTTTTCTGTTGGAATCCAATCCACACTTTTAAACTCAGTATCATTCTGAAAAGTATTTGCCGAAATCACACCAAGCCCATTTACTTTATTAGCCTCAAATGCTTTTATATCCGCAAGTACGCCCGCTCCGCCACTGGGGTCAAAACCTGCAATACTCAATACATATTTTCTTTCCACTCTCACTTTTGAAATTGTAAAATTTTTAATTTATGCCTTCTTGCCAGATCCTCTTTATCCAATGAAAGCAACCATGCTTCAGCTTCTTCCACTTTATTAAAAACCTTTGTAGGAAGAATGGGCTTGTTAATATGTAAATAAAAATTAGCCAGTATCCTTTGTGCAAGTGAATGAATTACAAAAGCATCCGCCAGCGTAAACAAAGTTCCCCTGCCGCGCGAAAGATATTTCATCAGTTCTGTATCCATACTTGTATATTTTCCGGCAATGCGCAGCGACATATGCGTTACGCCTTTGGTAAGCTTTTCCACAACGGCTTCCAATGCTTTGGTATGATCCATGGTATATTCCGTGTTTTCGTCATAAAAAAATTGGATAATACCATCATCGCGAAGCTCTACTTTAGTTTGTGGCAACTCATGTTTATCAATTATTTTATACCCGGCTGTACTCATTTATTTTTTACACATTCTGCAATTTCAATTTATGAATACGCTTAAGTTCCTGCTTGTTTAAAGATTTGAGCCATTGCTCGGCATCCTCTACTTTGCCAAAAAAACGTGTCGGCACATAAGGCTTATTAAAAGTCATGTAAATTTTAGCGAGAACTCTTTGCACAGCAGACCTGATAACAAAAGCATCTGCCAATGTAAATAAACAACCCCTTCCTCTCGACAAATACTTCATTACGTTTAAAGCCATGCTTGATTGTTTTCCGGCAATACGAAGCGACAAACATGTTTCTTCTTTTGTAATGTCTGCAACAATATTTTCTACTTCCTGCGATTTTTCCATATTGTAAAAAACATAATCTCCATAATAAAATTGAATGATGCCATCGTCGCGCAATTCAATTCTTGTATGCGGCAAATCCACCTTTTTTATTATTTGATATGGTGCTTTTTCGCTCATCCTAATTATAGATATACTTCGCTTCCTTTTTCTTTAAACTCGTTTGATTTTTCCTCCATACCTTTTAGTAAAGCCGCATCTTCCATTAATCCTTGCTTTTCTGCATAGTCGCGCACATCTTGTGTAATTTTCATAGAACAAAAATGCGGGCCGCACATCGAGCAAAAATGTGCAATCTTGGCGCCATCAGCAGGCAATGTTTCATCATGAAACTCGCGAGCTGTATCCGGATCTAACGACAAATTAAACTGGTCTTCCCAACGGAATTCGAAACGCGCTTTACTTAAAACATTGTCGCGGTATTGCGCACCCGGATGACCCTTTGCTAAATCAGCAGCGTGTGCTGCAATTTTATAAGCGATAACTCCATCCTTTACATCTTTTTTATTGGGTAAACCTAAATGTTCTTTGGGAGTAACATAACACAACATCGCCGTACCAAACCAACCAATCATTGCTGCGCCAATGGCAGAAGTGATATGATCGTATCCTGGAGCAATATCAGTTGTTAATGGCCCAAGCGTATAGAAAGGTGCTTCGTGACATTCCTTTAATTGCTTATCCATATTTTCTTTAATCATGTGCATCGGCACGTGGCCGGGGCCTTCAATCATTACTTGTATATCATGCTTCCAGGCAATTTTTGTTAGCTCACCTAAAGTTTCCAATTCGCCAAATTGTGCTGCATCATTTGCATCTGCAATGCAACCGGGGCGTAGGCCGTCGCCCAATGAAAAAGCTACGTCGTAGGCTTTCATTATTTCACAAATTTCTTCGAAGTGGGTGTACAGAAAATTTTCTTTATGATGCGACAGGCACCACTTTGCCATAATGCTTCCGCCGCGCGAAACAATTCCGGTAATACGTTTTGCAGTTAGCGGAACGTAATGCAATAAAACTCCGGCATGAATAGTAAAATAATCAACGCCTTGTTCTGCTTGTTCAATTAATGTGTCTTTAAAAATTTCCCAGGTTAAATCTTCTGCCTTACCATTTACTTTTTCTAATGCCTGATAAATTGGTACAGTTCCAACAGGCACCGGACAATTACGAATAATCCACTCGCGTGTTTCGTGAATATTTTTTCCGGTAGATAAATCCATAAGCGTATCTCCGCCCCAGCGGCAGCTCCAAACTGCTTTCTCTACTTCTTCTTCTATGCTTGAGCTTACTGCAGAGTTCCCGATGTTTGTATTAATTTTCACCAAAAAGTTTCTTCCAATAATCATCGGCTCGCTTTCGGGGTGATTGATGTTATTGGGAATGATAGCTCGGCCTGCGGCAATCTCGTCACGAACAAACTCCGGTGTAATTAAATTCTTAGGTGTATTCGCTCCAAAACTATTCCCCGCGTGCTGTGCGCATAAGTTCGATTTTTTTACTTCGTCAATGCGCTGGTTTTCGCGAATGGCAATATATTCCATCTCGGGAGTAATAATTCCCTGCTTTGCATAATGCAATTGAGAAACATTTTTTCCGGCCTTTGCCTTTAACGGTTTTTTAATATGTTCAAAACGCAAAGCATCTAAATTTTTATCATTTAAACGTTGCAATCCGTATTCAGAACTGGTTTCTTTCAACTCTTCTACATCGCCACGCTTTAAAATCCATTCTTCACGTAAACGCGGAAGCCCTTTTTTCAAATCAATTTTTACAGTAGGGTCTGTATACGGTCCGCTTGTATCATACACCGTAATTGGGTCGTTTTTTTCGACTTTATCTTTACCGTTAAATTTATGCGTGGTATCTGTCAATACAATTTCGCGCATGGCTACTTTTATATTGTGAATTTTTCCGTTCACATAAATTTTGTTTGAACCTGTTAGTGGCTCGCGCGTAATTACTTCTTCCTGTTTGGGTGCTTTGTCTTTCGTTTTCATAATGCCTTTTTTATAATTTTTATCTTTTCTTCTTACTAATTAAGTTTCCTTATACTTATACTACCCTCTTATACTTATACTACCTCCTTATACTTTTCTCTTCTCGTACCTCAAACTTCGCACCTCTTACCTTACCCTCCTTGAGTTGCTTTTATTATTGTTATTTTATCGTTTTCATTTAAAATTTTACTCGGCCATTCCGCTTTAGGAATAACCGCATTGTTTACCGCAACGGCAATTCCCCTTTGGCTTTGAATTTCGTTTTGCTCGAGTGCGTTAAATAAACTTGATCCCTTTGGTAAAGCGTGTGACTGACTATTTACAAAAATGTTTAGCATAGCTATAAATTTAAGTAAACCTTAAAGTGAGGGATAAATAAGAAAAACCGCAAGAGGCTTTCTTTACTTTTCCCTTCGCAGGCATTATCCTGTTCAGGTTTTGAGGGTTTTTCTCAGCGGTTCAGTTGTTGAGTTATTGATTTGTGTAATTATAGATTTAATAAATAACTCTATAATTCTCTAACTCAACAATTGAAGTGCACCCCTAAAGTTTACTATATCAAATGTACAAAAGAAATTGGCTTGAGGAAAAAAATCTTGTTAAAAATAAATAGCTCTTTTACGGAAACATTTAAGGCCCCAGCAATGGCAATGAGGGACTAATGCGGATGCTAATTTCCATTCTTTCAATCCTACTAATTTGATTTATACGCACGTTAGACTCGAAGGATAGCTGACTCTGAGATATGTCTTGTTGTTGCAAAAAAGGTTGTGGTTAATAGATAGATTATCTACAACTCTTAGCTCAATCCTTATCTCATAATTAAGGGAAATAAAGAAGCCACCCCGAAAAGACGGTTTTTTTGTATATTTGTATTACAAAATATTGAAAATGGGGTATGCGCAAAGTATAGACAGCAAGATAGCAAACTACGTAAGTTTTTTATCTGAAAAGAAAAAGAAAACTGTTTTGGCAGTAGTTAAGACTTTTGCAGAAGATGAAACTGATTTATGGGATGAAATGCCCGATCAAATAAAAGCATCTGTAAAACAAGGTATGAAGGAATCTGAAAAAGGTTTAGGTAAATCCCATGCAGAAGTGATGAAGAAATACAGAAAATGGTTAAAAAAATAATCTGGACACCCGAGTCAGAAAAAACTTTTGAAGGTGTTTTAATTTATTTGGATACCCACTGGACTGAAAAAGAAAAGAGTAATTTTATTACTGCTACCAATAGAACAATACAAATTATTTCCCAACAACCTGAACTTTTTAGGAAATTGGCAAAATCCAATACACACGAAGCATTGGTAACAAAACACAACTTGTTACTTTATACTATAAAAGAAGAAAGTATTGATTTAGTTGCCTTTTGGGATACGCGTCAAAATCCAAAGAAAAAAATTAAACGCAAAAGCACTAATATTTAGCCCCACCCACCCCGATGTTTTCAACGGGGTGCCAGGTTGTTTTAATTTCCTGAAGGTCAGATATAAAGTAAGGGCCCTGCTCCTTTTCAAGGAGCCAGTTTTTGTTCCAGAAGAAGGAACGTTTAACATTTAAAGAAGAATTTTCTGCAATCAGCTTTTTCTCGGCCACATCTTTCCGACAATAAATAATGGCGTTAACATCCATGTGTGAAGAAAAATGCGAATGCAATTCAGCACTTGTTCCAGTCAAAATATTTACAACACCGCCAGGCAAATCACTCGTAGCCAAAACCTCAGCAAAGGTAATCGAACACAAAGGCTTTTTTTCGGAAGCAAGAACAATACAGGTATTTCCACCGGCAATTACAGGCATAATAACAGAAACCAATCCTATTAACGAAGTATTTTCATCCGCAATAATTGCAACAATACCCGTTGGTTCAGGAACCGAAAAATTAAAATGCGAAGAAGCAACAGGGTTAACCGAACTAAATATCTGCTGGTACTTATCGCACCAACCCGCATAATAAACAATACGATCAATGCTAAGTGCAACCTCAGCTTCCGCTTGTTTTTTAGTTGAGCCTTGCTGAATTAATTCATTTACAAATTGTTCTTTCCTTCCCTCAAGCATCTCTGCAATGCGATACAAAATTTGTCCACGATTAAAAGCGGCTTTACCCGCCCAGCTGCTTTGTGCCGCACGTGCAATTACAACCGCATTGCGGTAATCCTTGCGCGACGACAAGCACATATTGGCAATTATATTTTTCTTATTATCGTATAATGAATAAAAGCGGCCGCTTTCGGTACGCGGAAATTGTCCACCGATAAATATTTTATACGTTTTTAAAATTTCTTCTCTGCTCATAATAATGTAAAACTACAAAATTTTCCGTTTCACCGGACTATCCCAGTTATTTTCCGAAAAACTAAGGTGAAACGCAAATATCAGGAAAACTGTAAGTCCTGTATTTAAAATAAGCAAATGAAAATACGCCGCCGCACGGTACATGCTAAAATAAGTGGCTCTTGTATCGGTACTAAGATATCTGTCGGGAATAATAAGACATTCGATAAGTGTAAAAAACATAAGCACTGCGGCCAATGAACCAAAATTACGTAAAACAAAATATTTTAGTTTGCGCCAGTTGCCCAAAGGTTCTCCCCATGTATGAATGTGGTAATAATTTCCGTAAAGTGTTTGCGCAAAAAGTAAGGCCTGGTGTTTTGAATTTGGTTCTGAAAAAAAATCTTTGGTACTTAAAATTTTAAAATGCTTTAAATCCTTGCCGTACTTTGTATTGAGTTCTTTAATTTTTAAAACTGCTTCGTAAGGCACTTCGCCTTCAAAAGCCTGAGAAGGCAGGCAACGCAAATGCAATTTTTTGCAGGCGGATATTAATTGAACCTTTGTAAATAATTTATTAGTTAAAATCTCTTCTTCATCTAAAAATTCGAATGAGGTATTGTAAAATTTAAGGTTGTCTAAAACATTTTTATCACTAAGCCTGCCTTGTATTAATAATTTTTTTGCCTCGGCAAGCAATTGCTCTTCTTTAGAAGTGCGTCTTTTTTCCGACGCAAGAACGTGCTCTATGTTTGTGCCGATTTTCATTTTAAGCGCTTATTGTATCAAAGATAAACCCTTTTTGCAATAATTGCTCAATGGCCAGTGGCAAAGCATACGTTACATTTTTTTTCGCCTTTTTGTTATCATGAAAAACTATTACGGAGCCGCTCTTTACATTATTAACTACGTTTTTCAGGCACTTTTTAGGCGTAATAGTTTTGCGATAATCGTAGCTGAGCACATCCCACATAATAATTTTATATTGTTTGGAAATATGTTTTGCTTGTGTACGGCTTATCCTTCCATACGGCGGCCTGAATAATGGCGTTTGATATATCGCCTCAAACTTCTTTATGCTTTTGTAATACGTGTAATTCGGATTTTTCCACCCACTCATGTGGTTATACGTGTGGTTTCCTACAACATGTTTTTCTAAAAGTTGAGCAAAAAGTTCGGGATGCTTGCAGATATTTTCGCCAACACAAAAAAAAGTGGCCTGCACATTATATTTGTCGAGTGTCTCTAAAATAAAAGGCAACAACTCGGGCGTTGGGCCATCATCAAAGGTGAGATAAATTTTATTTTCGGGGTTCGGTAAATTCCAAAAACACTGCGGGTATAAAGCCCGCAATGTTTTAGGAGGTGAAACCGGTAAGAGCATTACTTCTGTATTTTCTGTGGCGGCCCCTGCATTTCATCCATCGGAATAACGGCCGGCAAACGTTGCTCGAAGCGTTTAGATAATTCCATTTCGCCATTGGCACGCGCAACCTGCATCAGGCTTATCATAAGTTCTTTGGCACGACGAATTTCTCCGCCATAAGCCGCCTTATGACGCCCCGGTAGTTTGTTGTAATATATTAAATCAGCTTCAAACAAACTGAATAATTTTTCGGCCAGAGGAACTGCTTTTTTGTTTTCGCCTGCCTGAAAATATCCAATTGTTATGCTGTACATGGTTGCATCAAAAGGTACTGTTGCTTCAGGCATTTCTTTTACCGCCTTATCCAAAATTTTAATGGCCTTATCTTTTTTGCCTTCCTGTATAAGCATGCTGGCAAGTCCGCCCATTTGTATGCGCATGTTAGAGGCAAACCGTAAAGAGTTTTCATCCAAATAAACATCCGGTGTGCTCATGCCACCCCACTGAAATTTATTCATAATGTTATCATACATTTTTTCGGTATTGATACGAGCTCCCGATTGCATTTCTTCTTTGGTTGATTTAACAGGTGTTAAGCGATATGCCAAACCTTCTAATTGCAAATAATCTTCCAATCCAAGATAAGCTTCGCGGCCTGTTGTAACAGCAAAATAAATTGGGCGCTCCCAGTTAAATCCTGCCAGTAAATCAAGCACCATTAAATCATTTTTAGTTACGTAGTTGCGCTTTATCTGCCAATCTACACTCTTAGAAATACGATTCTCCAATCCTTTTTGAATCGTTCCGTTTTTTACAACTTTAGCAGAATCAACAGATATACTTATTTTATTACTTGGTAAAACCTGCAGCATTTCGCCACTCATGTTGTATTTATTTTCGGGATTATCACTCGCCACATAATCCATCAACTCTTTTACATTTACGTAGCCAATGTTTTTATCCATAAAATAAACTATGTCGCGGCGGCTTGCAGCGTATTTATCGGCGCTCATAGTAAATGGTAAGGGCGCTGATTTATAAGCGGCACGGCGACACTGATCGATATACCAATCGGTTTGAAATAAACTTAAGTTTACTACACGCACATCGGTACGTATGCCTTCAACTTCCTGTGCGTACCAAAGAGGGAACGTGTCGTTATCACCATTGGTAAAGAGTATCGCGTTTTCTTCGCAGGAGTTTAAATAGTTAATGGCAAAGTCTCGCGCCATGGTACGTTTAGAACGATTGTGATCATCCCAACCTTGCGAACCCATTAAGAATGGAACAACTGCGCAAATTACAAGTGAAGCAACAGCGCCGTTTCTTGAACCAAGTTTTTTGCTTAAGAAATCGTACAAAAATAAAACACCTAATCCAATCCATATTGCATAGGCGTAGAACGAGGCGGCATACGCATAATCACGCTCTCGAGGCTGGTAAGGATATTGATTCAGATAAATTAAAATGGCAAATCCTGTAAAGAAAAATAAACAGAAAACCACAAACATATCTTTTGAACTTTTCTTGTAATGATACCACAAGCCAAGTAATCCTAAAATAAAAGGAAGCGCGTAAAATTTATTTGTTGCTTTATTATCTTTAACACTACTGATAGGATTGTAGGGCTCAGGCGCATCCAAACGAAGGCCCGATTCATCAAATCCTTTTATACCGGTAATCCAGTTTCCATCGGTGGGATTATTGGTTAAGCCCTGCACATCATTTTGTTTGCCGATAAAATTCCAAGCAAAATAGCGGAAGTACATATACCCAACCTGGTAACGGAAAAAGTAGGTTAAGTTTTCTCCGAAAGTAGGGACGTAAATTGTTTGCGGTTCGCCGTTTTGTCCCTGAATTTGCTTGGGCCTTCCTTTAACGCTTCCCCAATATTTATAAGGCTCTTCGTGATTTTGTTGCTGGCTCCACATCCGTGGGAACATGGTACAAAACTCATCTTCGTAAACCGGATTTACATGCTCGCGTTTATCGATTACGTTATAACGGTTTTCTTTTTTATTTTTTTCGTAAACGGGTGTACCATTACCAAAATCGGTACGTGATTTTGTTGGCGCGTTATAATATTGTCCGTAGGCAATTGGCCAATCACCATACTGTTCGCGGTTAAGATACGAAAGCATGTTAAGCGCGTTCTCCGGATTGTTTTCATCCATTGGAGGATTAGCCTGCGAACGAATTACTAAAACAAAGAAAGTTGAGTACCCGATAAGAATCATCGCAAAAGAAAGCGAGATGGTATTTAAAATGGCGTGTTTTTCTTTTAAATAATGAATGGCATAAACCATTCCTCCTAAAACAAGCAGACGCATAAAAATAGAGCCCGCAGTGCCGCCCGAAATGGTTGCAAACAAAGCAAAAGCAATGGCCATGAAAAAAGTAAGCTTGTAGTACAGCGCTTTTCTATTTATAGAATAGGCAATTGCAGTAGAAACAAATCCGATTAATAAAATGAAGTACACAAAAGTTCCTGAGTTAAACGGAAGACCGGCTTTGTTAACGAAAAATAATTCAAAATCGGCGGCCAGTTTTGCGATGCCGGGAATAATTCCTGCCTGAATACCGCCTAATAATAAAATAGAAACTCCGCCGGCAGCAATAAATCCTTTCCAGGTAAATTTGTATTTTTTGAAATAGTAAATAAAACAGATAGAAGGAATAACAAGTAAGTTAAGTAAATGGACACCGATTGACATCCCCGTTAAAAACGCGATGAGTACAATCCAGCGCATGGAGCTTGGCT
The DNA here is from genome assembly GCA_038214655.1 of Bacteroidia bacterium. Taxonomy (GTDB): domain Bacteria; phylum Bacteroidota; class Bacteroidia; order B-17B0; family Aurantibacillaceae; genus PALSA-968. The sequence continues at coordinate 8,923 of JBBQRR010000054.1, read as the reverse complement.
CGTCGGCTTCTTCTTCCCATTTTAAAATGGCCCAAAAAACTGCGGCGGTAAATAAACTACTCATGGCATATACCTCGCCCTCAACGGCCGAGAACCAGAATGAATCGGAGAATGTATACGCTAATCCACCAATGATACCGGCGCCTAAAATGGCCCAAATTTTACCTGCATCGGTTGGTTTTTCTAAAGGAGAAAGTATTTTTTTAGCAAGGCGCGTAACGCTCCAGTATAAAAACAAAATGGTAAACGAACTGCACAGGGCACTCATTACGTTAACCCACATAGCTGCTTTGGCCGGATCGCCAAAAGAAAACATGGTGAAAAAACGGGCTATTAATAAAAAGAAAGGCGCTCCCGGAGGGTGGCCCACTTCTAATTTATACGAGGTGGCAATGTACTCTCCGCAATCCCAGAAACTGGCGGTTGGTTCAATGGTTGAGCAATACGTAAAAGTAGCTATCGCCCATACGAGCCAGCCCACAATGTTGTTTAATTTTTTATAGTCGTTCATAGTGTTTTTTAAAAGCTTTGCGAATTTAGTAAAAAAGCCTCAACGCAGGCATTTTAAGGTAATTGCCGTGTTAACAAAATTTAGCTTGTTAAAGTTTTAAAACTATTGCTCGTCGGTATGCAAAATGGTGCCCCTATAGGCTCCCGAGAAAAATAATTCTATGCGGGCGCCTACCATATATTGTTTTTGGTTAACGTCGCCAAAAATGGTGAGGCCGATGCCATAATCAAATTTTAATTTATAAAATGCTTGCAAAGCGGCATAGATACCAATTTCACTCATAATGGGGTGAATCGTGCTGTCTTTGCCTCCTCCGTCTTTTAAAGTAACCGGATAAAAACCGTTTGTATAAGACAGGCCTCCATAAGCCGCCCAAAAGTATTTATAGCTTTCTTTTCGGTATCCCCCGGCAAGGTGCATTTGTATCTGTTGCTTATTGTAAAAAGAAGGGCCCTGTAAATAGGTGCCTGCCTGAAAATAGGTTTTTCTTAAATGGAAGTTAAAATCAAATCCGGTGGCAATAAAGCCTTGTTTCCAAATACTGTTATAGCCTTTGCCAATGCCAAACGTTACGTAGTTATTATAAATGCGGTATTTTTTACCATCGAGTTTAATTTCCTTTTTTTTGTCGTATGGTTCGGCGTAAAAACCCTTTAATTGGTTATCGGGCTCCTTACCGAAGATGGATTTTGTGTTTTGGGCCCTTGTAAGTGCCGCAAAACCAATAAATAACACAAAAAGCAGATGCTTTATTTTCATGGCGACGAAGATAAGCAAAATAACCAATTGAAACAGAGCCACTTGGTAACTGGCTGCATTTTTTTAATAAGTGGCGGGTTACCTTTTTAATTTTAGGGTATAAAGTTTAAATAAACTTAAAAAACCAAAAAACATGAAAAAAGTCCTTTCAATCCTTGCCGTAGCCGCTTTAACAACTTCTATGTTTGTTGCTTGTGGTCCTTCAGAAGAACAAAAAAAGAAAGATGAAGAAAATGCAAAACGTATTGCTGATTCTTTAGGTAACGCTATCAGCGCATCTATCAACGCTGCTGTTGATACTGCTGCTAAAGCTAATGATACTACTGCTGCAGCTCCTGCAACAGAAGAGAAGAAATAATCTGCCTAATACGCAGAGACGTTTGTTTGCCCCGCCCTTGGCGGGGGTTAGTTGATGAAAAACCCCGAAGCTTACGCTTAGGGGTTTTTTGCTTACCCCTCTGCCACTTCCTACAGAAGTATGGCCATCTCCCCTGTAAGGGGAGAAACTTAATACAGCATAATCTCTTAAATTCAAATTAAAATTAAGGTGTTTTCTCAATAAATTTGTATATTTGCCTCCCTTATAAAAAAATAACATGCTGGTAGTACAATTAAAAGAAGGCGATACTTTAGAAAAAGCGCTTAAAAAATTTAAAAAGAAGTTCGAAAAAACCGGAGTTGTAAAAGAACTGCGTGAACGTCAGAAGTTTACAAAAAAATCAATTCGCACCCGTCAGCAAAAAATTCGTGCTGTGTACAAAAACAAGATCGTTACCGGGCAAATTGAAAGTAAACGATTTATTAAAGGTAAATAAGCGGATAACTATCCCTTAAAAATATATTTAAAGGCTTAATGTGTTTCACCGAATTTTTTGTAACTTCGGTATACATTAAGCCTTATTTTTTATGGGTGGTTGGCACATAGAGGGATTTATCGGGTACATCAGTTCTGAGAAAAGATACTCTGCCAACACGTGTGTTTCTTACCAACACAACCTTCTTGAATTTACCTCCTTCCTCGAAAAAGATTTCGAAATAAAAGATCTTTCTGCCGTTAAAGCCCAGCAAATACGCACCTGGATATTTACTTTAAGCAAAGCCGGGATGAGTGCCACCACCATACACCGCAAAATTTCGTCAGTAAAAAGTTATTACAAATATTTACTTCGCAACAATATCGCTAAAAAATCGCCGTTAATTGGGTTGACCCTGCCTAAAAAACCCAAGATGCTGCCCGTTTTTATTGACGAAACCAATATAAAAAAACTGCAAAAAAAGCAAAGGGCCGAAGGAGAAACCGTATTCACTTCTTTATTAAAAAAACTAATTCTCGAACTATTTTACCAAACCGGCATTCGCCGCAGCGAGTTGGTTAACCTCGAGCAAAAAAATATTGACCTGCATGTTTGTCAATTAAAAGTTTTAGGGAAAAGAAATAAAGAGCGCATCATTCCTTTTGGCAAAGATTTAAAAACTATTTTACAGGAATATGTAAGCGCAAAAGAAAAAAATAATTTGCCTGCAGATTTTTTATTGTATCGCGAAAATGCCACACGCGTGTACGATAAATGGGTTTACAGTTTAGTGAAAGACGAATTAAAAGATGTTACCACGCTCAGCAAAAAAAGTCCGCACGTATTGCGCCACAGCTTTGCCACGCATTTATTAAATAGCGGTGCCGAGATAAACGCGGTAAAAGAATTATTGGGCCACGCGGGACTTGCCGCCACCCAGGTGTACACGCATAACACTATTGAAAAATTAAAAAAGACATATAAGAAAGCCCATCCGCGGGCATAATTAATAACCCTGCTCTCTGTAAAAAGGAGAACTACAAACAAAAGGAGGTTACCATGACACCAAAAATCCAATCCGTGCACTTTGATGCCGACAAAAGATTAATTGATTTTATCAATGAAAAAGTTTCTAAACTGCGTCAGTTTCATGACGGCATTTTAGACAGTGATGTTATTTTGCGCTTGGATAAAGCCGAGGACCAGAATAATAAAACGGCCGAGATAAAATTGCATTTAAAAGGCAGCCAGCTTTTTGCAAAAAAGCAGTGCAGTACTTTTGAAGAAGCGGTTGATACTACTATCGACGCGCTGCGCACACAAATTAAGAAGGCAAAAGAAAAAGCCACTGAAAATCATTAAAGCCTGCTGTTGCAGGTAAATTTGGGTTTACTGAAGAGAGCCTGCAACGGCAGCACCAATTAAAAAGTCCCGCTAATAACGGGACTTTTTATTTCCCTCCCTTTTTGGGGAGGGATTAAGGGAGGGGTTTTATTTCTGCAAAATCATTTTCTTAGTTACCCTTTCATTTCCTGCCGTTATGGTATAATAATAAACACCTGCTTGCAGCGAAGAGCCATCAAACACAAAATTATTTTCTCCGGTATTCCCGTTCGCATTTTTGGTATAAACCAAATTGCCGATAACATCAAACACTTTTAAATCTAAAGATTTTGATTGCTTAAGATTTACGGTAATGGTTGTTGTTTGGGAAAAAGGATTTGGATAATTTTGAACGACCGAGTTTACAATTGAATTATGATTAGCAATTCCAACCCCACCCATTGTTCTGTAAACAGAAGCAGAATCGGTGTATTGCGAATTTGTAAATACTGCGCAGTTTACATAATGATAATCTACAGTATCTGATCCATTGAAGGGAGAAGTTATACTATGAGGCATTGTATAAACCAAAGGGCAAACCCAACCGTTTTGTACATTATCATAATAGCTTTCATTCGATAGGAAATGAAAATAACATTCCGCTAAGCCCTGTGTTACATTTGTACTCGGAGTAACCATTTGGTTGCTTACATCATAAGATTTCATGTGAATATCCGGATTGGTGTTATGAAGGGTACCCGTCATCATCGGATCAGAATCTGCCCAGGAATAAAATATTTTACCTCCTGTTGCGGATCTGATCACCTGAATATGTGCACCATAAGGCATGAACGTAACACCAATTCCCCATGGATTGTAAGCTGCAGTTGTATCACTTGCAGGGTCGGCTGCCAATTCACCAGACATAAGTGAGTCAACTAAAATAGTGTTCCAGTTAGTTCCGTCTGTCATCAAATCCCAAATGATCGGATGAGCGTTTATATAATCCCATTGATAGGTTAACCCATACATTAATGAATCTACTGTTAAATTGGTTCCCGATCCTAAATACGGGTCGGTCATGGTTCCAACAAGGTGAAGCGTTCCCAAAGAATCAACTGTAAGGTCCATTCCATGATTTACGTAAAATTTAAATTGTCTTGCTGGATGATTTCTAAAAACTTTCCCAACGTTTTTAAATAATTCAGGGTGCCCTAAACTCCAATCAAATCCAGGCAATATGGAAGACGGCGACCATGACGTACCACCATTTGTTGTTTTATAAACAATGGGGGATAAAGTTGAATCCGAACTATTTCCAAATGCAGTTGAAAGTCTTCCAATGAAAACTGCATATCCGATTTGACCATTTGGAGAAAACGCGATTCGCATGCCTTCATTATCGCTAGCATAACCTGTATTCGAATTGAAATAAAGTCCTGGAACAATCGTATCATGCGACCAGGCTAGATTAGTTGCTTTACCAATTGTTCCGCCATATTGGCTATAACTATTGCTAACAGTATAGGTAAGATCTCCCAAACCACCGCTTACAAAAACCGTATTGCCGGCTTGTTGAATATCGCTTGAAAGAAATGCATACCCGTAACTGTTTGAAACCTGAGACGATTGCGTCCCAAAGGGGGCTGTGCCATTGAGACAAACATTATTATCATCCAGACTTGCATCTACCTTGTGGTAATTTCCGTTTATTTGTCTGCTGCTGTAAAATGTTCCATCCCATGTATTACCTGATGCAAGCGTTGGACCCGTTCCAACAACATAAGCATTTGCTATATTTGTGTTCCCCGATGTATTAAAAAAAACTCCCCCCGGATATCTTCCTGCATGAATATTCGTGGAATCACGATAAACAATCATTGAGTCCCAGGTGTTGGACGCAACATTTAACCAGGTAGATTGAATAGCGCCGGAAGTAAAACCGGAAAAGCCCCACAATGGAGAAGCCCGGTTAGTCCACAAAACTGTATTCAAATCTTTATTATAGGTTAAGCAATTTTGCTTGTAGGTATTAACATCCCCGCCGACTCCAAAAGCGTTTGGCCCAAAAGTAAATAAGACAGGCGAGCAAGTTGCCTGTTTTTTTTGCGGAACAAATCTTGCTGCTTGATTTTTTACCGGGTTAGTTTTTTTGCTTTCATCCATTACCGGACGTGATGGCAAAACAGCTTTCAAATACTTAGGATTTACATTTTTATTTACCTGAGAAAATAAAAAAGAACCTGCTGTTAGAAATGTAAGGAGTAAAAGTTTTTTCATTATGTTTTTATTATATACCAAATTTAGTTCATTTGAATGCTAAAAGCAATTCTCATTTGTTAAATGGCACCTTATTATTGATATCTGGTGCGTTTTTAACAAAAAAATCCCCTCTCATTGCCGAAAGGGGATCTTTATTTCTACTTTTTTACAAATACTATTTCAAATAAAGCATCTCTCTGTATTTTGGCATTGGCCACATGGCGTCGTCAACCATCATCTCTAATTTATCCACATGGTCGCGTATGGTTTCAAAGCAAGGTTTTACTTTATCGCAATAAGCATGCGCTTGTTTTTTAGGACTGTCAAGATTGTTTGCTTTTTTACGCTCTTCAATCATTTGCTCAACACCCGTTTTAATAAAAGTAACGTGGTCGGATATTTCTTTAATGCTGTCAAGCTGTACGTCCGCTGCTTTTTTAAACTCGGCGGCGCTAAGTATTTGTTTCATACCGCTAACATTATCCACCAGGATTTTTTGGTATCGGATGGCTGCCGGAATAATCTGATTCATCACCACATCACCAATAATACGACTTTCGATTTGGATTTTCTTAGTATAAGTTTCCAAACAAATTTCATAACGCGCCTCTTGCTCGCGGTGCGTAAGAATGTGCATGTCTTCAAATAATTTTAAACTTGTTTTGCTTACATACGCTTCAAGTGCCTGCGGGGTAGTTTGAAAATTATTTAAGCCGCGTTTCTTTGCTTCTTTTTTCCACTCATCGCCATAACCGTTTCCTTCAAAACGAATATTTTTAGAGGCAACAATGTATTTTTTTAATACCTGAAAAATAGCTTCGTCTTTTTCGATTCCTTTTGTAATTAAAGCATCAACTTCTTTTTTAAATGTAATCAGCTGATCGGCAACAATTGTGTTTAGCACCATCATCGGTCCGCTGCAATTTGCAGAAGAGCCAACAGCTCGGAACTCAAATTTATTTCCGGTAAATGCAAATGGCGAAGTACGGTTGCGGTCGGTATTATCCAATAAAATATCCGGAATTTTTCCGATGCCCATTTTTAATGCTGTTTTTTCTTCGGGCGTCATTTTTTTATCGCTCACACTTTTCTCAATATCATCTAACACTTTGCTTAACTGATCTCCTAAAAATGCCGACATAATTGCGGGAGGAGCTTCGTTAGCACCTAAACGGTGGTCGTTATTTGCAGATGCAATTGAAGCGCGCACTAAATCAGCATGCTCGTGCACCGCCATAATTGTATTTACAAAAAAGGTTAAGAACTGTAAATTTGTTTTAGGCGTTTTGCCCGGGCTCAATAAATTTTTTCCGGCGCCGGTTGCAAGGCTCCAGTTATTATGTTTACCACTTCCGTTAACACCTGCGTAAGGCTTTTCGTGTAATAAAACGCGCAGGTTATGTTTGATGGCAACTTTTTCCATCACATCCATTAGTAATTGATTGTGATCAACCGCTAAATTTACTTCTTCAAAAACCGGAGCACACTCAAACTGTGCGGGCGCAACTTCGTTGTGGCGTGTACGCACCGGAATTCCTAAAAGATGGCACTCGTATTCAAAATCGCGCATGTATGCAGTGGCGCGCGCGGGGATAGAACCCCAATAGTGATCTTCTAACTGTTGTCCTTTTGCCGGCGAAGTTCCTAAAAGCGTGCGGCCTGTTTGTTGTAAATCGTAACGCACATTATAAAGCGCTGCATCTACTAAAAAATATTCCTGTTCCCAGCCAAGTGTTACAATTACTTTAGTAACGTTTTTATCGAAGTACTGGCAAACATCCGTTGCAGCTTTATCTATCGCGTGCGCTGATTTTAAAAGTGGAGTTTTATAATCTAAGGCCTCGCCTGTGTACGAAACAAAAATGGTTGGTATGCAAAGTGTTTTATCGAAAACAAAAGCAGGAGAAGAAGGATCCCATGCAGTATAACCGCGTGCTTCAAAAGTATTACGAATTCCTCCGCTAGGAAAACTCGACGCATCAGGCTCTTGTTGTACTAACTGACTTCCGCTAAAACGCTCAATGGCGCGGCCGTTTGCAATTGGTTCAAAAAATCCGTCGTGCTTTTCGGCTGTAGTGCCGTTTAGTGGCTGAAACCAGTGCGTGTAATGTGTTGCGCCTTTTGCTGTTGACCATGATTTCATGGCAGAGGCAACCTGATCGGCAATTTTGCGATCGATGGTAGATCCTTTTTCGATAGCGTTCATCACCATTAAAAAAGCTTCTTCGCTTAAAAATTCTTTCATGGCATCGTAACCAAATACGTTAGAGCCGTAATATTCAGAAATCTGTGTTCCGGGAGCGGCTGGCTCAACGGCGGTGCGGTGCAATACTTCCTGTAGGGCAGCAAAACGGCGGTTTTCCATGGTTTTTTGTTGTTTTTGAGGTTAATACTAAAAAAGCAAGGCAAAGGTAGCCAAAAAACAGGGGGTCAGCTCAAAAAATATCAACTTTTTTATAAAACATGTTGAAAAACAGGGGGTCTATCTTAAAAAATACGATTTTTAAGTGGCCATTCATTACAAATCCACCGCATGGGTACCGCGATAATGCCCTATCTTTGCTATAAGAATTATGGGAATGTTTGGTATTATTAAAACAAGACGTCTTTTTTTAGTTACACTTATCGGCGCAGTGCTTTTATTTATTTATGCCTGTAAAAAAGAATCTAGCGCGCCTAAAAATACTAGCAGCCAAACTACCACTACCAGTTTTATTGTGGATGATACAACCGTGGCCAACCCTACTCATAACTCGTTTAACAGCAGCGGCAATTTTGGTGTAATAGTTTACGGACAAAGCGGCAACCCCGAATTACAAATTACTTTTAGTGGTGCACAAACACCTGCATCAGGAACTTACATAATTACTTCGGGCGCTCTTTCATTGGGAAAATGTACTTTTAGTTTTTCTAACATACACGGAACTTCAACCGCAAGTGCGGGCTCGGTAGATATAACCTGGGGCAGTGGAACTAATAGCGTGTGCACATTCTCCAACACAAATGTGGGTGGGGGTGCCGGTAATCATACCATACGTGGCACAATTACTTATTGAGCTTTGAAGCTTTTCACGTATCCGCTCATAAAAAAAGAATACATTTGGTATCCTAAAACAGGCGAAGTACAATACAGTTAAGGGGAGTTCTAAAAATCAAATTGTTAACAAATAACGATATAACTAATTGATAATCAAATAATTATGATTATATTTACGTTATAAACAAGTTATACAAAAAAATGAAGTTAATACGCTACAAAACACAAGGGAAAAAG
>JBBQRR010000053.1:0-26416 GCA_038214655.1 Bacteroidia bacterium | reverse complement strand
TGATAAAATAAATATAAAAACAAACAGCGCAAAAATTAAAGAAGTATGCCTGTTTGATATTTATGGTAAAGAAATTAAAAATACAATACCTAAAACAATTAATGATAAAACCGAAATCGACGTTAGTGATTTAAAAGAAGGGCTTTACTTGGTACAAATAAAAACCGACAAAGAAATCTTCACCAAAAAAATTATAGTACAGCGATAATTTTTTTAGAATTTAAATATTCAAATGTTGCTTTATCTCAGCAACAACTTCAGCAGCGCTTTTCTCTCCGGTTTCAATAGTGGCAAAAGCTTTTTTGTAAAACTTTTCGCGGTGCTCGAGCATCGAAGTAATTTTTTCCTGGAGTTTGTGGCTTTTTAATTTTGTAAAGAGCGGCCTTTCGGTAATATCGTTTTCTATGCGTGTGGCAAGTACTTCTGGCGCAGCTTTTAAGTAAACAGTTTTACCGCCTTTTTGCATTACTTGCATGCTATCGTTAAAGCAAGGCGTGCCGCCACCAACAGATACAATGGCTTTTTTATTTTTCGCAATAATTTCTTTAAGGCAGTTGGCTTCCGCTTTTCTAAAATAATCTTCGCCCTTGGTTTTAAAAATTTGCGGTATACTTAGTTTTTCTTTTTGTACAAGATAATTATCGAGGTCGATAAGTAAAAAATTAGTTTCTCTGGCAAACTCTCTGCCAATGGTGCTTTTGCCGCTGCCGGGCATTCCTATTAAAAAAATCAGCATAATTCTAAATTAGAGTGTAAAGGTAGTTAATTAGCAGGAGTTAGTATAGGGAGATAGTATAAGTATAAGGAGATAGTATAAGTATAAGGAGGTAGTATAAGTATAAGGAGATAGTATAAGTATAAAGAGGTGTATTTACTTACTCCATATACTATCTCCTTACACTAACTCCTTATACTATCTCCTTATACTCAAAGAAAAAGCCCGAACAAATGCCCGAGCTCTCTATCTGTAAAAATCCTTTTTAAAAGAAACCTTTCAATTTAACTGCCATTTCAATCTTTTTAAGCGCGGTAATGTATGCTCCCAAACGCATGGTGGTTTTAAATTCATGAGCGTTGGTCCAAACATGTTCAAAAGCAGTTTCCATGCTTAAATCATGTTTTTGGTTAACCTCGTTCTCTGTCCAGTAATACCCCATTTTGTTTTGCACCCACTCAAAGTAAGATACGGTAACACCTCCGCCGTTGGCGAGGATATCGGGCACCACAATAATATTTTTTTCACGCAAAATTTCATCCGCCTCAGGCGTTGTTGGCCCGTTGGCACCTTCAATAATTAATTTTGCTTGTATACGCGTAGCAATCTCATCTGTAATTACATTTTGCAAAGCGGCAGGTACCAATACATCTACCTTGGCGCATAAAAGCTCATCACTTTTAATTTCAACGCCGCCGGTAAATCCTTTCAATACATTTCCGTTTGCTTTAACGTAATCTAAAGCAGCTTTAATGTTGATTCCTTTTTCGTTCCAGATTGTAGTTGTATGATCGCCGATAGCACAAATTTTAATACCTGCATCACTTAATAAACGTGCGGCATGAGAGCCTACGTTACCAAAACCTTGTATGGCTGCAGTAACTTTGCTTTTATCTAATCCTAATTTTTTAAGGGCGCAAAGTGTAGCAACCATAACGCCTCTGCCTGTTGCGGCATCGCGGCCTAAAGAGCCACCCAAAACAATTGGTTTACCAGTTACAACACCGGGATTATCTTCGCCTTTAACTTTATTAAATTCGTCAAGTATCCAGGCCATTTCGCGGCCGCTGGTTCCCATATCGGGGGCAGGAATATCTTTATTTACACCAAATACATCAGCCATAGACTTTGTATAGGCGCGTGTTAGTCTTTCTAATTCTCCAACACTTAATTTGCGAGGGTCGCATTTAACGCCGCCTTTACCACCGCCGTAAGGCAAATTGGCAACGGCGCATTTAAAGCTCATCCATGCGGCAAGTGCCATCACTTCATCCTGGCAAACATCCATTGCATAACGAATACCTCCTTTAGAAGGACCCAGATACGTGGAGTGTACACAGCGGTAGCCCTCAAAAACTTCAATCTTGCCGTTATCCATCATAACGGGCAGACTAACTTTTACTAATTTTTGGGGATTGCGTAATACTTTTGAAACTTCTTCTGAAAGGTTCATTGTTTTAGCAGCTGCATCAAGGCGAGCCAAAACGGCATCGAACATACTTTTGTGTGCTGCCATAGAAGGTACTGTTTGAGTTGACATACAGTTACTTTTGGTTCAACGTTAGATTCTCGGGTGCAAAGGTAGTAATTTATTAAAACACCCGTAATAAAATCGGCAGAACAGGCTTTTTGTAAGATTAAAAGAAAGAGAGGTTAAAACAGGTGAAAATCAATGCTTCATGCGCTTTGCAGCGAGGGCTTTTTGCTTCTTTTCTTTCTGTTTGGCTAAACGGATATTATGACGAATGCATTTCCAGTAATCTTTGGTGTAATCGCAAAAAATTTCTTCTCCCGGTTTTATGTCGCGGGCAGCAACAATGTAGCATTTATCTTCCTGCACTTCGTAATGGCTGTTGTTGCGCAGGCCTTTTACTTTTACTATACCCGCTGCGTCGTTTGCAAAGCGCGCTTTATATTGCGGTGTGTGAAAAGCATCTACACATTTATTACGATTAAAATAAAAAAGGTACCCGTCTTCCTGACGTTTTACCCTTTCGTTATAATCTTTCCAGCCAATAATTTCGCCGCGGTATTCAATAACACGCGCGTCTTTTTTAATGGGTTTTGTGGTGAACAGTCCTTTGCCTGCGCCGGGTAATTTCGATTTTTTTACGAGTAGTGCCATAAATGAGTTTGCAAAAATACCATCTTATTGCATATATTTGCCATGCATTTGGTTTTTCTGTGTTAAATTTCTTAACAGGAAAATGAAAAGGGAATGGTGTGAGAATCGCCTATAGTGCCCGCTGCTGTAACTCCATCCCGCCTTGTGGCGGGACCAAAAACTACAAGCCACTATCCGCCACGGCGGATGGGAAGGCAAGAAAGGAGAAGTCAGAAGACCTGCCAAAAGCACAAAACGCAAAATAACCTTCGTGGACAAAGGTTTTAGCGGAATGAGAAAACAAGGTATAAGATATTTTGCCCTATTTGCTGTGCTTTGCGCCAATTTATTTGCGCAGAAAGACACTTTGCTTTTAAGTGAAGTAACGGTTACTGATTTTAGAAGTAAAATCTCTTCGCAAAATTTTTCGGAAACAAAAATTGATTCAACAACCAAAAATAATTTTCTTACGGCTTCGGTTGCGCAAATGCTTTTACAGCAAAATATTTGTTTTGTAAAATCCTACGGCCCGGCAAACATTGCTTCGCTATCGGTGCGCGGTTCAACTGCACAGCAAACCGCTGTTGTTTGGAACGGCATGAATATTAATAACCCGATGCTGGGGCAAGCGGATGTTTCTTTATTGCCGGTTGGATTTTTTAATTCTATAACCATGCAAAAAGGTGCGCTTTCGGGGTATTGGGGCAGTGGTGCTATGGCGGGCGTGCTCAATTTGCAATCGGCCGCGCAAAATAACGGCTTTACGGTTAAAGCGAGTTCGTCTTATTCATCTTTGCAAAATTTTTCGCAATGGGCCTCGGTAAATTTTTCGGCAGGTAAATGGAGTAGTGCTACCAGAATGCTTGCAGATATTTCTCAAAATAAATATACCTTTTATAAAAACGCTGACTCATTAATTCAGCAAACCCAATTGCATGCGCAAACCACGCAATATGCCTTGATGCAGGATGTAGGATATAAAATAAACAACAAACAACAATTGGGTTTGCATGTTTGGTTGCAAGACGCACAACGACAAGTACCCTATATTTTGAGCGATATAAAAGATGATGCCAATCAGCACGATAAAATTTTGCGCACTATGGTGGATTGGAAACTTACCGAAAACAAATATGCGCTTACTGCGCGCACCGCTTTCGCAAATGAAGAATTAATGTATACTAATAAGACTAGCGGCATTGAGAGTACTAGTATTTTTAAAACTTTTTTAGCGGATGTTGAAGGGCAATTTTTTTTACCTGGAGGATTTACCATAACAGCCGGTAGCAGCAATTCAATTTCTATAGGAAATTCGGAGGGTTATGCAAGGCAACAGCAATTATCGCGTGCAGCTTTCTTTCAAAATATTTCGTGGAAGTATAATAAAGTTGGCGCGGGAGTTTACGGAAGGCAAGAGTTTTTTAATTTTAAAACTTTTGTGCCAACAGGCGGAATTACATCTTCGCTGCAAATTTTAAAATGGCTAAGCTGCAAAGTAAACGCAGGAACTATTTATCGTTATCCCACTTTAAACGATTTGTATTGGAATCCGGGAGGAAATCCCAATTTAAAACCCGAGAAAGGTTTTAGCGAGGAAGGTTCTTTGCAGATTAATTATCAGCTAAAGCAAATTTCTTTCTCCTTATCCGGAGCAATTTTCAACCGCAACATTAATAATTGGATTATGTGGCTGCCCGGTAAAAATGGTATATGGAGTCCGCAAAATGTGCTTGAAGTTTGGAGCAGGGGAGGAGAAACCAACTCGGAGATTGCATTTAAAAATAAAAATTTAAAAGTTTCAGTAAACGTACTCAGTAATTATGTTTTATCTACCCGCACGAAAACCAGTTTACAAAACGATGAATCTAAGGACAAGCAATTGGCTTATGTACCTATGTATTCGGGCTCCGCAATTTTTACTATTGAGTATAAAAATACTTCTTTGCGTGGCGTATATTCTTACACGGGATATCGCTATTTAAGTTCTGATAATTATAATTATTTGAGTCCGTATAGTTTATTTGATTTGCGGATATCGCACACTTTTTATTTTAAAAATAATTTGCTAAATATTTTTGCCGAGGGAAATAATTTGCTGAACGAAAATTATTTTTCGGTGGCGCAATACCCTATGCCTTTACGGAATTTTAAAATCGGAATACTATATCAATATCATAAACAAAAAAATAAACCATGAAAAAATCTCTACTAACAATTGCATTAATTGCTTCGGCTTTTTTTGCTAAAGCACAAACCACTTTTATCAGCGACTTTGAATCAGCGTTATTGCCTGATTATAAAAACGAAGTGTATAACGATTCTACCAATGTCGCGGGCGGATTTAAAGACGGCCACGCGTTTTTTCAAACGCAATGGTTCAACTCAACCTTCGGTGGATATTACGCGGGATGGGCCGCAAGCGCCGTGTACGACAGCAGTACCGCGGGCTACACAAACCTGTATGGTTGTGCCGCATCTAAAGGGTATAACAACTCTAATGTGTTCGCTATTGGAACCACTTACAGTCCGCTTACAATCAGGCTTACCGATAGTTTAATAGGGAAGAAGGTAAGCGGCATGTATGTTTGTAATGCCACCTATCCTTATAAAAGCATGCTTAACGGCGATTTTGTTGCAAAAAAATTCGGAGATACTACCGGTACGCATTGCAATTGCGCGCAAGGCTCCTACCCCGATTGGTTTAAACTTACTGTAAAAAGATATTATGGCGGTATTTTGCAAAACGACAGCGTTGAGGTTTATTTGGGAGATTTTAGATTTGCAAACAGTGCGCAGGATTATATTTTAAAAAACTGGACCTGGATAAATCTTTCAACGATGGGAGCTACGGATAGCCTTGCGTTCTTTTTACACTCGAGCGATAATGGTTCGTTTGGTATGAATACACCGGCTTTTTTCTGTGTTGATAATTTAACGCTGAGCACAATTACAGGGGTGGAAAATTATTTTGCAGAAGAAGGATTGGGTGTTTTTCCGAATCCGGCTGCCAACGAAGCAGAAATTATTTTTAATATGATTGAGCCTGTATATGTAAGTATGAAAATTACGGATGTAACCGGAAGAGAAATGGCGGCGCAGAACATGAATTCGTTTGCGGGACAAAATAAATTTAAAATAGATATTTCTCAGTTTCCTGCGGGGATGTATTATGTTACACTTAATGCAAACGGAAATATGCTGAGCAAGAAATTAATTAAACAATAAGTATGAAACATTTTCTTTTTTGTTTATTGGTATTACCCTTGCTAACTGTGGCCCAGTTTGCCCCACCCGTGGGGCAGGCGGGTACCACGGCTATGCATAAGGACAGCAGCGCCTTTATAAACTGGGCAACTTTCTGTAATATAACCAAAGGCTTAAAAGATATTTCAAATTCTGCAGGCGGTTATCCAACAGTTGGCGATAGCAGTAAGGTTATTGCTAAAGCTGATAATGGTGTGGTTAGTTTGGGCGACGGAGGAATAGCAATCTGCACTTTTCAAAATGCAATTACGGATGGCCCCGGACCCGATTTTGCGGTTTTCGAAAATTCGTTCAGCGATGATTATTTAGAATTTGGATTTGTGGAGGTGAGTAGCGATGGAATTAATTTTTTCCGTTTCCCTGCAACTTGCAATATTCAGGATACAGCGCAAACCGGGTCTTTTGGCCTGAGCAATACTTCATTGGTAAATAATTTGGCAGGGAAATACCGTGCATTGTACGGTACACCGTTTGATTTGTTGGAATTACAAGGTATAAGCGGCTTAAATATAAATGCCATTACGCATGTAAAAATTATTGATGTTGTTGGAAGTATTAACGCCTCTTATGCCACCTATGATATAAATAGCAATAAAATAAATGATCCCTGGCCCACAGCATTTGCATCAAGCGGTTTTGATTTGGATGCGGTTGGTGTAATACACGATATAACAAATTCGGTTAAAGAAAATGCAGAAGATGTTTTTGTGGTGTACCCAAATCCTGCAAAAGAGTTTGTAAATATAAAATTGCCGGCAGTAAATTTTGAATTACGTATTATGGACTTGACCGGAAACGAACTTTATAAAGTCAATAACGTAAACAAGATTGATGTAAGGGATTTAGATGCGGGTATTTATTTTATCGAAGTAAAATCTGATAAGAAAATTATAACAAAAAAAATAATTGTTAGCGAATGATATTTGTGAAAAAATATGTTGTTTTTGCTTTGCTTGGAATCCTTGTATTCTCTTGCAAAAAAGATGTTCCTCCTGTAAAGCCAACAGCTACAGGAAGCATAAGCACAAGCAAGCGCTTACTTATTTGCAACGAAGGAAATTTTAACGGAAGCAACGCCACAATAACTTTGTTTGATCCTTTAAGCGGCTCTGTTATTCCGGATGTATATGGCCCGGCAAATTCTAACCAATACATTGGTGATGTGGTGCAAAGTGGTGTAAAATTTAACGGCAATTACTTTTGGGCGGTAAATCACTCAGGTAAAATTGTTGTGACCGATAAAAATTTCATCAAGCGTGCTTCCATCAGCGGATTTATTTCTCCACGCTATATAGAATTTGTGAGTAACAACAAAGCATATGTTAGCAATCTTCAATTAAATAATAACGTAGCTAATTATATACAAGTGCTGGATGTAAATACAAATTCAATAAGTAAAACTATTCGCTTGGATGGCTGGACCGAACAAATGGCACAATCCTACGGAAAAGTTTATGTGTGCAACCAACGAAAAAAATATGTGTACGTAATTAACGCCTCTACCGATTTGCTTTACGACAGCATTTTTGTAAACGCAACAAACGACTGTATTGTAAAAGATAAAAACGAAAAATTGTGGGTAAGTTGCAATGCCGATTCTGTAAATAATATTCCTTCGCGATTGGTTAAAATAAATCCACTTACAGATTCAATCGAAAGCGATATTTCTTTGCAAACCATTCATAACTCTGTTACACATTTAAGCATAAATGGAAGTGGTGATGTTTTGTATTGTTTGCTTAGTGATTTATATAAAATCCCAATCACGGCTACTTCAATTCCTATAACGCCTCTCATAGTGCAGGGAGCAAGTGTTTTTTATGGCTTATGTATTGACCCGGATGATGGAACAATTTATATTGCCGATGCTATAGATTATAACCAAAATGGCAGTATTTTACGCTATAAATCCGATGGTACCCTTGTAAGTACCTTTAAATCAGGCATTATACCGGGCTATATGTGGCTTGATGAATAACAATTTGGAATAAAAATTGTTATATTTATGCCATTCCTATATCAAACAATAAACAGTCATGGTATAATCCGGAGCAAGCGTTCACATGATTAAAAGAATAAAACATATTTTGCCTCCGGATATCCTTATGAAAAGGTACTTTTTTATTTTTTTCTTACCTGTTTTTCTTTCAGCGCAAACAAAATTTACGTTTGTAAAAAAAGAAGGCGGCTTTAAACATCCCGAAAGCGTTTGTATAGTTGATTCTGAAACAGTTTATGTTGCGGACATTGGTAAAGAAATGCGCCCTTCTGATTTAGACAGCGACGGAGTTTTATATAAATGCCCAATCAAACATCTTTCGGATAAAAAAAGGGTAAACAAAAATTTTAAATTAAACGCGCCAAAGGGAATCTGTCACGATAAAACATCTCTTTACATTACGGATATAGATCGCATAGTAGTTGTGGACATTGCTACCGGAGAAAAAACAGATGAAATTGCTTTTACCGACAAAACTGTTTTTTTAAATGATGTGGCCATGTTGGAGGAGAATACTTTATTGGTTACTGCCACCAATCAACATGATATGTATGCGGTAATTATTAAATCGAAAGAAATTTTTAATCTGTCTAAAAAAAGTATGGAGGGCGCCAATGGTATTTGTGTGAATGGAGGAAAAGTGTATGTATGCGGCTTCTCTAACAAAGAAAACAAAAAGGGCCATTTGTATGCCTACGATTTAGAAACAAACGCCGTAAGTGTAATTGTAGATCAGATTGGGCACCTCGACGGATTAAAAATGCACAATGGCAAACTAATAGTAAGCGATTGGGGAGGAGATTTTAATCACGGAAAAATTTGGGAAGTAGATATCGAAGCAAAAAGCGCATCTGTAATAAGCGATATTCCTGATTTAAAAAGTCCTAGCGATTTCGATATTTACAATAACATCATGCTGGTTCCCTGCATTGATGAAGGTGAGATTTTAATTTTTAAGTGGAGCGACTAGCTATCCAGTTTCTCAAAAACAGAATTATTACTCTTAAATTCGGGTACCAGCTCCTTCATCCGACTAACAATTTCAACATTGTTTTGCCCGTCAAATAAAGTAATCAGGTTTTCAATTTTTGTTTTTACTTCTTCAAAGCCGTACTCTTTAACTTTGCCAATTAAAATTTGCGGGTGATGCGTGGGCAAAGTATTTTCGGCATCCGCCAAAAGTTCTTCGTACAATTTTTCTCCGGGGCGTAAGCCTGTATAAATTATTTGTATGTCGCGCCCCTCGGTAAGGCCGCTTAGTTTTATCATTTTTTTTGCGAGGTCGGATATTTTTACCTGCTTGCCCATGTCGAATACAAAAATTTCTCCGCCCTTACCCATGCAACCGGCTTCTAATACAAGTTGGCAAGCTTCTGAAATTGTCATGAAGTAGCGGGTGATATCGGGATGGGTTACAGTAAGCGGGCCACCTTGTTCAATTTGTTTTTTAAAGCGAGGAATCACAGAGCCGTTGCTTCCTAAAACATTTCCAAAACGGGTGGTAATAAATTTTGTTTGAGAAGTTTTTCCTAAAGCCTGTGTAAAAATTTCGGCAATGCGCTTACTTGCGCCCATTACATTGGTTGGGTTAACGGCTTTGTCGGTTGAGATTAAAACAAATTTCTCGACTTTATATTCAACTGCTAATTCCGCAACTATTTTTGTTCCTAAAACATTTGTAAGAATAGATTCGGAAGGATTATTCTCCATCATAGGTACATGCTTGTATGCGGCTGCATGATACACTACCTGCGGCTTAAATGTTTTAAAAACATTTTGCATGCGTTCTATGTTCCGTACGTCGCCCATCACTATTTCAAATTGCGAGGCCGGAAATTTATCTGTTAGTTCAAGCTCCACTTCGTGTAGCGGGCTCTCGGCATTATCCAGCAAAATAATTTTCTTGGGATGAAAGCGTAATATTTGTCGCACCAACTCGCTGCCAATAGAGCCGGCAGCGCCTGTTACCAAAATAATTTTGTTTTGTACCTGCTGTTCAATTAAACTTACATCCAGTTTTATAGCATCGCGCTCAAGCAATTGCTCAATGGCTACAGTTTTAAACTGGTTAAAACTTAGTTCGCCGTTAATCCATTTGGTAACCGGTGGTACGCTTAAAACTTTAACGTTATAATGCAGGCAAGTTTCTATAAGGGCATTTTTGCGCGAGGCCGAAATATTTAAAATAGAAATTACAACTGTTTCAATATTATTTTCTTTAATAAGCTCTTCCAGTTTATCGGGCGCAAAAATAAAAGTGCCTTCCAAACTTCTGCCTTTTTTCTTAAGATCATCATCAATAAAACCAAACACTTTGTATTTAACGGCCGCATCTCTGTCTAAAGTGCGCTTGGTAATGATGCCCGATTCGCCGGCGCCGTAAATAAGCACGTTAATTTTTTCGCGCTCGGGATTTTTGTTTTCAAAGTAAATGGCTTTTACGGCAAGGCGCGATGAAATCATTATAAACATGGTACACAAGGCATCAATAACCACTACCGAGTGCGGTATGTAATATTTGCCGGCTACAAAACGCGTAATAATATTTACAAAAAAAAGTACTACGCTGCCAATTAGTATGGTTCCTAAAATGCGGAGACTATCGCGTGCGCCCGTATAACGCACCACGCCTTTGTATGTTTTTGAAATAAGAAAACTAAGCAGCCGGATAGATAATACCAAGGTGTATGCTATCGGAAAATTTTTTAGCTCGTGCGGTGGTATGGATGCAAAATTAAATCGCAGGAAAAAAGCCAGCGTAAGGGCAAAAGCACAGATAATAATATCAATACAAAGTATAGACCAGCGTGGCACATTGTATTTCCAAAAAAAGCCTAAGAGCTTGTACATAATTACTGTAAAAATAGGCTTTACTTTTTATAACCGCAAAGGCTTAAAACAGGGCTTTTATTCGTTAAAAAAGGGTAAATGGCCGCTCTTACAGAGGCATAACACAATATTTTGGCGTATCTTCGTTTCCTTAAAATGAAGAAGTTAGTACTTTATACAGTTTTATTAGTTTTTTTTAGTGCACAGCTATTTTCGCAGAAAAAAAGCCTTAAAGACTCGGTTTACCGGCTTGTAATTGTTGGCGTGCATATGAGCGGGCAATTGCCCGGAGGCGACATGGCTAAAAGATTTGGTTACAGCATAAATGCCGGAATGCCTGTATTATTTAAAACAGGTAAAAATTTTATTTTTGGTGTAGAGGGAAATTATTTTTTTGGCACCAGAATTAGAGAGCATGTAATGACCAATCTGGTAAATTCAAATAATACAATTACGGATGTTAACGGCAATCCCGCTACTTTTAGGTTAAACGAAAGAGGCTGGAATGTATATGCGCTTTTTGGTAAAGTATTTAATAAGTTGGGGCATAATAAAAACTCGGGTTTAATGGCAATGATTGGGGTGGGTTATATAAGGCATAAAATAAATATTTATGATGTTGGGCACACGCTGCCGCAAATAGGAGGTAATTTAGTGAAGGGCTATGACCGATTAACGGGCGGCCCGGTAATAAGTCAGTTTTTGGGTTATTTGTTTATGAGCCAAAACAGGATTGCCAATTTTTATGCGGGCTTCGAAATTCAGGAAGGATTTACAAAAGGCTTGCGCGGTTATCAGTACGATACCATGGCTTCTGACGGGGCTTCGCGTTTGGATATATTATACGGCATTCGGTTTGGCTGGTTATTGCCTTTGTATAAAAAAGCACCCAAAGACTTTTATTACTACTAGTATGTGGTTTTATAATTGCGGCATTTTTTTTTATTTTCTTTTTATAAAGTTTGCTTCTTTATTTAAGCATAAAGCAAAACTGTGGGTGGACGGCCGTAAAAATATTTTTGTTCACATAGAAAAAACTTTAGGCGAAAAAATTAAGGCGGGCGATAAAGTAATTTGGTTTCACTGCGCCTCGTTGGGTGAATTTGAACAGGGCAGGCCGGTGTTGGAAAAATTAAAGCAGCAAAATGTAAAAATTGTACTTACTTTTTTTTCTCCTTCAGGATACGAGAATAGAAAAAACTACGAACATGCGGATGCGATTTTTTATTTGCCGATTGATTTTAAGAACAATGCAAAAAAATTTATTGAACTTGTAAAACCAAGTGCTGCAGTTTTTGTGAAGTACGAATTTTGGTTAAACTATCTGGCAGAGCTGAATGAGAAAAAAATTCCAACCTATCTGGTAAGCGGCGTGTTCAGGCCGGGTCAGCATTTTTTTAAATGGTACGGCAAAAACTTTTTTAAGGCCCTAAAAACTTTTAGAATGCTTTTTGTACAGGATGAAGATTCGTTAAATCTTTTAAAACAGCACGGTTTTACTAACGGAGAATTGGCGGGCGATACCCGTTTTGACAGGGTGATGCAAATTGCACAAAATAAAAAGTCGTTTCCGGAGATCGAAAAATTTTGCGGCACATTTCCTGTACTTGTTGCGGGTAGCAGCTGGCCCAAGGATGAAGAACTTATGTTAACTGCCGTAAAAAATTTAAAAAGAGAATTCGAAACTTTAAAATTAGTAATCGTTCCGCACGAAATTGAT
Source organism: Bacteroidia bacterium (assembly GCA_038214655.1). Classification (GTDB taxonomy): domain Bacteria; phylum Bacteroidota; class Bacteroidia; order B-17B0; family Aurantibacillaceae; genus PALSA-968. The sequence goes on along the minus strand of JBBQRR010000053.1, from coordinate 13,785 downwards.
GAAACTTCTCTTACCGGAACAATAAGCCGTGTAAAAAATTCGGAGTTGAGTTTTGCAAAATATACCGATGGAAATTTTGCTGATAAAGATGTTTTAGTTGTTGATACAGTAGGAATGCTTTCTCAAATATACCAATACGCCACGCTTGCGTATGTGGGCGGCGGCTTCAACAATGGCATACATAATATTTTAGAAGTATTTGCGCACAATGTGCCTGTAGCCTTTGGCCCCAACTATAATAAATTTGTAGAAGCACATGAAGCAGATGAACTGGGAATTGGAAAACCGGTACACAACGAAGCGGAGCTCTTTGCTTTTTGCAGCGAACTTCTTTCAAATGAAGAGAAAAGAAAAAAGATATCCGCCAAAATAAATTCGTACATGCAAAGTAAAATCGGCGCTACCGATAAAATTTGTTCCCAATTAAAATAAAGGGTATAACTAAAAAAAACAGGAAACCTCTTATTTACTTTTCTTATTAAAATGATTGCTTTTATTTAACGTAGTATTTGAACAATTTGTTGTAGGTTTATAGCGTTAGTAGAAATCTGTATTGATTTTAAATAAATAAACCCTAAATAAAAACAAAATGACAACACAAGAAGTAGCAAACCGATTAGTAGAACTGTGTCGCACCGGAAAAGTACTTGAGGCGCAACAGGAATTATTTGCAGATAACGTAACCAGCACAGAACCCGCGGGCTCTCCAAACCCAAACGCCGTTGGAAAAGCAGCAGTACTTGAAAAAGGAAAACACTTTGCTGCCGCTATCGAAAAAGTGCACGATGGTTTTTTTGGCGACCCTATTGTATGCGGAAATTATTTCAGCATCACATGTATGCTGGATGCCGATATGAAAGGTATGGGCCGCATGAAATTAGAAGAAATCTGCGTGTTTGGCGTAAAAGACGGAAAAGTAATTTCCGAGAATTTCTTTTATTAGAAAATTAAAAGCATAAAAAACCCTGCGCTTCTATCGGCGCAGGGTTTTTTGTACCCCTCTGTCGCTGCGTGACATCTCCCCTTTAAGGGGAGATGTCACCGTTAGGTGACAGAGGGGTTTTGAAAAATAAACTACATCTTAAAGCGATAATGCCCAATTATAGTATAATCAAAAAGCATATCTTCCAATTTATTGCCGCCGCCAATGTTGTGTACAATTTTATAGCGGCCGCCTTCTCCTTTTATATTTGTTACAATGCCTATGTGCGTAATGCCGCCGTCGGTTTTTTTGTTTTGTAAATTCCAGCACACTAAATCTCCGGGTTTGTAATCTTCTGCTTTATCGCTTATTGCTAATGCCGCGCCTTTTCTTTTAAAGTACACCATTAAGTTTGGCACGCGACGGTGATCGATGTTTGTATCGGGTTTTTTTAGTTTCCAGTATTTTGGGTAGAGCGAAAAATTTTTCGCCATGTCCTCGTGTACTTCTTTCTGCAAATCAATTCCAATGCCTCTGTAAGAGCGTATCACCACATCGGTGCAAACGCCTTTGCCCTCGGGCACATCGCCGCCCGGATATTTTATCTGGCAATACGCTGCGTCGTACACAACTTCTTTTTTTGTTTGCGCAAGTGCCGAGGCGATGAGTTTGTCGTAGAAGTTATCCTGCGCAAAAATGCGGCAGGAAAAAATAAGAATAGAGAGTAATAACTTTAGCTTCATCATTTTTATTTAACGAAGTGGTGGCGAGTTTATTTCACCTCCCCCGTTCACTTGCGTGAACTTCCCCCTCCAGCGGGGGACAAATCCTACGGCGAGGGGATGAACATTTTAAGCAGGAATTTTCTCGCCCTTAAGCACAGCCGCCATCGTAATACCAATAATGGCGGGCGACTCAACCACATGAATGCCGCACTCGCGCATAATTTGCATTTTTGCTGCTGCTGTATCGTCTTTACCGCCAACAATTGCGCCGGCGTGGCCCATGGTGCGGCCTGCGGGTGCTGTTTGTCCGGCAATAAAACCAACAACGGGCTTGGTGCCGTTTGCTTTTATCCAACGTGCGGCTTCAGCTTCCAGCTGACCGCCAATTTCTCCAATCATAACAATGCCTTCGGTTTCGGGGTCGTTCATTAAAAGTTCAACCGCTTCTTTTGTGGTGGTTCCAATAATTGGATCGCCGCCAATGCCAATGGCCGTGGTAATTCCTAAGCCTGCTTTTACAACCTGGTCGGCTGCTTCGTATGTTAATGTTCCTGATTTAGAAACGATACCAATTTTTCCTTTCTTAAAAACAAAACCGGGCATGATGCCAATTTTTGCTTCGCCCGCTGTAATTATGCCCGGACAATTTGGACCGATTAAACGGCAAGCTCTTCCTTTAATATATTCTTTAACGTAAATCATATCCTTAACGGGTATGCCTTCGGTAATACATACAATAACTTTAATGCCTGCGTCTGCGGCTTCCATAATTGCATCGGCTGCAAAGGGGGCCGGAACAAAAATTATGGAAACATCGGCGCCGGTATTTTTAACCGCGTCGGCAACTGTGTTAAACACGGGTTTATCTAAATGTTTGGTGCCGCCTTTTCCGGGGGTAACGCCGCCAACAACGTTGGTGCCGTATTCAATCATTTGGGTGGCATGAAAAGTTCCTTCGCCGCCTGTAAAGCCCTGCACAATTACTTTCGAGTTTTTATTTACCAGTACGCTCATAGTTCGTTTTTTAGAGGGTGCTAAGATATAAAGATTGGCCGAAATATGCGATTATGTTGGCAAATAATCAGGGTGTTTTGGGCCATATTGGGTTGGGTAATTTGGGCGTTACAGTGATAGTTGATTTGGGCGTATCCCCGCACTTCGATTTTCCTTCGATAAAGCTTTCGGGCGCGGTCGGGCTGCAAAAGGGTGCCGTTTTTTTGGAGCGAGCAGAAGCCTCGCCCCAAAAAGAACCCCTCCGCCGCGGCGGAGGGCCTTTTGTATCCCTTACGCAAATACAACATTTTAATAGCGATAAACTTGTATTCGCGTTAAGGATGCAGCGGGCCCGCAGGGGCTCTTTTGCCTTTAAAAATTAAGGATAGTATCAGAATCTTCTGATAAGTAAATAGGTTTTGTGAAAGTAGATGCTGTTACTGCAAAAAGCGGAACCCCGCAGCAGCCTGACCGCGAGTGGCGCAATACCATTTTTAAGAATCGGTTTCTTAATGCCATCTCGCGGTAACGCCCAAATCATCCAGATAAATCCAAAACACGCCCAACCACACTTTACCTTAAACTCAATATTTTTTCTTATTTTAGAGCCTCTATGCAGTACAACCTACTTAATAAAGACACCATTGTTGCCCTTGCTACGGCGCATGGCACAGGGGCTATTGCTCTTGTGCGTTTAAGCGGGCCCAAGGCATTTGATGTTTTAGAGAAAGTTTTTTTTACCAAAGAGCAAAAACCCTACGCGGTAAAAAATAAAAAAACACATACCATACATTACGGTTTTATTTGCGCGGGCGGGGTTATTGTGGACGAGGTGCTGGTTTCTGTTTTTAAAAATCCGCATTCGTACACGGGCGAGGATAGTATTGAAATTTCTTGCCACGGCAGCCGTTTTATACAACAGCAAATTATACAATTACTTTGCAAACAGGGTGCGCGCATGGCTAACCCGGGCGAGTTTACGCTGCGGGCATTTTTAAATAAAAAAATTGATTTATCGCAGAGCGAGGCCGTTAACGATTTAATTTATTCTAACTCGGCTGTTAGTCACCAGGTGGCTATGCAACAAATGCGCGGGGGGTTTAGCAATAAAATAAAAACGTTACGCGCTAAATTAATTGACTTTGCATCGTTGATTGAGCTTGAACTTGATTTTAGCGAAGAGGATGTTGAGTTTGCGGATAGAACGGAGTTAAAAAATTTAATTGGCAGCATACAAAATATTTTAGACCGCCTTATTGAAAGTTTTGAGGTGGGCAATGTAATTAAGAATGGAATTCCGGTTGCTATAGTTGGTAAACCCAATGCGGGCAAAAGTACTTTGCTTAATGCTTTGTTGGATGACGAGCGTGCTATTGTAAGTGAAATACCGGGCACCACGCGCGATACTATTGAAGATGAGATGACCATTGAAGGCGTGCTATTTAGATTTATTGATACGGCAGGCATACGCGATACGAGTGATGTTATTGAGCAGATAGGAGTGAACAAGGCTTTGGATGCCATGAGAAACTCGGCCATAATTATTTATTTGTTTGATGCGCATGAGTTGAGTAAGCAAGATTTGATTGTGGAATTGCAAAAAATAAAAGGCATTGCGGGCACCTCGCAAATTTTGCCGGTTTGCAATAAAATTGATACCGAAAATTTTGACGAGCTGCAAAAAGAATTTGCGGGCACTGAAAATTTATTATTCATCTCGGCCAAAACGCATTTGTATTTAGAAGATTTAAAATTAAAACTAGTTGCGCTGTTTGATAACCGCACGGTAAACATTACCGAAACCGTTGTAACCAACGCGCGCCACGCCGATGCTTTGCGCAAAGCAAACACTGCTTTGTACCGAGTAGCCGAAGGCCTTGGCAAAAACATACAGACGGATTTACTTGCGCAGGATATACGCTACGCGCTGGAAGCCCTCGGCACCATTACCGGTGAGGTACACAGCGATGATTTGCTGGCCAATATTTTTGGGAAGTTTTGCATCGGGAAGTAAGCACAAATTAAATATTAACATCCTCCATTTTTTTGCTGGCAATTAACAGGTAATTTTTAGCTTTGTTAGGTAATCTACCATGAAACAACAAAACGCAATACAAATATTTGAAGACAAAAAAGTTCGTACCATCTGGTATGAAGACCAGGAAAAATGGTTTTTTTCTATAGTTGATGTTATTGAGGTTTTAACCAATAGCGACAGACCAAGAAAATACTGGAACGACTTAAAAGTAAAGTTAAAAAAGGAAGGAAGCGAGTTGTCCGAAAAAGTCGGACAACTGAAAATGCAGGCGGCAGATGGTAAATTTTATAAAACTGACGTTGCTGATACCGAACAACTTTTCAGATTAATACAATCTATACCCTCGCCAAAAGCAGAGCCTTTTAAACTTTGGCTAGCACAAGTTGCCTCTGAAAGACTGGATGAAATGCAGGATCCGGAGCTTAGCATTGACCGTGCCTTAGAGCAGTACTTAGCACTTGGGTACTCGCAAAACTGGATTAACCAACGCCTTAAAAGTATTGAGATACGAAAAGAGCTTACAGATGAATGGAAAAATCGAGGATTAAAAGCCGGAGTACAGTTTGCAACCCTTACGGATATTATTACCAAAGCATGGACAGGCAAAACAACTAAAGAGTATAAAATACTTAAGGGTTTAAAAAAAGAAAACCTGAGGGATAACATGACCAATACAGAATTGATTTTAAGTATGCTTGCCGAAGCATCAACAAAAGATATTTCTGAGGCGGTAAGCCCAAATACATTTGAAGAAAGTAAAAAAGTTGCCGCACAAGGTGGTAATGTTGCCAAAGTTGCCCTTAAAGAATTAGAAGCGCGAACCGGCAAAAAAGTAGTAACAAAATTAAATGCAAAAAGTACTTTGCAGTTAAAAAAAGGCAAGAGTAAAAAATAGAAACCGATTTGCTTGCGCAGGATATACGCTACGCGCTGGAAGCACTTGGTGAGATTACCGGTGAGGTGCATAGTGATGACTTGCTTGCCAATATTTTTGGGAAGTTTTGTATCGGGAAGTAATGCAATCGTCCGAAAAAATTGACGAATGAGAATTATATTTCTAAAAGACCACAGGACTTTAGGTAATCATAAATTGGGTTGTAAATTTCTGGCGATCTTGTTTGGTCTTGTGAATCTCCTTCTGGAATAAATACTATCAACCCTTCTCTTGCTCTTGTGAGTAATACCCTGTATTTATTTAATATGTATTGACGGTCAACAGGGCTGTCAACGCCAGCTCTATGCCAACTTGTTCCAGAGAAACTTTTAAAATCCCATTGGTTATTATCTCTTCTTAAATCTCCATCCCAGCAAAGTCCAATCCAGTCTAATTCTAAACCTTGAACAGCAAACTCAGTAGCAGCTATTTCCAAATAATAGGAAGAACGAACGTCTTCTTCATCATTAAGGAACCAGTAAGGTACGTTTATTTCTTCTTTTACAAAAAGACCAAAGGGGCGTAATCTTAAACCACCCGAGCTTGCAAGTAATCCAACCCTTTTTGTCCCAGATATTTTATTTCGTAACCAAGTCTTAGCTTTTTTTAAATCTCTTGTAATTAAAAGTGGGTAATTCTTCTGAATTTCTCCAGATAATTTATTTGCAAGTGAAAAGTCATTATCAATTACTGCATTAACCCAAGCATTTAAATTATTCGATCTGAAAGATCGCTGGCTAACTTCCAAGTGCAGTGAAGAATTTTCATGCACTCTAATTTTTCCTGGTGTCTTTTCAAATAAAGTCTTGCCTGCTGTTACGGAATCGCCTAGAAGAAGTTTAGGTGAAATATGCACTTCCCAATTTGAGTATTTATTTTTTAGTGCTCTACCCCATTCCGAGATTCCTGCCTCACCTGTATTGATTTCTTGCCCGCCTCCAACAAGAGCTATAATTACTGCCCATCCGTCATGTCGATTCATGAATTCAAATAGTAACTCTGCTTCTGATTTTTGCTGAAGAGCAAAGGGTTTAGTCTCCCTGTTTTGATTTCTTTTAGATTGATTGTAGAAATGAGTTGCGTCCCAGCACCGTTGAGCTTCATCAAAAACAACAATTCTCTCAGCGGGAGGCGTTTCTTTCCTAATTCCGTCTTTAATAAAAGTGTGCAAATTATGTATTTTTGCTTTTATCTCTCTCACAGAATCCTCTTTTGTAGGCCGCTTTCCTGTTTTGGTTAATTTATATGAGTCTAATTGTCTTTTCCAGTGATCTCGGGCAAGAGCCTCAGTTAAAACTTTTATTAGAGGAACATTTCCTGAGAAATAAGAAGTGTCAAATTCTTGACCTCCGTATACTTCTTTTTCATGAATAATATTTAACCCAACTAGAGTTTTTCCAGCACCTGGTACTCCAGTTACAAAGCATACTATTTTTTTATTATGATCTTTAGCTTCTTTAATTTTTGTAATTAGATACTGAGTTGTTTTGGTAAGATTAATTGTATCTGCGTCAGATTTAGAAATTGATTCAACTTTTTTTCCAGCAAAAAGAACCCTAGCGGCCTGAACAATCGTAGGTGTAGGTTTATATTCACTTTTCTCCCAATCCCTTAAATTAATTTTACTTGAAGAAGAATTATGTAATTTTAAATATGTCGCATAAATAATTTCTGATAAATTCGTTGAATTTGCCTTAAGGCATCGATGTATGTTGTAATCAGAAACATAATTTATTTCGACTGGAGCAGATTTTGCTTTTGGGGCAAGAAGTATTGGAATGAGTATTCTATTTCTACTTTCAAGATGAAAATCATGTAAATCAAGGGCATAGTCTTCGGTTTGTCTAATATCAGCCAACTCATATTTTTTCCTTTCATATTTAAATTCAATAACAAATATTAAATCGTTGGCAAGAATTACGGCGTCTATTCTGCTTGCCAGCCTTGGTATTTCATATTCTAAAAGAAAACTCCAATTAAGAGAGTCAGAATTTATCTCTTAAAGTTCGAGGAATGATTGTTTTAATATTTCAATACTACTCTCCCAAGAAATAACTACATCACCGTATTGACTAACAAACTCTGTTCCTCTTAAATTAAGCTCTCCTAAAATTTTAAGCGAATCTTTTTTTAAGAAGGCATCTATAGTGGAATGATAGTATGCTTGGCTCACTTTTTAAATTCTTTAGAATTAAAAAATTTGGAGTAGGAAACGTCTAAAGCAGAAATAATTCTTGTAAGAATTTCAACGGAAACGTTCCTTCTACCATTTTCAACATCAGTAATATAGGTTCTGTCAACTTCTGCCTTATAAGCAAGCGCTTCTTGAGATAATTCGAGTTCTTTTCGTAATTCTCTTATTCTTTGCCCAATTTTTAGCTTAATATCCACAGGATAAAGGTAAATTTCTGTGGCTTATAAGTCAACGGACTTTAAGGGTCATAAAATTTGTATATTTGCATAATAAATACTCTCAAAAATGATGAAAAGTAGATTGCATGAAAAAAATAAGGGAAAGGCTCATCAGAATGAATTCCTTAATTTGATAGACTTGGTTTTAATGGAGTGTCCTATTAGTTATCATTGTAATGAAGTTTATTCTTTTAAGAAAATCGAAGATATACGAAGTAAGCATCAATTATTATATCAAAGATTTCAAAACAGAAGCCAGTTATTGAATCTGGCCATGGTCGATAGTGCGTTCCCTAATATTATGGCTGATATGGCTTTAGAAGCATTGATTAATGGTACCTCAAGTATTGAGGAATACCTCTGTAGGCAAAAATCAATAATTATAATTGATTACAAAACAGATCATCAGTACTTTCTTCGCAAATTCAGAAATTTTATAAACCTTTTGCTGTATACCAATATTGCTGCGAAGAAAATTGCAAATAATGAAATTAACTCGAGAAAGGTTTACTGCTATAAAGAGAGTAATGAGATGATTAAATTTTACTCTATCTATGAACAAGTGGATTTGGAAAAATTGCTTCTAGAAAAATTAAAAATTAAAATAGAATATAAAAAAAGCTCCCTCTCTAAGCGTAAACTCAATCTATGTTTGAAAATATTTATGGAGTAGTAGAGTACTTTTAGCACTTTTAAACAAAAATCCATACCCCCCCCTGTATCTTTTCATCCCTTCCCGCGTTCTAACCTGTACACCAAAACTAAAAGCCATGGCAGGAGGAAAAGAAACACCCAGGCAGAAGATGATAGGTATGATGTACCTGGTACTTACCGCACTTCTGGCAATGAACGTATCAAAAGATATTTTGAAGGCGTTTGTTACCGTTAACGAAAGCTTAGAGCGAACAAACAAAAACTTCAGCGATAACACCATTCGCATGATGAAGGCGTTTGAAGAAGCCAAAAAGGAAACGCCAAGCGCTGCTCCGTATTTTAACAAAGCCATTGAGGCGCGTAAATTAACTATGGAACTGTACGAGCACATGGAAAGCCTGAAGCACCCCATCATTGCCGATGTAGACGGTAACCCCGGCGGCGATACCATGCGCCTGCGTTATCTTGAGGCAAAAGATAATTACGATATTCCTACGCATAAATTAATAGGCGACGACGAGCGGCAACCCGTAAATGGAAAATTTACAGCCGCCGAGCTGCGCGATAAAATACAAAACGTGCACGATAAGCTGATGAAAATGGTGCAGGATATGCAGAAAGATAAAAGCACTAAACTGCTGAAAGCCGATTACGAAACCCTGATAAGTAAGATAGACGCCATGAAGCCAACATCCACCGGCGAGACGGAAGATGATGTACCGGTGTCGTGGGAGATGCTTAACTTTTATCATTTGCCAACAGCGGGTGTTATCACCAACATTTCTAAAATGCAGGCCGACTTAAAAAATATTGAAGGAGAAATTTTAAGTCAGTTCTCTCAGGCATTTATTAAAAAGCAACACGTGTTTAATGAACTCAACGCAGAAGTAGTAGCTCAGTCAAGTTATATACAAAGTGGCGATAATTATAATGCCGATATTTTTCTGGCGGCTTCGTCGAGCGATTTTAAACCTGAGAACATGCAGATTATTCTTAACCCCACAAGTTACGATACTGTTACCGGTAAAGTTGAAGGCGGCATACCCGTTCCCTTAGTTAACGGTGTGGGAAAATTAAGCGAGGCAAAAGGTGTGGGCGATCAGAACTACAAAGGCGTAATAAGATTTAAACAACCCGACGACAGCTATAAGTTATATAAGTTCGAACAAAAATATACAGTGGCTGCTCCGGCTGTTGCGGTTTCGCCCGAGAAGATGAATGTATTTTACATTGGAGTGGATAACCCGGTTGCTGTTTCGGCAGCGGGAATTGCTCCCGGTAATTTAATTGTTAGCGGAAGTGGTGGCGGAATAACAGTAAAGCCCGCGGGTAACGGAAAATATATTGTAAAAGCAACCAGCGAAACAAAAGAAGGAAAAATAAATGTGGCCTCAAATGCCGGTGGAACAGTTAAGCCGCAAGGCAGCGCAGTGTTTCGTGTTAGGCGAATTCCAAATCCGATTACTATGATTGGCGGTAAAAGCGGAGGCGAAATTAAACGCATGGATGCCTCTAGCATAAACGCTGTAGTTGCCAAATTAGAGAATTTTGAATTTGAAGCGAACTTTAAAGTAATCTCCTTCGAGTTTACGGCTATTGTAAATGGCCAGCCGGTGTTTGGCTCAAATAAAGGCCCGGGTATGACGCAGGAAATGAAAACGGCGCTTTCAAGAGTAAAAACCGGGAGCAAAATATATATTGACAATGTGCAAGCAGTTGGTCCCGACGGAGTAACAAGAAATATTCCGGGTGTTACTTTAAAAGTTAGAAATTAAAAAATGAACGTTATTAAAAAAATAATTTTAACAGCGTGCATACTGATAGTGGCGGTATGTACGCGCGCTCAGGTTGGCAGCGTGTTTCAGCCCGGAGATTTTAAAGATGGAATTTATACCAAAGAGCATACACCCGCACGTCGTATAATTAAGCCTACCCATCTGCGCGAGGCCGATGTAAGCTGGGAGAAAAGAGTTTGGCGCGATATTGATTTGCGCGAAAAAATTAATCAGCCGCTCTACTATCCTATTGATGAAGTAAGCGGAAGAAGTTCGTTGCTGCAAACACTTAGGAGAGCAATTTTTAAAGGAGAGATAATTGCTTTTGCGGATGAGGAATTTTTAATTCCACTAGAACTTGCAAAAGTACGCGAGAAATTTATGAAATGCGACAGCGCCCCTAATTACGAGGTAAATGATAAAGGCGAAGAGGTAATTGCACAAGTATGGCGTTGCGACTCAGTAAGTATTTACGAAAGAGTTACTAAGTTTCGCTTAAAAAAAGATTGGTTTTTTGATAAACAAAAATCGGTGCTCGAGTGCCGCATACTTGGCCTCTGCGCAATGGAATATATTGAAGACAGGGATTATTACAAATCTTTGTTTTGGGTTTATTTTCCGCAATGCAGTCCTGTGCTTGCAAGTACCGATGTGTTTAACACGCGCAATGATGCGGAGCGCCGCACCTTTGAAGATATTTTTTTAAAGAGGCAGTTTAACGGTGTGTCAGTAAAAGAAAGCAATGTGTACGACCGCTATATAAACCAATATGCACAAGGAATAGATGCTTTACTGGAATCAGATCGAATTAAGAATGATATTTTTACTTTTGAGCACGACTTTTGGCATTTCTAAGCTCCTTACACTTATACCAACTCCTTAAACTCAGCTTGTATGATCACTAATTATAACCCATTTACCCTTAATTTTTTTCCACACCAAAGAAAAATGTCCGCCAACTTCGTCTTTACGCGTTACATGCCATTTGCCAATTACTAAATAACTTTCGGGACCCAGTTTTTCTTTTTTTATCAATGTAAAAACCAAAATGCCCATGGTTTCTTTGTTGGGATAATTTTTTTTGTAATTGGCCAAAGTTTGTTTCCAACCAAAGGTTACGCCGCTTTTGCCAACAAAACTCAGACTATCGTTGTTCCAGTAGCCCTCCATAAATTTTTCTACATTTCCTTCGTTCCAGGCAAGCTCCTGCATGGCCATGACTTTTTCTATTTCTGCAACAGCATTTTCTTTTTTAGAGGATTTCTGCGCCTGCAATATAAAGCAAAGCGAAGAAAGTAAGATGGATGTAAAAATTTTTATACGCATGGGTATCTCTTTAATTCATGCGAAAGATACAAAATTATGTTTCTAAATTGCTTTCAGGCATGCAGCCTCAGAGAATGGTCAACCGAGTGGCGACCCGAGCCGTACAAGAAAAAAAACATACACACAAAAAAAGCAACTGTTGCTTGTACCAGGCTTGCAAAATCCATTGCTCCTATAAAATTTACAGCAACCGCTCCGGCTAAAATAGGAATCTGTATAAGAGCCGCTAAGCGTGTAAGCAATCCCAGTACAATAAAAACTCCGCCGCATAAATGCGCAATGGCCACGTAATGCACCAAAATAAAATACGCGCCTTTTCCGCTTACAGTTTTAAAAATAAGCAGCAAATACTCGGTTTGGTCTAAAAATAAAATGCCCTTAAAAAATATAAAAACGCCGAATAACACGCGAAGCGCAGTAGTAAAGAAATTGGTATGGGCATTGGCCCAACGATTCCACTTGGTAATTGCTTCCATGACATAGTATTTAGTATGATTGGCCAATGGCTCAATCATTGTTAATCTTCCTTCGCAGTTCGTTCTTTGTATAGTAGTTTACGTAAGTTTTAAGGATTGGTTTCAACTGTTTAAAACTAATATACTAAAAAGTCAAATTTAAATTCGTGCCTTGGTTGGCTTTTTTCTCAGGGGCTTGAGAAAAATGAGCGGATTATAGCAATAAACCGGGAAATGAAATAACTACTTATTTTAAACGCCGGGCAAAGCAACCTCCAACAATTCTAAATCAGAGCTGCAGTTGCTAAAATTGTATTTTATATTTGGAGATATAACAAAGGCGTCGCCGTTCATTAAATTCTGGGTCTCTTGACCCTCAACGGCAAGTTCTAAATGTCCTTTCATCACAAAAGTAAAAAGTATGTCGGCCGTATGCGTAATATGTAGTGCTGCCACATTATCACTTGCCGCGCGCGCAACAATTACCGAGGCTACTCCTTTAGTAGCTGCGTTTATTCCTGTATCCCTTGCAGTAAAACCCGGCACGCGCCAATTTTTCCAAACAGCATCTTTTGCTTTATGGTGACAAAATGTTTGCCCCTTAAATTCTTTTTGCGGTAAATAATTTTTTGTGGGAAGCCCCATCTCGTGGTCTATGGTAGTCATGTGCGAGGCGGGTACTCCAATTTCAATTACTTCTAAATTATCAGAAGCTTCTAAAACACGGTGGCGTATTTCGGGAGGCTGCGTAACGCAATCGCCTGCGTGCAAAATAAAAGGAGGGCCCTGGTCTTCGTACACCAATTTTACCCATCCGCTGTAACAAAAAATTAACTGAAATCCTATTGTGTGGTAATGCACCATATCGGGCACCGGTCCGCCGTTTGGAATTCGAATGTGCGAGGCAATAATACTTCCGCCCAATCTGTCCGGAATTAAATCGCGGTACAGCATGCCTGCGCGCCCAATTACCCAGGGGTCGTTATCCCGCAAACGCCGCACTTCAAATTTGTGTTGCGTGGGTGGGACATCTAATGCAAATGTTTTTGGAAGCACCTTAATAATCGTTCCGCCCGGAGCGGTAAATTCATTTTGTGCGCCATTAATTTTTTCGGGACTATCGCTAAGAATATGCAAGGTAACGCTGGCGCCTTTTGCATTTTTATCGAGCCTGATATTCAGTCCGTGCCCGCTCATAATAGCCGCGGCCGGGTCGTCGGAAGGAAAAATGTTATCGAGCCTGAAACCGATTTCGGTAAAGAAATTCGTTTCGGCTGTCAAATCTTTGCAGGGTATCACCACCTGCGCGCTTGTGCTATTATCTTTATTTGAGCTCATGCTTGTTTAAACAAATATATTTAATAAATTGTAATGAATAAGGGACGGGCACTGTATTTCAGTTTTTTTTATTTAAGGGGAGTTCTAAAAATCAAATTGTTAACAAATAACGATATAACTAATTGATAATCAAATAATTATGATTATATTTACGTTATAAACAAGTTATACAAAAAAATGAAGTTAATACGCTACAAAACACAAGGGAAAAAG